>CAVSUZ010000014.1:0-205664 GCA_963731335.1 uncultured Pseudomonadota bacterium | reverse complement strand
GCCGCGACGTGGCATCGAGAGGATCGTGTAATGCAGCCACACCCACAGGTTCCGAAGCACCATGCGATCCCCACGTACAACAGCCGCACCGCCGGACGCCGCGTCGTGGTCCGAATCCGTCCCTCGTGCATCTGGCGATAGCTCGACTCGATCCCGAATCGCGAGCCGATAGGTTGCGAAGACCGAATCCGGCGACGGCGGCTGGTAACCCCAGAAGGCGTAGATCAACGCCTGTCGCCCATGCCGTTTCCACCGGCCCCGGTAGTTGCGGCACTTCACGCAGATCGACACCGTCGCGGTGCACTTCTTCGCGTCGGTCAGCGTGTAGCGGGACCAACCGCTCTTCTTCCAGGTCCGGAACACGTAGCTGCCGGTCGGACCTCCGGACTGCTTGGGGGAGCGGCCGTGACAGACCACGTATCAGGAACGGCACCTGTGTGCTTGCTGGAGGTAGCGGACCACCGCCACGCTGTAGAAGCCGCGATCGAGCAACAGCAGACGGGGCCGGACGCCGACGCTGGCGGCCTGACGGAGGAGGCGTTGGACCACCGCTTTGAGGGGTTCGCCCTTGGTCACGCCGGTCGGTGTCACGGTGGACCGCTGCCCGTGGCGGACGACGTAGGCGGTGGCGTAGGCGTGGAAGTGGCTGGTGCCGTCCTTGGCCTGGCCGCGGTAGACCTCGTTGAGGTCGCGGAACGGTTGGCCGTGGTAGGGGATCAAGGTCAGGTCGAGGGCCAGGAGTTGGAGGTGTTTGCCCAACGTCTTGGGCAGGTGTCCGGCCAGCGCGGCGTTGAGCTGTCATGGCACCGTGCCGTAATCGGGCAGGGTGGCCAGGAGCGCCTTGCGGGCCGTCTCGTCGGAGGGGGCGTGGTCGAAGCGCCCGCAGGCATCGGACAGCGAGGTGACCCGGGCGGCGGCGGCGAGCAACAGCGACCAGAGGACATGGGCCGAGGTCTTGCGCTTGTAGTCCTTGAATTGGAGATGGGCTTGCAGGTGCTCGGCGGCGAGGCGATGGACCTTCTGGCGGTCGAGGATACGATGGGGTGGGGGCGCATAGCTCCCTCCGGTGTTGGTTCCGTGTACCAAAACCATTTTCCGGAGGGGGCTTGCGCCCATCTACGTCAAGCTCCTGAGACAATCGCCGATCTTGGAACTACTGAGTCTGAGTTCGCGGAGATGTCCAATAACTTTGCCCCGTCGTCTGCTCCCCTCGGCGGATTGGCGGGGCTTTTATTTGCTAAAGGGATTGGCAATATATCTCTAGTATTTGGTTTATCAGTGTGGATATTCTTATAGGAATGGTAGCCACTCGCATGCCATCGAATCTTGGACCATACGGATAGGTTTTCGCTTCCCAAACCTACTTGACGGGATTGCGCAGGCTCCATAAGATGGAGGATGTCTCGCCAATCCCATAGAAAAAAACTGGAGTCAACTAACATGAGTGATGAAGCGGGAGCGGCAAGAACACTCTTGGAAGTGTTGCGACGAAAGAACGTCGATTACGAAGAAGCCATTGGCCAAAAGGGCAAAAATTGAAAAGAATGAACAACTGATTTCTGAACTCGCAGATTTCCTTGAAAGGCTAGAGAGGGAACGGGGTGGATGCGGCAAGAATGGAACCGACTCAGCCAAGAATGAGCGAGATAAGGCAGGCACTTCAACCAGCCTTGCACGAGGAAAGACGAGAATCCATCTCATCGCCGAAGTGCTTAAGGAAGCCGAAAAACCGCTCCTTATCGCCGAAATCAGGGAACCACTCAGAAATAAAGGTTACGGAGTTAACATGAAAAACAATATTCTTTATAACTCGATATACACAGCTATCACAAAACGCCCCGACCTTTTCGTGTCAGTGCCGGGTAATCGATGGTATCTTAGCCCGGAATTAAAGAGGGGGGCCGGAAGCCCGCTGTTCATGGAAGATGATTGAAACAAAAAAACGGGTCGGCGGAAGTCAAGCCCCCGCCGACCCGCAGACCCCTCCGGCTTGCCCGGACGTAACGCAACTTTTCTCAGGAGGGGCGTTACGTCTGGGGATTTCACCAGAGAGACTTTTTCAATGGCGTTTTTATCGCCGTGTTTCTTTCGCAGATGGTGCCGCCCCACCATCACGCGGAGGCAACTCCGTGTCTTGAACGGGCGGATAACCGTGATCCTGCGTGCCCGATTCCGGGGGTTTTCTTACGGCAGAGGTCGGCGAACCTGCTGATATCTCGTGCCAGCTAATAGCGACCGGATTTTACCCTTCTGGGGATAGTGCTTCGGCTCTGTCCCCAGACCTTACCTATTTTAACTTCGAATCTCGGGGAGATCTAAGAGGTCAATCCCCGTTTTTGTCCCTGCGAAGCTCCGACTTATTCCGTTTATTCCCCGCGATCCGATCTCGGGCCCGCTTGTAACAGAGTCGCTCTAGCCCACTCTGACATATCATCATTTTCCAATGAATCAATAATGAGCCTATGTTGTTCGGTGGTGACGCGGATACGAAGCTCCTTTGTCTTCAAAGATTCGGGCTTTTTCTTGGGTCGTCCGACGTCCTCTATCGAAGGACTAAAAATCCGTCTGTCAATCCCTTGATTTGTCGGATTACTTGTCCTACAATAACAGTGTGAAAAACAAACCCCGGCCGAGTGCTGGAAACACGCGACCGGGGGTCAGACAGACTCGGGCGGGTTAGCACCCGAATGGCAGTCCGGCAACTTTCCATTCCAAGCAACCCGCCCTCAACCTCAACGGGAAGGGCTCTGGAAAGGACCCACGCGAGCAGCGCGGCCTGATGATCGCGGCCCTGGCGCGCCGCATCGTGCCGAAGGATGGGTATTACCTCGTCCCCTCGCAAGGCGGGACCGGACATTACCGGGTCTGTCTCAGCCCATCGGCGGGTTGCGAGGGTGCAACCTGCACATGTCCAGATTTTGAAGAGAGGCAACAGCCGTGCAAACACGTCTTCGCCGCTCATTTCGTCGTCGAACGTGAGAACCACCCCGACGGCTCCGTGACGCTTACCGAGACTGTCACGCTCACTGAGACAACCACGGTTGCCCCACGACCCACTTACCGCCAAAACTGGCCTGCCTATAACGCCGCTCAGATGCAAGAGAAGACGCATTTTTTAGAGTTGCTGTTTGATTTATGCCAGGGCGTCGAGGAACCGCCCAAGGCATCGAAGCGGGGCCGTCCCCGGCACTCGTACCGCGACATGGCGTTCGCGGTCACGTACAAGGTCTATTCGACGTTCAGCGCCCGCCGCTTCCAGGCCGATCTGGACGAGGCCCAAGCCAGGGGTTTCCTTGACAATCTTGCCCCACTACAATTCCGTGCTGAACTACCTCGAAGACCCGGCACTCACGCCGATCCTCAAAGGCGCTGATCGTGGAATCGAGCCTGCCTTTGAAAGAGATCGAGACCGATTTCGCGGTGGACTCGACCGGCTTCACGTCTTGCCGGTTCGATCTGCTGGTACGATCACAAGTACGGGCATTTTGTGAAACTGCCACGATTGGGTCAAGGTCCATCTGATGTGCGGGGTCAAGACCAACGTCGTGACGGCAGTCGAAATCAAGGGCAAGGACGCGAACGACTGCCCGCAGTTGCCCCCACTCCACAAGACGACGGCCCGCAACTTCGCCGTGGGCGAACTCTCGGCGGACAAGGAGTATCTCAGCGCGGAGAACGTCGAGACGATCGTCGAGGACCGGGGGAACACCCTACATCGCCATCAAGAAGAACACGACCGGGGGCAAGGGCGGTCTCTTCGAGAAGATGTACCATTCCTACTGCCTGAATCGGGAAGACTACCTGGACCACTACCACAAGCGGTCGAACGTCGAATCGACCATGAGCATGATCAAGGCCAAATTCGGGGATAGCGTCCGGAGCAAGTCGGACGTGGCGATGGTGAATGAGGCGTTGGCCAAGAATGCTCCTGCCCGACATAGGCGATGGCATCGCGCAGGGAGGCGACGGTCACGTCGCGCACGTCGGCGCCGTCCACCAGCACCCGCCCGCCGGACACGTCGTGCAGGCGGGGAATCAGCGCGAGCGCGGTGGACTTGCCGGCGCCGGACGGGCCGACCAGCGCCACCGTGGCGCCGGGCGCGGCCTCGAAGCTCAGCCCGTTCAGGGCGATCCGGCCATCGGGATAGACGAAGTCCACCTGATCGAACGCGACCCGCCCGCGCCCCTCGGGCAACGGCCGGGCGTGCGGTGCGTCGCTGATCGCCGGCGGCTCATCGATCACCCGGAGGACGCGGGAGAGGCCGGCCAGCCCCTCCTGCAGCGCCGCGTTCAGCGACCCGAGCGCGCGCAGCGGGCGGGACGCGATCAGCAGTGCCGCGACGAACCCGGTGAAGTTGCCGAGCGAGTGGCCGCCCATGGCGGCGCGCCAGCCGGCGAAACCGATCACCGCCGCCACGGCGCCGCCGCCCAGCACCTCCAGCACCGGATCGACCGCGCCGCGGCCCTTGATCATGCGCAGCAGCGCGCGGGCGAGCTGGTTGAACGCGCGGTCGGCGCGGGTGATCTCGGCCTCCTCCAGGCGGTAGGCGCGGACGGTGCGGGCCTGGCCGAAGCTTTCGTTCAGCAGCGCCGCGGCCTCGCCCATGCGCTCCTGCATGCCGCCGGAGGCGCGGCGCACCTTGCGCCCCAAGCGCTGTATCGGCACCCCCGCCAGCGGATACAGTACCGCGGCGATCAGGCTGAGCACCCAGTCGAGATAGAACATCGACGCGACGAGGCCGACCACCGTGACGGCATCGGCCAGCCCCTGCACGGTGCGGATCAGGGCGTCGCGGATGATGGTGGCGTCGGTGGTGAAGCGGGCGGCCAGCGTGGCCGGCGCCTCCCGCTCCAGCCGTGCTAGGTCGGCATGGATCAGGTGGCGGAACATGCGCGACTGCACGTCGCGGATGATGAGCAGGACGATGCGCTGGACCTGCACGGTCTGCAGGTACTGGGCCAGCGCCTTCACGGAGGTCACCAGCACGACCAGCACCGGGATCTGGTAGAGGATGCGCTGGTCCTTGTTGTCGAACATCTGGACGGCGTGCTGGATCACCACCGGATAGAGCGCGGTGGTTCCGGCCATCAGGGCGGTGAGCAGCAGCACCAGGAGCAGCCGCTTGCGGTAGGGGAAGACATGCTCGCGCCACAGCCGCATCAGCAGCACACGCGTGCTATCGGCGTCCGGCGCCTCGCGCCGCGCGACGGCGTCCCCAATCATAGCGCGGCGGTCAAGGCGCGGGCGAAAGAGGGCGGCGCGCGCTCTTAGGCCGCCTCTTCCTCCTCCTGCATCGGCTCATCGAGCGAGAGAACATGGGTGCCGATCCGCGCCAGGGCCTTGTTGAGGGCCGACCACTCGGTACGGCTCATGCCGCCTTCGAGTTCATCCTCGAGCGCGCGGATCAGGGGGAGGGACCCCCGGTGGACGGTCGCGCCCTTGCGGGTGAGCCGCAGGAGTCGGCCGCGTCCGTCGGCGGGGTCCTGGCTTTGTTTCAGCATGCCGCGGGCGACGAGGCTTGCGGCGGCCCGGCTGACCTTGACTTTGTCCATTGCGGTACGTTCGCCCACGATGCTGGGCGAGAGTACGCCGTGGCGGCCGACCATGGTCAGCACCCGCCACTCGGCTATCGAGACGCCGTAAGCCTCCGACAGCCGCCGAGCGAGCAGGCGGGAGACGCTGGCCGAGGCCACGGCGAGCCGGTATGGCATGTAATCTTCCAAACGGAAGCTATCATCCGCCGCTTCCACGGAGGTATCGCGGCTGACAGGTTTCGTGCTCATTGAAAAACCAATCTCCCCCCGGATCGAAATGCCCCAACCCCGACTCGGGACGGGCGCAACCGAAGCGGGCACGTCTATAACCTTTTTTTGGAATAGCGGAAGCTCCCTGTCCGCCGGCATTGATTTCGTTGGCCTCGCACGTTGCGGCGGCGCCGCGAAACGCCTGGTCCGGATGACATCCGCGAATGGCGGGGGCACCGGGAAAGCCATGTCCTGGGCGAGGGTTACGGGCGGTCGGGTCTTCCTGCAATCACTTCCGAGTGTCGAATGGGTTGACGAAAATTATGGTTGCGATCCGGCCCGGGCATCCTCTTGGGCCTCCCGCTGGACATCCCATCGGGAGGCGGCGCGGGCGCTTTTCGTTTGATTTGGCTTCCGCAGCATTGCATGGAGCCGGGTCATGAAACGCATTGTCTCGGGGGCGGCCGGGTTCATCGGCTACCACGTGTGCCAGGCACTGTTGCGGCAGGGCGCGCAGGTGGTGGGGCTCGACAATCTGAACGCGTATTACGATCCGGCGCTCAAGCGGGCCCGGCTTGCGCGTCTGACCGGGAGTGCGGGGTTTTCCTTTCATGAAACCGACATTGCGGACCGCGAGGCGGTGCATGCCGTGATGCGGGCGCATGAAGACGCCGACGTGGTGATCCATCTCGCGGCGCAGGCCGGGGTGCGGTACTCGCTGGTTGATCCCTATGCCTATGTCCACAGCAACGTGCTGGGACACCTGGTGATGCTGGAGGGGGCGCGCCTGCTGCCGGGCTTGCGGCACTTCGTGTATGCGAGTTCCTCTTCGGTGTATGGCGCGAACCGCGACCTGCCGTTTCGTGAGACCGACCGGGTGGACACGCCGCTTTCGATGTATGCGGTGACCAAGCGGGCGAACGAGCTGACCAGCCAGGCCTATGCGCATCTGCACGGCATGCCGCAGACCGGGTTGCGGTTCTTCACGGTGTATGGCCCGTGGGGCCGTCCCGACATGGCGTATTACGGCTTTGCCCGGGCGATCGTCGCGGGCGAGCCGATCACGCTGTACGAGGGAGGCGAGCTGAAGCGGGATTTCACCTACATCGATGACATTGCGGCGGGCGTGCTGGGTGTAGCGGACCGGCCGCCCGAAGCGGGGGCGCCGGCGCGGGTGCTCAATCTGGGCAATCACCGAAGCGAACGGGTGAAGACGCTGGTCGGGCTGCTGGAGGACGGGCTGGGGCGCAAGGCGGTTGTGCGGGAGCGGCCGAAGCCGGCGGTTGATGTGGAGGAGACGTTTGCCGATATCGAAGCGGCGGCTTCGGTGTCGGGGTTTTCGCCGGGCACCGCGCTGGCGGCCGGGGTTCCGCGGTTCGTGACGTGGTTCCGGTCGTATCACACCTGCTGATCCGCCGTCCTTGCGAGCGGATGACTGCTCTGCTAGAGGGCCGGCTTATTCATGCGTCCTGCGGCAGCTTTGTCGCGCGGCTTGCGCCGGCCGCACGGTCGTTGGCCGCATCGAGGGGCGCCGTCACCACCGGAGAGACTGGTTTCATGGCCGTTCCGAAAAGAAAGACCACGCCGTCGCGCCGCGGCATGCGTCGCAGTCATGAGGCTCTGCCGCGGGAAGCGCATGCCGAATGTCCGAATTGCGGCGAGCTGAAACGTCCGCATCACGTGTGCAGCCACTGTGGCCACTACGACGGACGCGAGGTCATTGCCGCCGGCAAAGCCCTGAAGGCCGCGGTTCGGGCCTGAGTCTGCCCCGCGTCCATGGCGGAGCTCTTCACCCTGGCAGTGGACGCAATGGGCGGGGACCGCGCCCCTGAGATGGTGATCGCCGGGATCGAACTGGCGGCCGAACGCCACCCGGAGGCGCGCTTTCTGCTGGTGGGCGATGAGGCGCGGATCGCGCCGCTGCTGCGGCGGCGCAAGCGGGCGAGCGCGGTGTGCACGATCCGCCACGCGCCGGAAGTGATCGGCAACGACATGAAGCCGAACGCGGCGTTGCGGATGCGCGGCGCCTCGATGCGGCTGGCGATCGACGCGGTGGCGGCGAAGGAGGCCGCGGGCGTGGTTTCGGCCGGCAACACCGGGGCGCTGCTGGCGCTGGCGAAGATCGTGATCAAGACACTGCCGGGCATCGACCGTCCGGCGATGGCGGGGATCGCGCCCTCGGCGCGGGGTGACGTGGTGATGCTCGACCTCGGGGCGAACCTGACATGCGATGCCCGCAACCTGCTGGAGTTCGCGGTGATGGGCGAGGTGTTCTCGCGCACCGTGCTGGGTCTGACGTCGCCGACCATCGGGCTGCTGAATGTCGGATCGGAGGAGCAGAAGGGCGGCGACCGAATCCGGGAGGCGGCCGAGGTGCTGCGGCGCAGCCCGCTCAGCCAGCAGTTCCACGGCTTCGTGGAGGGGCACGACATCGCGGCGGGGACGACGGACGTGATCGTGACCGACGGTTTCACCGGGAACGTTGCGCTGAAGACGGGTGAAGGCGCGCTTCGCCTGGTGGGCGATCTGCTTCGGCTGGTGTTCCGTTCCTCGTGGTCGGCGCGGCTGGCCTATCTGCTGGCTCGCCCGGCGCTGAACCGGCTGCGCGAATGGCTCGACCCGCGGCGTTACAACGGCGCGGTGATGCTGGGGCTGAACGGGGTGGTGGTGAAATCTCATGGCGGGACGGATGCGCAGGGGTTCGCCCATGCGATCGACGTTGCCATGGACATGGTGGTGCACCGGTTCAACGAGCGGATTCGCGAGGGCCTGGCGCAGATCATCGCGGATCCCGCGCCGGCCGCGGCGGACGGCGCGCCCGCATCGGACGGTGCGCCGGCGGCGGCCGGTGCATCTGCGACGGAGGGCGGCCCCCGGCTGGCGGCCGCGGGCTGATGGCGGTGCGATCGGTTCTGGCCGGCGTCGGGGCGTATCTGCCCGAGCGCGTGATGTCGAACGACGAACTGGCGACGCGCGTGGAGACGTCCGATGCGTGGATTCGCGAACGCACGGGCATCGGCCAGCGGCACGTGGCGAATGCGCGGGAAAGCTGTGCGTTCATGGCGACGCGGGCGGCGGACGCGGCGCTGCGCCATGCGGGGGCCGCGGCCGGGGACGTGGATGCGGTGATCCTGGCGACCAGCACGCCGGACCAGGCGTTCCCGGCGACCGCGCTGCGGGTGCAGGCGGCGCTGGGGGTGACCAAGGGCTTCGGGTTCGACCTTTCGGCGGCGTGCGCCGGGTTCATTTATGCGCTGTCGGTGGCGGACGGGATGATCCGCGCGGGCCAGGCGCGGGGCGTGCTGGTGATCGGCAGCGAGGTGTATTCCCGCATCCTGAACTGGGATGATCGCGGCACGTGCGTGCTGTTCGGTGATGGGGCCGGGGCGGTGTTCCTGAGCCGGGGGGAAGGGAGCGGGTCGATCGACCGGGGCATCCTTTCCACGCACTTGCATGCCCAGGGCACGCTGGGGGACATCCTGTATGTCGATGGTGCGGTCGGGCAGCCCGGGCCCGGGACGCTGGTGATGAACGGCCGCGAGGTTTTCCGCCATGCGGTGATCCGCCTGGCCGAGGCGGTGGATGAGGCGCTGGCGGCGAACGGGTTGGCGCGGCGGGATGTGGACTGGCTGGTGCCGCATCAAGCGAATCTGCGGATCATCGAGGCGATGGGCAAACGGCTGGGGCTGGCCTCGGAGCGGGTGGTGGTGACGGTTGAGCGGCACGCCAATACCTCGGCCGCCTCGGTGCCGCTGGCGCTGGCCGAGGCGGTGCAGGACGGGCGGATCCGGCGCGGCGACCTGGTGCTGATGGAGGCACTGGGCGGCGGCCTGACGTGGGGGTCGGCGCTGGTTCGGATGTAGCGACGCGGTGCGGCTCGGAGGAACGGGGTCGGGCTCGGGTTCCCACTCCGAGATCTGCGGAGACTGTGTTGGGGAAGTGACGGGGCGTCCTGCGAGCCGCCGCGGGTTGCATTGCTCTGTGCGGCCCTGTGTGTTCTCGGTGTCCTCCGTGTTGAATGGTTGCTTTTCTGGCTATCGCCCATGGCGGGCATTTTGCCGTCGAGGCGGGCGTGTGCGGTTCGCCCCGGATTGCCCCCGGGTCTTCGCCTGGGGCAGGCGCGTCGGGCGCTGCGCACCCAGTGGCGACGGCCTCGGCCACGAGCCGTCGATGAAGCGAGTGTAGGGGCCATCGGCATCGCCCGAGACGATGGACCTCCCGCGCTCGCAATCATCCTGGTAAGCACGCCGCATTGTGGGTGACCCTGCCGAGCCTGTCCTGATCGTCGGCGCCGGACCGGCCGGACTGTTCGCGGCATGCGAGTTGCTGCGTCACGGGGTGCGGCCGCGTATTCTGGAGAGCCGGGCGGCGCCGCACCATGAAGCGCGCGGGACCCTGCTGCAGCCGGCGGTGCTGGAGGTGCTGCGCCGGGCCGGGGTGCTGGAGCTGTTTCTGAGCGCGGCGGTGCCGATCCGTCGCACGCAGCTTCTGGGTCCGGGCTCAGGGAATTGGCCAGCGATGATTTCACCGGCACCGATTGCGCCTACGACTTCCAGTGCGGCCTGCCGCAATGGCTCACGGAGTTGATCTTGCGCGGGCATCTGGCGGAACGCGGGGTGGCGGTGGAGTTCGGCACCGAGGTGGTCGCGACCGAGGACGCGCCGGGCGGTCTTCGGGTCACGGTTCAGCGTGACGGGCGGAGCGAGACGATCGCCACCGATTATCTGCTGGCTGCCGGCGGCGGGCACGACGTGATTCGCCATGCTATGCACCAGCACCTGGATGGCGAGACCTACGCCCACCGGTATTTCGTTGCTGATGTAAAGATCGAGCTGACGCCGCCGGCCGAGTGCGGCCGCGTGATCGTCGGACCGGGCGGGTTCGTGCTGTTTTCGCCGCTGCCGGACGAGCGCTGGCTGCTGTTCGTCAATTGCGACGATGACTCGCCCGACCGATCATCCGACGGAGCGGGAACTGGCGGCGCTGATCGATGCGCGGATCGGGGCGGCGGCGGGATTGCACGATGTTTGCTGGGTGTCGCACTTCCAGATGCATCGGCGCATGGCGGAGCGGCTGAGCGACGGGCGGCGGTTTCTGTTGGGGGATGCCGGCCATCTATCGAGTCCGATGGGCGGGGAAGGCCTGAACGCGGCGCTGATGGATGCGGCGGATATCGGATGGAAGCTGGGGCTGGTTGCGCAGGGGAAGGCCAAGCCGTCGCTGCTGGAGAGCTACGCGATCGAGCGCGGATTGGCCGATCGGCACGTTCTGGAGGTGTCCGACGAGGTGCATCGGCTGATCACGGAACTGGTCGCGCTGTGCGCGGAAGGAGGTGCGCCGACGCTGCCGCAACGGGACGCGGCGCAGCGCCTCGCGGGACTGCGCAAGCGCTTCATGCTGGATGTGTCGTATGCGGGCAGCCCGTTGATCGGTCAGGCGGGAGGCGGTGGCGGGGCGGTATCAGCGGGCGAGCGCTTTCCGGGGCGGCACCTGTTGAGCGGCACGGAGCACCACCTGATCGTGTTCGGTGCTTTGTCCGAAGGCCTGGAGCGATTTGGCGCGGTGTGGGACGGGCATGTGCGCGTGATCGATGGAGCGGCGGCAGGGTTCGATGCCGCGGCGGCCGGGGTATCAGACGGCGGCGCAGTGCTGGTGCGGCCGGACGGGTTCATCGGATTTCAGGCGGTGCCGGCGGATGAAGCGGCGCTTGCGGCGTTGGGGGCGCATCTCGGGCGCTATCTGGTGGAACAGCGGTGAACATGCGAGCCGGGTATCGACAGTGAGGCGCGGTCTTCCGCTGGATTCCCGCTTTTCGCAGTAATGACCAAAAGGGGGCGGTTCGTGCGGTCAGCGCGGCGGGGGGAGGCTCTGCTGCTGGATCGGTGCGTTCGGTTGCAGGTTGACGGGGCCTTGCTGGTATCCGGCTGAAGGCGGAGCATAAGCCGGCGGGGGCTGGTAGGCCGGCGGCTGAGGATAGGGGTTGTAGGCAGCCACGGTGGGGGCTTGCGGCGCGCCGTAGCGGGTCAGCATCTCGCGCAGCGGATCTGCTCCCGGGTTGCGGCCCTGCATGTTGATCACGATCTGCCGGGCGTCGAGCGGCTGGCCGTAATAGGCCTGGTCCCACCCGGTCTGCTGGCTGAGGACGGAGCCTTCGAGGGAGATGCCGGCGAAGGCTCCGCGCGAGATGAGGAAGGCGACGATGTCGGCGCCGACCGCGGCGGTGGTGTCGCCTTGCACGCCTCCGCCGATCACCGCGACGGCGACTGAGGCACCGATGCCGAGCTTGAAGCTGCTGTTGAGGATCGCGTTGAGCCCGCGGTCGGTCATGATCATCATGACGACCTCGCTGTCCTGCAGGCCGATCTGGAGGCCGAAGCTGACGCCGCCCATGATGTAGAAAGCGGGATAAGACCAGGTGCCGTTGCCGGCGCGGGCGAGCAGCACGCACTGGCCGCCGGAGCCGCCGAAGAAGAAGCCGGCCTTGAACACCTGGGGGCAGATCATGACCGCGCGGGCGTGGGTGAGCGACATGCGCGGCTGGGCCGAGGCCTTGAGCTGCAGCGCGTCTTGCAAGGTCAGGGTCGAACGATCCACCATGGACTGCTGATCCATGGACTGCGGAGCAGGTTGGGCATGCGCCCGCGGGGACAGGAGCGCTGGCAGCAGCGTGGCGAGGGCGGCGAGGACCAATCGTCTCATGCAGGGGCCGCTAGCACAGCGGTCCGGAGTTGGAAGAATGAAGTCGCGTTAAAGCCGGGTTTCGCGGTTCCCATTTATGCGAGCGAGAGGAGGCGCCTGATGGAGCATGTCGGCATTTGCGAAGTGGGGCCGCGCGACGGGTTGCAGATCGCGCAGACCCGGATGGAGACCGCTGCGAAGGTGCGGTGGATCGCGGCGATGGCGGCTGCTGGGGTGAAGGAGATCGAGGTCGGCAGTTTCGTTCCGCCCCGGGTGATCCCGCAGATGTCGGATACCGAGGAGGTGGTGCGACGGTCGCTGGAGATTCCTGGGCTGACGGTGATCGCGCTGGTGCCGAATCTGAAAGGTGCGCAGCGCGCGTACGAGGCCGGGGCGCACACGATCAGCGTGCCGGTGTCGGTGAGCGAGGGGCACAGCCGGGCGAACCTCAACCGCTCGCCGGCGGAGAGTATCATTGAGATGCGACGGATGACCGCGTGGGTGAAGGCGCAGCCGCGCCGGATGGGGGTGATTGCCGGTGCCTCGACGGCGTTCGGCTGCTCTATCGACGGGGTGGTGACGACGGAGCAGGTGGTGCGGATTGCGTCGGGTTTGGCGGAGGCGGGGGTGGATCGGCTGATGCTGGCCGACACGGTGGGCTATGCGCATCCGGCGCAGATCAAGGAGGTGGTGCGGGCGGTGCGCGCGGCGATCGGCCCGGTGCTGCACGGTCTGCATCTGCACGACACGCTGGGGATGGGGATCGCGAATGCCCTGGCGGGGCTGGAGGAGGGGATACGGGCGTTCGACTCGCGCCTGGGCGGGCTGGGGGGATGTCCGTATGCGCCGGGTGCCTCGGGCAACGTGGTGACGGAAGACCTGGTGTTCATGCTGGAGAGCATGGGGTTCGAGACGGGGATCGATCTGCCGAAGCTGCTGGAGGCGCGGCGGCTGTTGCACGAGGGATTGCCGGCGGAGCCGCTGCACGGGCAGGTGGCGAAGGCGGGCATTCCGAAGACGTTCCGGGCGGCGGCGTAGAGGTCAGCGTACGATCAGGAGCAGTCCGGTCGCGATGGCGCCGGCGCCGATGGCTCGCGCGGCATACGCGCCGGCAGGTGACCAACGCTCGATGGTGATGGCCGCGGTCAGGCCAGCCATCGCGCGCAGGTCCATGGCGCCGGCGGCGAGAAGGATTGCGGTGAACCCGGCGCAGCAGCCGCCGCAATGGAGGCCGAGGCGGAGGCCGTCGCGCCAGGACGCTCGGCCGCAGCCCGATGCGAACCGGCAGCAGCCGAGGAGGCGGGTCTTCCACGTGGTGAACTGGAACGCGCCGGCGATCACGATGATCGCGCCGACCGCGCATGGAACGGTGCGCGCGAGCGCGGTCATGACGACGGACGCGGGAAGCGCAGCGAGCCCGATTGCGGTCCAGACGAGGAAATAGCCGGCGCCCAGCAGCGCCGAGGGGCGAGCGATGTGCGTCTCGCCTGTCCGGCGGATCGCTTGCTGGTATCGCCACAGCGTCGGCCCGAATGATGGCAGCATCATCGCCACCATCATCGCGGTCCACATCAGGAGGAACGATACCGCGGCCGCCGGACCGGCGTGTCCGCACATCGGCGCCCGGGTCATCAGCGCGCGTCGTACTCATCGTGCCGGCGCCACCAGATGCCGGTCTCGTTGCGGCCTTTGGGCGCGCGGTCGAGCCACTGATAGGAGCCCCAGAGGCCATCCAGGCCGCGCGCATAGGTGGAATAGGTATGATAGACGGCCCCGTCCTGCTGCACGAAGGCGCTCATGCCGGGCCTGTCGCGCGCGAAGGTGAGCGCGTCGGTCCCGCAGGCGGCTGCGAACTGGCCGACGGGCCTTGGCGCGGGTTTCGCGTCCATGGCGTGGCCGCCGCGCGCGAAAGTTGTATTCGATGTCGCCGGTGCGCTGCTGTTCCTCGGAAAAGGAAACGTTGAAGTCGAAGTTGAAGTCGCCTCCGAGCGAGGATGCCCAGGGGAACGTCCATCCCATCCGCTGCTTGTATTGCCGCAGCTTCGCGAGCGGCGCCCGTGATACCGCGCAGAGCATCACGTCATGGTTGGCCAGATGCACGGTGAAGGCATTGAAGCCGTCGGCGATCATGGAGCAGGACGGGCAGCCCGCGGTGTAATCGGGGCCGAACATGAAGTGATAAACCAGGAGTTGTGAGCGTCCTTGGAACAGGTCCGGCAGCGAGGCGCTTCCGTCATCGGTCTCGAAGCGGTACTCGCTTGTCGATCTTGACCCAAGGCAGTTCCTGACGCTGCCGCGCCAGCGCGTCGCCGTGCCGCGTGTGCGCCTTTTCCGCCTCGAGCAGGGCGAGGCGTGCCTGGAGCCATTCTTCGCGTGTTCCGGTCGGGTGCGTCGGCATCGTCGTGTCTCCGTTGGTTGACGGTCATGAGACTGGCGACGGCCGGCGAATGGGCGGGAGTGACAAGTGTGGCGGGATTTCACATGGATTCAGTGATCACCGCGGCGGCGCGTGCGCTGGCGGCGGGTGATCCGCTGGGCGCGCTGAACCGGGTCGCCTTGCGTGACGACGCGCCGGCGCTGGCGCTGCGCGGGATTGCGATGGCGCAACTCGGCGATCTGGTTCGGGCGAAGGTTTTGGTGCGACGGGCGGCCCGCGCCTTCGGTGCGGAACGAGGCGGTGGAGCGCGCGCGGTGCATCGTCGCCGAGGCGGAGATCGCGCTTGCCTCGCGCGACCTCGGCTGGCCGGCGAAGGCGCTTGCCGCCGCGCGGGAGATGCTGGAGGCGCACGGCGACTTGGTGAACGCCGCGCATGCCCGGTTGCTGGAGGTGCGGCGGCTCTTGCTGATCGGTCAGGTGGATGAGGCCGAGCATGCGCTGGCTCGATCGGATCGCTGATCTGCCGCCCGCGCTGGTGGCCGCCCACGAGCTGGTGGTTGCGGGCATCGCGATCCGGCGGCTTTCGGACGGAGGCGGCGCATGCCGCGCTGGTTCGGGCGATGGGCGCCGCGCGAGATGCGCGAATCCCGGCGTTGACGGCGGAGGTCGAGACACGCATCGCGGGTGCTCAACATGCCCGCGGCGCGGTTGATTGCACGCGGCGAGGAGCGCGCTCTTCTGCTGGAGGAGGTGGAAGCGTTGCAGCGGTCAGACGCGCTGATCGTCGATGGGTGCCGCCATGCGGTGCGTGACGGGCACGGTGGTGTCGCTCGCAACCAGGCCGGTGCTGTTCGCGCTGGCGCGTGCGCTGGGCGAGGCGTGGCCCGAGGATGTGTCGCGCGACACGCTGCGTTGCCCGGGCATTCCGGGCGAAGCGCGCCGATGAGTTGCATCGAGCGCGGTTGCGGGTGGAGATCGGGCGGCTTCGCCGGGCGCTGCGGGCGGTGGCCGGCGTGAATGCGACGAAGCGGGGTTTTGCACTGGCGGCGCATCGTGCGCGCGAGGTGGTCGTGCTGGCGCGACCCGATCGAAGAGCGACCATGCGGCGGTGCTCGCTCTTGCTTGCCGACGGGGAGACGTGGTCGAGCTCGGCCCTGGCGCTGGCGCTGGGAGCCAGCCAGCGCAGCGTGCAGCGGGCGCTCGACTCGCTTGCGGCGTCGGGGAAGGTGCAGTCGTTCGGCCGCGGGCGGGCGCGCCGCTGGATGACGCCGCCGGTTCCGGGATTTACGACGACCTTGTTACTCCCGGCGCCGCTGCCGGGGTACTGAATCTGGACTCATGAAGCGATCAGCGGCGGAAATCCTGCGGGAATACGGGCCCTTTCAGGGGATCGATGCGGTGCATGGCGTGAGCCATGACGGCGGGCAGGTTTGGTTTGCATCGGGCGACAGATTGAACGCGCTCGATCCGGCGGATGGGACGATCGTGCGGAGCATCGATGTGCCGGCGCATGCCGGGACGGCGTTCGATGGCCAGCACGTGTTTCAGCTTGCCGAGGATCGCATCCAGAAAATCGACCCGCGGACCGGCCAGCGTGCTCGGCACGATCCCGGCGCCGGTGGGCGGCGGCTCGGGTCTCGCCTGGGCGGAAGGGACGCTGTGGGTGGGAGCGTATCGGGCCGGTCATATCCATCAGATCGATCCAGAGACGGGGGCGGTGCTTCGCAGCATCGCGTGCAGCCGGTTCGTGACCGGGGTGACCTGGGTCGAGGGCGATTTGTGGCACGGCACCTGGACCGATGACGGGAGCGAGCTGCGGCGGATCGATCCCGGGAGCGGCGAGGTGCTGGAGCAGCTCGACATGCCGGCCGGAACGGGCGTGTCGGGGCTGGAATGCGATGGCGGGGACCAGTTCTTCTGCGGCGGCGGGCGGAGCGGCAAGGTGAGGGCGGTCCGCCGGCCGAGATAACGCCGGGTTTATACCGGCAGCGGCGCCGCCTTCATGCGCTCCATCGCGAAGCGGCTGGTGACATTGCGCAGGGGCACCGCGGCGATGAGCCGGCGATAGAACGCGTCGTATGCGGCGATGTCGGCGACCATGACATGGAGCAGGTAATCGACGTCGCCGGACATGCGCCAGGCATCGACGATTTCCTCCATTCCGGCGACGACAGAGGCGAAGCGTTCGAGCCAGTCGCTGGAATGGTCGTTCGTTTCTACTGCAACGAAGACGGAGACGGGCAGGCCGATCTTCTCGGGGTCCAGCACCGCGACCCGTCCGCGGATCACCCCCTCCTGCTCCATCCGGCGGATGCGCTTCCAGCAGGGGGTGGGGGTCAGGCCGACGCGCGCGGCGATCTCGGCGAGCGAGAGGGATGCGTCGTGCGCCAGGGCGCGCAGGATGGCGCGGTCCACACGGTCCAGCTCCTTTGCGCCTGCCATGGTGATTGTCCTCCGGTCCCGGTGCATAGCGGCGGAGGATGGAAAATCCTATTTCCTAAACGCGGGTTGGAGCGAAAATTCTGCTCGGCGCCACGATCTCCTCCTGGGCTTCGATCAGGCACAGTTCGCGCGCGCCGTGGTCCGCGGTGCGCCGCAGCACGCCGTACAGGGAGGATCCGGCGCGTGACAGAGCCGTGGGCGGCATCGCCGCAGGAGAGAAAGTGGAACAGGAACAGCGCGGCGATGGCATCGCCGGTGCCGTTGATCTGAAGCGGAAGAAGGGGCGTGCGGAGGAGGTGGAAGCGTCCCGCCTCGGCGACCAGCATGTCGA
This sequence comes from uncultured Pseudomonadota bacterium, assembly GCA_963731335.1. Lineage (GTDB taxonomy): Bacteria > Pseudomonadota > Alphaproteobacteria > Acetobacterales > Acetobacteraceae > CAVSUZ01. The sequence goes on along the minus strand of CAVSUZ010000014.1, from coordinate 188,091 downwards.
GGCAGTCCGGCGGGGTTTCGGCGGTGCGCAGGCTGGTCAGCAGCACGATGCGGGGTCCGCCCGGATGCAGCATGGCGGCGAGGCGGAGGACCGCTTGCTTGGTCCGTTCAAGGTCGGTGCAGGGCTGCGCCGGTGAGGCGCTCCACCTCGAAGCGGTTGGGAGTGATGATATCGGCGCAGGGCAGGGCACGGGCTGCGAGCAGTTCCTGGATTCCCGGCCGGACATAGAGGCCGGTATCGTCATCACCGAGCACCGGATCGCAGCAATAGAGCGCGCGGGGATTGGCGGTGCGGACGCGGGCGGCGGCTTCGAGCACCGCCTCGCCGATCGCGGGGGAGCCGAGATAGCCGCTGAGGACGGCATCGCAGCGGGGCAGCATGCCGCGCGCCTCGATGCCGTCGATGAGGGCGCGGATGCTGTCGGCGCCGAATATGTCCCCGGTCCAGTGGCCGTAGCCGGTGTGGTTGGAGAACTGGACGGTGTGGATTGCCCACACCTCGGCGCCGAGTTGTTGCAAGGGAAACATCGCACTGGCATTGCCGACGTGGCCGTAGGCGACCCAGGATTGGATGGAGAGGATGTTCAGGGGGTGGGCCGCGCCGCGTAGCGGCGTTCGCGGCAAGTCGGCACATTGGTGTGGCTTGTTGGTGCGGCAGGCCCTGGATTGCCGCGTCGGGCGCTTCGCGCCCTTCTCGCAATGACGAGGTGCCGACTGATCGGCCGCGCGATGACGAAGGCGGGGTGTTCGTGCGGTTCCGTCACAGGGGTAGCAGTTGGTCGAGGTTGGCGCGGCTGCGCTGGCGGGTGCCCTGTTCCACCTCATGGATCATGGCGATGAGGCGGGCGGTGATGGGCGCGGCCACACCGTGCTGCCGCGCGGCATCGAGGATGGGGCCGAGTTGTGCGTCGGCCTCGGTTCGGCGCTTGCGGACGGCCAGGTCGCGCCAGATGCCGCTGTGCGATTTGGCCGAGTTCCTGTTGTGGCGCTCGAGCGCATCGAGCGAGGCCGCGGCGCCCGCATCGGTGGCGTAGGCGCCCGGATCGAAGCCGTCGAACGGCTCGGGCTTCACCCCGGCGGCGTGGGCGACCGCGAGGATTTCGCGGGCGAGCGCGGTGAACAGCGGCCGGCGGTGTGGGGCGGCGAAGCAGTCGGCCATGGAATTGTCGGTCAGGGCGGTGGCGAACAGCATCGCGCCATAGGCGAGCTTGCCCCAGAGATAGCCCCAGATGTTCGGGGTCAGCACGGCGTTTTCGTCGAACTGTAACAGCAGCGCATGCAGCCGCCTGGCGCGCTCCGTGATCCGGCCGTCGATTTCGCCCACCACCACGGCGCCGCGCCCGCTGAACTGCACCTCGCCCGGGCCCATCCAGTCGGCGCCGAAATTCACGAAGGCGCCGACGGTGCGCGGCTTCCCCGCGAGGCGTGCGATGGTCAGTTCATTGAGGCCGTTCTGCACTGACACGATGCAGCCATCGGCGGCCAAATGCGGCAGGATGGCTTCCACCGCGCCGGCGGTGTCCTGCGCCTTGACGCACAGCAGCACGGTATCGAACGTGCCGCTGAGGTTCGCGGGCGTGACGGCGCGTGCGGGCACGGTGAAGTCGGCCACCGGCCCGATATGTGCAGCCCGGTGCGGTTGATGGCTTCGACGTGATCGGCGGCGCGGTCCACGAAGACCAGGATCTGGCCGGCGCGGAGGAGGCAGGCGCCGATGGTGCCGCCGATGGCGCCGGCGCCCCAGACGCAGAGCGCGGTCATGCGTTCCGCTCAGGCGTGCCGGCGGGCTCGATCCAGCCGATATTTCCGTCATCCCGGCGGTACACCACGTTGAGCTCGCCGGTTGTGCTGTTGCGGAACATGAGCAGGCCCTGGTCGGCGAGGTCCATGCGCATGACGGCCTCGCCGACCGAGAGGCGGTCGATTTCGGTTGATGCCTCGGCGACAACGGTGGCGAAGGCGCCGATGCCGTCTTCAGCGTCGTGATCGGCGCCATCGGCCTCCTGCCTGAGAACATAGGTCCGGCCCTGCTCGGGGCGCTGGCGGTTGGCCAAGGAGCGGGCATGTTCGCTGACGCGGCGGCGGTAGCGGCGGAGCCGCTTGGCGATGTGCTCGGCGGCATCGTCGAAGGCGCCGTGCGCGTCGGCGGCCTCGCCTTCGCCGCGCAGGCGCAGGCCGCGTCCGGCATGGACGTTGATGTCGCAGGTGAAGAAGCTGCGGGCGCGGCTGAAGGTGACCTGGGCCTGGAGGGCGTGGTCGAAATACTTTGCGGCGATTCCCTCGAGATGGCGGGTGACCCGATGGCGCAGCGCGTCCGACAGGTCGAGCTGCTTTCCGGAAACCGTAATCTCCATCCGCCGCTCTCCCCCCATCAAGCGGGAACGGCTTTTTCCCGCTTGCGCTGCACCGAGCTGGGAATGTGCAGGGCCTCCCGGTATTTGGCCACGGTCCGGCGGGCGATGTCCACGCCCTGGTTGCGCAGCGCGGCAACGATCGCGTCATCGGAAAGCACGTCGCCCGGGGGTTCGTTGACGATCATCTCACGGATGCGGTGTCGCACCGTCTCGGCGCTGTGGGCTTCGCCGTTCAGGCTGGGGATCGCGGTGGTGAAGAAGTATTTGAGTTCGAAGGTGCCGCGCGGGGTGGCGATGTATTTGCCCGAGGTGACTCGGCTGACGGTGCTTTCATGCATTTCGACGGCATCGGAGATGTCGCGCAGGATCAGCGGGCGCAGATGGGCGATGCCGTGTCGCATGAAACCGTCCTGCTGGCGGACGATTTCGGCCGCGACTTTCAGGATGGTCTGACTGCGCTGCTGGAGCGACTTCACCAGCCAGTTCGCCGCGGCGAGGCGTTCGTTGAGGAAGCCGCGTTGATCTTTTTCCATGCGGGGGGCGACGCGGGCGTAGAAGTGCTGGTTGACCAGGACGCGGGGCAGTGTCTGCGGGTTGAGTTCGAGGATCCAATCGCGGCCGCTGGCGCGCATCAGGATGTCCGGCACGATGACCTGGGGGGCGACGCCGTCGCCGCGCCAGCCGGGCTTGGGGTCGAGTGCGCGCAACTCGGCGAGCATGTCGGCGAGGTCCTCGGCATCGACGCCGCAGACGGCCATCAGCCGGCGGAGGTCGCGCCGGGCCACCAGGTCGAGATTGTCGAGCAGCGCGGCCATGGCGGGGTCGAAGCGGTCGCGTTCCCGCAGTTGGGCGGTCAGGCATTCCTTGAGGTCGCGGGCGAACAGCCCGACCGGATCGAAGCGCATCATGCGGGCCCGGACGATCTCGACCCGGTCGAGGTCCACGCCCATCGCATCGGCGATATCGATCGGGTCGGCGGTGAGCCGCCCGGCAGGGCAGAGCAGCGCGATGAGGTGGGCACCGATCAGACGGTCGGCGGGATCGTTGAAGGTGAGCCGCAACTGCGCGCCGAGATGGTCCTGCAACGACTGCGCCGGCTCGGCCAGGTCATCGAGGGTGGTGTCGGGGCTTTCGAATCCGGGGTTGCCGCCGCGGCCGATCGGCACGCCATCGCCGGGTCCGCCGGCGTCGTACTGCTCGGAGAGGTCGGCATCGAGCGGCGAGGCGGCGTCGTGGGGGAGGGTATCGCCGCGGACCGCGTCGGCGGCGTCGGCGGGCGGCGCTTCGGCACGCTGGTCGGGGGCTGCGCGTTCCGGCAGCGGTGCGTCGTCGGCCGCATGCTCGAGCAGCGGGTTGCGCTCGAGCTCTTCCTCGATAAAGGCGGCGACTTCCAGGTTGGTGAACTGCAGCAGCTTGATGGCCTGCCGCAGTTGCGGTGTCATGACCAGCGACTGGCTGTGGCGCAGCTCGAGGCGGGGTCCGATCGCCATCGCGCTACCGCGGGTGCGGGCCGGAGGGGTTCAGCACTGCGGTCTGGGTGGTGTGGCTAACAGGCAGAATCATGCGGGCACGACACGCAACCGATGTCGTTGCGAGGGCCTGAAAGGTCGAAGGAATACCGACCGATTGGCCGCGCGATCTGCCGTGCGCCGCTTGGTCGAGATTGCGTCGTCGCGCTTTGCGCTTCTCGCCATGACGAGGGCGGAGACGGCGTGCGCCGTGGGCTGTGCGCGGGTGATGGCGATTGGGTGCGGCGGGCCTGGATTGCCGCGTCGGGCGCTTCGCGCCCTCCTCGCAATGACGATGGGGTACGCAGCACGACTCACGCTCCGTCGCGCTTCGCGCTCCTCGCGATGACAGGGCGGGGACTCAGCGTGGGGACTAGAGGCTGAATCGCTCACCGAGATAGACCCGCCGGACGTCTGCATGGGCGACCACTTCCTGCGGGTGGCCCTCCATCAGGACTTTGCCGTCGTGCATGATGTAGGCGCGATCGATGATTTCGAGGGTTTCGCGCACGTTATGGTCGGTGATCAGCACGCCGATTTCGGCGGTGCTTGAGGTGGGAGACGAGATCGCGGATTTCGCCGACGGCGATGGGGTCGATGCCGGCGAGCGGCTCATCGAGCAGGATGTAGGCGGGCTGGGTGGCGAGGGCGCGGGCGATCTCGACGCGCCGACGCTCACCGCCGGAGAGGGCGAGGGCGGGGGTGCGGCGCAGGTGGGCGATGCCGAATTCGGCGAGGAGTTCGTCGAGCATCGCGGCGCGGCGGTCGGCCTCGGGTTCCACGACCTCGAGGGCGGCGAGGATGTTCTGTTCGACGTTGAGGCCGCGGAACACGCTGGCTTCCTGGGGCAGGTAGCCGATGCCGAGGCGGGCGCGGCGATACATCGGCATCAGGGTGATATCGGTGCCGTCGAGGCTGATCGATCCGGTTTCGGGGCGGACGAGGCCGATGATCATGTAGAAGGTGGTGGTCTTGCCGGCGCCGTTCGGTCCGAGCAGGCCGACGGCCTCCCCGCGGCGGAGCTGGATCGAGACGTTACGGACGACGGGCCGGCGCTTGTAGGTCTTGCCGACGCCGCTGGCGACCAGGCCGGAGCCGATGCCGTGCTGGGCGGCACGGCCGCCTGCGGGGACCAGGCGCAATGGCGCGTTCATCGCTTCGCCGCCGCGCCAGCGGGGCTGCCATTGGGGCCGGTAAGGCTCTGGTTCGTGGTATCGTTGGGCACGATCAGTCCCTCCACCCTGTTTGTCCTGCCGGAAACCAGGCGCGCCACGCCGGTCTTCATGTTGACCTCGGCCTGGGCGCCGCCGAGCTGATTCTGCCCCCGGGTGATGCGCACGTTGCCGACCAATACCGCCATGCCGGTTTCCGGGACGTAAATGCCGCGATCACCGGTCACCAGGTCGGTCGAGGTACGCAGCAGCACGTGGCCGAAGGCTTCGACCTTCTCGAGCTGGCCGGAGGAGGCGAGGGCGTCGTCGCCCTGGCTGCCGGCGGCCACCGGCTTGGGCGTGGGCTGTGCTTGGCCGGGAGGCGGCGCCGGCTTGGTGTAGGCGACCAGCGTGTCGGCCTGGATGCGGCGCGCGTCCTTGGTCACCACCACGGCGTCGCCGCGGGCCACGGCCATGTGCTTCTGCGGACCAGTATTCCACGTCGTCCTTGGCGGTGAGGACGTCGTTCGGCGTGGTCAGTCTCAGGTCGTGACCGGTGAGCACCAGGACGGCCTGGTCCACGTCGTAAACGGCCTTGTCGGCCTGGGCGTTGTCGGTCGGCGTGAAGATTTTCACGTTCCCCTGCGCTTCCAGCCGGTAAACCTCGTTGCCGCCGGATTCCTGATCGTCAGCCAGGCCGGGCGTGGCGGAGGCGTTCGGTTGCGGGCTGGCGGGTGCCGCGGCCGAGGCGGGGGTAACGCCTGAGTTCGCCTTGGGGCGATAGAAGGCGATCAGCCGGTCGGCGGTGACGGTCACGTTCTGCCGCACCGCGCGGGCGTCGCCGGTGGCGATGACCTCATGCTGGTTCTGCAGCCATTCGATGCCGGATTGGGCGGTGACGTCGATTGGGCCGCCCTGGGAGAGGTCGATGCCCTGGGCGTTGCCGGGCGCGGCAAGCGGGGCGAGGAGGATGGCGGCGATGGCGTAGGTGCGGACCGGGTGGTTCGCCAGCCGCTGCTTCCCTCGCCGGCCGCTGCGCGGCGGCTCGCGATGACGGAGTGGGCGGCGAGGCGTCCCTCATGGATTGGCTCCGTTCAGAACCAGATGGGCGGGTCCGGCGAACAGCACCTGGGTGCCCTTGTCCATCAGGCGTGAAGCCGCCCTTGGCATCCAGCACGCCGAATGGGCCTTCGGCGTGCACGGGTTCGGCGCCCGCGGCGGCTCCGGCCTTGAGGTCGATGCTGGCGCTGTCGGTGCGCAGGGTGGTGCCGTCGTCGCGGTAGAGCAGACGTTCGTGGAGAGGTCGAGCGAACGGTCATTCTGGCGGTACACGCCGTTCTTCGACTGCAGCATCAGCCAGGTACCGTTGCTCGGTGACGTCGCCCTTGGGCTGGGTCAGGTTGATCCGGTCCGGATTGACCTGGGTTGCGGTCTCGCGGTGACGGTGAAGGGCCGGCCGTGGTCGTCCACGCTGTGATAGTGCGCGTCGGTAGGGTCGCGCCGGTGACCGCGGCCATGTCATGCATGGTTTGCCGCGTCTCGGCCTCGCGCTGATTGATCTCGGGCCAGATCGCCATGCTGGTGAGCAGCGCGAGTGCGATGCCCGGCAGCACGAGCTTGGTGGCGGTGATCAGGCGCGGCGGCGGGCCTGGCCGCGCCTGGAGGGCCTGCGGTCGAGGCGCGCGCGCCGATCAGGCGTTCGGGCCGGTTCATCATGACCCGTCCGGGGCAGGCAGCATCATGCGGCTCCCGCGCGCAGCAGATCATGGACGTGCAGGATGCCGAGGACGCGGCGTGCGAGGTCCACGACGAACAGCGCGGTGATCGGCCGTTCCGGGGCGTTCATCAGGCGCAGGGCGTCGCCGGCCAGGGCGTCGGGGCCGATGGTGCGGGGGCCGCGGGGTCATGATCGCGCCGACGGTGCGGGCGAGCAGAGCGGGGCCCATGTGGCGACGGAGGTCGCCGTCGGTGACGATGCCGCAGAGGGCGCCGGTTTCATCCACCACGCCGAGGCAGCCGAAGCGCTTCTCGGTCATGACCAGGAAGCGCACGGTCCATGCGGGTGTGCGGGGTCACGAGGGGCACAGCGTCACCGGTGTGCATCAGTTCCCGCGCCCGGCGCAGCCGCGCGCCCAGGCGTCCGCCGGGATGGACCTGACGGAAATCCGCGGCGGTGAAGCCACGGCGGGTGAGCAGCGCCACGGCCAGGGCGTCGCCGAGCGCCATCTGCATGGTGGTGCTGGTGGTGGGCGCGAGGCCCATCGGGCAGGCTTCGTCGGTACAGGGAGCAGCAGCACTGCATCGGCGGCGCGAGCCAAGGCGCTGTCGGCGCGTGCGGTGATGGCGACGAGCTTGATGCCGAACCGGCGGCTGTGGGCGACCAGGTCGGCGAGTTCCGGGGTTTCTCCGGAGTTGGACACGACGAGCATGGCGTCCCCGGGGACGATCATGCCGAGATCGCCGTGGGAGGCCTCGGCGGGGTGGACGAACAGGGCGGGTGTGCCGGTGGAGGCGAGGGTGGCGGCGATCTTGCGCGCGACATGGCCGGACTTGCCCATGCCGGAGACGACGATGCGGCCGCGGCAGCGGCGAGGATTTTGACGGCGCAGGTGAAGCTTTGTCCAGGGCGAGGGCGAGGGCGCGCAATCCGGCGGCTTCGGAGCCGAGCACCTGGCGCGCGACGTCCACGTCGGAGCGGCTTTCGGCGACAGCCAAGCCAATCCCGGCGGCTTTGCGGGTGGGGGCCATGGGGGGGATGTATGGTGCGCCGCGGCGTGCCGGGTCAAGCGAGGTCAAATTTCGACAAAAACCATGCCAGAAGGGGTTGGTGGGTGCTGGGCTTTATCCGGTAACGGGTGGGCAGGTTGAGGCGAAGTTAAAGGGTTTAACACGGAGATCACTGAGAATACACGGAGGGCACAGAGGAAGAGAATGTGAGGATCTGCGTGAGGTTGGCCGGTCCTCTACTGGCGAAGTGCTTTCTCGGTGGTTTCTGTGGGTCTTCGTGATCTCCGTGTTGAACTTTCTTGTTATGTCAATGCGCGAAAATGTCGGGGTCGTCGTAGCCGAGCAGATCGAGCCGGGCGCGGGTCGGCAAAAAGGCGAAGCACGATTCGGCAAGGGCCAGCCGGTCCTCCCGGATCAGCAGAGCCTCGAGCCGGGACCAGAGGGCGTGCAGGTGCAGGACGTCGGAGGCGGCGTAGGCGAGCTGTTCCGGGGTCAGATCGGGGGCACCCCAATCGGAACTCTGCTGCTGCTTGTTCAGCTCGATGCCGAGCACCTCCTTGCAGAGGTCGCGCAGGCCGTGCCGGTCGGTGAAGGTGCGCACCAGCCTGGCGGCGATCTTGGTGCAGCGGACGGGAGCGACGGTGATGCCGAGGGCGTGTTGCAGCACGGCGACGTCGAACCGGGCGAAGTGCATCAGCTTGGTGGTGTTCGGGTCGGCCAGAAGGCGCACAGGTTGGGACAGGCGTAGCCGAAGCCGCCGAGTGAGGTGGGCAGGATCTGCACGAGGTGCGCGACGCCATCGCCGGCGGACAGTTGCACCAGGCAGAGCCGGTCGCGATGCGGGTTCAGGCCCATGGTCTCGGTATCCACGGCCACCACCGGGCCCAGCGAGAGGGTCTCCGGCAGGTCGTTTCGGTGCAGGTGGATGGTTCCGCCTGGCATGAATTGTGTTGCGCTCATCTTGCACCATGGGTCGCTTATCGCGACCCTTGGTGCAAGATGAGTTTTATCCCGCGCGCCGCCGCCGACCAACCCGGCGCGCATACCAAGTCTCGGTGACGGCATGCGTCGCGGTCACCGAGACTTGGCATTGGTGCTGGTGCCCAGGAGAAGACTCGAACTTCCACGACCTTGCGGCCACAGGTACCTGAAACCTGCGCGTCTACCAATTCCGCCACCTGGGCATCGGGGCAAGCGGCCGACGGCCGCGGCAGGGGCGGGGGTGTAGCGGCGGCATGCGGACCCGTCAACTGCGGGGTCCTCAGTCCGCGTGCTGTGGTTTGCGTTCATCAAAGCATGGTGGCGGACAATTTAGTGCCCGTCGCGGGCCATTGACCTGCAAACCGCCGGTATTTTCCCAAATGACCGACTCGGAGGGATGTAATGCCGAAGGACAATTCTTACGAAGACCCAACCGAGCCGCGGGGATACTACGTCTACATCCGCAAGTCGGATGAATGGGCGCTGGTCCATCGAGCGCGGTGTCGTTTCCCTCGACAAATGAACGGGGCCGGCGGGCTTGCTCCACGCAGCAATACCGGCACCTGGACGGGTCCCTTCACGTGCCGCGAAGAAGCGTTCTCACAGGCGCAGAGTGCCGGGTTGGGTTCGGTGCGGGGATGCACGCTACTTGCAAGCCGTGACTTGCAGCAGTCCGGGCGGCTCCAGAGCCTCGAGGCTGATCGCGCTGCTTTCGAAGATCCTGACACGGTTGACGATCAGCGCGTAGGCGAACAGCGGCAGGGACAGCAGTGCCACGAAGGCGCCGAAGCCGATGCTGGCGAGCGCCACCGGGGATATTGATGGCGATTGCGAGCCGACACAGGCCGTTGCAGAAACCCTGGCTGCGGCCGCGCAGGCGGGTGGAAAAGCTCGCTGGACCAGCCCCATTGCAGCGCCGGCGCGCCGAGCCAGTTGAAGAAGCTGAACAGGAAGTAGCCGCTCATCATGAGCGCCGTGTTCCTTTGGGCGGTGACGGCCATGAGCAGGGCGAGGCAGCCGGCGGGGATCAGGGAGAGATAGCAGAGGCGCTTGCGGCCGATCCGGTCGATCAGGAGGAAGCTGCCGAGGGCGCCGAGCAGGCTGGTGCCCCAGACCGGGTGCTGAACAGCAGCGTGGCATTCACCGACAGGGCGCCGACGTTGCGGATCACGTAAGGTGTTGCCACGGTCGCGATCGGGCCGGCGAGACAGTTGAGGAAGAAGATGACCGTTACCCATCCGAGGCGTTTGCGCATCGGGTGGTCGGAACATTCTCCCCAGCTCCGCGCGGTTCCCGGTTGTATCGAGCGTTCATCGGTCGGCGTCGATGCCGAAGCTTCGCAGGCCTCACGCGCTTCGGCTTGGCGGCCGCGGGCGATCAGCCAACGGGGTGATTTCGGGCAGGCCCTGCGGCCGAGGAGGACCAGCAAGGCGGGGACGGCAGCCAGGGCGAACATCCAGCGCCACGCGGCGTCGCCGAATGCGGCGGCGAGGGGCACGGCGACGAGGGTGGAGGTGAGGGCGCCGAAGATCCAGGTGACCTGGGTCAAGGAGCCGAGGATTTTGCCGCGGTGACGGGCCGGCGCGATTTCGGCGAGGTAGGCGGTGCTGGTGGGGATATCCATGCCGATGCCGACACCGACGAGGAAGCGGACGGCGAACAGCTCCCAAAGCGAATTGATGAAGGCGGACGAGGATCGAGAAGACGACGAAGAAGATCAGGTTGGCGACGAAGATCGCGCGACGGCCGAGCCGATCGGACAGATCGCCGAAGACCAGGAGTCCGACCATCGCGCCGAGGAATCCGGAGGCGCCAAGCGCGCCGGTCTGCGCGGGGGTGAGATGAAACGCCGGCTTGAGGAAAATCAGGGCGGCGCCGATGACCAGGAGATCGTATCCGTCGATGAACTCGCCGAGTGCGACGAGAATGGCGGCGTAGCGCTGGCGGGGCGACATCGGCTTTTGATCCAGCGCGTGGAGCGGATTCTGGCTCATACTGCCGGCAGTATGTGGCGGTTCGAAAGCTCATCATAGCGGCGGTCGAACCGAACCGCGTGGAGAGGGGTCATGCGCGCGTTTGCCGAGTTGCTCGACAGGCTGGTGTTCACCCCGTCGCGCAACGCCAAGATCGCGCTGCTGCGTCGTTACTTCAGCGCTGAGCCCGACCCTGACCGCGGCATCGCGCTGGCCGCGATTGCCGGCGAGCTGCGGTTCACGGCGGCGAAACCGGGGCTGATCCGCGACCTGGCGGCGAGCCGCACCGATCCGGTGCTGTTCGGCTGGTCGTATGATTATGTCGGCGACCTGGCGGAGACGGTGGCGCTGATGTGGCCGGCGCAGCCCACAGGTGCGGGAACCGCCGCGGCTTTGCGAGGTGGTGGAGGCGCTGGAGAGCGCGCCGAAGGCGGCGCTTCCGGGGATCGTGGCGGGATGGCTGGACGCGTCGGATGCCTCGGTGCGGTTCGCCATTCTGAAGCTGATCACCGGCGCGCTGCGGGTCGGTGCGTCGGCCCGGCTGGCCAAGGTGGCGTTGGCAGAGATCGGCGGGGTGGATGCGGACGCGGTGGAGGAGGTGTGGCACGGCCTGGCGCCGCCGTATCTTCCGTTATTTGCCTGGATCGAAGGCCGCGCCCCGCGCCCCGATCCGGCGCGAGGCGCCGGTGTTCCGCCCGCCGATGCTGGCTCATCCGCTGGAGGAGGCGGACATTCCGGGGCTGGATGCCGCGGCGTTCCGGGCGGAGTGGAAATGGGACGGGATCCGGGTGCAGCTGGTCTCGACCTCGGGCGGGCGGCGGCTGTATTCGCGGGGGGCGGACGATATTTCCGCGGCGTTTCCCGAGATCATCGACGCGATGGACTTTCATGCGGTGCTGGATGGCGAGCTCCTGGTGATCCGCGACGGGGCGGTGGCGCCGTTTGCCGACTTGCAGCAGCGGCTGAACCGCAAGGGCGTGACGCAACGGATGATGGAGGCGTTTCCGGTTGGCGTGCGGCTGTATGACCTGCTGTTCGAGGGGAGGAGGATGTGCGCCCGCTGCCGTTCGATCAGCGGCGTGGCGCGGCTGGAGGCGTGGTTCGCCCGGGTGCGCCCGGCGCGGATGGACTTGTCGCCGATGATCGCGTTCGGCGCGCTGGAGGAGCTTTCGGCGCTGCGGCTCGGCGCCCGGGCGGCGTCGATGGAAGGCATCATGCTGAAGCGCGCCGACAGCCCGTATGTGCCGGGGCGGCCGAAGGGGCTGTGGTGGAAATGGAAGCGTGACCCGCACACGATCGACGCGGTGCTGATGTACGCTCAGCGGGGCCACGGGAAGCGCAGCAGCTTCTATTCCGACTATACGTTCGGGGTGTGGAAGGAGCAGGAGCTGGTGCCGGTGGGGAAGGCGTATTTCGGGTTCACGGATGAGGAGCTGGCGTGGCTGGACCGGTGGGTGCGCAACCATACGGTGGCGCGGTTCGGTCCGGTGCGGGAGGTGGAAAAGTCGCTGGTGCTGGAGGTGGCGTTCGATGCGGCGCAGCTTTCCAGCCGGCACAAGTCCGGGGTGGCGATGCGGTTTCCGCGGATTGCGCGGATCCGGACGGACAAGCCGGCAGCGGAGGCGGACCGGCTTGAGCATGTGATGGCGCTGGTGGAGAAGCCCGGCGATGCGGTGCGGAGCGTGCCGATTGCGTAACAGGGTTGTCGAGACGTTCAGCTTCACCCGCAGCGGCAACGGTGCGCCGCTGCTTCGCGAGGGGTGGGGACCGGCGGAAGAGATCCTGACCTGGAGCTTCGACACGACGTGCACGCTGGCTTTGCCGCCGGTGAATGCCGCCGCCGGTTTCGTGGAGGTCTCGGGCTACCCGTATGAGTATGAGGGCTGCGGCGTCCAGACGGTGGTGATGACGGTGAACGATCGGCCGGCGGGAACGGCCCATTTGCGCTGGCTTCCGACACCCTTTGCGATTGCGGTGCCGACGGGCGTGCCGCTGGTGATCCGCTTCGAGTTGCCGAAGGCGGCGCGTCCGCCGCACGGGCATCACCCGATCGCGCTTGGCCTCGCGCGCGTGCGGGTGATTGAAGCGGATGTTGCGGAGGCGCGGCCGCCGCGGTTGATGCCGGGGACGGTGGCGATTCCCTATGAGACGCCGCCGGAGCGAGCGGGTGCCATGGCGGCGCAGCACCTGGGGGTGGACGCCAAGGCGGTGGTCACCTCGTTTGAAAGCATCGGGGTGAATTGCGAATTCGGTCTGCTGCAGCGCATTTTCGCCGCGGAGCCGCTCGGGCTGCTACGCCTGGCGGGGATTTTCCCGTGCCCGGTGCTGGATGGGCTGGATCGCGGGTTCGAGGGCATCGGCGATGCGATCCGGATGAAGCAGGCCGGAGGCCATTGGCACGCGACGGACGATCGCTACGGGTTTGTGTATCACACGCCGATTCCGAGCGAGGAGCCGGTGGAACAGGCGATTGCGACGGATCGGGCGAGGCTTGGGTTCCTGCGGCGGGTGTTCTTCGAGAGCATGGCGGCGGGGGAGAAGGTGTATGTCCGGCACAGCAACGCGCCGATGACGACAGCCGATGCGCTGCCGCTGTTTCTGGGGCTGAACCGCCGCGGGCCGAACACGCTGCTGTTCGTCACGCCGGCGGAGGGACATCCTCCGGGCACGGTGGAGGAGATCATGCCCGGCCTGCTCCGCGGGCATATCGACCGGCTGGGGGATGAGGGCGAGCGGTGGTGGATTTCGGCCGGGTGCTGGCTGGAGCTGTGCGTGAATGCGTTGAAGCTGCGGGGGTCTTTGCTGGGTGAGGTCGTGCGGCGGGCGGTAAAGGAGATTGTGAACAGAGGCCACGGAGGTTTCGCGGAGAACCACAGAGGTAATGTTCGGAGCGTGATCCTGTTTTATTTCTCTCAGCGTGCCGTTGTTTCGCTGGGTCCCCGCTTTCGCAGGGATGACGGTGGGGCGCGCTAAGCGCCCAGGCTGCGGCCGACCATCTCCCCGGTGTTGCGGCTGAGGCCCGGGCGGTCGGCGATGCGGCGCAGCTCGGCCTGCATCAGCGCCTGCCGCTCAGCGTCGAACCGGCGCCATTGCCCGAGCGGTGAGACGAGCCGGGCAGCGACCTGCGGATTGCTGGCGTCGAGCCAGATGATGGTGTCGGCAGGAACTCGTAGCCGGCACCGGAGACATCGTGGAACCGCACCTGGTTGGCGGCGAAGGCGCCGACCAGGGCGCGGATGCGGTTGGGGTTGCGCGCGTCGAAATCGGGGTGGCGTTGCAGGGCTGCGGACCGACCTCCAGCGTGTTCGGGCAGGGGGGAACCCGCCTGGATGGCGAACCACTTGTCGAGCACCAGGGCATCGTCGTGCCAGGCGGCGTGGAATGCGGCCAGCGCCTCGGTGCGTTCGGGGCAATCCACGGTCGAAAGGGCGCCCAGGCCGGCGAGCCGGTCGGTCATGTTTTGCGCGGTGTCGAACTGGGTCTTTGGCGAGGCGCACGCCATCGGGCGTTGCCGCCCTTGATCAGGTAGGCGAGGCAGGTGTTGCGCAGGGCACGGCGACCGATGGCCGCGCCGTCGATGGTGTAGGGGCCGTCATCGGTCAGGTGGTCGTAGGTCGCACGGAGCTCGTCGCGCAGGGCGTCGGCGATGGCGATGCGCCGCGGCGTCGCGAGCCGTGTGGATGGTGTCCACGTCCACCACGTCCATGGCGTCCGCCAGCGTTCCTTCGGTCGGCAGCAGCATGGCCTCGGCGGCCAGGGCGTGGTCCTCGCCGGCGCGTTCCAGCGCGCTGCGGACGGTCTCGATCACGCCGGAATCCAGCGGGGCGGGACCCGGGCGTGGGCGGCACCATCCGGAGCAGGTGCTGGGTGGCGTAGTGCTGGCCGGAGTCCCAGCGGACGAAGGGGTCGGAATCGTGCGCCGCGAGTGTGCGCAGGGCGGCGGCCGGACAGGCCGGAGAGCTTCACCGGGGCGGAAAACTCGCGGAACAGGGACGGCGCCGGGCGCGACGGGACGTTGTCGAAGACGAAGTCCTGGCGAGCCTCGGTCAGCATCAGCATGCGCGTGGGCGAGGCGGTGCCGTCCTCGGTGACCAGGCCGGCGGCGACGGGAATGACCAGGGGATGCTTGTCGGGCTGGCCGGGCGTGGGCGGGGTATGCTGGCGAGAGCGTGAGCGTGTAGCGGCGTGTGGCGAGGTCATAGGTGTCGGCGACGGTGACCTCGGGTGTGCCGGCCTGGTGATACCAGCGCTTGAAGTCGGTCAGGTCCACGCCGGAGGCGTCGGCCATCGCGGCGACGAAATCGTCGATCGTGACGGCCTGGTTGTCGTGGCGCTGCGAAATAGAGGTCCATGCCGCGGCGGAAGGCCTCGCGCCCGATGATGGTGGCCATCATGCGGATGACCTCGGCGCCCTTGTTGTACACCGTTGCGGTATAGAAATTGTCGATCGCGACGTAATGGTCCGGCTGGACGGGATGGGCGAGCGGCCCGGCATCCTCGCGGAACTGGGCGGCGCGGAGGCCGCGCACGTCGCCGATCCGCTTCACCGCGCGCGACTCCCTGGTCCATGGTGAATTCCTGGTCGCGATAGACGGTCAGGCCTTCCTTCAGGGACAACTGGAACCAGTCGCGGCAGGTGACGCGGTCGCCGGTCCAGTTGTGGAAATACTCGTGGGCGATGACGGTCTCGATGCCCTGGTAATCGCCGTCGGTGGCGGTCTCCGGCTTGGCGAGGACGTATTTGGTGTTGAAGACGTTGAGGCCCTTGTTCTCCATCGCGCCCATGTTGAAGTCGGACACGGCGGCGATGTTGAAGACGTCGAGGTCGTATTCCAGGCCGAAGCGTTCCTCATCCCAGCGCATCGACTTGATCAGCGAGCGCATGGCGTGGTCGCAGCGGTCCTCGTCGCCGCGGCGGACGTAGATGCCGAGCGCGACCTTGCGGCCGGAGCGGGTGGTGAAGCTGTCGCGGACGGCGACCAGGTCGCCGGCGACCAGGGCGAAGAGGTAGCTCGGCTTGGGGTGCGGATCGGTCCAGGTGATGCGGTGGCGGCCGTTGCCGGCATCTTCGACGGCGCCGGGATTGCCGTTGGACAGCATCACCGGGCAGGCGGTTGGTCGCGGTGATGGTCGTGGTGTAGCGGGCCATCACGTCCGGCCGGTCGGGGAAATAGGTGATGCGGCGGAAGCCTTCGGCCTCGCACTGGGTGAAGAAGGCGCCGTTGGAGACATAGAGGCCGGAGAGCTCGGTATTGTCCTGCGGCGCGATCCGGGTTTCGAGCTCCAGCGTGAAGGCATCGGGCGGAGCGGGGAGGACCAGGTTGCCGTCTTCGAGCTGGTAGTGGTTCGGGCCGAGTTCGGCGCCGTCGATGGCCAGGCGCAGCACCGGCTGGCCGTTGCCGTCGAGATGCAAAGGGCCGGACGGCGCGCCGGGTGCCGGATTGCGGCGCAGCCGCAGGACCGAGCGCACCGTGGTTGCGGCGGGGTCCAGTTCGAAGGCGAGGTGGACGGCATCGACCAGGAACGCCGGGGGGCGATAGTCTGCCAGACGGGTTTCGCGTGCCGGCGCCTGGGTCACGCTCAGAGTTGTCGTCGCCAGAGTTGTCGTCGACAGCGTCGCGGTAGCGTTTCAGGGCCTCGAGATGGTTTTCAGGGCGGCCTGATCCGCTGTGCCCGGCGATGCGCGTGTGGTGGCGGCGATTGAAGGTGGTGGTGAGGCAGAGATGGCTTACGCCGGCGCGCTTCCAGAACGCGGCCTCCTTGCGCCAGTCTTCCGGGCCGCCGGCGCCGCAGGAGGTCCACACCTCGACGCCGACGGCGGCGGGATCGCGGCCCGCCTTGCGGGTGAGGTCGCGCAGACTCGTCGAAGATGCGCAGCGCGGTGTCGTCGGGCGGATAGGCGTTGGGCATCCATCCGTCGCCCCAGCGCGCGATGCGCGGGAGGGTGCGCTCGTGGTGGCCGCCGAACCACAGCGGGACGGTGCCGCCAATCCGGGCGGGGGTTGATGCCGGCATCCTCGATCCTGTGCTATTTGCCCTCGAACGTCACGTGCGGCTCCGACCACAATTTCCGCATGACCTGGACCTGTTCCTCGGAGCGGCGCCCGCGGTTGTGGAAGTTCTCGCCGAGGGCGACGAACTCGGCCTCGTTCCAGCCGACCCCGATCCCCAGGCGGAATCGCCCGCCGCACAGGACGTCGAGGCAGGCGGCCTGCTTGGCGACCAGCGCCGTCTGCCGTTGCGGCAGGATCAGGACGCCGGTGGCGAAGCCGAGCTTCGACGTGCAGCCGGCGAGAAAGCCGAACAGCACGAAGGGATCGTGGAACAGGTCGGACGAGGTGTTGCGGGTGATGTCCCAATCCGGACGGCTGTCGGCATTGACTCCCAGCACGTGATCCGGCGCCTCGATGAAATTATAGCCCATGCCTCCATGGTCTGGGCGTAGTCGCGCACGGCGGCCGGCTCGGGGCCCGATATCGTTCAGCGGAATCAAGGCGCCGAGCTGCATGTTTGGTTCTCGCCGATTGCGGACCGCGGACCTTCCGCTGGGGTTGGGGGTAAGGTCAAGGCGGGTCGCGCCATGCGCGGCGCAATGGTAAACCGATGGCTAATACCAGCCCGGCGTTGAGACTGACCTATCGCGCCGACACTGCGGAGGCGGTGCGGCGGGAAGCGAAGTCGTGGATGGCCGGCCTTCGCCGGCCATGGCGGGGGGAACAGGGGAGGAAACGATGACCGCGCTATCGCGCCGTACGCTGCTGGGCAGCGCCACCGCAGCTACGCTGGCTGCGCCCTATATCCGGCGGGCGGGGGCGGCCGAAACCATCCAGCTTCTGAGCCACCGCTTTCCGGCGATCGAATACATTGCCGAGAAGATCCGCACCGCGATCCCGGGAACCGACGTCAACACCCAGCTCATCCCGTTCGACAAGGCGCTGGAGTTGATGACCATCGCGTTTTCCTCGAAGTCGAGCACGCCGGATATCGTCTATGCCAATGACAGCACGTTCCTGCAGTTCGCGAAGAACGGCTGGATCCGGCCGCTCGATGATCTGTGGGCGAAGCACAAGGAGGAATTCCAGCTCGATGACTTCACCGAAACGGTGCAGAAGGAGCGGTTCTGGAACGGGCATCAATGGGCGGTGCCGGCGACGGCGAATGTGATGCTGTTCTTTTACCGCCAGGACCTGTTCGACAAGGCCGGCAAAAAGCCGCCGGCGACCTTCGCCGAATATCTCGAGCTGGCGAAATCGTTCAACTCGCCGATGCGTGCCGGCACCATCAGTTGCCAGCGGCCGGTGGATGCGGCGCTGAACGAAACGTCCTGGTACATCAATGCTTTGGGCGATGGCTGGTTCGACGAGACGTGGCACCCGCTGTTCAACGACCCGAAGGGCGTGCAGGCGATCCAGATGCTGAAGGACATCACCCGCTACGCCCAGCAGGGGTTCACCAACGCGGCGAATGATGAATGCATGATCGCGCTGCAGCAGGACACCGCGACGATGGGCGTCCAGTGGGCCACACGCGCCCTGGCGATGGATGATCCCAACAAGTCGCGCGTGGTCGGCAAGATGGCGTGGGCGGTGCCGCCTCAAGGGCATGTGCCGATGGCGGGCGACGGCTACTGCATCTCGGCCTTCAGCAAGCAGGACCCGGACCTGCTGTTCCGCATTCTGTGCACGGCGACCAGTTCGGCGAACATGAAGGGCGCGGCGGGGCTGATGGTGCCGACCCGCTCATCGATCCTGAATGACCCGGAGACTGATCAAGAAATACCGGTTCTTTCCTGCGATGCACTGCGGCCATCGAGGTGGGACAGGGCTATCCGCGGCTGCCCGAGTTCTATCGGTGGGCCAGTTGATCACCAAGCACCTCCAGCAAGTGCTGACCAACGAGGTGCAGCCGAAGCCGGCGATGGATGCCGCGGCGAACGAGACCGTGACGTTCCTGAAGGGCCATGGCTATTACCAGTGAAGCCGTCGCGGTGCCGCTCGGCCGGGTTCGCCCGGCTCGGGCGGTCTCGCGGGGGGATCAACCCGGCGCTGGTATTTCCTGCTTCCCAGCGCGACCGTGCTGGCTGCGGTGCTGCTGTTTCCGCTGGGCTACGCGATCTATCTCAGCCTGTTCGACTATGACATCGGTGCGGGGATTTTCCGCTTCATCGGGTTGGAGAATTACGGCGCGCTGCTGAGCGAGCGGGAGTTCTGGGATTCGTTGGGGCGCACGGTCTATATCGTCGCCGCCGCGGTGACGCTGGAGTTCGTCACCGGGCTGCTGGTGGCCTACGGGTTGTACCGGCTGACCTTCGGCGCAAAGGCGCTGAATACGCTGATGTTCATGCCGAGCATCATCACCCCGGTGGTCGCGGCGCTGTTCCTGCGCTGGATCTTCATCGGCCGGTGGGGGCTGATCGCGGGCATCCTGATCGGGTTCGGCATCTTTCCGCCGGATTTCCTGGGCGACCCGAACTGGGCGCGGTTCACGGTGATCCTGGCCGATGCCTGGCAGTTCACCCCGTTCATGATCCTGGTGCTGTATGCCGGGCTCAACACCGTCGATCCGAGCCAGATCGAGGCGGGCCAGGTGGACGGGGCCGGCGCCTGGAGGCAGCTTTACCACATCATGCTGCCGGCGATCCGGCCGCTGATCCTGTTCGTGCTGGCGATCCGGGTGATGGATGCGTTCCGCTTCTTCGACCAGATCTACGTGCTGACCTCGGGCGGGCCGGGCACCGCGACGCAGACCATCACGATCTATACCTACCAGCTCGCGTTCCGGCTGTTGCAGGTGGGCAAGGCCTCGGCGCTGGGGGTGATCACGCTGCTGATCACCGCGGCGGCGATCACCGGCATCATCGCCACGCTGTATCGGCGTGAGGGGGGCGCCTTTTGATGCGGCGCTCAGCCCGGACGCAGGTGCCGCTGTTCCTGGCTTGTGCGCCTTTACGGCGGTGACCTTGGTGCCGGTGGTGTGGGCGATCCTGACCTCGTTCAAGCGGCCGGTGGATGCGTTCGCGGTGCCGCCGGAGCTGTTTTTCCCGCCGACCTTCGAGTTCCACTACCAGGTCTGGGTGGAGAAGGGCTTCTGGCGCTACCTGATCAACAGCGTGATCGTGTCGGCCAGCGTGGTGGTGGTGTCGGTCTCGATCGGCAGCATGGCGGCGTACGGGCTGTCTCGGCTGCGCAGCCGGACGTCGCGCGGGGTGCTGTTCGGCATCCTGTCGATGCGCATGTTTCCGCATATCCTGCTGGCGATCCCGTTCTTCGTGCTGGCGAAGTGGCTGGGGCTGATCAACACCTATCCGGCGCTGATCCTGGCGCTGATCGCGATCAACCAGCCGTTCACCATCTGGCTGATGCGCAGCTTCTTCCTCGACGTGCCGCACGAGCTGTACGAGGCGGCGGAGATCGACGGCTGCAATCCGTGGCAGGTTTTCGCCCGGGTCGCGCTTGCCGGTGGTGCGCCCGGGCCTGGGTGTGACGGCGCTGTTCAGCCTGCTCCTGGCCTACAACGAGTTCCTGTTGAGCCTGGTGCTGACCGGGCCGGCGACCAAGACGCTGCCGGTGGCGCTTTGGCGGAGTACGGGGCGGAGGACATCAACTACTGGACGCTGTCGGCCGCGGCGGCGGTGGGGATCATGCTGCCGATCGTGGTGTTCATGATGTTCCTGCAGCGGCATTTGGTGCGCGGCTTGGCGTTCGGCGCGGTGAAGGGTTGAGGGGGTCATGCGGATGAAGTGGCTGCTGGCGCTTGCCGTCCTGGCGGGGACGGCGTGGGCTGCTCCGGCCTTTGCCCAGGCAAATCGCGGGCGTTATCTGGTGGAACTGGGGGGCTGCGGCGATTGCCATACGCCCGGGTATTTCCTCGGCAAGGCGGACCGCAGCCGCTTTCTGGGCGGGTCGGATGTGGGGTTCGGGGTGCCGGGGGTCGGGGTGTTCGTCGGTCCGAACCTGACGCCGGACGTTGAGACCGGGTTGGGGCGGTGGACGGTGGAGCAGATCGTGACGGCGATCACGAAGGGGGTGCGGCCGGATGGGCGGATTTGGCGCCGATGATGCCGTGGCGGAGCCTGGCGGCGCTGACGCCGGCGGATGCCCGGTCGATTGCGGAGTTTCTGAAGACGCTGCCGCCGGTGAACCACAAAGTGGCGGGGCCATTCGGGCCGCGGGACGTGCCATCCGTGCCGGTGCTGACGGTGATTCCGGCGGAGATGTTCCCGGGACGCTGCGGGTGCCGTAGGCGTTCGTTGAGCAGACCTGCTGGCCGGTCAGGGCGCGTTCGCCCATCAGTCGCTCCACCCGGGCGAGCAGATCGAAGGCGCTGACCGGCTTGGCGAGGAATTCCTCGGTTCCCCAGGGGCGCTGCAATCCGCTGAGGAAGAGGACGCGCAGGTGCGGGTTGGCGATGCCCGCGCAGCTACGGGCGAGGGTCACGCCGTCCATCCCGGGCATCATGATGTCGGTGATCAGCAGAGCAATGTCGGGGTGGACCGCGAGAGTTTCGAGCGCCTCGGTGCCGCCGGGGACGGTGAGCACGGCGTAGGGCAGTTCGGCGAGTAGCTCGCCGAGGCTTTCCCTGACGAGCGGATCATCGTCCACGAGGAGCAGGGTGCGGGGGCAACCGTCGTCAATGTCCTGAGTTTCATGCATGTCGGTACAACGCTTCGTTACGCCAGCTTGAACGATTGGGCGCATCCTGGCGCGGGTGTCTTAACCCAAGGTTGCCGTCGGGCGGGGAATAAGACGCGCGAGCGCGGGTGTGCCGGGACGATGGAGTGTGGGATGAGGCAGGGTTCGCGGCTCGGACAGGGTGTGCTTCGGTGCGCTACGGGCGGAACGCCCTCACCTTTCGGACAGGTCGGCGCGAGCCTTTGAGGCACAATGCGCGGGATCAGTCCAAAATTGCGCAGCAATTCGCGGTAACGGCTCATCCTTGGCGCACGAGTTCACTTTCGCGTGCGGGATTTGGGACGCCCTTGGGGTCCTTGTGGGCTTCCTTTGGGGCTGCCATGGGGGTTTCCGAATTCGTCAAATCGGCTGGGCCAGATGGTTTGGGGCGGCACGCCGATTTCCCGGGCGATGATGGCCTCCATGGCCGGCCATGGCCGTTTGAGCGCTTTTCCTGCGGCGGTGGGATGGTAGCCGTGGGCGACCGAGAGGCCTGCGAGGGTTTTGCCGCGTTTTTTGAGGGCCGCGAGCACGTCGGCCGGGTGCCAGTCGGCGGTGAGTGGCGGGTGGGTGGGATGGGGGTTTGCGACTCATTGGTGTCTGGGCGATTCTCTTTGCAGACAGATGCGCGAAAAGTTGGTATATGAGTTGTCCAATGTTCCGGATGGCGCAACCTCTAGGCGGGAAAGTGTCGGCAGTTTGGCCGGGTCCAGCCTTGTTGTCACGCTTCGAGGAGGGTCATGACGGCGAAGAAACCTGCGCTTTCCCGAGGCCGGCGGGTGAGATGGCGGAGAACGCCGATGACCGCGCCGCTTTCGCCGGGCCGGTTGCGCACCGTCCTGCGGCATTGGCCGAGCGCGGACCGTCTGGCGCGGGCCGTAGGGGTTTCACCCTCGGCGTTCCGCAAGTGGTTGAAAGGTGAGGCGGAACCAAGCCGGGAACGCCTGGTGGCGCTGGCCGAGGCCGCGGGGGTGAGCATCGCGTGGCTGGCGCGGGGGCAGGGGCCCGAGCCGCGGTTGCGGGACCTGCGGGGCACGCCGAAGGCCAGCGTGGAGGCGGAGCGGCTGGACCCGGCCCAGTTCGTGGTGCTGCCCAAGCGGCCGGAAGCGGCGGCCGCCGGGGCGGGAACACCGCCGCCGCCTGACGGGTTCAGCGAGTACATTGCGTTCGGGCATGACTGGATTCGCGCGGAACTCAGCGTGGCACCGGACGATCTGCTGCTGGAGACCGCGGTGGGCGAGTCGATGAGTCCGACACTGGGGGATCGCGACCTGCTGCTGATCGACACCAACGATCGCAAACTGCGCGAATTCGGCATTTATGTGCTGGAGTTTGGCGGGGAGCGGCTGGTGAAACGGGTGCAGCGGAAGCTGGACGGATCGCTGGTGCTGATCAGCGACAACGCGATTTACGAAACCGAGCGGATCCCGTCGGAACGGGCGAGCGAGGTTGTGGTGCTCGGCCGGGTGGTGTGGTCCGGGGGGCGGATTTAGCGCCGAGGTTTCGCAAACGCGTGACGGATGCCTGCCCTGCTCGGCGCCCTGGATCAGTCCGAGGAGCGGCGATGGTTCCAGGCCGAACAAGGGATTCGGGAGGGCCGCGCGGTTTTCCTCACTGATGGCTGAAGGCGTTTCACGCAATCGGCACGTTTCGCCGGCCGGCTTTCCCGGTAGGATGCCGCCGAGGCGTCGGGCGATCTTCCGCCGCCGGCCAGCGGCAAGGAACATCAAGTCAGATGATAAAGCGCCCGGGAATACTGGTTGTCGAGGACCAGGACCTGATTGCCGGCCTGATCGCCGATGCGTTGAGCGACAGCTACGACGTGCAGCGCGCCCCTACGGTGCCCGAGGCGGTGGAACTCCTGCTGTCAGGCGATATCAGTCTCGTGCTGCTTGATTGCGTGCTGCCGGGAGGGACGATGTGGCAGGTGGTGCTGGAGGCCGACCGGCTGGATATCCCGGTGGTGCTGATGACGGGTGATCCGTCGCAGATGCGGGAGATTTCCGGCGGGCCGCGGCCCTATATTCTCAAGCCGTTCTCGATTGCGGCGCTGATTGACTTGATCGACCGGGAGATCGGCGCCGCGGCGGTGGAGACGGGGCGGGTTGGCGCGGCGGCTCGCGGCGGTGTGCGGGGCATTGCGGTGCCGGTGGCCTGGATCGCCACGGCCCGCTGCCATGCTCCCTTGGGGGCCTCGCGATGACGGGGCGGGTTGGCGCGGCGGCTCGCGATGACGTTCATCTGATCGGGGCGCAGTTGGTGCGGCCGGACATCACGCAGTCCTGGATGGCGGACACGCTGTGCAGGCGGTTGATGACGTAGATCGCCGCGATCACGGCGACGGCGAGCAGCACCAAAGTCACGATGGCGCCGCGCCGGGAGGGCGGGTCCTCGTCCATCAGGCTCTCCCTTCGGCGACGGCATGGCAGGCGATCTGGACGCCGTCCACCTCGGTATGGGCGGGCTTTTCCACCCGGCAGCGGTCGTTGGCCAGCGGGCAGCGGGGGTGGAATGGGCAGCCGGGCGGCGGGTCGATGGGGCTTGGGACCTCGCCGGCGATGGGGACCCGCGCCTGGCCGACGGCGGTGAGGTCGGGCACGGCTTCCAGGAGCAGGCGGGTGTAGGGGTGGCGCGGGGTGCGGAAGATGGTTTCCGCGGGGCCGGTCTCGACCAGGCGGCCGAGATACATCACGCCGAGCCGGTCCGCCATGTGGCGGACGACCGCGAGGTTGTGGCTGATGAACAGGTAGGTCAGGCCGAGCCGGGCCTGGAGGTCGCGCATCAGGTTGAGGATCTGCGCCTGGACCGAGACATCGAGGGCGCTGGTCGGCTCGTCGCAGACCAGGAAGGCCGGCTCGCTGGAGAGGGCGCGGGCGATGGAGATGCGCTGGCGCTGGCCGCCGGAGAACTCGTGGGGGAAGCGGGTGCCGTCGCGGTCGGACAGGCCGACCTGGTTCAGGAGATCGGCGACGCGGTCGCGGGCCTCGGCCGTGCCGCGGGCGAGGCGGAAGGCGCGGAGGGGTTCGGCGACGATGTCGGCGACGCGCCAGCGCGGGTTGAGCGAGGCGTAGGGGTCCTGGAAGATCATGTTCATGCGCCGGCGGGTCGCCGGATCGGCGCGGGCGGTGTGGAGGGGCTGGCCCTCGAAGCGGATTTCGCCGGCGGTGGGTTCGAGCAGACCGACGGCCATGCGGGCGACGGTGCTTTTGCCGCAGCCGGATTTGCCGACCAGCGAGAGGGTGGTGCCCGGGCGGGATGGCGAAGGAGACGTCGTCCACGGCGCGGAGGATGGCGCGGCCCTCGCGGGCGAGCAGACGCTGGAGGGCGGGGCGGGAGACGTCGAAGCTGCGAGGGCGTGCGCCTAGTGCCTGATTTCGCGCGCGGCCGCCCGAAGCCATACAGTCGCACGGTCGCGTATCATCGGTAGAGCCAGCAGGCGGCCTGGGTGGCGCCGGCGGGAAGCAGGTCGGGGCGTTTCGCGCAGGCGTCGAAGGCGTGGGGGCAGCGGGGGTGGAAGGCGCAGCCGTCGGGGATGGCGTCGAGCCGGGGCATGGCGCCGTCGATCTGGGGCAGGCGGTCGAGGCGCTGCTCGAGCGGAGGAATGCTGCCCATCAGGCCGGTGGTATAGGGGTGGGCCGGGCGGGTGACGATGTCGGCAGCGGGGCCGATCTCGGCGATGCGGCCGGCATACATGACGGCGACGCGGTCGGCGGTCTCGGCGATCACGCCCATGTCGTGGGTGATGAGCATGACGGCGGTGCCGTGGTCGCGCGTGAGGCGCTTGAGCAGGGCGATGATCTGGGCCTGGATGGAGACGTCGAGGGCGGTGGTGGGTTCGTCGGCGATGATCAGGCGCGGCTCGGCGCAGAGGGCGAGGGCGATGACGACGCGCTGGCGCATGCCGCCGGAGAACTCGTGCGGGTAGGAGTCGATGCGGCGGGACGCGGCGGGGATGCCGACGTGGTCGAGCCAGTCGATGGCTCGGCGGCGGGCCTGCGACGAGCTGAGGCGGAGGTGGGTGGTGATGGTTTCGGTGAGCTGGGCGCCGACCGAGGCGAGCGGGTCGAGGGTGGTGAGCGGGTCCTGGAAGATGGCGCCGATCTGGCGGCCTCGAATGTGGCGCATGGCGTCGCGCGGCAGGTTGTCGATGCGGCGGCCTTCGAGGGCGATGGTGCCGCCGGCGATGCGGCCGGGGGGTTCGAGCAGACCGATGATGGCGGCGCCGGTGAGGGATTTGCCGGCGCCGCTTTCGCCGACGATGCCGAGGATCTCGCCGGGGGCGATGGTGAGGGTGATGCCGTCGAGGGCGCGGAGGGTGCCTCGGCGGGTGGGGAATTCGACGATGAGGTTATGGACGGAGAGGAGGGGGGTGGCCGGGCTGGGCATCAGGCGGGATGGCGCGCTGGGGGGGACCGGTGCGTCCGACACTCTGTTGCGGGCGGCTCGTGGCGGACACCTCAGACAGATACCCAGCTCTGCCGCTCGCATACCAGCAACTGCCCGAAAGCTGCCATCGACTGGTTCGGGTGACGGCGCATTGACCCGCTCAGCCCTTGTGCTACATTGTAGTGCGGAAGGAGCCGGCATGCAGCAACAGCGCGAAGGGTGCTCGCGAGCGTGAGCTTGGGTTCAACGAAAGGGATCGGCTTACGCCTCGTTGCCGAGGGCCGTTTTGAAAATCTGTCAGAGGCCTGCAGGGCTGGGCTCTCGCCGGCTCGATGAAGATGCGCGCATCATCGATCGGCTCGTGCTGCTGGGCAATGAAGGCATGGCGAGCGGCCTCGACGAGGCCTTCGATATTGACATGTTTATCGAGGAGACGTTGGCGGGTGCGTGAAACTCGCCTGGTCTAATCTCTCCATCCAGGAATTGCGCGAGGTCCGGCGGTACTCGATCGATCGATGGGGTCGCGACGTGGCGCTGCGATATCTCCAGGACGTGCGCGACGCCGCAAAACGCGCCGCTGAAGATCCATATGCTGCAAGGCTGCTGCGGGGAGATCTGCGGATCGTGCGGGTGCGCTCGCACTATCTCATTGTCCATGTGAACGAGAGCATATCAACCGTGACCATCGCCCGGCTCCTGCACGTGGCCATGGCCATCGAGCGTCACTTGCCTTGACCCGAGAACCAAGCCTGGGAAGGCGCCGGACTTCATTCCCTCTCCCACCGCGTCGCGGCTCCTTTCGAGCAATCTCCTTGCGCTTTTCGGCCGTCGGTTTCTTTGCCCGCGCCGCTCCTCCCCGCGGCCATTCGCCGGACCGTCCGTGTTGACGGTGGTTATCGCTGGATTCCGGCCAGGGCGTTCTGGATTCCAGCCGTTGCCCAGGGACCCCAGGGCATGGTGAAGAATTTGAATCCCTTCTGGACGAAGAAGTTCGGGTCCATCTCGGGCGGGATGAAATACATCCCGGCGGCGATGCCGTGTTTGGCGGCGGTTGCCGCGATTTTATCGAGCGCGCGCTGATAGGTGTCGCACTTGTAGTCGAGCGGCACCCCCAGTTCGATCGAAAGATCGGACGGGCCGATCAGCAGGACGTCCACGCCGGGGACCGAGGCGATGGCATCGAGATTCTCCAACGCCTGGTTGGTCTCGATCATCGGCACGATGACGAGTTCGCTGTTCACGGTATCCATGTAGTGGCGGTAATTCTTGAACTCGCCCCATTCGCCGCGCATCCCGGCGTTGCTGCGGTTGCCGAGGGGATAATAGCGGCAGGCGCGGACCATCGCCTCGGCCTCGGCGGTTGTGTTGACCATCGGGGCGATGATGCCGCGCGCCCCGGCGTCCAGCGCGAAGCAGATCTGGTGGGCCTGGTTCGCGGCGACGCGCACCAGCGGTGCCGCCTTCTTGCCGCGCATCGCCTGGATCGATGGTTGGAGCTGCTTGATTTCCCAGGGGGAGTGCTGGGTGTCGAAGAGCAGGAAGTCGTAGCCTGCATCGGCCAGGATTGAGACGTCGATGTTGGGCGCTCCGGCCGTTCCGACGACGGTTCTGCCTGATTTGATGGAGTCTTTGATGGCGTTCATCTGGCGTTGATGGCTCCCACGAGCGGTTTCGCGTCGGCGGCATTATCGCATAATGGCGCAGCGGCGCAGCCTAGGGATTGTCTGTGAGCGTGATACGCGCTCCCGGCAATTTCGCCTTCAACGAGTCCGACGGGTGCGTCTGCCGCTCTGTTGCGGACGGCCGGTGGCGGACGGGTCATCTTTCCGGCAACAGCGCCGCTTTGCCTTGAATACTTGAATACGAGGACGTTTGCAGCCGCCCCGAGCATGTCGCGGCAGCTCGGTTCAGTCCACAAGACCTGATGGTGTTCCTGGATGCCGTCGTCAATTCGGTGGAACCCGTGAATATCTGGTTTCTATGGCGCCCGCAGTTGCGCGATCCGGGCGACAAGTCAGTGCTGGAGGAGCAGTTACTGGCGCGCGCCGATGCCATTGCGACGTCAAATTCTCCTGTCCGCGGAGGCGATCCATCATCGTCCAGTTTCGCCGAACGGCGGCCGAAGGCGGAGGGGTGCCGCACGCTGGCTCTGCTGGGTCACGTTCATTGCTGCGCGCTTGCCAGATGGAATTCGGAGATCTCCGCGACAATTGTGAGCCGTTCGATTTGGCTAGCCTCCCAAGCATTGGTCGGAGCGCAGGTGCCGGGCCAAACCCGAGGGCAGTCACTCGCTAACCGAGGCAAAGGGAGGCCGCGCCTATGCCGGTCATCAGCCCGCTGCTGTCACTTCCCGTAAGCGGCCAACACTCCAGTTGTAGGTCGGAGGATGTTGCTTAGTTGCGCGAAAGGGCGCTTGGCCGCACAAGATTGGCCTGCGCGAGCACTGCGATCACGCAAACGGGTAGGCCGGAAGCGTCTTCGAGAAAAATGTCGATGCCGTCCTCAACCGGGAAAGCGCCCTCCACCTTGGGGCTGCTATCAAGCACAGAAAGCACCGCGAGCCGTTTGCCCAATCCGACGGCATAGGCGGCGGCCTGCGGCGCGTAGGGTCGGCAATCCTCGAGATTGAGCCGTCGGTCGGACGACGCCTTTAGTTCGATGCAGATACCTCGGTAGGCCAGAATCCATCACTCCTCCCGCGACCTGCGAATGCTCGTCGAGTTCGGAGCCGATTTCAGAATCTCTGCGCAGCTCTCCGCGAATTGCCTTTTGAAAGCGAGCTTCCAACCATATCTCGTTGACTTCGTTGTCGCGAACACAACGACCGGCGAAGTTGAAGAGAATCCTCAACACCGACAGCGCGTTGGCGATGTCCTCCGGGGGCACGGCCGTGGCCGATCGGAGAGTGTCTCGTACTTTGAGGAGCTTGGCGTCGAGATTAGGAAAGCCGGTCCAGTGTACCCTCTTGAGGTCGAACGCCTCGATGCGGAGCGTGCGTTGCCCGACCACCGCCATTGGCTGTTCGGACAATAAGGGCTCGAAGTGCGCCGCGTAGCGGAACTCGCTCGGCCGTGCATTCAGACCTTGTGCGAACTTGACCACCGCACGTCCGTTGCCCCTCATGATAAACGGTGCGGCTCCTGGTGGTTTTCCGAGACGAAAGACGGGGAAGGCGTGACTTTCCGGCGGGTCTATGCTGAGGGGACGGAGCTCGAGTATCTCAGCCGCCTCAGGCCATCTCGACACACGAACCTCTATTTCCAGGTCGTGGGTTTCACCCGGCGTAAGGTAGTGCGTGCCCGCTGCCGGTTCTCCGTCGATTGAAAACTTGAGGAATGCCACGGCGAGTTCGGGTGGCGAGAGATCGGCTTCGCGCGCCTCCGCCTCGAAATCGTTTTTCACCTCTCGATTAGGAAACCGCATATGCCGCTCTTCGCGGAACACCCCGACCGGAATCGGCGCCGTTGAGACCGCGTCCAAGAGTCGACCGACTTCCTGCACCGACGCGATGCTGGACACAGCACCGCTGGCTGCGAGCAGCGTTTGCGCCGCGTGTTTTCCCTTGAACTCGGTCTTCCAGATCCCGTGACGTTCCTTCGCGGCGCGGATAAATTTTTCGGCTTCGGGGCCCGCGTCCAGCACAGCCGCGCGCCATTCTACGAGTTGAGCGCAAATACGCAGTAGGTCGGCCAGGGCTGTGTATCCGATGGCGGTCGCGGAATGCTCATACAGGGGGGCAGCCGCGTCCAGTTCGTCCGCGGCCTTACGAAGCGGCGCGGTATTTTCCTCCCGCGGATCAATGGTGCCACGGAGGGCTTGAAGAGCCGCGATCCTGGCCGAGAACGGCTCGATGGCCATCACGCGATGCCTCATCGACGGCCCTCCGCGAGCTGGCACTCGAGGCGCCGCCACTCGGCCGAAATCAACGAAATGTCAGAGACCCGTCCCTCGGCAACCGCTCGCTCCAACTTTACGGCCTCCAAGAGCGACAGGGATGCAAGACGCCGGACGGCGTCTCGTCGTGTATCCGGGACCACGGCTACCGCGCGCTCCGCAACCTGCGTCGCAGCGATCCAATCCCCCGCTCTGCCAAAGACCTCGATGAGCACCCCACGCAACGCAAACCCGTCTTCGTCGTCCCCGGAAGCCAGGACCATGTCCAGGAGATCCTGGCGGTTTGCTTCCAGGGAGGTAGCGTCCAGCATCCTGAGCGCTTCGTAGATGTCGTCCGCTCCGTACGACATCCGCTCGGTGTCCATCATTGATTTGACGACCAGCCGCCCGAAACCCGGGAGCGTACCAAATTCTTCCGGGAAGAAACGGAGACTCTCTTGCGTAATGCTCAGGCGAGTGCAGCGCGAGGACGCCGACGAGCCACTCCCCGGCCTTACCAGTCATCTGTTCGGGCTTGAGGTGGCGATCCACGAAGAGCCGTATGCACGAGACCAGGAAGGCCGAGTGCTTCCTGCTCTCGGCATTGGCCTGGATAATAGCGGCGAGTCGGACCGCGACCCGTGCCTCGAGCGGGGATGGTAAATCCATGTATCTCAGGGCGGATACGGCGGACGAGACCGGGAGGACGTACGGGTCGGACAGCAGCGTCACGAACGCTTCGAGAAGAAGCGGTGGCGCGTCTTCGCGCTGGCGTCTCGATAACTTGCCGATTACATGGGCCGCTCGTCCCCTCGCAAGCACGCTTGCTCCGACTAGGGCCGAATAGAGCGGCGGGAGGATAGCGGCGAAGGTTTCTGGCGATGTTATCAGTTCGCTCAGGTGGCCGACCATCGAACTCCGAAGCGCCTCACTTTCTTCGGGCAATCCCGCCAGCACGGTGAGGTAAGCCCGTATCCTTCCCAGGTCGCCCGAGATGCCCTTCCCGACCCAATCCACTAGGTTGTCCCTGATGTGGCCCAGCCCGGAACGCCGACTGTTTGCCTCTATCCGCTCGATGAAGTTCGTGGCTCCCGCGGCGAGGTCGTCCGGACCTTGGAGCCTTTCGTCGAGCAGGGCAGCGGCGCCGAGCAGAGCGTCCATGTGTCGGCTCGCCATCCCGCGCATATAGTCGGAACCCCGTTGGAAGGCATCCTCGACCTCGTTCTGCACTTCAGCAGTCATCGGTCCGGTCGCTGCTTCAAGAACCCGTCGCATGGCGAGGTCCTGGGCAGCTCCGGTCAAGCCTTCCCTGTTGGGTTTCCGCTGGAGCACCTCCCGGTAAACGGAGAAGACGCGTCCCTGGCCGGTGTCCGTCGCACCCTGCCGGAAGGCGTCCATAAGCTCGTCCGTTCCCTTTGGGTCGTGCTCGAAAGCCCTCCCGGCTGCAATCCTGAGGTCCTTGAGGATGTCCCGTTCGCTGAACTCGCGGTCAGGGACATCCAGCCCCCTGGCGAGTTTCGAGATCGTTGCTCTGGACAGACGGATGGCCGAAGGGCCATCGGCCTCGGCGAGGACGAGCATGCCGCGAGCAGCCCGTCCGACCACCCCGAGGTCCGGCTGCCAAATCAGCCCCTCCAACGCGGCCTCGACCGCACGCGGCCGGGCACTGTGCAATGCCAATAGCGGACCAGGTACCGGCTCGGGCTCATGGTCCAGCACCCAGCGACGGAGAGGGCAGGCGAGTTCGACAAGAGGCGAAAGAATGCCCTCAATGTCGTCGGGTGGCACAAACGCCACCCCGTCAGCGACGATCTCCGCCGCGATCCGAGTTGCATGCCCTCGCCTCAGCGCCAGCGCCGCGCAGCGCACTAGGCGGCCCGGTTCCACCCTGAGCACGCGGAGTGTATTCAGGGCTGTGCCGGTCGCCCAATGTTCGCCGATCTCAACGAGCCGGAAAAGATGTTCCAGGAGGTGCGGCGCGAAGGCTTCCGGTGCGAGGCTAGCGGTCACAGCGAGGGCCTCGTCGGAGATCTTCGCCCCCGCCGCCGTCCAGTGCATCTAGCTGATCGACCAACGTCGCCTGCAAGGGGTCGAGCATTCTGCGGAGTGCGACCCTCTCGGCTCGGCGAGCAGCCAGTGCAGCGCTTGCGATCTGCGTCGCGCGCTCTTCTGCGAGTTCCCTCTGACGTGCCGCCGCATCACGCTCGGCGACGAGTTCTGCCAGGTTTGGGAAGCCAACCGCCTTTCTGTGGGGGCAGCCAACACAGTTTGTATCGTGAAACTGGAGAGCCGAATCCTCCAGATCCCAAGTGGCGCAGCCACCGGGCGCCGCATGTTCGCAAACCACGGAATGGTGGCCAATCGGGTCGCCGGTCATCTGTTCAACTAAACCGACACCGCCGACTTTCTGGATGCGGACGTGGGCACACCATTTCTGCAACAGGTCAAGCGTCCGCCGATTCTTGGCGCCAATCTCAACCGCCCGATGAATACGCGGGTCTCCAACTCGTCGGTTTTCAGCCACGCTATCAGACTAGCATCGGCTTCGGGTCGTCGTCTGCGGGGCTGTGTTAAGTAGGGAGGCGCGATTGTTAGGACCAGTTCCTGGACGGAAAGGTATTGCTGCGGAGATGCTTGACCCGGGCTTGTGCCTGTTCCGATATGCGTTTCCTGGCCCAGCCGGAAGCCGCGATGAGCCGATCCGCCCTGACGCTCGAACCCGAGACCGCGATGACGCGGGAGGATTATCGCGCCTGGGCAGAACAGCAGCCTCGCGGCCGGTTTGAGCGCCACCGGGGTATTGTGGTGGCGATGGCGCCTGAACGCGTTGGACATGCCTTGCGCAAGGCCTCGGTCTGGAGGGTGCTGCGGGAGAGGGTGCGCGCGGCCGGCCTGCCGTGCCAGGTGTTTCCGGACGGCATGACGATCGAGGTCGGCGACAGTGATTACGAGCCGGATGCCGTCCTTCGGTGCGGTCCGCCCCTGCCGAATGACGGCATGGCCGTCCCTGATCCGCTGGCAATCGTCGAGGTGCTCTCGCCCTCCACAAGCGCGATCGACCGGGGCCATAAGCTTCGGGAGTATTTCTCCCTGGGTTCGCTCCGCCATTACCTGATCGTCTGGCCGGACGTCCGGCGTGTTGTGCATCATCGGCGGAGCGAGGACGGAGCGCTGGACACGGTTGTTCTGACGGACGGCGAGGTGCGGCTCGATCCGCCGGGGATCGGTTTCGGGGTGGAGGAGATTTACGCGGATTAGACTCCCGATCCGGTCGGTGCGACAGCACCGCGAGATTGCCGCGCCTCGCTTCGCGAGGCTCGCAATGACGGTGTATGGGCCGGCGGTGCGTTGGCCTGGATCGCCACGGCCCGCTGCGCGGCCTCGCGATGACGGTGGGGCGTAGTCGCTACGCCTTCCGGCTCGCAATGACGAACGTCGTTCATCGCAGGCGCGGGTTGAGCGCGTCGCGGAGCCAGTCGCCGAGCAGGTTGATGGCGAGGACCATCAGCACCAGGGCGGCGCCGGGGAAGACGGTGACCCACCACTGGCCGGAGTAGAGGAAGTCGTCGCCGATGCGGATCAGGGTGCCGAGTGAGGGCTGGGTGGCGGGGAGGCCGACGCCGAGGAAGGACAGGGTGGCCTCGTCGAGGATGGCGAGGCCGAGGGTGAGGGTGCCGATGACCAGCACGGGGCCGAGCACGTTGGGCAGGATGTGGCGGGCCATGATGCGGGGGCCGGAGGTGCCGATGACGCGGGCGGCCGCGACGTAGTCCTTGCCTCGCTCGACCATGGTGGAGCCGCGGACCGTGCGGGCGAATTGCGGCCAGCGGCTGATGCCGATGGCGAAGACGATGACGTAGATCTGCACCTGGTCGTGGAGCGCCTTGGGGACCAGGGCGCCGACGACGCCATCGATCAGCAGGGCCATCAGGATGGCGGGAAAGGTGAGCTGGACGTCGGCGGCTCGCATCAGGATGGCGTCGGCGATGCCGCCGGCGAAGCCGGAGACCAGGCCGATGGCGATGCCGAGGACCATGGCGAAGACGACGGCGGAGGCGCCGACGATCAGGCTGACCCTCGCGCCGTACATGATGGCGGAGAGGACGTCGCGGCCCTGTTCGTCGGTGCCCAGGACGTTGGACCAGGTGCCGTCGGCGAGGAAGATCGGCGGCTTGAAGCTGTCGAGCAGCGAGAGGGTGGCGATGTTGAACGGGTCGTGCGGGGCGATCCAGGGGGCGAAGCCGGCGCCGATGATGCAGAGCAGGGCGACGACGGCCGAGGCGACGGCGAGCGGGGAGCGGGAGAAGCTGTAGAACAGGTCGCTGTCGCGCCAGCGGCCGATGCCGTGTCGTGGCGCTCATCGGGCGTGAGCGACCCGGCGGGAGATGCGCAGCCGAGGATCGACCGCGTAGTAGAGCAGATCGACCACCAGGTTGATGACCACGAAGACCACGCCGACCAGCAGCAGGTAGGCCGACATCACCGGGATATCGGCCACGGCGACGGACTGGATGAAGAGCAGGCCGATGCCGGGCCACTGGAAGACGGTCTCGGTGACCAGGGAGAAGGCGATGACCATGCCGAGCTGGAGGCCGATGATGGTGATGACGGGGACCATCGTGTTCTTCAGCGCGTGGCCGAAGTGGATGGCGCGGTCGCGGAGGCCTCGGGCGCGGGCGAACTTGATGTAGTCGGTGCGGAGGACTTCGAGCATCTCGGCGCGGACCAGGCGCATGATGAGGGTCATCTGGAACAGGCCGAGGGTGATGGCGGGCAGGACCAGCGCCTTGATGCCGCTGATTGTGAGGAAGCCGGTGGTCCACCAGCCGATATGGACGACGGTGCCTCGGCCGAAGGAGGGCAGCCAGCCGAGCCAGACGGAGAAGCAGAGGATCAGCAGCACGCCGATGAGGAAGGTGGGGAGCGAGACGCCGACCAGGCTGACGACCAAGAAGAGGCGGGAGATCAGGGAGTTGCGGTAGATGCCGGCATAGACGCCCATGGGGATGCCGATGATGACGGCGAGGACGGAGGCGGTGACGGCGAGTTCGAGGGTGGCGGGCAGGCGCTGGACGAAGAGGGTGGAGACGGGCTGCGACAGGCGGTAGCTGATGCCGAAGTCGCCGTGCAGGGCGGCCCAGATGTATTTCCCGTACTGGACGTAGAAGGGCTGATCGAGGCCGAGCTGGTGGACCAGGGCGGCCCGTTGGGCGTCGGTGTAGTCGTTGCCGAGCATGGTGGTGACCGGGTCACCGACGTAGGCGAACATGGCGAAGGCGATCAGGCCGACGATGAGCAGGACGGGGATGGCCTGGAGGATGCGGGAGACGACGAACGAGATCATGGGAGATCGGTGAAGACGGGGGGCCGGCGCTCACGCTCACGCGGGAGGACGGGCAGCGGGTCCTCGCGGGCCCATTCGTTGACCATGGTGTAGCCGATGCCGAGCAGCACGGGGCCGAGGAAGATGCCGAGCAGGCCGAAGGCGACGGCGCCGCCGAGCACGCCGAGGACGGTGAGGAGGAAGGGGAGTTCGGAGCCTCGGGCGATGAGCCAGGGGCGGACGATGCTGTCGGCTCCGCCGACGCCGATGAGGCCCCAGGCGAACAGGAAGATGCCGTGGCCGAGGTGGCTGCTGAACATCAGCCAGAGCGAGGCGGGGACCCAGACGACGGCGGCGCCGGAGGGGAAGACGGAGATCAGGCCGGCGAGGGCGCCGAGCATGACGGGGCGGGGGACGCCGGCGAGCCAGAGGCCGAAGCCGAGCAGCACGCCCTGCATGACGGCGGTGCCGAGCAGACTGAAGACGACGCCGCGGACGGTGAGGCCGATCAGGGTGAGCATGCGGTCGCCGCGGGGGCCGGCGACGCGGAGCATGATGTCGCGGAGGCGGCCGGCGATGGCCTCGCCATAGACGTAGAAGAACCAGGTGATGAAGAGGGCGAAGATGAACATCAGCACGCCGCCGGCGATGCCGAGGAGGAGGTGGAAGAGCGCCTCGAGGATGATGCCGAAATAGGGGCGGAGGGGGACGAAGGCGGCGCTGAGGTCCTCGGACCAGGCGTTCCAGACGTCGCTGATGCCGGGGCCGATGCCGGGGAGATTGGCGACCCAGGGCGGGGCGAGGGGGAGGCCGGCGCGGAGGGCTTCCTCGATGCCGTGGCGGAGGTGATAGACGTCGTTGGCGCTTTCCGGGGCGGCGAGGCCGAGCGGCAGGACGATGACGATGGCGGCGAGCAGGACCATGACGAGGGCGGCTGGGCCGTTGCGGAGGTGGAGGCGCAGGCGCAGCCAATCGAACACCGGCCAGGTGGTGAAGGCCAGGATGGCGGCCCAGAAGAGGGCGGAGAAGAAGGGGTAGAGCACCAGGATGCAGCCTGCGGCGAGAGCGCCGAGGAGGACCCAGAGCAGCACGCGTTCGACGATCACTTTCTCCTTTCCCCAGGGTCGCCTTGGGGGGCGGCTGGTCAAGCACTGCGCCGCGCTAATACTCTCCGGCCGCGCCGAAGGGGAGGGTGCGAGATGCCGCGTTTTGCCGCCAACCTGTCCATGATGTTCAACGAGAGGCCGTTCCTGGACCGGTTCGACGCCGCGGCCAAGGCGGGATTCAAGGCGGTGGAGTTTCTGTTCCCGTATGAGCATCCGGCAGCGGAGATCAGGCGCCGGCTGGACGGGAATGGGCTGACGCAGGCGCTGTTCAACATGCCTCCCGGTGATTGGGCGAAGGGCGAGCGTGGGCATTGCCGGGCTGCCGGGTCGGCAGCAGGAGTTCCGGGACGGGGTGGCGAAGGCGCTGGATTATGCCCAGGCGCTGGGCTGTCCGCTGGTGCACTGCATGGCGGGGCTTGTGCCGAAGGAGGTGCCCTGGGTGACGGCGGGAGCGACCTATGCGGCGAACCTGGCCTGGGCGGCCGAGCGGGCGGTTGCCGCCGGGGTGAAGATCGTGATCGAGCCGATCAATCACCGGGACATGCCGGGGTATCTGCTGCACACGCAGGCTCAGGGGGCGGCGATCGTGGAGGCGATCGGGACGGATCGGCTGGGGCTGCAGTTCGATGTGTACCACGTGCAGATCACCGAGGGGGACATCACCAGGCGGATGGAGCAGTTCATGCCGGTGATTGCGCACATGCAGATTGCCGACGTGCCTGCTCGGAACGAGCCGGGGACGGGGGAGATCGGCTGGGATTACGTGTTCCGGCGGATGGATGAGCTGGGCTACGGGGGCTGGGTGGGTGCGAGTACCGGCCGGCCGGGGAAGACGGTGGCCGGACTGGCCTGGCGCCAACGATTTCGGAGAGACAGTGATGGCAGGCGAACTGGTTTTTTACACCAACCCGATGTCGCGCGGGCGGGTGGCTCGGTGGATGCTGGAAGAGGTCGGGGCGCCGTACCGGACGGAGATCATCGAGTACGGGGAGCAGATGAAGTCGCGGCCGTATATCGACATCAATCCGATGGGGAAGGTGCCGGCGATCAAGCACGGCGAGACGGTGGTGACGGAGAACGCGGCGATCTGCGCCTATCTGGCCGATGCGTTTCCCGCGTCCGGGCTGGCTCCGGCGCCGGGTAGCGCGCTGCGTGGGCCGTATTACCGCTGGCTGTTCTTCGGCGCGGGGCCGCTGGAAGCGGCCTGGGTCAATCAGGCGCTGGGGGTTCAGGTTCCGCCGGACAAGACGCGGATGGTGGGGTACGGGACGTTCGAGCAGGTGCTGGACACGCTGGAGGGGGTGCTGAAGCAGGCGCCGTATCTGGCGGGGAATTTCAGTGCGGCGGATGTGTACACCGGCTCGCAGCTCCGGTTCGGCATGATGTTCGGGATGATTCCGAAACGGGCGGCGTTCGAGGCCTATATCGAGCGGCTGAACGGGCGGGAGGCGTTGCACCGGGCGGCGGAGAAGGACGGGCCGATGCCTTCGGGTTCGTGAAGGAGGGCCGGTGCGGCTGGCCCTGCGGGTGCGAACTCCTTGCGGGAGATTGCTTCAGCCCGCTGCGCGGGCTTCGCAATGACATTTTTACCAGGAGAACAGGATGAAGATCGGGTTCATCGGCACGGGGATCATGGGGCGCCCGATGGCGCTGAATCTGAAGAAGGCGCAGCACCAGTTGCTGGTGCGGGACAAGTTCAAGGTGCCGGAGGACGTCGCGGCGATTGCCGAGGTGGCGCCGGACAATGCCTCGGTCGCGGCGAATTCCGAGGTGGTGATCATCATGGTGCCCGATACGCCGGACGTGGCGGACGTGCTGCTGGGCGAGAAGGGGGTGGTCGAGGGGCTGAAGCCGGGGACGCTGGTGATCGACATGTCCTCGATCAGCCCGGTTGAGACGAAAGAGTTTGCGAAGGCGGTGAATGCGAAGGGGTGCGATTATCTGGACGCTCCGGTCTCGGGCGGGGAGGTGGGTGCCCAGCAGGCGACGCTGACGATCATGGTGGGCGGGCCGGAGAAGGCCTTCGCGAAGGCGAAGCCGCTGTTCGAGGTGATGGGGAAGAACATCACGCATGTCGGGCCGAACAACGGGGATGGGCAGACCTGCAAGGTGGCGAACCAGATCATCGTGGCCCTGAACATCCAGGCGGTGGCCGAGGCCCTGGTGTTCGCCGCCAAGGCCGGGGCTGATCCGGCGAAGGTGCGGCAGGCTCTGATGGGGGGGTTCGCGTCGTCGCGGATCCTGGAGCTGCACGGCGAGCGGATGATCAAGGGGACGTTCGAGCCGGGGTTCCGGATCAGGCTGCACCAGAAGGACCTGAACCTGGCGATCAGTGCGGCGAAGGCGCTGGGGGTGGCGCTGCCGAATACCGTGACCGCGGCGCAGATGTTCAATTCGTGTGCAGCGTGGGGTGGGGCGGACCAGGATCACTCGGCGCTGATCATGGCGATCGAGGGGCTGGCGAATTTCTCGATCCGGGGTGAGGAGGTGGGGCGGAAGTAGGGGGGCTTTCGGTCGGGAAATGTTGTGCAAGACGGCGGTTTCAGGAGGTCGTCTCGTTGCTGACCGAGCATGGCCTGATTCTGCGCGAGGGCACGATTGTGGACGCGACGCTGATCGCCGCCCCGCCCTCGACGAAGAACCGCACGCGCACGCGTGACCCGGATATGAGCTCGAGCAAAAAAGGCAACCAGTGGCATTTCGGGATGAAGGCGCACATCGGCGTCGATACGGCCCATGGGCTGGTGCATACAATGCAAGCCACCACCGGCAAGGTGTCCGACTACAGCATGTCAGAGACGTTGTTGCACGGCGAGGAAGCGACGGCGCACGGCGACCGCGGCTATGCCGACAAAAGCCGCGAGCCTGACCGCCCCCGCGGTGAGGACGACGTAGGTCCACGCTGGTTTGTACCGTTCAAGCGCAGCAAGGGCTGCGACACCACACCCGAACAGAAGCGCCTCATACCAGCCGGCCGAATGTTTGACTCTTCGGTCTATGGTCGGCCGGCTGGTATCCTCTTGATTTCGCGCGCAGCCGCCCCACCAACCCCGCGCGCATACCAGTCGGCCTTTCGGCCGACTGGTATCAATCGCCTGCTGGCTGCACTGCGGTCCGCGGTCGAACATCCGTTCCGGGTGCTCAAACGCCAGTTTGGCTATCGCGTGGTGCGCTACCGGGGGCTGTTCAAGAATGAGCAGAACCTGTTCAGCCACTTCGCCTTGATCAATCTGCATCTCGCCCGGAACCTGCTCAAACCACCCTGACGGTCACCGGGGCGACCTTCGTCCAACAAACCCGACGTGACACCGGGATCGCCAGCGAAACAGCGGTTCTCGCCCCCGGACACCGACAATGCACAGGCCGAACCAAGTCGCTCGCGGGCCCGCAGGCTGACCTCGCCAACTTCAACCCGACAGAAATAGCCTGTTCAGAGGTTCCTTAATGGATCAGGTCGGGCGCAGCCCATCGCAGAACCGGCGGATGCGCCGGCACGCGGCATCGAGCGTGGCATCGTCGGCGGCGAAGCTCAGCCGGAAATGCCCCGGGCCGAGGAACGCCGAACCCGGCACCACCGCCACACCCTGTTCAGCGAGCAGCGCGGCGACGAAATCGGTGTCGGTTTCGATGCGCGCTCCCTCCGCCGAGGTACGACCCAGGAACGCGCTGATCCCGGCGAACGCATAGAACGTCGCGGGCGGCGTGGCGCAGCGCAGGCCGGGGATCTCGTTCAGCAATCCGATCACCAGGTCGCGCCGTCGGGCGAAGGCGTCGCGCATCGCCGCCACGCAATCCTGCGGTCCGTTCAGCGCCGCCACCGTCGCCGCCTGGCTGATGCTGCTGGGATTGCTCGTGCTCTGGCTCTGCAGCTTGTCCATGGCCGCGATCAACGCACGCGGGCCGCCGCCGAAACCCATGCGCCATCCGGTCATGGCGTAGCTCTTGGAGCATCCGTTCACCGTCAGCGTGCGCTCGCGCAGCCGCGGTTCGACCTGCGCCATGGTGACGAATGCGCGTCCGTCGAACACCAACTTTTCGTAGATGTCATCGGTCAGCACCCAGACATCCGGGCGGCGCAGCAGCACCGCCGCGAGGTGTTCGAGTTCCTCGGCGCTGTACACCGCTCCGGTCGGGTTCGACGGATTATTCAGGATCAGCCAGCGCGTGCGCGGCGAGATCGCAGCCGCAAGCTGCTCGCCCGTCAGCTTGTAGCCCTGCTCCGGTCCGCAGGTGACGATGACGGGCACGCCGCCGGCAAGCTTCACCAGATCGGGGTAAGAGACCCAGCAGGGCGCGGGAATGATCGCCTCGTCACCGTCGTTGATGGATGCGAGCAGCGCATTGAACAGGACCTGCTTGGCGCCGGTGCCGATGATCACCTCCCTGGGTTCGTAGTCGATCCCGTTGTCGCGGCGGAACTTCGCAGCGACCGCCTCGCGCACCGCCGGCGTGCCGCTCACGTCGGTGTATTTGGTGCGGCCGGCCTCGATCGCGGCGATGGCGGCGCGCTTGATGTGATCCGGTGTGTCGAAGTCCGGCTCCCCGGAGGAAACCCGCAGGATGTCCTTGCCTTCCGCCCGCAGCCGCGCCGCAAGCTGGCGGATGCCGATCGTGGTGGAGGCGTTGATGCGGTCCAGCCGTGCGGCGGTCAGTGACATGGCGCTTCCCGATCGATTGCTGCGAATGCGCCGTTGCCGCGGGGCGGCGCGGGCGGCATAGTCGAGTGATAAAGCGTCATAAACGGGGGGCATCAAATGGTCACCTGGGCAAGGTCCCGTCCGGGACGGCGCGCGGTGCTGCTCGGCACGGCGGGAATGGCGGTGATGATCGGGCGAAGCCGTGCCGCGGACAAAGTGCTCACGATCGGCATGAGCGTGCCGTTGACCGGGGAGCTGGCGCGGCAATCAGGGATCGTGCGCACGGCGGCGCAGTTTGCGGTGGATCAGGCCAACGAAAAGGGCGGCGTCGCCGGATACCAGATAAAACTGATGGTGCTGGACGACGGCTCGCCCACCACCGGCCAGTATGATCCGGCGCTGTCCGCCACCAATGCCCGCCGCATGCTGAACGACCCGACCGCGATCGCCGCGGTGGGGCCGCTGAACAGCGGTTCGGCCAAGGCGATGGCGCCCGTGCTCAGCCAGGGCGATATGGCCTTCATCAGCGGCAGTGCCACCAATCCGGATCTGAACGACCCCAAGTTTTTCGGAGTCTATCATCCTGGCGGAAAGCCGAACTTCTTCCGCACGGTGACCACGGACGCGTACCAGGGACCGGGAATGGCCAACTACTTCGACGAGGTATTGAAGGTAAAGAAGGTCATCGTGCTGGATGACACCGGTGCCTATGGCGTCGGCATGGCCAACGCGTTCGCGGGCCAGGCGGCGAAGAAGGGAATGGAGGTCGCCATCCGCGATCGCGTCGATCCGCTCAACGCGGACTACTCGCCGCTGCTCACGCGCGCCAAGAGCGTCGGGTGCGACGGACTGTATTACGGCGGCGATCCGCTGGCGGGCACCAAGGTGGTGAAGCAGTCCTACGAGATTCTGCCGAACATCCCCAAGGCCGGCGGCGATGGGGTGCACACGCCCGACATGCTGACCGGCGGCGGCTTCCCGGCGGTGAACGGGTGGTATGCGACCTCGGCTGCGTCGCACGTGCTGAACGAACCGCGCGCGCAGGAATGGGTGAAGGCGTTCCGGGATGCCACGAAGACCGAGCCGGCGGATTATTCCGTGACCTACTACGACGCCGTCGAGGTCATCCTCGATGCGATCCGTCGGGTGGCCGCATCGGGCAAGCCTGTTACGCGCGATACGGTGCGCGAGGCGATGCTGAGCATGCACCTGGACGCCGTGCAGGGCGAAATTTCCTTCGACAAGCACGGCGACCTGGCCTCCACCGCGGTGTCGATCTTCCAGGTAAAGCAGGACCCGAACTATCCGCCCGGCGACGTCGTGCACCAGTTCCGGTATGTCGGGCCGGCGCCGGTTTCCTGAACGCTGGGGCGATATCGTCGGGGCGATATCGTTGGCGACGATCATGCCTGCCAGTGCCTGTCGGCTTTGATTTGAAGGGCGGGCAGCGGCCTGCTTAAGATCGGCTTCTACCGACGGGCGTGCGCCCGCGCGGCCTTGTGTGACACACTGTCGGTCTATCCCGGCATCATCGGCAAGGGCGACCCGTTCGATGGTCCATGCCGGAGCCATCATCTCTTGCGCTGCTTGCCGCGGGATTGTTCGCGCTGCCTGCCCGGCGGCGATCCCGGCGCGGTGCGCCTTCCGACGCACGTTCCGGTTCGCAGCCGCCCCGGTCACACCTGCTTCGCCATGTCCACCACCGTGAAACCCGGCCGGTTGGGGTGGGAGCGACGGCTCGTCTCCCGATACCCTTTGGCGGTATAGATAGCGATGTTCTTTTCCATCAGCGCGTTGGTGTAGAGGCGAAGGTCGGTCACTCTCCATTCGCGGGCCTTGTCTTCGGCGAAGCGCAGCAGGCGGGAGCCGAAGCGATTGCCCTGCCGGTCGGGGGCGACGGCGACGCTGAAGATCATGGCGTGGTCCGGGTGACGTTCAAGCACGATCAGGCCGGCGAGGCCGTTCGGGTCTTCGAGCAGCCAGACTTCGCCGGCTGCGATGCGGGGCGCGTAGTTTTCGGTCACCGGAATCGGGGGTGAGCCGCGCAGCGCGGTGTAGGGCGCATAGGCCGCGGTGGTCAGCGCGACGACCGCTTCCTGATCGTCCGGGGTGGCGAGGCGCATGCGCGGCTCCTGTGTGGCTTTGTTCAAGTGGCCAATTCACGCGCCGTTGCGTGGTCGCTCCGCGATCCACGCAACTCTGCGATCGGCCCCTGAGCGGGGTTGGAGGCGGACCGGCATCGTGACATCTCTGGGCCATGACCGCACGTTCCCTTGGCCGCGCTGCCGCGGCGCTTCGTCCTGTCGTATTGACCACGGGGTTCGCCCGGCACGCCGAGGGGTCGTGCCTGATCCG
Source organism: uncultured Pseudomonadota bacterium (assembly GCA_963731335.1). Classification (GTDB taxonomy): domain Bacteria; phylum Pseudomonadota; class Alphaproteobacteria; order Acetobacterales; family Acetobacteraceae; genus CAVSUZ01. The sequence continues at coordinate 145,048 of CAVSUZ010000014.1, read as the reverse complement.
CATGGGCGGGACGGAGGTGCTGTGCGCGGCGAGCGCGGAGCCTCGGGTGCCGCCATTTTTACGGAACTCGGGGCAGGGCTGGGTGACGGCGGAATACGGCATGCTGCCGCGGGCGACGCACACGCGCGGTGATCGCGAGGCGGCGCGGGGCAAGCAGTCCGGGCGGACGCAGGAGATCCAGCGGCTGATCGGGCGCAGCCTGCGCGCGGTGGTGGACCGGACGAAGCTCGGCGAGATGACCATCACGCTGGATTGTGACGTGCTGAACGCCGATGGCGGCACGCGGTGCGCGGCGATCACCGGCGCGTGGGTGGCGCTGGCGCTGGCGTTGCGCAAGCTGCGCGCGGCAAATGTGCTGGGGGCTGATCCGCTGATCGGGCAGGTGGCGGCGGTTTCGTGCGGGATCATCGGCGGCGAGGCGATGCTGGATTTGGACTATTCGGAGGATTCGACCGCCGAGGCGGATGCGAATTTCGTGCTGACCGACGCGCGGCGGGATCGTGGAGGTGCAGGCGACGGCGGAGCGGGTGCCGTTCGATGAGGCGATGCTCGGGCGGTTGATGGCGCTGGCCCGGGCCGGGACGGCGGAGCTGTTCGCGGCCCAGCGGGCGGCGCTGGACGGGGCGTGATGCCGCGACGGCTGGAACGCGGGTCTCGGCTGGTCCTGGCGAGCCACAATCCGGGCAAGCTGCGGGAGATCGAAGACCTGGTGCGGCCGTTCGGGCTGGAGGTGGTCTCGGCGGCGTCGCTGGGATTGCCGGAGCCGGCCGAGGACGCGCCGGATTTTGCCGGGAATGCGCGGATCAAGGCGCTGGCCGCGGCGACGAGGCAGCGGGATGCCGGCGCTGGCGGATGATTCGGGGTTTTGCGTCGCGGCGCTGGGGGGGGCGCCGGGGGTGTATTCGGCGCGTTGGGCCGGGCCGGGCGAAGGACTTTCGGCCGGCCATGGAGCGCGTGAATGCGATGCTGGGGGATGCGGCGGACCGGCGGGCGTGGTTCATCGCCGCGCTGTGTCTGGCGTGGCCGGACGGCGAGACGGCGACGTTCCTCGGGCGGGTGGACGGGCGGGTGGTGTGGCCTCCGCGCGGGGATCGCGGGTTCGGGTATGATCCGATGTTTCAGCCGGACGGACAGGAGCGGACGTTCGGGGAGATGCTGCCGGAGCAGAAGCATCCGGTGAGCCACCGGGCGCGGGCGTTTGCCCAGTTGCGGGCGGCGTGTTTGCCGACTGCTGTCCTCTGAAACGACAAGCAGAGGAAAGCATGGCAGCAACCCCAGCCGAGCTCTTCGCGCTCTTTGATAGGCTGGACATCGAGCACAGCACGGTCGAGCATCCGCCGTTCTTCACCGTGGAGGAAGGCCGGCCGTGGCATGACAAGATCCCCGGCCTGCACTGCAAGAACCTGTTCATCAAGGATCGCAAAGGCGGCATCTGGCTGGTGGTAATGCCGGCCGACAAGCAGGCCGATCTCGGACGGCTTGAGAAGGCTTTGAGCGCACCGCGATTTTCCTTCGCGCGGCCCGACGTGTTGCAGGAGGTGCTTGCCCTGACCCCCGGCTCGGTCACCCCGTTCGGGCTGATCAACGACGTCGCAACGGCGCGTTACCGTGGTGCTCGACGCGGACATGCTGGACAGCGAGTGGGTCAATTTCCATCCGTTGCACAACGCTGCATCCACCACGCTTCGCTCGGCCGACCTGGTGCGGTTCGTTCGCTCGCTCGGTTATGAGCCGATCATCGTGCCGATTCCCGAACGGGACGGAGCAACGCCATGACGAACTTCGACGCGATCATCATCGGGACCGGACAGGCTGGGCCGGCGCTCGCGCGGCGGCTGGCGGCTTCGGGTAAAACCGTCGCCGTCATCGAGCGTGGCCGCTTCGGCGGGACGTGCGTCAATACCGGATGCACACCGACAAAGACGCTGGTCGCCAGCGCCTATGCCGTGCACACCGCGCGCCGCGGCGCGGAATACGGGTTCACCGCCGGCGATATCTCGGTGGATATGAAGCGGGTCAAGGCGCGGAAGGATCACGTCGTCCGCCAGTCCAATCAGGGGGTGGAGCGGTCGCTCAAGACGCTGGAGAATTGCCGGGTGTATGAAGGGCACGCGCGGTTCGTCTCGGCCCGCGAAGTGCAGGTCGGTGCGGCGAGGCTTCGCGGCGAGCAGATCTTCATCAATGTCGGCGGCCGGGCGACGGTGCCTGACGTTGCCGGGCTGGACCAGGTTGAATACCTCACCAACAGCTCCATGATGGATGTCGATTTCCTGCCCGCGCATCTGTTCGTGCTCGGCGGGAGTTACATCGGCCTTGAATTCGCCCAGATGTACCGGCGTTTCGGCAGCGCGGTGACGGTGATCGAGATCGGCCCGCGCCTGATCCCGCGTGAAGACCAGGACGTATCGGACGCAATCGCCGGGTTCCTGACGAAGGAGGGCGTGGATATTCGGCTGAATGCAAGCTGCCTCTCGCGTGCGCGAAGGACGGCAGCGATATCGTCATGACCAGTCGATTGCGACGGCACGTCCGAACTCCGCGGTTCGCATCTGCTGGTGGCAACGGGGCGGCGGCCGAACACGGACGATCTCGGTCTGAGAATGCGCGGCGTGGCGACGGACGGGCGGGGCTATATCACGGTCGATGACGAGTTGCGCACCAACGTTCCCGGCATCTGGGCGCTGGGCGATTGCAACGGCCGCGGTGCCTTCACCCACACCTCGTGGAACGATTATCGAGATCGTCGCCGCCAATCTGCTGGATGGCGAGCACCGGCGGGTCAGTGACCGCATCACAGCCTATGCGCTCTACACCGATCCGCCGCTGGGCCGGGCGGGCATGACCGAGGCCGAGGTGCGCAAGAGCGGCCGCAAGGCGCTGATCGGCAAGATCGCGATGGAGGATGTGTCGCGCGCGTTCGAGAAGGGCGAGACCGAAGGGTTCATGAAGATACTGGTCGATGCCGAGACGAAGCAGTTCCTCGGCGCGTCATTCCTGGGCATGAGCGGCGACGAAGCGATCCACTGCATCCTGGATGCCATGTACGCGAAGGCGCCCTACACGGTGATCCAGCGCGCCATGCACATCCATCCGACCGTGGCGGAATTCATTCCGTCCGATCCTGGAGGATCTGGCGCCGCTGTAGGCGCCCTCACCCGCTTCATGGGCCGACCTCCCGCAACGCGGGAAGGTAACGACCATGGACTACGACACGATCATCGTCGGCGGCGGTTCGGCCGGTTCGGTGCTGGCCAATCGTTTGTCGGCCCGCAGCGGCCATCGCGTCCTGCTGTGCGAGGCTGGGCAGGACACGCCGGAGGATAACGTTCCGCCGGAAATTTCCGACAGCTATCCGGGTACTGCGTATTTCGATCCACGGTTCCACTGGACGGAGCTGAAGGTCCGCACCCAGCCGATCTCCCACAACAATCCGGCTGATCTGCCCCCGCTGCGCAAATACGAGCAGGCGCGGGTGCTGGGCGGGGGTTCGTCGATCAACGGACAGATGGCGAATCGCGGGGCGCCGACGGATTACGCGGAGTGGGAGGCGCGCGGAGCCGCCGGGCTGGGGTTGGGAGGATGTGCTGCCGTATTTCCTCAAAGTGGAGCGCGACCTGGATTTTGACGGGCCGTTGCATGGGAAAGAGGGGCGCATTCCGATCCGGCGCGTTCCGCAGGAGCGGTGGTGCGCGCATGCGCGTGGCGTCGCGGCGGGGTTCACCAGGCGGGGATCAAGTTTCTGCCGGACCAGAACGGCGTGTTCGAGGATGGGCATTTCCCGGTCACCATCTCCAACGCCGATGAGCGGCGGGTTTCCGCGGCGATCGGCTATCTGGACCGGGCGACGCGGGCGCGCACGAACCTGACGGTCAGCACCGATACCATGGTGCGGGGCTTACTGTTCGATGGCGCCGTGTGCACGGGCGTTCGCGCGGCGGTCGGGCGGAAAACAGGTCGAGTTTCGCGGGCGGGAGGTGATCCTGTGCAGCGGCGCGATTCACAGCCCGGCGCACCTGCTCCGGGCAGGGATCGGGCCGGCCGGCGATCTGCGCGCTCTGGGGATCGAGGTGCGCGCCAATCTGGCCGGCGTTGGCGCGCGGTTGATGGATCATCCGTCGATCGCGCTTGCGTCGTTCATCAAGCGCGGTGCGCGGATGGATATGCGCGCCACGCGGCGGCACATCCAGGTGGCGATGCGCTATTCGTCGGGCCTGCCGGGGACGCCGGCGGGGGATATGTTCGTCGCGTGCCTCAGCCGGTCGGCGTGGCATGCGGTGGGCGAGCAGATCGCGTCGTTCGTGCTGTTCGTCAACAAGACGTATTCCGAGGCAGGACGGGTGCAACTGGCGTCGCCCGATCCGGACGCGGAGCCGGCGGTGGCGTTCAATCTGCTGTCCGACAGCCGCGACATGGAGCGGCTGATGGACGGGTTCCGTCGTTTGGGCGCAATTCAGCAGAGCGCGCCGATGCAGGCGGTGACGACCGATCCGTTTCCCGCCTGCTACAGCGACCGGGTGCGGCGGATCGGGGTGGTGAACACGAAGAACCGTATCGCGACCCAGGTGATCGCGAAGATGCTGGACGGTCCGGCGGCCCTGCGGAGCTGGCTGCTCGATCGTTATGTGATCGAGGGATTCCGCTTCGACGAGGTGATGCGCGACGACGACAAGCTGGAGGCGTTCATCCGGGCGGCGGCGATCGGCGTGTGGCACGCCTCGTGTTCCTGCCGGATGGGCGCGGCGGATGATCCGATGGCGGTGACCGATGCGGCCGGACGCGTGCGCGGCGTGGCGGGACTGCGCGTGGTGGATGCGTCGATCTTCCCGGTCGTGCCGTGCGCCAACACGAACATTCCGGTGCTGATGACGGCGGAAAAGATTTCCGACGCGATCTTGGCCGGGGATCCAGAGCGTTCAGCTGACCGTGTCAGCCTGAAACGCTCTGAGTGGTTGTTGGAGAGCGTGATTCACGCTCTACCCCTTCGGCAGCTCGATCCCGGCCAGCGACTCCCAGACGCGGATGACGAACGCGTCGTCCTTGGCGCCATGACCCATGGCAGCGGCGGCCAGGAAAAGCTGGTGCGCGGCGGCGGCGAGCGGCGCCGGGAACGTCAGCGTGCGCGCCTGGTCCAGCACGATGCCGAGGTCCTTGACGAAGATGTTCACCGCCGAGGTCGGCGTGTCATCGCCGGCCAGGATGTGCGGCACGCGGTTCTGCCACATCCAGGAACTTCCGGCCGAGGAGCAGATCACCTCATACAGCGTCTTCGGATCGGCGCCGGCGCGGATGCCCAGCGCCAACGCCTCGGCGGCCGTTGCGATGTGCACGCCGGCCAGCAACTGGTTCACCATCTTCACCGTGCTGCCCGACGCCGGCCGCATCGCCCAGGCGCCAGACCTTGCCGGCGATCGCCTCCAGGACGGGGCCGGCGCGGTCGAAAGCGGCGGGCGCGCCGGACGCCATCACCGTCATGGTGCCGGCGTCGGCTCCGGTCTTGCCGCCGGATACCGGCGCGTCGAGCATCAGCAATCCCGCGTCGGTCAGCCGCGCCTCCAGCCGCGCGCGCAACGTCCGGGGCGATGGTGGTGGAGCAGATCAGCACGCTGCCGCGGCGCAGGCGCGGAACGCAGCCGGCTTCGCCGAACAGCACGTCGTTCCTCCTGGGCGGCGTTGACCACGAGGATCAGCACCGCGTCGGTGTCGTCTGGTATGTCACACGGTGCGCCGCGGCCTGGCCGCCTGCGTTTGTCACCGCATCGCGTGCCGTTTCGCGCAGATCGCAGCCGATCACCTGGTGGCCTTTGCGGATCAGGTTCACGGCGGCGCCCATGCCCATGGCGCCAAGACCGATGACTGCAACTTTCATGGCTGTTTCCCTTTGTAATAACGCGAATTGGTTGCGCCATAACTCCGCCCCGATTGACTGCGAAATACGATGATAGACACGGAGGGCGCGATGTGGTCTCGACGATTCCAGATTGGCCTGGTTCTGGCAATCCTGCTTTCCGTCTGCGGCACGCGGTTCCGCGCGTGCCGACTGGCATGGACGGCGGTGGTGGCGGTGGCTGGCACGGCGGCGGCGGCGGCTGGCACGGTGGCGGTGGTGGCTGGCACGGTGGCGGCGGCTGGCACGGCGGGGGCGGCTGGGGCTGGCATGGCGGCCCTGGAGTTGTTGCTGGGGTCCAGGCGGCGTGTTCATCGGCGTCGCGCCGCCGCCGATCTATTACCCGCCTCCCCCGGTTTACTATGCGCCTCCGCCGCCGGTGTACTACGCGCCGCCTCCGGCGTACTACGCCCCGCCCGCGGGCGTATTGATCCGCCGATTAACGCCCTGAACGGAACCGCTCGACCGCAGCCACCAGGGCGCGCCGCACGCCCGGCTCCAGCGCCGAGTGGCCGGCGTCCGGCACGATCGTCAGCCGCGCGGCGGGCCAGACGGCGGCGAGTTCGAAGGCGGTGGCGGCCGGACAGATCATGTCGTAGCGGCCCTGCACGATCTCGGCCGGGACCTGGCCGATGCGCTGCATGCCGCCGAGCAGTCCCTCGGGCGGCAGGAACAGGCGGTGGGCGAAGTAGTGCGCCTCGATGCGGGCGAGGCCGAGGGCGGTGCGGTCCTGGGCGAAGGAGCGTGACGGTTTCCGGGCTGGGGAGCAGGGTGCTGCAGGAGCCTTCGTAGATCGACCAGGCGCGGGCGGCCGGCATGTGGATCGCCGGATCGGGGTGGGTCAGCCGGCGCAGATAGCCGCCGAGCAGATCGCCACGCTCCTCCTCGGGCAGGAAGCCGGCGAAATTGGCGTGGGCGTCGGGGAAGATCATGCGCAGGCCGTGCAGGAACCATTCGACCTCGGGCTCGCGGCCGAGGAACACGCCGCGGAGCACGCAGCCGGCGACACGGTCTGGGTGGGCCTGCGCATAGGCCAGCGCCAGGGTCGAACCCCAGGAGCCGCCGAACAGAATCCAGCGGTCGATGCCGAGATGCCGGCGCAGCGTGTCGATGTCGCTCGACCAGGTCCTGGGTGGTGTTCTGGGCCAGGCTGCCCATGCGGGCGGGATCGGCCGGCGCCGCGCTGGTCGAAGATCACCGCGCGCCAGAAATCGGGGTCGAAGAACCGGCGGTGCACGGCGCCGGCGCCGGCGCCCGGCCCGCCATGCAGGAACAGCACCGGCTTGCCGCGCGGATTTCCCACCTGTTCCCAATACATCACGTGGCCGGCGGTGAGCGGCAGATAGCCCGTCTCGAACGGGCCGATTTCTGGGAACAGGTCGCCGCGCGGCATGGCGGCCAATGGTATAGGCGGCGCCGGCGTACGTTCAAACAGGGGACATCGCGGTGGCGCGGCTGTGGATTGTGGTGGGGGCGTTGAACGGGGTGATCGCGGTGGCGATGGCGGCGATGGCCGCGCACGGGCTGGAGGCGATCGGTCGCGGCTCGGTTGCAGATGCTGCGTAACGCGGTGCAGATGCAGGGCTGGCACGCGCTGGCGCTGGTGGGGTGCGGGCTGTGGGTCGCTGCACGGGGGCGGGCGGCTGGCCGATGCGGCCGGAGCGTGTTCCTGCTGGGTATCATCGTGTTCTGCGGCGCGGTGTATGCGCTGGTCGCTTGGGGAAGTGCCGGTGGGGATGGCGGCGCCATTCGGTGGCGGGCTGCTGATGCTCGGGTGGCTTCTGCTGGCGGCTGTCGGCGTCTTCGGACGATGGGAGCATCACGGACCGACCCGAATTCAGAGGGTACCCAGGACCTGCGTATCTTGGGGAGCCTCCGGCGTGAACTCTCCGGCCATTGCGCGCACGTGCAGCGCCCAGGCGGAAGCGCCGGCCTCGCGCGCGGCGATCATCCTGTCCGGATCGAGAAGAATCAGTGACGGCGGCTGCGTGTCGCATGTGTTCGGTTGCGGTCCACTCATCGATGTAATTGTCCACGTTGAGTTCGACCGTGTTCTTGTCGGGATCGTGGTAATAGATGGCGATGGCGGTGCCATGATCGGCCGCCCACGTCGGAGGATGCCCAGGGCCTTGAGGCGGCCATAGGTGCCCAGCAGGTCGTCGATTGTCGGATATTCGAAGGCGACGTGCTGCATCCCCGGCATGACGCTATCGGCCAGGATCGGCAACGGCTCTCGGCGATCTCGAACAGGACGATCCTGTGGTTCACCTCATCGTTGCTGATGAACATGGCTGAACGCCAGGGTCCGGACTGCGCGCCCGGTGGCAGGGTCGTGCGGTGGTTGACCGTCATTCCCAGCACCGTGCCGTACCAGGCGGCCATGGCTTCAGGATTGGCGGTGGCGAGGCCGAAGTGTTGCAGCTTCGGGTGAACGATGAATTCGGTATTCATGAGCAGCCCCTGTCGTTGCGACGTTTGCCTGGAGGCTCATGGCTTGCGTGGTGCACCGCCGCACAATCCTGATCGCGCCGCAGGCCGTTAAGTTCCGCTTGGACTGATCGCCCAGGCTGAGCGCAATCGCGCCGCCTCGGGTAGTTCTTGACAGATTGTCAGTTTACCTAACTTGTCAGAATATCTAACAGTCATGTGGACGAAGCCCATGCAGGAAGCCCTGATGCAGACCGATCCCACCCCGGCCCGCGCCCTCCCGCTGTTGGAGAGGGTGCGTCCGGCGCCAGCGTCGTGCTCGCCCAATCGCTGCTGAACCGGGAGGGCGCCTTGCTCGACCTGGACGGGGCCTTCGGTCCCGGAACGGAGGCGGCGGTTCGGACCTGTCAAAGCCGACATGAACTTGGACCCGGACGGCGCCATCGGTGCCAAAACCTGGGCCCTGCTCGATCGGGTTGCCCGAGCCGTGCCCGGGCGTGGACACGCGCGCGGTGACGTTCATCGTGCGGCAGGAAGTCGGCAGTCGGGCAGCCTATGACGCACTCTACACCCGGCCGGCCTGGCCGGGCGGCGAAAGCGGTATCACCATCGGCCTTGGCTACGACCTCCGCTTCGCCGCCGACCTGATCGGGCGATTGGGGACCGTATCTGTCGGGCAAGAGACCTGGATGCGCTGGGTTTGTGGCGCGGCGAGGCCGGGCAGCGCGGTCGGGGCCGCCGCGCTGTCTGGCATCGTGATCCCGTGGGACGCAGCCTGGTCCGTCTTTGCAGGGCGCACCCTGCCCGCGACCCTGCGCTCCACGCAGCGGGCGTTTCCCGGCCTGGATCGGTCTGCCCTTGCTCAGCGCCGGAGCTCCTGTCAGTCTGGTCTATAACCGGGGGCCGGCGACGTCCGGGCCAGGGCGGGAGGAGATGGGCCAGATCCGGGAGGCGGTGCAGGGCGGCATGCCGGAAACCGTGCCCGCGCTGCTGCGGGCGATGACCCGGCTATGGCCCGACTGTCCGGCCCTGCGGACCCGGCGGCGACAGGAAGCCGACCTGTTCGCCGAGGGATTGCAGGAGGGAGGGCAGGCGCATGACGGGAGACGGTCAAACCTGAGGATGTGACCTATGCGCGCCGGGGTGCGCGGGCACTGACGGCGCGGCTCTATCGGCCCGCGTCGGCGCCCCCTTGGCCGGCGGTGATCGACATCCATGGCGGCGCCTGGAGCGGCGGGGATTCTGACGGACGGCGCGGCGCGCGACGAGGCGCTGGCGAAGCGGGCATCCTGGTCGCGGCGATCGAGTTCCGCGACGGCACGGACGGGTATCCCTCGTCGCTGCAGGACATCAACGAGGCGATCCGCTGGTTGAAGGCCTCTCGCTTGGGGTGCGGGCGGATCGCGTGGGGCTGACCGGCAATTCGAGCGGCGGGCACCTGGCGATGCTGGCGGCGATGCGCCCGGATGATGCGCGCTACGGCGCGCTGGGGAGCTATCCGGGTGTGGATGCGACGGTGTGCTGCGTCGGCATGCTGTGGCCGGTGATCAATCCGCTGTCGCGCTACCGCCACGCGCGGCGGATGCGCGATCAAGCCCACGCCGGCCGCCTGGGTCGGCAACATCCCGGAACGCCAGGAGGGATACTGGAAGACCGAGGCCGCCATGGCGGAGGGCAACCCGGTGCTGATCCTGGAGCGGAAGGAGGCGGTGCGCACGCCTCCGGCGCTGTGGATTCAGGGCCATCCGGACGATCATCCGCACGATTACCGCGACCCTGAGTTCGGCGTTCGAGGGCAACGAGCCGGATCGCTTTGTGCACCTGTACCGCGCGGCCGGCGGCTCGATCGACGCTGGTGTCCGTGGATCAGGCGCGGCGGGCCGAGGAGTTGATTGCACCGCTGGTGGCGTTCTTCCGCACGCATCTGCGATGAAGTTCGGCCTGCGTTACGTCAATACCGGGCGGTATGCCGATCCGGCTCAGGCGGTGGCGCTGATGCAGGCGGCCGAGGCGGCGGGGTTCGAATCGGCCTGGACGGTGGAGCATGTGGTGGTGCCGGGCGGGTATCGCTCGGAATATCCGTATGCGCCGGGCGGGCGCATGCCGGGCGACGAGAGCCGCTTCGTGCTGCCCGATCCGCTGATCTGGATGGCGTATGTCGCGGCGGCGACGTCGCGCATCCGGCTGGCCACCGGGGTGATCATCCTGCCGGAGCACAATCCGGTGCTGTGCGCCAAGCAGGTGGCGACGTTGGATGTCATGAGCGGCGGGCGGATGATCCTGGGCGTCGGCGTGGGCTGGCTGAAGGAGGAGTTCGACGCGTTGGGCGTGCCGTTCGAGACCCGCGGCGCGATGACGGATGAGTTTATCGGCGCGATGCGCGCGTTGTGGTCTCAGGACGCGCCGTGCTTCGAGGGACGGTTCGTGCGGTTCAGGGACGCGTTCATGCGCCCGAAGCCGGTGAACGGGACGGTGCCGATCGTGGTTGCGGGGCACAGCAAAGCCGCGGCGCGCCGGGCCGGCCGGCTGGGTGACGGATTTTTCCCGGCACGAGGCGCTCCGGCCGAACTGATCGAGCTGGCACGCGCGACAGCGCGGGAGCATGGCCGAGACCCGGCCGCGGTGGAAATCACCGCGAGCATGCCGGAGGAGCTTGGGCAGGATCGCGCGGAGATTGCCGAGTTGGCCCGGCTGGGCGTGAGCCGGTTGCTGGTACCGGTGACCGGGGCCGCCGGCATTGCGCGGCGCATCCGCGGCCCGGAGGATCTGCTTCAGTGGCGCGAGGTGATAGAACGCTACGCGGGATAAGGAGACCGACATGAGCATGTTGCGCGGCGATGGGGGACCTCGGTACCGGGCCAGGGAGAGCGAGGGTGCGCCCTATGAATCGATCCAGGTCGATAAGCTGACGCCCGTCATCGGGGCGGAGCTGTCGGGCGTGGATTTGTCGCGCCCGCTGTCGAACCGCCAGTTCGACGAGGTGCACCGGGCGCTGGCGGAGAACCTGGTGATCTTTTTCCGCGACCAGCACATGACGGACGAAGCAGCACCTGGATTTCGGCCGGCGCTTCGGGGAGTTGCACATCCATCCCGCCGCACCCAGCGTCCCGGGTCATCCGGAGCTGATGGTCATCCACGCGGATGAAAACAGCCCGCGCGCCAACGGCGAGGGATGGCACACCGACGTCTCCTGCGACGAGGAGCCGCCGATGGGCAGCATCCTGTATATCCGCACCGCGCCGCCGCATGGCGGGGATACGCTGTTCGCCAACATGTACGCCGCGTACGAGGCGTTGTCGCCGCGCATGCAGGCCTATCTGGCGGGACTGACGGCGGTGCACGACGGCGAGGACGTGTATCGCGGCCTCTATGCCAATTACGGCGTGGCGGACAAGCCGAGCTATCCGCGCGCCGAACATCCGGTGGTGCGCACCCATCCGGTCACGGGGCGCAAGGCGCTGTATGTGAATCGCGGATTCACGCGCCGGCTGGCGGGGATTCCCAGGGACGAAAGCGACGGTGTGCTGCGCTACCTCTATGAGCACATGGAGAATCCGCTGTTTCAGTGCCGCTTCCGCTGGCGGGAAAACTCGGTGGCGTTCTGGGACAACCGGTGCACCCAGCATCGGGCGATGTGGGACTATTGGCCACACACGCGGTCGGGTCATCGGGTGACGGTGAAGGGCGAGCGCCCGGTGTGATACCGGCGGCCCGTAGGGCCGACCGGTAGCTGCGCAGGGTTGGTGTGGCGGCTGCGCGCGAAATCAAGAGGATACCAGCCGGCCGACCATAGAGCGAAGACCCAAATATCCGGCCGGCTGGTGTGATCACGCGGGAGGCGGTCCGCCACGTGCTGACTCAGGGCAGAGCCGGGTATCCTGCTGACCGTGAGCCCCACCTGGATCATCCGCACCGCCCGCCTGACGCTCGCGCCGGTCAGCGGCGCCGATCTCGCCGATCTTCAGGCGATCAAGGCTGATCCGCGCGTCTTCGCCATGATGCTCGGGGGCGTCCGGACAGCACCGGCGGCAGCCGAGGAACTCGCCGGCGACATCGCCTTCTGGGGCGCCCGCGGCTATGGCCTCTGGGCCATTCGGGAAGCGTATTCCGGCCGTTTCGAGGGCATCGCCGGGTTCATGGAGCGGCCCGACGGGCGCGGCGTGGCGCTGCGCTTCGCGCTCTGGCCCGAATCCCGCGGCCGCGGACTGGCGCGCGAGGCCGCCGGTGCCGCACTGCAATTCGGGCACGAACGCGCCGGGCTCCGGCGGATTGTCGCCGTCGCGCGCGAGGACAACTTCGCGTCGCGTACCGTGCTGGGCTCCATCGGCATGCACGAAGCCGAACGTTTCACCCAGAACGGACATCCGATGGTTCTGTACGAAAGCGTCCGGAGCGCGTGACGACGAAGAGGACGCCGAACAGCGCAGCCAGCAGCCCGAACAGTCCCTGCGGGTCCCACGCATCCATCGCGGCGCCGCCGAGTTCCGGGCCGATCAGCGCGCCCAATCCGTAGCCCATGATCAGCGCGGCATTGGCGGCCACCATGTCGGTGCCGGTGAACCGGGCGCCGGTCATGCCGAGGGCGATCGGATAGATGCCGGACGCCAGCCCGCCCCACACGAACACCACGGGAAACATCGCGGCCAATGGCAGCGGCAAAGCCGCCAGCAGCAGGGGTCCCACCAGCCCGCCCAGGCTGCACAGGCCCAGCGCCACGCCGCGGCCGACGCGATCCGCGAGTGCGCCGATCGGCACCAGCAATGCGGCCGCGCCAAAATAAAGCACCCCAACCAAAGCGGACGCCTCTGGCACGCTCATTCCTGACCGGACGCCCCAAACCGGAAGCAGCGCCTGGGTGGTTGCCTCCCACATGCCGAACAGCGCCACCATCAGGACCATCGGTTGGGCGCGGATCAGGAAACGCAGCGGATTGTCGGCGGGACGCACGATGCTGGCGGTGTCCTCGGACACCGCCAGCAGCGGCAGCCCGGCGACCGCGACGATCGCCGAATTCGCCATAAACGGCGCCCAGCCTTCGATCCCGGTGGCGACCAGCATGAACGGCCCAAGGGCAAATCCGGCCGACAGCGCAGCGGCGTACGCGCCAACCACCCGCCCCCGCACCGCCGCGGGTGTGAGCAGGTTGATCCACGCCTCGCTGGCGGTGAACAGGCCGGAGCCGACCAGGCCGAGCCCGGCGCGCAGGATGAACCACGCGCCCAACGAATTGAACACGCGCATCAAAAGGAAGAGGACGATATCGCCGAGCAGGCTGCCGAGCAGAAACCGCCTGAACCCAAACCGCCGCACCCGAAGCGGCGTCAGCAACGGTCCGCACAGCACCCCGATGAACGCCGCCGCGGTGTTGAGCCCGATGGTCGCCGGATCGATCCCGCGCCGATCCAGCAGCAGCGACATCAACGGCACGCCCTGACCGATGCTCAGGCCGAACAGCGCCGCCATGGCGATGGCAGCGACCAGGCTGCGGGTCCTCAAAACTCTGCTTATCCGTCTCTTGGGCTCAACCGCGCCGGCAGGCGCAGCATCATCACCAGCACAACAACCGACAGCGCCACCGAGAGCAGGTAGCTGTTGTGCAGGCCGGCGCCGACGACGTCGACAAGATGCGCCCGTTCGGCCCCCGGCATGGCGTCGCGCAGCGCCGGTTCAAGCAACCGGTCCACCGCGCTCCACGAACCCGGGGCACGCCGCTCGATGGTGAAATTGAGCACCGCGCCGAACGCCGCCGCGCCGATCGCCGAGCCGACGAAGCGCATGAACAGGCAGGACGACGTGGCAGCGCCCCGCTTGGCCCAAGGCACCGCCGCCTGGATGGAAACGATGATGGCCGTGTTGCAGCACCCCATCCCCAGGCCGATCACCAGAGACCCGAAACCTAGCCCATAGCGGCCCGCGCTCCGGCGTCAGCAAGGCCAGGATCACCGAACCCGCGACCAGAAACGCACCACCGACCGAGCCACCAGCCGATAGCTGGTGAACACCATCACCCGCCCGCCGAAAATGCTCGCCAGCGCCCAGGTGACGGACATCGCGCCCAGCGCCAACCCCGCGGCGGTCGGGCTCAGCCCCATCGGCCCCTGCACGTAGGTGGGCAGAAACGCCGCGATCCCCATCATCACCGCCGCGGCAATCCCGCCACCCACACTGCCGATCAGGATCACCCGGTCGCGCCACAGTTCCACCGGCAGCATCGGCTCCGGCGTGCGCGCCTCGTGCACCAGCAGCGCCGCGCCGCCCAGCACGAACACCGCCAGCAGCCCGGCCAGCGCACCTGGCGCCAGCGACTGCCACGCATCCAGCGCCACCAGAACCGAACCGACCGCCAAGGTCATCATCAGCGAACCGAGGTAGTCGATCCGGTGACTGCGATGCGTCTCCGGCTCCTTCAGGAACAGGGAGATCATGGTCATCGCCGCGACCCCCACCGGCAGGTTGATCCAGAACACCACCTGCCACGCGCCATGCTCCACCAGAAAGGCGCCGAGCGACGGACCGATCACCGCCGCCACGCCGAACACCGATGAGATCAGCCCCTGCACCTTGGCGCGCTCGGCCGGCGTGTAGATGTCGCCGCAGATCGTCATGGAGATCGGGTGCACGCCGCCCGCGCCGATGCCTTGCAGCGCGCGGAACGCGATCAGCCAGCCCATGCTGGGCGCAAAGCCGCACAGCGTGGAGCCGACCAGGAACAGGCTGGCGCCGATATAGAACGCCGTCTTGCGCCCCAGCATGTCCGCCAGCCGGCCATAGACCGGAATGGTGACGGACTGGAACAGCAGGTAGCTCGGCGAACACCCAACTGAACATGCTGAAGCCGCCGAGGTCGGCGACGATGCTCGGCATCGCCGTCGCGACGATGGTGCTTTCGACCGCCGCCATGAACGTTGCGATCAGGCAGGCCGCCAGCACCAGGGGCCGCCGCATCGTCGCACCAAGCTGCGTTTGCGCCTCCGCGACGGACATGCGCGCCGGGACATCCTGGGGCATTGTGAAGTCCTCTCATTCCCGTCCGCCGATGACAAGCGGAGGTGCGGAGAGGCTGCCCTGCAACCGGGGGCGGGCCGGCGCGGTTGCACCCGACGATGCCTGCCCCAACGACCACGCGTATCCTTGGCGCGCTCGCCGCGGCGGCCTTGCTCGACGCGCGCAACCGCCCGCCGCCGGCCACCCGCTCACCCGCGCCGCCGCGATGGCGGTTCCTCGACGGCAGCTACGCCGCCTCGCTCACCGCGGCGATCATCGCGCTCTCGCCGTTCATCGTCGTCACCACCGCCTACGCCATGTTCACCGAGCAGGTGCAGCAGGAACTTGGCACCTCGCAGACCGCGCTGTCGGTCATCTCGGGCCTATCGACCGCCGGCTATGCCTGGGGCGCGCTGCTCGGCGGCGACCTGGTGCAGCGGTTCCGCCAACGCCGGCTGTTCTTCGTCTGCCAGTGCCTGTTTGCGCTCGGCTGCGCGCTGGCCGCCTTGGCGCACGGTCCCGCGCTCTATGCCGCGGGCCGGGTCCTTTCCGGCGTCGCCACCGGCCTGCTGCTGGTGATCGCGCTGCCGCCGGTCATCCAGCGTTTCCCCGCCGCGAAACTGCCCGTCACCGTGGTCTTCGTGAACATCGGCTTCTTCGGCGCGGTCTGCATCGGCCCGCTGCTCGGTGGCTGGGTCGCCGCAGGCGACGCCTGGCGCTGGTTCTTCGCCGCGCTCGGCGCCATCGGCATCGCCAACCTGCTCCTTGCGGCGGTCACCCTGCCGGACAGGGCCCCTTCAACCCCGACCTGCCCTTCGATCTCACCGCCCTTGTGTTGGGCTTCGGCGCTGTGGTGCTGCCGTTCTGGGCCAGCGGAGAACTCAGCGGCCACGGCTTCGCCTCGGTCCACTTCATCGCTCCACTATCTGTTGGAACGATCTGCTTCGTGGCGCTGCTGCTCGTCGAGTATCACAAGCAGGAACCGCTCTCCCCGGTGAAGCTCATGTGGAACACGCAGTCTGTCGTCGGCACGCTGGTCGCCATGATCGCCGGCGGCGTCTTCGTCTCGTTGCTCGAATTGGCCGAGCGCTTCCACATGCAGGTGCTGCACCAATCGCCGTTGCACACCGGCATTCTGTTCTGGCCGCTTGCGGCCGGCGTGCTGATCACCGCCGCGCTGTTCGGCGCCATCCTGCGCAGCCGAGGCATTCCGCTGCTGATCTTCGTCGGCATGGCGCTGCTGATCGTCGCCGGTGCGCTGCTGCTGAAGGACCTGACCATGGCCGCCGCGGCGCTGCTCGGCCTCGGCGCCGGCGCGACGGTGTCGCCGGGCCTGTATCTCGCCGGCTTCCCGCTGTCATCGCAGATCATCGGCCGGGTGTTCGCGCTGGTGGAGTTGGTGCGCTCGCTCGCCGATTACCTCATGGCGCCGGTGATGGTGCAGATCGCACGGGAATCATCGGCCACGGCGCTCGATGCGCACGGCGTGCATTTCGGCCTGTGGGTCACGGTCATGCTGACGATTGGCTTCACTGTTCTCGGCACAGCGCTGTATCTGCTCGGCCGTCCGGGATTGCAGCGTCCGGACCTGGAGCGCTGGCTGGCGAACCAAGGCCCCGCCATCCGCCCGTCGCCCCTGCTCGCGCGATTGCGGCGGTTGGTTAAATTCCGCAGAGGCGCAGAGCGCGCAGAGATGCCCGCGTGGCATTCATACTCAACTCTGCGTTCTCTGCGCCTCTGCGGTAAAATCTACAACGGCACGCAACCCACTACCCCGTCGCATCCCACGCCGTACCAAACCCGCTCACCCGCCGCTGATCCTTCGGCAGCGCATCCAGCGCCGCCATATCCTCCGCATCCAGCCGCAGCTTCGTCGCCTCCATATTCTCCTTCTGCCGCTCCTGCCGCGCGGACTTCGGAATCGGCGAAACATCCGGCTGCGCCCACAGCCACGCCAGAGCCACCTGAGACGGCGTCGCGCCATGCTTCGCCGCGATCCGCCGCAGCATCGGATGGTCCGTCAGGTGCCCCTTACCCAGCGGCGAATACGCGGTGATCGGAATGCCGTGCGCGCGCAGATACGCCAGCAGTGCCGGCTGGCGCAGCGTCACATGATACTCGAACTGCACCGCCGCGATCGGCGCCTTCACCTGCTCGATCGACTGCCGCAGCAACGCGACGTTGAAATTCGCCACCCCGATCGCCCGAGCCTTCCCCTCCTCCCGCAGCGCCATCATCGTCTCCAGCGCCGCCGGCAAGTCCATGTCCCGCGACGGCCAATGGATCAGGTACAGATCAACGAAATCCAGCCGCAGCTTCGCCAGGCTCGCATCCATCGCAGCCCGCAACCGCTTCGGCGCCAGACTGTCGTGCCACACCTTCGTCGTCACATGCAGCTCGTCGCGCGGCACGCCCGACGACCGCAATCGCCGCGCCAACCTCCGCCTCATTCCCGTACATCTGCGCCGTATCGATATGCCGGTATCCAAGCTCCAGCGCGCTCTCCACCGCACGCTGGCCCTCGCGCCCCGAAAGCGGCCACGTGCCGAAGCCAAGCCGCGGCATCCGCAGCCCGTTCGCGGTGATGACGTCCATAGATTGCTCCGGAAAAGGGATGCGACCATCGAGCCGGAACCATTCTCCGGCCGCCGAGAGTCGCCCAAGCTGGTCGTGGCGACGGGGTGACCGACGAAGATATCGAGCGGCTCATCGAGCAGGCGAGATATGAAGTTGCTCCCCGCCTGAAATGAGGGTCGTGATCGACACTGAGTCTTTGTCAGTGACGCGATCAAGACACAGACAATTCCGAACATCGCGGAGAAACAAGCCACGCAAAGCGGCCGGCGCTCAAATCTGCCCCGACGGCGAGCTAAAGCGCCGGGGGATTGGCTCCGATCGAAAAGGTGATGCTGACCATCGAGCCCGGAACTCATTCGCGCCGGCCGCGCAGAGTTGCGCCAAGCTGGTCGTCGCGACGGGGCTGACCGACGAAGATATCGAGCGGCTCATCGAGCAGGCGAGAGAGGAAGTTGCTCCCCGCCTGAAATGAGGGTGGTGATAGACACTGGGGTCTTTGTCAGTGCCGCGATCAAGGCACAGACAGTTCCGAACATCGCGGTGCATCGCGCCACGCAAAACGGCGTGGTGCTCAAATCTGCCCCGACAGAGGGCGAGCTTCTGGAGGTGATCGAGCGTCCTTATCTGGCCCGGCTGATCGCGTCGGCCGCGCGGGCGCGCTTGAAAGAGCTGATGGCCTTAGCCGAATTGGTGCGGATCACAGAGCACTTCGCGGTGTGCCGCGATCCCAAGGACGACAAGTTCCTCGAGCTGGCCGTGAACGGCAAAGCCGACGTGATTGTTACCGGCGATGCCGACCTGCTGGTGCTAAATCCCTATCGCGGCATTCCAGTCGTCACACCGGCATCGTTCCTGCAAACGCTATCTGCCGGCCTCATCGAACCAACTGGCCAGAACGGCACTGCCAACGATTCACACCGGCGATGCCAACCTGCTGGTGCTGAATCCCGATCGCGGCATTCCAGTCGTCACACCGGCATCTTTCGTGCAGATGCTATCTGCCGGCCTCATCGCTTCGAGAAATCGATAACCGCCGCGTACCCGGATCTCCGTCCCCACCGCCAAATGCGACCCGCCCGGACTCCAGCACAGCGCCGATATCGCACCATTCCCCGGCGGAACCACCGGCAGGATGCGCGAGGAACTCGATATCCGCGATCACCACCAGCCCGTCGGCAAACCCGCCGGCAACGAGGTCATCCTTCGGATGCGCCGCCACCCGCGTGCAGGTCACCCCGTCACCGCCCGCCAACTCCAGCGGAGGCTTGCCCATCGGCCCGCCGCCGAAGAATGGCCACAGCACCATCGCATCCGCCCCGCTCGTCGCCAGCCACTTGCCGTTCCGGCTGAACGACATGGACTGCGTCTTCGACGGATAGCCGCTCATCCGCATGTGCTTGCCTTCGGGCAGCGACCACCCGTGCAGCGCGTTCTCCTGCATCGCCGTCACCACCGCCTCGGCATCCGGATGCAGCGCCACGCCGATATGGCTGCCCTTCCACTCCAGCATCCGCGGCGTATCCGTCTTCGCGCCGACAAACCATACGCTCGCACCGTTGTAGTGCGACCCCGCCACCCGCTTGCCCTTGGCATCGAACGCGATGCCAGTAACGGACGAAGGATGCGCCAACTCCTTCAGCCTCTGACCCGCCGCATCGAACAGATGCACCACCTTCCCGACCGCGCAGGCAACAACACCCTTCTCCCCCAAATAACTCGCCGCCTGCTCCACCCACTTCATCCCGAAGCGCGCAATCTCCGACACCGCGCCGTCAACCGTCACCCGCCGGAACGCCCCGTCATCACCGCCCGTCACGAACCCGCCGCCCGGATGCGGCGCCATCGCCAGCACCGCGCCCTCATGCACGGGAACCGAGCGCCACTCCTCCGGCCCGACCAGCCGCACGCTCCCATCACCTAGCGCGAATGCCGCCACGGACCCGCCGCGATCGAACCGCGCCGCAACGACGTACCGCGCCCAGATCGCGCACCACACCGCGCGTCTCGACCAGGAAACGCCCGGCTTCCGTGGCGCTCATGTCACTCCGCCTGGCATGCCTCGAACCCGCGCCGCAGCAACGGCCGGTTCAGGTTGCGGCCGATGAACACGATCTTGCTCGTGCGCGGCTCACCCTCCTTCCACGGCCCGATGAAATCGCCATCCGCGATCATGTGCACCGCCTGGAAAGCAAAGCGCCGGTCATCGTTCTTGTACGCCAGGATGCCCTTGGTCCGCAGCAGATCCGGTCCTTTCTCCTGCAACAGCATGCTGATCCAGGCGTTGAACTTCTCCGGGTCGATCGGCTTCTCCACCTCGAAGCTCACCGACGTCACATCATCGTTGTGCTCATGCTCGTCGTTGTCCAGGAAATCCGGCGTCGTCTCCAGCACCCGCTTGAGATCGAATGCGCCCCGGTTCAGCACCTGTTCGATCGGCAGCGCCGCCTTCTCCGTCCGGTGAATGATCGCGAACCGATTGACCTGCCGGATGCGCCGCTCGACCTCGTCCAGCTCCTCCGGTGAAACCAGATCGGTCTTGTTCAGCACGATCACATCGGCGAACGCGATCTGGTCCGCCGCTTCGTGGCTGTCCTCCAGCCGCGCCAGCACGTGCTTCGCATCCACCACGGTCACGATCGCATCAAGCCGAGTCTTCGACCGCACCTCCTCGTCGATGAAGAACGTCTGCGCGACCGGCGCCGGATTCGCCAGCCCCGTCGTCTCGATGATGATGCCGTCGAACTTGTCGCGCCGCTTCATCAGCCCGCCGACGATGCGGATCAGGTCGCCGCGCACCGTGCAGCAGATGCAGCCGTTGTTCATCTCGAACACTTCCTCGTCGCTGTCCACGACCAGGTCGTTATCGACCCCGAGCTCGCCGAACTCGTTGATCACCACCGCATATTTGCGCCCGTGCTGTTCCGACAGGATGCGATTCAACAGCGTGGTCTTGCCGGCACCCAGGTAGCCCGTCAGCACCGTCACCGGCACCTGGGTCTGCTCCAGCTTCTGTTCCGCTTGGGCCATTCATCCATGCTCCCGTGTTTCCTGCGGCGTCGCGTAATGGCCGGCATATAGGGTCCCCGGCGCACGCGGGCCACCGGCGCCGACCAGCGCCGCGCGCAGGCCCGCCAGTTGATGCGCCGCCCCGGGCAGCCCGAAGCGGCGGGACCGCGCCCGCCCCGCCTCCGCCAACGCCAGCCGCCGGGGCGGATCGTTCGCGAGCGCCACAAGCGCCTCGGCGAACCCCGCCGGATCCTCGGGATCGATGTACAGCGCCGCGTCACCCGCCACCTCCGGCAGTCCGCCGCGGGCCGAGCACACCAGCGGCGCTCCGCAGGCCATCGCCTCCAGCGCCGCCAGGCCGAACGGCTCCTCCCACCGGCTCGGCACCACCGCGATCGCCGCGCGGCTCAGCGCCGCCAGTACCTCCGCGTGGTCGCGATAGCCCAGCATGCGCACCCCCGTCGCCAGCGCCGCCGTGCGCACCGCACGCACGAACGCCGTGTCGGGCGCATCCGTCCGGAACCGGTCCGCCCCGATGATCTCCGCATGCCAGCCGGGAAGCTGGGGCAGCGCCCGGGCACAGGCCGCGACAAACGCGTCCACCCCTTTCTCCGGCACCACCCGCCCGCTGAACACGATCACGCTGGTGCGCTCGCCGTGCGGCGGAAGCAGCGAGAAGTCGATCGAGTTCGGAATCGTCACCGGCTGCCGCGGCGGATCGGCCACGCCATCCGTCAGGCGATGCGCCAGAAAGCTCGAGACCGTCACCACCGCCGCCAGCCGCGCCAGCAGGCTGCGCCGCTGCGCCGCGCTTCTGGCCCCCCGCATGCTCTGCGGATCGTTGTGCAGGAACAGCACGACCGGGACGCGCGGAAACCGGCGCAGCAGCCCCAGCGCCACCTCCGGCCGGTTGTACACCTCGATCAGTGCGGGTTTCACCTCCCGCAGGATCGCGGCAACCCCCGCCGCATAGCGCGCATTGATATTGCCCGGTAACCAGCGCCGCGGCAGCGCCGGCCGGAACGCCACATCCGGGAACACCGGACCGGCCTGCGGCCCGCCGATCACCAGTCCGGGCAGGACCCGCGCGAAGCGGTGCACGAGAAGCCCGATGGCACCCGTGCGGCCAGGGCCGAAGCCTTCGCCCGGCGGCAGCACGGTGGCGACGAACGGAGCGTCCTCGACCGGGAGCATGGCTCCCTATAACGGTCCTGCGGCGGGCAGGCATCGGGGCGCAGTCACTATTTCAGCTCGGAGAGGGAGGGCGCGCAGCTTGCCGGCCTCGGTGCGACGGATCGATGCGGGATAGGAGAGGTCGATGCGGAACTCCGGGAGGGAGCGAAGTCCCGCGCCATGGGCACGACACGCAGGACCAGCCCGCCGGGACAGGGTCACATCGTCCATAGTAAGATCATAGGGTGCCCAACGCGTGCACCAATCGCGGGTCAGCCTTCAACCGCTCCGGCATTCCCCATATAAATGTCTGCTGCATCGCCGAGGGGGCCTGAAATGGAAGACATCGTCATCGTTGCCGCGGTCCGCACGCCGGTCGGCAGCTTCAACGGCGCGCTCGGATCGCTCCCCGCCCACGAACTGGGCAGCACCGCCATCAAGGCTGCGCTGGCGCAGGCGAAGCTGGACCCGGCGGACGTGGATGAGGCGATCCTCGGCCAGGTGCTCGCCGCCGGCGAAGGCCAGAACCCCGCCCGCCAGGCCGCCCGCGCCGCCGGCCTGCCCGACTCCAAGACCGCCTTCGCCATCAACCAGGTCTGCGGCTCCGGCCTGCGCGCCGTCGCCCTCGCCGCCCAGCAGGTCCGCACCGGCGAAAGCAACATCGTCGTCGCCGGCGGCATGGAAAGCATGAGCCAGTCGCAGCACGCCGCCTACCTGCGCGGCGGCACCAAGATGGGCAACGTCGAGTTCATCGACACCATGCTGAAGGACGGACTGTGGGACGCCTTCCACGGCTACCACATGGGCACCACGGCCGAGAACGTCGCGCAGAAATTCCAGATCACCCGCGAAGAGCAGGACGAATTCGCGCTTCAGTCTCAGCAGAAAGCATCGAAGGCGCAGAAAGCCGGCCGCTTCAAGGATGAGATCGTGCCGGTGACCGTAAAATCCCGCAAAGGCGAAACCGTCGTCGCCGACGACGAATATATCCGCCACGACGCCAGCAAGGAGACGATGGCCAAGCTGCGCCCCGCCTTCTCCAAGGACGGCACCGTCACCGCCGGCAACGCCAGCGGCATCAACGACGGCGCCGCCGCCCTCGTGGTCATGACCGCCTCCGAAGCGAAGAAGCGCGGCCTCACGCCGCTCGCCCGCATCGTCGCCTTCGCCACCGCCGGCGTCGATCCTGCCGTGATGGGCACCGGGCCCATCCCCTCCACCCGCAAGGTGCTCGCCCGCGCCGGATGGAAGCCCGACGACCTCGACCTGGTCGAAGCCAATGAGGCTTTCGCCGCCCAGGCCATCGCCGTGAACAAGGATCTCGGCTGGGATACGTCCAAGGTGAACGTCAACGGCGGCGCCATCGCCATCGGCCACCCGATCGGCGCATCCGGCGCCCGCATCCTGACCACCCTGCTGCACGAGATGAACAAGCGCGACGCCAAACGCGGCCTCGCCACGCTTTGCATCGGCGGCGGCATGGGCGTGGCGATGGCGCTGGAGCGTTGATGGACCGCGGAACAACGACATGCATGAGCCGGATCCGCCCGTTTCGTCATTCCCGCGAAAGCGGGAAACCAACGACTGCAACGCTTCGCGGATTGCGCCTCCTGACGTCGCGTCAGCCGGAATGACAGCTCTCGTCTGCGTCCGGCAATGAGCGGCCTCTACTTCGAAGACTTCCACGAAGGCCAACTCTTCGAACACGCCCTCTCTCGCACCGTCACCGAGATGGACAACGTGCTGTTCAGCTCGCTCACGATGAACCCCCAGCCGCTGCATCTCGACGCCGAATTCGCCAAAACCACCGAGTTCGGCCGTCCCCTCGTCAACTCCCTTTTTACCCTTGGCTTGCTCATCGGCATGACGGTGGGAGAAACCACCCTAGGCACCACCATCGCCAACCTCGGCATGACGAAAGTCGAATTCCCCAAACCGGTCTTCCACGGCGACACGCTGCACGCACGGACCACGGTGCGGTCCGTGCGCGCCAGCCGCTCCCGCCCTGAAGCCGGTGTGGTGGAATTCGAACATCAGGCGATCAACCAGCGCGGCGAAATCGTCGCCACCTGCCTCCGCGCCGCCTTCATGAAGCGGCGGCCCGCTGCGAACGGCGCGTGAAGCGCGCTCTCCATCGTCATCGCGAGGTCCGCGCAGCCGATCCCCTACGTCACCGGCCGCCAGAACGGCTCCCTCTCCCGTACCTGATCCAGCAGCGACCAATCCCCCTGCTCCACCACATACCCTTTGGGGAACGGCGGCCGCGGCTCCATCCCCAAGCGACCGCACTACCCGCTCATCACGATAGTAACAAAGCAGCACGACCCGCGTCAGCGCACCGACATCGGCGCCACCCTCCGCCCGCAGCGCAGCCGCCACCGTCATCCGCCGAGCCTCATCCAGCGCCGCGAACGACCCGCCCGCCAACACCCGCAACCGAGCCAGCGCCGCCCGCACCCGTTCACCATCGTCGCCCAGGCTGCCGAGGATATCCGCGAAGATCGTCTCATCATCCGCCGCCGGCACGCTATACGTCGCGCTCGCCGGCACGATCATCCCCGCCAGGCACCGCAGATCCGCAATCTCCTCCGCGCGCAACATCACATCGCCCTCAGTCGAACAGCGTCGCCAGGCGCTGCTTGATGCTGTCCGCGATATACAGCGCGAGCGCCTGGATCGTGCTGGTCGGGTTCACCCCGCCCGAGGTCACGAACACACTCCCATCCACCACAAACAGGTTCTTCACGTCGTGGCTGCGCCCCCACGCATTCACCACCGATCGCTCCGGATCATGCCCCATCCGAGCCGTCCCCATCAGGTGCCACCCGCCATATTCCACCGGACCCACCGCATGGATGTGCCGCGCCCCCGCGGCCTCCAGCACATCCGTCGCGCGCGCAATCGCGAATTCCATCATCCGTCTGGAGTTCTCACCCATCGTGTAGTCGATCTTCGGCGCCGGAATGCCGTGCGCGTCCTTCAGCACCGGATCGAGCGTCACCCGATTGTGCTCCTCCGGCAGATCCTCCGTGCAAATGCCCAGCGTCAACCGATGCCCGACCAGCCCGCGAAACACGTCGTGATGCGCCGCACCCCAGGGTAACAGCCCGTCCGCCTCCGCCGACACCGCCTCGGCGCCCACGCCGATGCTGCGGCTTGTTGACAGGATGAACCCTCGCACAAACTCGCGGCTACGATCCGTCTCGTAAAATTCCTGGCTCCACAGACACAGCGGATTGCCGCGATGCCCGTCCGTCTCTTCGTCCACGTACCCGACGACATTCCCCCACGGATGGAACATCAGGTTCCTGCCCACCAGCCCGCTCGAATTCGCCAGCCCGTTCGGAAACTTTCCGGAAGCCGAGTGCAGCAGCAGCCGCGGCGTGCCGACACCGTTGCAGGCGATAATAACCACCTCGGCCGGCTGGAACTGCGCCACCCCGTCTGCGTCGTAATACACCGCGCCCGTCGCCATGCCGTCCGGACCGGTGGTGATCTCTCGCACCCGGCAGTTCGTCCGCAGCTCCACCCCGGCGCGGATCGCCGCCGGCCAATACGTCACGTCGGCGCTGCCCTTCGCCCCTTGCGCGCAGCCGTCGTGGCATCGACCCAGGCCGATGCACGGCGCCCGGCCTTCATATTCAACCGTCGCAACCGCGCTGTCCGATGGCCACCAGTGCCATCCGAGATTGTTGAACGCCCGCGCAAACTGTGTGCCGGTCTTGCCCAACGGCAGCGGCGGCAACGGAGGCTCATGCGCCGGATAAGCCGGATCACCGGCCACACCCGCCACACCCATCATCCGGTCGTTCTCAGCGTAGAACGGCTCAAGAGTGGCATAATCGATCGGCCAGTCATCCGCGACGCCATCCAGCGAGCGCACCCGAAAGTCGGACGGATGCAGCCGCGGATAATGACCGGTGTACATGATGGTCGAGCCGCCGACGGCGTTGAAATTCGCCACCTTGATCGGGGACGCATCGTCGTTGATCGGATAATCCGCGACCCGCCGCCTGACGTTCGGGCTGATCGCGTAATCGCTGAATGCCAGCGCCTCGAACTCCCGCCGGTTCGACGGATACTCCGACTGCTTCATCCACCCGCCCTGCTCCAGGCAGAGGATGTGCATCTTCGTCTCGGCCAGGCTCCACGCCACCGCCGCGCCCGACGCGCCGGCGCCGATGATCAGAACATCAACCTTGTCTTTCATGCGCCGATTTTGGGCCATGTGCGGTCAATAGGCCACCCGTCAAACCGGTGCCAGAACTGAACGCCTTGAAGTGCTCGAAATAGTCTGAACAAACTCCCTTGGTGATCTTCGTACCATAACAAGGCCCTTCCGTGAGAGATTTGATGCCCTCCACGCATCCGAGTGCAACAGAGCCATCCTTCATGCAGTCGCGGGATCCGACAGCCCTCTTCTTCGAACGGACCCAGATTCAACGGTTAGATTATCGGGCCATGGAAACAGCATCCCCGTTAGCTTCGATGCCTGGATAGACGCTCTCGGGGTTCTTCGGCTCGAGCTGGACCGAATTCCATTCTCAAGAGAAGCCTATGCTTTACGGGTAGTCGCACGGCCCCTAATGCCAGTTGACTTGATCGAGCTGAAAGGCAATAGCGATGCGGGACATCGCTTCTACTCAGCTACGTTCCATATCCGCAGCTCTCAAACTAGCGCGGAACTGAGCTATCAAGGAGATTGCTACGATGCGGAGCTAGAGCTGCCGCCACGCGTCGATGCGGACGTCAAGGGTGATGCGAAAGTCTGGCTTGTCCGCCATCTTCGTACTTTCCGCTAGTCGCGTCACGACACGCCACTTGGCCGCGTTGTCATTAGCGGCCTGCGGCAGGATAGCGATACGCAGCAGCCAAGCGGCTTCCTCGCTGTATACCGGCCCGAGGGGGATACAAGCGAGACTTGGTGGATGGAAAGCGAGCGGCTCCTCACCCATGTCGCACGCGTCCTTTCCTTCGCCTGTGACACTTATCTACACCCAGTGATCAAGGAGCGCACAAATCTGGCCGCGTCATCATTCAGATTAAGGACTCCCACACGGCCTCGGCTCCTTTTCTACCACCATTTCATTGGCTCAACATGAAGCCCATTTTTGAATGCGCGTGCGAGACCTATTTTGCGCGGTACATGTTGTCGAGCAGCTCGATGCGGCGATCCGCTGGATTACCGCACCTGCGGCATACGATGAAATCCGATTGATCAACGTTATGACCGCCCTGGAAAATATTCTCGACCAATGCGAGTCGAGGAAGTCGATCTGTTCATGCCGCCCAACTCCTTCAAGAGTATTGCTAAGAAGGTCCGAGCGCTGCTGAAAGAACTTCAGGTGCCCAACGGCATGACACAGAAAGTACTGCGCGAGCTCAATAGACGCTCTCTTGCAGAGTAACTATGCCAGTCTCGAAACCCGTAAGATCAAGAGCGACGATTTACCCGACGATTGGCTTGGGAAGATAATTCAGCAGCGCAATTTCATTACCCATAAAGGCATTTCCAAAGACCGGGATGAGCAGGACCCGAAGACCTTCGATCATGCGGTCTGGGCACGCGAAATTGTTGCGCGGATAATCCTTGAAAGGCTTGGGTTCGTAGGCGCCTGGCAAAGCTGGGTCCACCACGGCGAGCAACTTCGTTTTCCCGAGTGCATACCTGTGCAGGAATGGGCAGCCGCCCAGCAAGAGGTCGCTAAATTCCAGCCGAGGAGCAGCCTGCTTTGAACGCTCTATCCCCTTTTACGACATCCAACGGTCGTTGATCGCTACACTCGCCTGTGGGTAGCCGACCCACATGCAGCTTCGATTGAGGCTGAGGATCCGACTGACGGTAACTTTTGATCGCTGGCCCGCTCAGCTCCCCCTACACCGGATCCAGCACCACCACCGGAATCTCCCGCTCCGTCTTCTTCTCGTAATCCGCGTACAGCGGCCAGAACTTCAGCGCCTCCTGCCACAACCGCGTACGCTCCTCCCCGCTCACCGTCCGCGCCCGCGCCCGCAGCGTCTTCGTCCCGACCTGAACCTCCACCTCCGGATGCGCCACCAAATTCTTGTACCAGCTCGGGTGATCCGGCGCGCCGCCCTTCGACGCCACGACGATATAACTCCCGCCCGTCATCCCGTAGAACAGCGGGAAAATATACTTCTCCCCCGACTTCCGCCCCGTCGTGGTCAACAGCAGAGACGGCACCGTCATCTCCGCGTATCCCGGCCGCGTCGTCTTATACAGATGCCCCTCGGCCCCGCCGCTCGACAGGTACTGCTCCGCATGATCGATCTGCCACTGCTGCAAATTCGGCGCGAGCTTCGCCATCACCAACCCTCCTCATCACACCCAGCCACCCTACCACAAACGCCGCCGCACTACCCCAACGTCTCCCCCGTCTCCGCATCGAACAGATACAAATGCCGGGACGCCCCCGCGAACGTCACCCGCTCCTGCACCCGCACCGGATGATCCCGCGGCACCCGAGCCGTCAGCGACCCCCCATCCGCCGTGAAATGCACGTACTGCTCCGCCCCCAGCATCTCCACCACATCCACCACGCCGCTCACCTGCCACTCCCCCTCCGCCTCACCCCTCCGTCAGAACCAGCCGTTCCGGCCGTATCCCCACCACCACCCTATCCCCCCGCAACCGCCCCGCCTGCTCCGCCGACAGCCCGATCCGAGCCGTCCCCGTCACCAACTCCACACGCGCCACCAAGCCGCCGCACCCGCACTCCAGAAACCCCATCGCCGGAGTGCCGATGAACGACGCGACGAAGCGATTGACCGGCGCGTCGTACAGCTCATCCGGCGTCCCCACCTGCTGAATCCGCCCCGCGTTCATCACCACGATCCGGTCGCCCATCGTCAGCGCCTCGATCTGATCGTGCGTCACGTACACCGCCGTCGCCGTCACCGCCCGATGCACCCGCAGGATCTCCGCCCGCATCTGCACCCGCAAATGCGCATCCAGATTCGACAGCGGCTCATCCAACAGGAACACCACCGGCTCCCGCACGATCGCCCGGCCCAGAGCCACACGCTGCCGCTGCCCGCCCGACAACTGCCGCGGCTTCCGCGACAGATACGGCCCGATGTTCAGCATCTCCGCCGCACGCCGCACCCGCGCGTCGATCTCCGCCCTGCGGCAGCCCCCGCCGCTTCAGCCCGAACGCCATGTTCTCAAAAACCGACATGTGCGGATAAAGCCCGTAATTCTGAAACACCATGGCGATGTCGCGATCCCCGACATCCACCTCGTTCATCCGCTTCTCACCGAAATACAGCTCGCCCCCGCTGATATCCTCCAGCCCCGCGATGATCCGCAGCAGCGTCGTCTTGCCCGACCCCGAAGGCCCCACCAGCACGATGAACTCGTGATCCGCGATCTCCAGGCTGCAGTCGAACAGCACCTGCAAACCGCCGTAAAACTTCTCGACCCCACGCAGCGAAATCGCAGCCATCAGGCGCCCGCCACCGCGCCCGCCGTCAGCCCCCGCACCATCGACCGCTGCACGGCGAAGAACGCGATCATCAGCGGCAGCGTGGTCAGCACCGAGGCCGCCATCATCCCGCCCCAGTCCGTCTTGAACTGCCCGGTGAACGTCAGCACCAGCGCCGCCGGCAGCGTCTGCTTGCTGAGAGTTGTCATGAACGTCAGCGGATAGATCAGGTTGTTCCACGCCTCCATGAACACGAACGTCGCCGTCGTCAGCAGGCCCGGCACGATCAGCGGCAGCACCACCCGCAGCAAAATCTCCCAGCGACGATAACCATCCACCCGCGCCGCTTCCTCGATCTCGATCGGCACCGCATCGATGAAGCCCTTCATCATCCACACCGCGAACGGCAACCCGAACGTCGTGAACCCCACCACCAATCCGCCGATCGTATCCAGCAGATGCACCGTCATCAGCAGCAGGTATAAAGGCGCCAGCATCACCACCAGCGGCAGCATGCGGAAGATCAGGATCCCATACCCCACCGGCTCGCGCAGCCGGAACGTCCCGCGCGACAGCGCGTACGCCGCCGGAGTCGCAAACAGCAGCGCGATCGCCGCCGTCGCCACGCAACTGATCACCGTATTGAAGAAGAACGCGAAGAACGGCAGCGACTTGCCCGCCAGCCCCACATAGTTCTGCAACGTCGGATGCACCGGCACCAGATGTCGGATTGATCGCCGTCGCCTCCAGCTCGGTCTTGAACGACGTAACCACCATCCAATAGACCGGCGCCAGGCTCCAGAACAGCGCCACCGCCAGCGCCACGAACTGCACGAACCTCTTCATGCCGTCCGCAGCGCCCGCAAATACGATCCACGCGAAGATCAGCAGCAGCACCAGCCACACCACCCCGATCGCCGAGGCATAACCGAAGTCGAAGTTCTGAAACGCCAGCCGATAGACATACACCACCAGCGTTGTGGTGCTGTAGCCCGGTCCGCCTTCGGTCATCGCCCAGATCTTCGCGAAGTCGTTCACGTTGGAGATGATCATCAGCAGGCTGCTGATCAGCAGCGCATTGCGCAGAAACGGCAGCTTGATATCGAACCACCATGCTCCACGTCCGCGCCCGGTCGATCCGCGCCGACTTCGATCACCTCGTTCGGAATTGCCGCCAGCGCCGCGCTCAGCAGCAGAAAGAAGAACGGCACCATGGTCCAGATATTCGTCACCATCACCGCCGGCAATGCGATCGACGCATTGTTCAGCCACAGCACCGGATGCGATATCAGCCCGAGCCGCAGCAGCACCACGTTGATGATCCCGCCATCCTGCAAATACATCAGCCGGAACAGGAACGCGACCACCACGAACGGCACCGACCACGGCGTCAGCAGCAGCGCCCGCACCGCGCGGAACGGCCAGCCCGGAAGGTTCTCGGTCAGCAGCGCCAGCGCAAGCCCGAACACCGCCGCCACCACCACGCTGCCGAACGTATAGATCGCCGTGTTGCCCAGCGAACTCCAGAAGATCGGATCAGCGATCAGCGCCCGGTAATTGCCCAGCCCGATGAACCGCGGCGGCACCACATCCGCAGGTTCATCTTCTCCGCCGACAGCACCAGCGCATAGACAACCGGATAGCCGATCACCACCGCCAGCACCGCCAAGCGCCGGCAGCACCATCGTGTCCACCCACGGCTGCCTCCGGCCCGCGGGAACCCACCACGCAAACTCACCGCGCCAGCGTCTGCTCCATGCTCGACGCAATCTGCTCGATCGGCGTGCGTGCCCGTGATCGCCTGCTGCACCCCCGCCATGATCGCCGTCGAACCCGGCGCGAACGTCGGCCCATACGGCAGCGTCTTCGCCGTCGGCAGGATGGTGTGGATGAAGGTCTGGAACACCGGCGTGTCGTACAGCTTGGCGATCTCCGGCGACGGCGCATCCTTCAGCGGCATCAGCGACGTCTCATACTTGATCGTATAATTCTGAATCGCGTTCGGCGACGTCGCCAGATAATTCATGAACTCCCACGCCGCCTGCTTGTGCGCCGACCCCGCGAACATCACCAGATCATGCCGCGCCTCGAACGTCGAAGACGTCCCGGATGGCCCCGCCGGCAACTTCGTCACCCCCCAGTGCTGATAGAATTCCGCGTCCGGCATGTGATTGATGCTTTGGATCACCCCCTGCAGCAGCACGCTGTCCCAGGTGAACGCCACCTTGTCCTGCGCCGCCAGCGGCCGGAACTCCCCCATCTTCTGCCCCGGCTCGATGTAGCCCTTCTGCGCCAGCTCCCGCATCCAGCTCAGATACGCCTTCATCGCCGGCGTATCCGCACCCTTGCCACCGTCCGCCAGAGGATCCGCCCCGAACGTCTGCATCCACGGCCAGTTCGCCGACAACGCGAACGGCCGGTTCGTCGTATCCAGCCCCAGAGGAACCACCTCCGGCAGCGCCTTCTTGATCGCCGCCAGATCCGCCATCAGCTCATCCATCGTCTGCGGCAGCTTGGCCGGATCGAGCCCCGCCTTCTGCATCACCGCCTTGTTGCACCACAGCGCGGCCGGCGACAGATTCCACGGAAACGCAATCAGCTTGCCGTCCATGCGTCAGGCCCGCCAACGACACCGGCATCAGCGCGTTCTTCTCATCCGTG
This sequence comes from uncultured Pseudomonadota bacterium, assembly GCA_963731335.1. Classification (GTDB taxonomy): domain Bacteria; phylum Pseudomonadota; class Alphaproteobacteria; order Acetobacterales; family Acetobacteraceae; genus CAVSUZ01. The sequence goes on along the minus strand of CAVSUZ010000014.1, from coordinate 112,891 downwards.
CCGTCATATACCCATCCAGCGGCTCCAGCTTGCCGGTCAGCGCCAGCAGGATCACGTCGTTGCCCTGCAGCTCCGCCACATCCGGCGGATTGCCCGCCCGCACCCGCAACACCAACTGCCGCGCAATCTCCGAAAACGAAATCGGCTGGCTCGTAACCGTGATATTCGGATGCGCCTGCTCGAAATCCTGGATGATCTTCTCGATCCCCGGACGGGTCGCATTCTCCGCATCCGCCCAATTCGCGAAGGTGATCGTCACCTTGTCCTGCGCCCAGGCCGTCGATCGCCGTGCCGGCCGCCACAGCCAGCCCCGCGGCCACAACGAAGGCGATACGAAATGCGCGGCTCGGGTTGCGCTGACGCATCATTTCCTCCTTCACTGGCCCATCGGACGCGCACGCTTATGCGGCGCACAGCCGCAGCCCGTCCAGGGAGGAACCATGACGCAACCACCAACCCCGCCCGACGCCGCGCAGCGCCGCGCCGTCAAAGCCCGTGATCACCTACGCCGTGGACCACCTGCCGCCCTTCAACGCGAGCTTCTACAACACCGCCCGCGACGGCATGACCAAGACCGCCGAACTCACCGTCCCCCCGCGCGAGGCCCGCACCTTCTCCGTCCCCGCCGGCCAGTTCTTCCGCATCGTCAGCATCGAAGGGCCGCAGGTCGGCGACCTCAACCTATGGAACGCACACGACCTGTCCGAGCGCTTCTTCAGCGGCAAAACCCGCGCGCTCCACGCCACCCACCTCACCACCGGCAACCGGCTCTGGAGCACGCTGCCTCAGCTCCGCCCCATGGCCACCATCACCCACGATACGCTCGGCTGGTACGGCTGGGATGCAGACGGCGGCGGCATCCACGACGTCATCGGCACCCGCTGCGACCCGTACACCAACCTGCTCCTCAAAGGGTCGGAGTACCACCACTGCTGCCACTCCAACCTCACCCGCGCCCTCGCCGCCGAACGCAACATCCCGCCCACCGAAGCCGAACATCACATCCACGACGTGATGAACGTCTTCATGTGTACCGGCTACACCAAGGACACCCACCAGTATTTCATGAAAGCCAGTCCCGTCCGCCCCGGCGACTTCATCGAATTCTTCGCCGAGATCGATCTGCTCGGCGCACTCTCCGCCTGCCCCGGCGGCGATTGCGGCGCCAGCCACTCCGACGACGAAGCGCGCTGCTACCCGCTCAAGGTCGAAATCTACCGCCCCCGACCCGAAACCCTGAAGCACTGGCGCTCACCCGCCGCCAGCGCCTACTCCCGAACCCACGGACTGCGATAACCCCACAACCTGAACTACTCTTCCTCTGTGCATCTCCGTGTGTCCTCCGTGCTCTCCGTGTTAAAACCCTTACTTCGCCGCAACTGACTCCGACGCCGCCTGGCGACCCACACACCGCCCGCTTGACGCCCCGTTCCGCCCCCGCCACCTCTACCCCGCGATGTCCGTCCGGATCGAAATCAACCGCGCCCGCCACCCGGAAAAGGCCCACCGCCCGGACAATCCCGTGGCGCGCAAGCCGCGCCTGGATCCGCGTCAAGGCGCCCACCCACCCGATCTATCACGAGACCCGCCGCCTGATGCGCGACCACGGCCTCGTCACCGTGTGCGAGGAAGCCGCCTGCCCCAACATCGGTGAGTGCTGGAGCCAGCGTCACGCCACCATGATGATCATGGGCGACACCTGCACCCGCGCCTGCAGCTTCTGCAACGTCCGCACCGGCCTGCCCGAGGCGCTCGACTCCACCGAACCACTCCGCGTCGCCGACGCCGTCGCCCGCCTCGGCCTCGCCCACGTCGTGGTCACCTCGGTGGACCGCGACGACCTGCAGGACGGCGGCGCCGGCCACTTCGCCGCCGTCATCCGCGCCATCCGCGCCGCCGCCCCCAGCACCACCATCGAGGTCCTGACCCCCGACTTCCTGCGCAAGCCCGGCGCCGCCGAGATCGTCGCCCAGGCCCGCCCCGACGTCTTCAACCACAACCTCGAAACCGTCCCGCGCCTCTACCCCACCATCCGCCCCGGCGCCCGCTACTACCAATCCCTCCGCCTGCTCGATCACATGAAGACGCTGGACCCCGGCATCTTCACCAAGTCCGGCATGATGGTCGGGCTCGGCGAAACCCGCGCCGAAATCGCCCAGGTGATGGACGATCTGCGCATCGCCGACGTGGATTTCCTCACCATCGGCCAGTACCTGCAGCCCACGCCCAAGCACGCCACAGTGGACCGCTTTCTCCCGCCCGAGGAGTTCGCCGAACTCGCCGCCCTTGCCCGCGCCAAGGGCTTCGCCCTCGTCTCCGCCACGCCGCTCACCCGCAGCTCCTATCACGCGGATGCCGATTTCGCCGCGCTCCGCGCCGCACGCACCCGCCGCCTCGCCGAAGTCGCCTGACCGGATGCCCACCCACGCCGAGCGTCAGCTCGTCCCCTACAGTCCCGACCAGCTCTTCGATCTCGTCGCCGATATCGGCCGCTATCCCGAATTCCTTCCCTGGTGCGTCGGCGCGCGCGTCCGCACCCGCACCGAAACCGAGGAAGTCGCCGACCTTACCATCGGCTTCGGCCCCTTTCGCGAGAGTTTCACCAGCCGGGTCATCACTCGAAAGACCCAGCCGCGTCCGCGTGCGCTACGAAAAAGGCCCCTTTCGTTACCTCAACAACCAGTGGGAGTTCATCCCCGTTCCCACCGGCACCGAGGTCGCCTTCTTCGTCGATTTCGAATTCCGCTCCCGCCTGCTCCAGGCCGCCATCGGCGTCGTGTTCAATGAAGCCGTCCGCCGGATGGTCAACGCGTTCCACCGCCGCGCCCGCCAGATCTACGGCCCGCCCGTCACCGCCCCCGCGTCTTGCCCCGCGCCGGTAACCGACGGCTGACCCTCGTCCCATGTCATTACCATGTCATTGCGAGGCTCGCGCAGCGAGCCGCGGCAATCTCGTGGTGCAGTCGCACCACAGTCGCGAGCAGCCGCCGCCGCAGCCGGGAATTGCCGCGCAGGTCGCAACCCGCATAGCCTTCCTCATCGCCGGCATCGGCACCGCGTCGTGGGCACCGCTCGTGCCCTATGCCAAGCAGCGCCTCGGGACCGGCGAGGGCGGCCTCGGACTGCTCCTGCTGTGCCTGGGTGCGGGCTCGCTCGCCGCCATGCCGCTTGCCGGCGCGCTGGCCACCCGCTTCGGTTGCCGTCGCGTGATCGGCGTGACGGCGCTGTGCATCGTCGCCGCGCTGGCCGGACTGGCAACCGCATCCTCGCCGACATCCCTCGCACTGGCACTCCTGCTGTTCGGGGCCGGGGTCGGCGGCATCGATGTCGCGATGAACATCCAGGCGGTGATCGTGGAAGCAGCGAGCGGCCGGCACATGATGTCCGGCTTCCACGGATTGTTCAGCGCCGGCGGGATTGCCGGTGCGGCGGGCGTCAGTCTCCTGCTGTGGATCGGCGCATCCCCGCTCGGCGCATCGCTCTGCATCGACCTGGTGATCCTGGCCCTGTTGCTCGTCTGCCGGCGCCACCTGCTTCCTTACGGAAGCCAGGGTCACTCCCCCATTTTCGCCCTGCCGCGCGGTGCGGTGCTGTTCGTGGGCTGTCTGTGCTTCATCTCTTTCCTGGCGGAAGGAGCGATGCTCGATTGGAGCGCCGTGTTCCTGACCACGGTTCGCAGCGTCGATCCGGCGCACTCGGGCCTCGGTTACGCCGTCTTTGCAATCGCCATGACCGCCGGCCGCTTGAGCGGCGATCGCTTCGTGCCGCTGCTTGGCAAACGGAAGCTATTGTTCCTGGGCGGCCTCTGTGCCGCATCGGGCCTCTTGCTGCTGGTGCTGGCTCCTTGGCCGCTGGCTGCCTTCGCCGGCTTCGGCATTGTGGGGATCGGGGCGGCGAACATCGTTCCGGTGCTCTATTCAACGCTTGAAAGCCAGCGCGTGATGCCTCCCAACCTCGCCGTCGCCGGCGTCACCACCCTCGGTTACCTCGGCATCCTCGCCGGCCCGGCATTGATCGGACTGATTGCCCATGCCGCCAGCCTTCCGGCAGCATTCCTCGTCATCGCGGCGATGCTTCTCGGCCTGGCCGCAAGTGCGCGTCTGATAAAAGCCACTCACGTCGCCGAGGGCTGACAGCGGCGTGCCGTCCTACTCGCCGCACGACCCGAGAGGACCGCACGACGTACTCCCCATGGGCCCGGACAGTACCACCATGTTGCGGTAAATCGCCTCGCCGCTCACGATCGAGTTGGCCCCGGGATAGAATGCCTCGAGCGGACCAGTCGCGATGCAGACGATTGGCGCCATCATCGTGCCGGCTAGCGGAAGCCTCCCAATTCACTGCACCCATCGAGTGGCATCGCGAAGCCGGCGTTACGGCCGTAGCCATTCAGAGCCTGCTCTGGGGAGCCAAACAAAATTCCGGCGATTGGATATGCGGAAGGTCCTCCTTCCGGCTGCACTCCAGGCACCCGACACACGCCAACTGATTGTCGCCTCAACCATTCTTCACGAGCGAAAAATGCACCGTGCAAGCGGTCCACGCTGCATCGTATTCGAGACGGTTCCCCTGGGCCTGGCCCACGAAAGTGACGTCATCCACGTTTGCGTGGGAATTGGTTGCTACCGTTACATGTTCAGAGAAACGGGTCTGGGCGACCGGAATTTTGACGAAGGTTATAGGCCCAGGCTGCAACTCTATCAGTCCCTTCCTTATACCAACCGACGCTGACCTTGACCCTCTCCGCCCGCCGCCCCCATCGTCATGGCCGGCCTTGTGCCGGCCATCCACGACTTTCTCACCCACCGCGCGGTTCGTCCGTGCATCGGCAACATGATCTTCAATGCCGCTTATATTATACAATTCTCGCTTCGTGGGACGGACGGCAAAAAACCCCTCGTTAACGTGGCAGTTCCCTTATAGACCCCGTCGAACGGACCTTTCTCCGAGAAGTGGACCGTGCAAGCGGACCACCGTTGATCGATTTCCAGCCGGTTTCCCACGATTTACCCTTGATAGCTCACGCCCAAGGTTTCGGATGGGGGTGGCGTTTGGATTGTGGCAGCACATCTGCGCGATCTGGAGTTAAAAAACCGTGTGGGCGGGGCCGCAGATACGCCCATCCATCTTTTACAAGAAAGAATGCCTACTGAGAGGGTGCCCCGCACAGTCCGCTCGTTGCTGTGCGCGTCCCCGTGTAGTTCCCGTCGAACGGACTGGCCGCGAAAGACGTCTGCGCCGGTATCGCCTCCATCATCGTGCGCGCCTGCTCCGCCGCGGCCTGCACATCCTCGGGAAATTCCGCCAACGCCTTGTCCAACCTGGCCGCCCGAGCCAGCACAGCAACAAGCTCCTCGTCCATCACGCGCTACTCCGCTGCCGGGCGCTTGGCGTTCCGGTCGATCTCCTTCTGCACCGCCGCGACCGACTGATCCCGGAACCGCTCGATATTGCTCAGCGCAAGATCGTAGCTCTCGCGCCGCAACTCACGACTTCCCTGGAAATGCGGATGCACATACCGCGCCATCAATTCGTAATGCCGCTTCGTCGCCTCCCAATCCGCCCAATTGTGCGCCAGTTCCATGATGGAGCCGAACCCGCCCGTCCCCTCCAGCAGCGTCTCGATATACGCGATCGCATCATCCGGCGTGCCGATGCAGGCCGACTTCGTCTCCATCAGGTACTCGTACGCATCCCCGATTCCGGGCGGCACGATGGGAAACGTCCCGACATCGCGGAAATACTGCGCGAACGCCTCCACCCCGTATCGCACATTCTCCCTCGCCTGCTCGCGCGTCTCGGCGATATGGATCATCGTCACCAGCCGCCAGTTCCGCCGGTCCGCGATCTTCCCGTTCAGCCGCGCCTGCTCCTCATAGATCCGCCAGTTGGTCGCATGATGCGTCAGCGCCTCCGGCGACGTGCCGCCGATCGACAGCATGCCGATCCCATGCCGCCCCGACGCCAGCGCACCCGTCGGAGACCGCGACGCCGCCACCGCAAGCTCCATCACCGGCTGCGTGTAGCAGGGCAATTGCAGCCGAGCGTCCTCCAGCGTGTACCAATCGGTCGTCTCGTTTACCGTCTCGCCGCGCAGCAGCCGCACGATCACGTCCAGACTCTCGTTCATCATCCGCCGCTGATCGCCCGCCGCGATGCCGATCTTCGCCGCATCGTGCACCAGCGCCCCCGGCCCCACGCCGAACATCGCCCGTCCGCGCGTCAGGTGATCCAGCAGCACCATGCGATCCGCCAGAATGAACGGATTGTGATACGGCAACGACGCAACGCCCGTGCCCAACCGGATATGGCGCGTGCGCTCAGCGGCAACGCCGATAAAAACCTCGGGCGACGCGATGATCTCGAACCCGCCCGAGTGGTGCTCGCCGATCCAGGCTTCGTGATAACCCAGCCGGTCGAGATGCTGCAGCAGTTCCAGATCGCGCTCCAGCGCCAGCGTCGGGTTCTCGTCCATGGCGTGGAACGGAGCCAGGAAAATGCCGCTCCGCAGATATCGGGTCATTCGGATCACCGTTTTTCGATCACGTGCACGATAGAATTGGTGCCGCTGCGGTCAACCGGCCGCGAGTTACCCGTCCAACGACTTGCGAACGCAGGCGCACCGTTCCCTCATGGATGGGCAATGATCATCGTCCGCCTGATCCCTCCTGCCGCCTTGTTCGTTGCGACAGCGATGCTGTGCGGCTGCAGCTCCTTCCTTGCCGCCAGCACCGCCGATGTGGCGGGCGTGGCCAGCGCCGGCATCACCAGTGGCGTCACCAAGAACGCGGCGATCGGCACCGGCATCGGACTCGGAGTCGCCGCGGCAGCCAACGCCGGGCTCCACTACGTTGAACGCCGGGTGCACCATACCGAGCAGCAGGCCATCGCGAATGCGGCCGGCCCCTGGCCATCGGCCAGGTGGCGCCGTGGCGCGTGGTGCATGACATGCCCATCGAATCGAACAAGCACGGCCATGTCACGGTGTTCCGCATTGCCAGCGCGCCCGGATTCACCTGCAAGCAGATCGTCTTTTCCCTGGAGGACGACAGGAACCAGCCGGAGCGGTTCTACACCACCTCGATCTGCTTCAACGGCGTGGGGTGGGAATGGGCGCTGGCGGAACCCTCCACCGCGCGGTGGGACGGACTGCAATGAGGCTGCGCCTTGCGGCCCTGCTCTGCGCTCTGATCCCGCTCGCCGGCTGCAAATCCATCAGTGAGGTCGCCGGCGTCGCCAGCGGCGCCGCCTCGGGTGCGGCAACCGGCAACCCGGCGATCGGCATCGCCGTCGGCGTCGCCGTGGGAACGGTCGGCACATACGCCTCCAACACCTACACGAGGGTGCGCACCGGCGCGGAACAGGACGCGATCGCGCAGGCGGCGGGATCGGTGCCGGTGGGCGGCGAGGCGCCATGGCACATCAACCACACCATCCCGATCGGCAACGAACATGGCACCGTGCGCGTGGTGGATCAGATCAATACGCCCATCGCCGTGTGCCGCGACGTCGTGTTCTCGATCGCCGACGGCAAGGCCCCTCCGCCGCTGTATCTGATCATGATCTGCCGTGACCCGCGCGAATGGAAATGGGCCACCGCGGAACCGGCGGTTTCCCGCTGGAGCATTCTCCACTAGTCGATAAGGCATGAGTGTCATTGCGCGGATGCGCATGGACCTGAGCATCCAAAGCGCGGCGCCGCCGGTGCCGTTGCGCGGGCTGGCGCTGCTGCTGATTTCCGTGATCTTCCTCTCCAGCGGCTGGCCGCTGACCAAGCTCGCCATCATCCACGGAACCGCGCCGCTCTGGTTCGCCGAGGCCCGCGCCGTGCAATCCGGCGTGGTCGCCGCCGTGTTCCTTGCCTTGGCCGGCCGCACCGTCGTGCCGGTGCGCCAGGACCTGCCCGCGCTGCTCACCGTCGGGCTGCTGCAACTCGCCGCGTTCTTCGCCCTCGCGCACATCGCGGTGGCCTGGGTGCCGGCCGGACGCACCGCCGTGCTGGCGAACACGACCACGATTTTCGTCGTGCCGCTCTCCCTGATCTTCCTGCGCGAGCGCATCACCGCCCGACGATGGATCGCGACGCTGATCGGCCTGGGCGGCATCGCCGTCCTCGTCGGCCCCTGGGCTATCGACTGGACCTCCCGCCACGCCCTCATCGGCAATGCCTTCCTGCTCGGCTGCGCGCTCTGCTGGGCCATCGCATTGCTGACGGTGCGCCGCGCGCCGCCGCGGCATTCGATGTTCCAGCTCCTGCCCTGGTGCTTTCTGCTCGCCAGCATCACCCTGCTGCCCCTGGTGCTGATCGAGGCGCCGCATCCATCCTTCGGCTCCGGCGCCGCAGCCTGGGGCCCGATGCTGTATGTCGGACTGCTCGCCGGTCCGCTGGGTACCTGGGGCGTGATGGAGGCAGCAGTGCTGCTCCCCGCCGTGGTTTCATCAGTCGGCTATCTCGCAACGCCGGCGGTCGGCATCATTCTGTCGGCGGTCATTCTCGGCGAGCCGATCACCCCCGACCTGATCGCCGGCACCGCGCTCATCCTCGCCGGCGTCGGCCTCGCCGTCTGGCCGGCACGCCGATGATCCTGCACGCCGTCGAAGCCGGACAGGCCGGCCGGTGGTGCTGCTGCACGGGCTGTTCGGATCGGCGCGCAACCTCGGCGGCGTGCAGCGCGCGCTGGCGGCGCATCACCGCGTCATCGCGATGGACGCGCGCAACCACGGCGCCAGCCCGCACGCACACGGCGCCGACTACCCCACCATGGCCGCCGACGTGCTGGAAACGATGGAGGCGCTGAACGCCCGCCCCGCGGTTGTCATTGGCCATTCGATGGGCGGCAAGACGGCGATGCGCCTCGCGCTGGATCACCCCGACGCCGTCACCGCCCTTTGCGTCGCCGATATCGCACCTGTGCCCTACGCGTCGCGCTTCCGCGGCTACATCGCGGCGATGCGTGCATTGCCCGAGACTGCAAGCCGCGCTGAGGCTGATGCCGCGCTGGCACCCGCCGTGCCTGATCCCGGCATCCGCACTTTCCTGCTGCAGAATTTCCGCCCCGGCCAGACGCCGCCCTGGCGCATCGGTTTGAGGGAACTCGCCGATGCGCTGCCCGCGATCGAAGGCTGGGAGTCACCCGCCGCCCAGTACGACGGCCCGACCCTGTTCATTTCCGGTGATCGCTCCGACTACATCAAGCCCGAGGCGCGCACCGGTGATCCGCGAACTCTTTCCCCGCGCGCGCTTCGTCACACTGCGCAACGCCGGGCACTGGCTGCATGCGGACAATCTGTCCGGCTTTGTCGGCGTGCTGCAGGCGTTTTTGGCGCGGACAGCATGAGCCAGGCGTTGCCAGGTGGATAACCCTTGTATCAGCTGTCTCGGGTACTTGTGGTCCGAGGTTGTGCCAGCCCCCTCAGCACTGACCCACCTCGTCATTGCGAGGCCCGCGTAGCGGGCCGCGGCAATCTCGTGGTCGGGGCGCACGCAAGAACCGGAACATCCGAACAGCACGCCCCCTCTGGGTGGACTGCCGGCAAAGAAAGCCCGAGATGCGGCGAGGAAGGTCCAAAGATGCCATCGACCCACAGTTTTCAGGAAATTGTCCACCGCCGGACAGCAAGTGATCCTGCGTTCAACCACGCGCTGCTGCGCGAAGGCATTGACCTCATGCTGGCCGGAGACGTAGAAATGGGCAACTCGATCCTGCGCGATTACATCAAGCCAACCGCGAGTTCCGAAAGACTGGGGAGGACGGGCACCCCAGCGAAGAGCCTGATTCGCATGTTCGGTCCGCGAGGCAACCCACAGGCGCGCAATCTGTTTGGCGTGATCGGCATTTGCAGAAATACGCTGGTGTGATACTGCACGTATCCTCTGCAGAAGGACGGGCCCAATAGAATGACGCTCTTCCTCGGATATAAGCCGCCTCCACTTAAACAGCAGTCTCGGCCGGCGCCACGCAGGTGAACAACCGCCAAAATGAGAACTCTGCAAGAGGTGGGGAAATGCACAACCGCGCACGGAAATGAAATTCAGTAGCAGACCGAAGCCTGACCAATTTGAGCAGCGCGAAGCGACGAGGCGACGCGGGAGAGGCGATCCGATACATCGGTTCGCGATCATCCAAGATCACCATTTCGCATCTGGTAGCTGTAGCAGACAGGAGGAATACAACTGGCTAGAGCGCTATTACTCCGCCTTGCGGCCATAGGCCTCCTGACGGCGGATTTCGACCTTGGCACAATGAGCGCCTCACGGCGCGGCTTATCAGTTGACTGGGGTAGCCAGTGAACCGGTCGCGATCAGGTCCGCTAACGGTGTATTGGGCGATGACGGCGAACTCACAAACGCGGGGGAAGCGCGATAAATGAGCATACCTCGAACTTTACAAAGACGCGTGCGTTTTGTGCTTAGACGAAGTCCCTTTGTGGGGAGTCGCTCTCGTCGCGCTTGTTCTGCTACTTCTTTTTATTGCTGCATTGTTCTATTGTTATGAGAAACTTGGAACATCGACTGCCACAACGGATTCCTTCTTCAAGGTGGTTTCCATTCTCGTTCCGGGCTATGCCATCATAATGGCCACGTGTGGATGGACCATGGCGGCTTGGATTCAGGACAGGAGCTCTAAACGCCAGCATACAGTTAGCCTCCTTTTCCAAACCAATTTCCTCAGCGAACGGATTGATGAGTGCCGCAGACGGGTAGATGCAAGAATAACTGAAGAAGCATCACTCGACCTTAAGTCCCTGCAAACGTGCAAATCTTCCCAAAAGGATGAGGACGCCGAATTCTTTGTTGCTGTGAGATCTTGTGCAACTATTTCGATTATTTAGCTGCAAGTCTGCGTCTCGGCGATCTTGATCAGAGGGTTTTTGATGATACGGTCAGTGGTATAATGCTAATATACTACAAGAAATTCAGGCCATTGATCCGGGAAATGCAAGACCAACACGAGGAGGCACTCAATAACTTTTCGGAGCTGGCGGACGCTCTAATCAAAAAATATCCACGGGAAAAATACGATTTGACGGAGCCGTCCAACAAGTCAGCAGGTTGACAGCGGCTGTCCGGCGACGGTGCCTCGCGGCGTAAGCAGGACAGAGCAGCCCACATGCGCCACCTCCACCGTCGGCACCCCGCGCCCGCCCGGCTCCGCAACCCTCGCCGCCTCCGCCATCGAGGAAGCCCGGCGCGCTGGTCTCCTCGACGGCGAGAAGACCGAGCACATCAGCTTCCGTGCGCCCCCAGCCCTGGTCGAGGCCGCGAAGCGCGAAGCCGGCGTCACCTCAACCAGCGAGCTCGGCGTCCTGGCGCTCGCCATGCTCGCCCGGCCAGACCCGGTTGCGGCATTCTTCCAGCGCACCGCAGGACGGCTCGGCGCAGACCACGATCTTGACCGTTGACCTCCGCGCCACGCTGCGCCGACGCAAACCGGCGGAGGGGACATCCCAACTCGTCCGACGCCCTCGGGACACCCTCATCAGCCTGACGGCCTTGTCCAGCAGGCCGTTGTTCCTGCTGCTGGACACCAACATCTATATCGATCACGCCGCGGGCCGCCTTGCGCACCGTGTCCGCGACGCCATCGACCAGGCGCTGCTGTTCCATTGCTCGGTTGCCCTCGCGGAACTCGCCTGCGGTGTCGCCAACGCCGATCCGTCGCGCGCAGGTTGGCGAGCGATGCAGGATCATTACGCGGAACTATTCGCCAGCATTTCCCCAAGCCGGCTGGTCACGCCCGATGCGCAGGTCTGGACGGATGCCGGCGTCATCGCCGGTACGCTGGCCCGAGCGCAGGGATTTCAACCGCATCAGCGCAAGGAATGCCTGAACGATGCGCTGATCTTCCTGATTGCGGCAAAGAATGGCATTCCCGTGTTGACCGCAAACCGGGGCGAATTCGATTTCATCCAGCAGCTCGCCCCTGAGGGTCAGTTCATCCACTGCTAGAGCAGATCGCGCTTGCACTGCCCGCAAGCGGCCACCGCCATCATCGCCGCCTGCCAGGCCGCATCCATGATGCGTCAGGCCAAAAGCGCCATCCGCGAACTGACCCGCCTCAAAGAGAGCGTCGCAACGTCGAATTCTGATCGCGAAGCTTTCGACCGCCCGGCGTGGGGAAACCCTCCCCCGCCCACCCCTCAGCCGAGCGCGCCCGAGCCGCCGCACCACCCGGGCGCCCCAGCAGCCCCCACCTCGCCCGGCTCCATCTCTTCCACGATCCTGAGACCCGAAAACAAGCAACTGAGACGGCAACGAGACAACCCGTCCGGCCGCAAGCGCCGGAACCAACGCCACCCCGGATGATCCCGATGCCCACCTCGTCGGGGCTTGGCGTCTCGGCCCCCGGTTCGCCGCCCGCGCCGCCTCACGTCATCCGCGCGAATGATCTACAACCAGCCTCCGCACCACCGCCGGAGAACCCCATGATCCGCTACGACCTGACCGGACGCACCGCCCTGGTCACCGGCGCCGCCTCCGGCATCGGCTTCGCGACCGCCCGCATGCTGGCTCAGAACGGCGCGGTCGTCGCGCTCAACCACCTGCCCGACGACCGCCGCGGCACCGACGCCGTGCAGCGCCTGATCGCCGAAGGCGGCAAGGCCATCGCCGCGCCCGGCAATGTCGGCCACCCCCAACAGGCCGAGCGCATGATCACCGACGCCATCGCCCAGCTCGGCCGCCTCGATCTGCTGGTGAACAACGCCGGCACTCCCGGCACCAATCGCCGCATCGCCCCCGCCGAACTCGACCTCATGACCGAGGACTTCTGGACCACCCTCCTCCAGGTCAATCTGCTCGGCGTGTTCCGCTGCGCCAAGGCCGCGGCACCTGCGCTCAAAGCCGCCAAGGGCGCCATCGTCAACACCGCCTCCATCGCCGGCCTCGGCCGAGCCGGCAGCAGCCTCGCCTACGGCGCGACCAAGGCCGGCGTGGTCAGCCTGACGCAGAACCTCGCCCGGGCACTCGCCCCCGAGGTGCGCGTGAATGCCATCGCTCCCGGCGCCGTGGACTCGTCCTGGATGGTCGATTGGACCGAGGACGAACGCCGCTCCTCCATCGAAAAGGCCCTCCTGAAACGCCGCTGCCAGCCCGAGGACCTCGCCGAAGTCATCCTCTTCCTCGGCTTCGGCGCCGCGATGGTGACGGGGCAAACCATCACGGTGGACGGCGGACTTACCCTGAACTGATCTCCCGCAACGCCCCGTCGCGCATCGCCACATCCCGCAGCAGCGGGGATGGCGCCCAGCGCGCCCCCAGATGCTGGTGCCACGACGCGACCTGGTCATACACACGCCGCGCCCCGATCGTGTCCGCCCAGTACATCAGCCCGCCGCGGTACCGCGGGAAACCAAACCCGTACAGCCACATCACGTCGATGTCGCTGGCCCGATACGCCTTGCCCTCGTCCAGGATGCGGCAGGCCTCGTTCACCGAGGCGAACAGCAGCCGGTGCAGAATCTCCTCATCACCGAACTCACGGCAAGACGTGCGCATCGACGCGATGATCTCCGTCACCTCCGGATCAGGATGGGGCGTCCGATCGCCGGCCTCATACCGGTACCACCCCGCCCCCGTCTTCTGCCCGTATCGTCCCAGCTCCACCAACCGGTCCGCGATCGGCAACGCACGGTACTCCGGATTCGCCGCCGCACGCCGCCGCCGCCCCGCCGCACCGATATCCAGCCCCGCCAGATCACCCACCGCGAACGGCCCCATCGCGAACCCGAATTCCACCATCACCCGGTCGATCTGCTCGGGCAGCGCACCCTCCTCCAGCAGGATGACCAACTCGCTGGTCATCGGCCCGCGCGAACGGTTGGCGACGAAACCATCCGTGTTGCCCGCCGCCACCGCAACCTTGCCGATAGCCCGTCCCATCCGCATGGCGGAAACCAGCGTCTCGGCCGAGGTCCTCTCCCCCCGCACCACCTCCAGCAGCTTCATCACATTCGCCGGGCTGAAGAAGTGCGCCCCCGCCACGTCCTCCGGCCGGCGCGTATCCCCGGCCAGCAGATCGATATCCAGCGCGGAAGTGTTCGACAGCAGCAGAGCGCCCGGTTTCATCACCGCATCCAGCGCGCGGAACACCGGCCGCTTGACCTCCATGTCCTCGAACACCGCCTCGATCACCACGTCGGCGTCAGCGATCGCCGACACGTCCGAGACCGGCGTGATCCGCGCGACCCGCGCCTCGACCTCCTCCGCCGACACGCTGCCCCGCTTCACCGACACCGCATAGTTGCTCCGGACACGATCCAGCCCCCGCGCCAGAGCCTCCGCGCTCGCATCCAGGATCCGCACCGGAATCCCGGCATCGGCAAACGCCATGGCGATACCGCCGCCCATCGTCCCGGCGCCGACCACCGCGGCCGAAGCAACAGGCTTCGCCTCCGCCGCGATACCCGGAACCTTCGCCGCGGTGCGCTCGGCGAAAAACGCGTACCGCAAACCCCTTGCCTGCTCCGAATTCTCCAGCTCGGCGAACAGCTCCTGCTCTTTCCTTTCGCCCGCCTCGAACGGCAGCGAACAGGCCGCCTCCACCGCGGCGATGCAATTGCGCGGCGCGATCTGGTTGCGGGCGCGACGCGCAATTCCCGCCCGCGCCGCCTCGAACACCCCAGGTTCCGCAACGGGCGATGGCCGCTCCCGCACCCGGGGCGGAGGCGTCCCCGCAACCGACCGCGCAAACCCCACCGCCTCGGCCAGCAAGTCCGCGCCATCCGGCAACACCCGATCCAGCACACCGAGCCGCGCAGCCTCCGCCGCCGGCACGTGCCGTCCCGACAGGATCATCTCCAGCGCCGCCTTCACACCCGCCACCCGAGGCAGCCGCTGTGTGCCGCCCCCGCCTGGCAGAATGCCGATCAGCACTTCGGGTAAGCCGACCTTCGCCGACGCCGCCGCAATCCGGTAGTTGCACGCGAGCGCGATCTCCAACCCCCCGCCCAGTGCATAGCCATGGATCGCCGCCACCACCGGCTTGGCGCATCCGTCCAACGCGTCGTACACCCGCCCGCCCAGCGGCAAACGCTTCCGCGCCGTGCCGAACTGACGAATATCCGCCCCGGCGATGAAGCTCCGTCCCGCGCCGATCAGCACCATCGCACGGATCGCCGGATCGGCCTCCGCTCGTCGCACGCAGGCGACAATGCCCTCCGGCACGCCGGGCCCCAGCGCGTTCACCGGCGGATTGTCCACCGTGATCACGCCGACATCGCCCCGCGCGTCCAACCGCACCGGTTCCGCCATCGTCCCCGCCTCGTTACCCGGACGGACGATACGGAAGGCGGAAGGGGCGGGCAAACCCGCCCCGTACCGTTACCTGCTATACGAACCGTTGCCGTTCGGCGAGTTGATCATGTTGCCCGACCGCGCGGAATTGCTCATCCCGTTGTCGCCCATCGGACCGTTCTGGTTGTTCCACCCGTTCTCGTTCTGCCCATTCTGGCTCTGCCGATAGGACTGGCCATTGTCGTTCGAACCGTTCTGGCTGTAACCGTTGTTCCAGTTGCCACGGTTGGAACCATCGTTCCAATCATTGCCGTTCTGCCCGTATTCGTTCTGCCGCGGCATCGCCGTCAGCGCCGTGACCGAATGCGGCGTGATCATCATCTGCACCGGATTGCCGTCGTGATCCTTCGCGCTGACCACGAAGGAACGCGGCATCACGTGGATGTCCGTGAAGCCGGCCTGGCTGAGGTCCTGCTGGATCTTCTGCTGCAGCGCCTGGCCCTGATCAGCCCCCTGCTGATTGTACTGCCCGCCGTTCCAGGTCCCGCTGCCCTGCGCCGCCGCCGGCAGCGCAAATCCCACCGCGGCAGCGGCCGTCGCGGCTATGATCAAATTGCGCATGAGTGCATCTCCTTCCGCGCCGCAAGTGGCGCATGGCAGGAACGCCGGCGCGCCCCGGCGGCGCACTCACACCTTGGTGCGCCGGCCTCTTGCGCCGGCCGGCAGTGTGGGCAGAGTACAAGCCACCCGAAAGGAAACGTCCATGCCTGCCATGACACGCCGCGCCCTGCTCGCCGGTACCGCCGCCATCGCCGCCACGCCGGCCTCCCGCGCCCGGGCGCAGACCGCGCGCCACACCATCCGCATCGGCGTGCTGACCGACCTCAACGGCCCGAACGCCGCGAGCAACGGCAAGGGCTCCGTCGTGGCAAGCCAACTCGCCGCCGCCGACTTCATGCACGCCCATCCCGATATCGCCGTGGAGATCCTGGCTGCCGATTATCAAAGCAAGCCGGACATCGCGACCAGCATCGCGCGTGACTGGATCGACACCAAGGGCGTGAACGTCATCTCCCAGCTCAACAACTCCGCCGCGGCCCTGGCGGTCACGAATTTGGTGAAAGACAAGAACAAGGTGGCGCTGGTCACCGGTGCCGCCAGTTCCGACCTCACCGGCAAGGCCTGCACGCCCAATCACATTCACTGGGTGTACGACACCTGGGCGCTCGGCAAATCGACCGGCGGCGCCCTGGTGCAGTCCGGCGGCAATTCATGGTTCTTCATCGCCGCCGATTACGCCTTCGGCCGGGCGCTGGCGCGCGACACCGCCGCCTTCGTGACCGGCGCCGGGGGCAAGGTGTTGGGCACCGTCTATACACCCTTCCCCGAGACCAGCGACTTCTCCTCCTACTTGGTGCAGGCGCAGTCGAGCGGCGCCAAGGTCGTCGGCCTCGCCAATTCCGGCACCAACACAACCGACTGCATCAAGCAGGGCGCCGAGTTCGGCCTGCGCTCCCACGGCGTGCAGATGGCCGCCTTGCTCATGATGATCCCCGACCTGCACGGGGTCGGTCTGCAGGCCGCCCAGGGGTTGGTGCTGACCGAAACCTTCTACTGGGACATGAACGACAACACCCGCGCCTTCGGCAAACGCTTCGGTGCCGGCATGGGCGGCTGGATGCCCAGCATGATCCAGGCCGGCGACTACTCGGCGGTGAATCACTACCTCAAGATCCTGGCAGCCATGGGCGTGGACCAGGGGGCCGACGGGCGGGCCGTCGTGGCCCGCATGAAAGCCCAACCCAGCGACGACACGCTGTTCGGCCGCTGCGAGATCCGCGCCGACGGACGTCGCCTCAGCCCGACCTACTTGTTTCAGGTCAAATCACCGGCTGAGAGCAAGTATCCCTGGGATTACTACACCCTGCTGCGCACCACCCCGGCCGACCAGGCGTTCCGCCCCATGGACCAGGGCGGCTGCCCGCTGGTGCATGCCTGAGGGGCAGGGCCGCTTGCAATTTCGCCGGCGAATGCTTCCTTAACCATCCAGGGGTGACGCGCTCTGCCCCGCCACCAGAAAAGGGGACAACATGGCCGCCCATGAGCCATGGTCAGCGGAACGAACCGGTTCGATCCTCACGGCCCATGCCACGACGCCGCATGCGCTGATGCCCATCCTCCACGCCATCCAGGATACCTTCGGCTACGTCCCGCGCCAGGCGGTCCCGCTGATCGCCCAGGCGCTTAATCTCTCCCGCGCCGAAGTCCACGGCACTATCAGCTTCTACCACGACTTCCGCCGCGAGCCCGCCGGCCGCCACATCCTGAAGCTGTGCCGGGCGGAAGCCTGCCAGGCGGTCGGAGCCGACCGGTTACACGCACAACTTCAGGAACAGCTCGGCATCGGCTGGCACGAGACCACACCCGACGGGGGCGTGACGCTGGAGCCGGTCTTCTGCCTCGGCCTCTGCGCCGTCGGCCCCTCCGCCCTGCTGGACGAAACGCCGCTCGCCCGGCTCGACGCCGACACGATCACTGACGCGTTGCGGGACGCGGCATGACCCGCGTCTTCGTGCCGCACGACAGCGCGGCGGTGGCGCTGGGGGCCGACAAGGTCGCTGCCGCGTTGCAGCAGGCCGGCGCCACCGTCGTGCGCACCGGTTCGCGCGGCGCGCTCTGGCTCGAGCCGATGGTGGAGGTGGAAACCCCCGCCGGCCGCATCGCCTACGGCCCCGTCACCCCGTCCGGCATACCTGACCTCCTCGGCGCCGGCCTGCTCACCGGCGGGCCGCATCGCCTCCGCCTCGGTCCTCCCGCCAGCCTGTCCTTCATCGCCGCCCAGCAGCGCCTGGTGTTCGCCCGCTGCGGCGAAACCGACCCGCTCTCCTTCGCCGAATACGAAGCCCATGGCGGCCTGAAAGGCCTGCGTCGCGCCTTCGAAATCGGCCCCAAGGAAACGATCGCAGCGGTCACCACCGCCGAGCTGCGCGGCCGCGGCGGCTCCGGCTTTCCCACCGGCGTCAAATGGCGCACCGCCGATCAGGCCCCCGGCTCGCCCAAATACATCGTCTGCAACGCCGATGAGGGCGATTCCGGCACCTTCGCCGACCGCATGCTGATGGAAGGCGATCCCTTTACCCTGATCGAGGGCATGGTCATCGCCGGCTACGCCATCGGTGCCGCCAAAGGCTACGTGTACACCCGGTCGGAATATCCGGCCGCGATCCGCATCTTCAACGCAGCCCTGGCCGCTGCCCGCGCCGCCGGGATGCTCGGCCCCGACATCCTGGGCTCCGGCTTCTCTTTCGACATCGAACAGGTGGTCGGCGCCGGGGCCTATGTCTGCGGCGAGGAGACCTCTCTGCTCGACAGCCTGGAGGGCAAGCGCGGCCAGGTCCGCCCCAAGCCGCCCCTGCCGGCCCACAAGGGCCTCTTCGGCTGCCCCACCGTCATCAACAACGTCATCTCCCTGGGCAGCGTCCCGGTGATCCTGGCGAACGGCGCCGAGGCGTTCCGCAGCCTGGGCTACGCCAGGTCCCGCGGCACCATCCCCATCCAGCTCGCCGGCAATATCAAGCACGGAGGCCTGTTCGAAGCCGAGTTCGGCATCACCCTGGGCGAACTGGTCAACGGCATCGGCGGCGGCACACGCTCCGGCCGCCCGGTGCGCGCGGTGCAGGTCGGCGGACCGCTCGGCGCCTATTTCCCCCCCAGCCTGTTCGACACCCCCTTCGACTACGAGGCCTTCATCGCTCTGGACGGGCTGATCGGCCATGGCGGCATCGTGGTGTTCGACGACACCGTCGATCTCGCCCGCCAGGCGCGTTTCGCCATGGAGTTCTGCGCCGAGGAATCCTGCGGCAAATGCACCCCCTGCCGTGTCGGCTCCGTCCGCGGCATGGAGGTGGTGGACCGCATCATCGCCGGCCAGAATGTCGACGCCAACCTCACCCTGCTCCGCGACCTCTGCGACACCATGAAGTTCGGCTCGCTCTGCGCCCTCGGCGGCTTCATCCCCTTCCCTGTCATGAGCGCCCTCACGCACTTCCCCGAAGACTTTCGGACGGGAGGCAAACTTGCCGCCGACTGATCGTCATTGCGAGCGCACGAGCCTGCCGCCGGCTGACACCCACCCGTCATCGCGAGCGAAGCGAAGCAATCCAGGCCAGCCGCACGAGCCTGCCGCCGCTTGACCCCGCCCGTCATCGCGAGCGAAGCGAAGCAATCCAGGCCAGCCGCACGAGCCTGCCGCCGCTTGACCCCACCCGTCATTGCGAGCGAAGCGAAGCAATCCAGGCCAGCCGCACGAGCCTGCCGCCGCTTGACCCCACCCGTCATTGCGAGCGAAGCGAAGCAATCCAGGCCAGCCGCACGAGCCTGCCGCCGCTTGACCCCGCCCGTCATTGCGAGCGAAGCGAAGCAATCCAGGCCAGCCGCACGAGCCTGCCGCCGCTTGACCCACCCGTCATTGCGAGCGAAGCGAAGCAATCCAGGCCAGCCGCACGAGCCTGCCGCCGCTTGACCCCGCCCGTCATTGCGAGCGAAGCGAAGCAATCCAGGGCCGCAGGTTGACCAGCATTGCGAGCGAAGCGAGCAATGGCCGCACGGCTTGACCCCGCCCGTCATTGCGAGCGAAGCGAAGCAATCCAGGCCAGCCGCACGAGCCTGCCGCCGCTTGATCCCACCCGTCATTGCGAGCGAAGCGAAGCAATCCAGGCCAGCCGCACGAGCCTGCCGCCGGCTGAACCCACCCGTCATTGCGAGCGAAGCGAAGCAATCCAGGCCAGCCGCACGAGCCTGCCGCCGCTTGACCCCACCCGTCATCGCGAGCGAAGCGAAGCAATCCAGGCCAGCCGCGCTGGAGCGAGATCGCGCGAGGCGGATGCGTCCGAGCGCGTGAATCTCGCTCTAAAAAGCCCCCAAAGGAACCGGACATGCCCCTGATCCAGGAGACCGACTACGGCACCCCGCCGAGTGACTCCCCCGAACCGGTCACCCTCACCATCGACGGCCAGAGCGTCACCGTCCCCGCCGGCACCTCCGTCATGCGCGCCGCGATGGAAACCGGCATCGCGGTCCCCAAGCTCTGCGCCACCGACACGCTGGAGGCATTCGGCTCCTGCCGCCTCTGCCTGGTGGAGATCGAGGGCCGCAACGGCACCCCCGCCTCCTGCACCACGATCGTCGCACCCGGCATGAAAGTGTCCACCGCAACCGACCGGCTGCGCAAGCTGCGCCGCAACGTGATGGAACTCTATCTCTCCGATCACCCGACCGACGGCTTCACCTCACCCGTCGCCGGCAACAGTGAAATGCAGCGCATGGCCGGCATCGTCGGCCTGCGCGAAATCCGCTACGGGCAGGACGGCCTCAATCACCTGCACGCACCCATCGATGATTCGAACCCGTATTTCCAGTTCGACCCGGCGCGCTGCATCGTTTGCTCGCGCTGCGTGCGCGCCTGCGAGGAAACCCAGGGCACCTACGCGCTGACCGTGGACGGGCGCGCCTTCGCCTCCCGCATCGTGGCCAGCCAGGACGATCCGTTCCTCGACTCCGAATGCGTGTCCTGCGGCGCCTGCGTGCAGGCCTGCCCCACCGGCTCGTTGATCGAGAAATCGGTGATCGCGCTCGGCCAGCCGGAGCATTCCGTCGTGACCACCTGCGCCTATTGCGGTGTCGGCTGCAACTTCAAGGCCGAGATGCAGGGCGAGACCGTCGTCCGCATGGTGCCGTGGAAGGACGGCAAGGCCAATCACGGCCATTCCTGCGTGAAAGGCCGCTTCGCCTGGGGCTACGCCATGCACCCCGATCGCATCATGACCCCGATGATGCGCGACAAGATCACCGATCCCTGGCGGGTCGTAAGCTGGGATGAAGCGCTCGCCCGCGTCGCCGCGGAGTTTCAGCGCATCCAGGCGCAGCACGGACGCGGCGCGGTGGGCGCCATCACCTCGTCCCGCTGCACCGATGAAGAAACCTATCTGATGCAGAAGCTCGTCCGTGCCGGCTTCGGCAACAACAACATCGATACCTGCGCGCGGGTCTGCCACTCGCCCACCGGCTACGGGCTTGAGCACCACCTTCGGCACCTCGGCCGGCACCAACGACTTCGACTCCGTCGCCGCCGCCGACGTCATCATGGTCATCGGCGCCAACCCGACCGACGGGCATCCGGTGTTCGCCTCCGCGATGAAGCGCCGGCTGCGACGAAGGCGCGAAGCTCATCGTGATCGACCCGCGACGCATCGATCTGGTGCGCACGCCGCACGTCGAGGCCACCTATCATCTCCCGATCCGCCCGGGCACCAACGTCGCGCTGCTCGACGCCATGGCCCATGTGATCGTGACCGAGCGCCTGGTGGACGAGCCTTACGTGCGGCAGCGCTGCGACCACGGACGCGTTCCAGGACTGGGCGCGCTTCGTCGCCGAGCCGCGCAACAGCCCCGAGGAGGTGGAGAAAGTCTCCGGCGTGTCCGCCGCGCTGATCCGCGATGCCGCACGGCTCTACGCCACCGGCGGCAATGCCGCGATCTACTACGGCCTCGGCGTGACCGAACACAGCCAGGGCAGCACCGGCGTCATGTGCCTCGCCAACCTGGCGATGGCCACCGGCAATGTCGGCAAGCCAGGCACCGGCGTGAACCCGCTGCGCGGCCAGAACAACGTGCAGGGCTCCTGCGATATGGGCAGCTTCCCGCACGAACTGCCCGGCTATCGCCACATCGGCGAAACCCGAGACGCGCGCGATCTACGAACGCATCTGGGGCGTGACGCTGGATCCCGAACCCGGCCTGCGCATTTCCAACATGCTGGACGCGGCGCACGACGGCAGCTTCCGCGCGCTCTACATTCAGGGGGAGGACATCGTGCAGTCCGACCCCGACACGAAGCACGTCGCATCCGGGCCTGGCCGCGATGGAATGCGTGGTCATCCAGGATCTGTTCCTGAACGAAACCGCCAACTACGCGCACATCTTCCTGCCCGGCTCGTCCTTCCTGGAAAAGGACGGGACCTTCATCAACGCCGAACGCCGCATCAACCTGGTGCGCAAGGTGATGGCACCGCGCAACGGCTATGCGGACTGGGAAATCACCCAACTCATCGCCAACGCCCTCGGCCTCAACTGGAACTACACCCATCCGTCGCAGGTCATGGATGAAATCGCGGCGACGACGCCCACCTTCTCCGGTGTCAGCTTCGAGAAGCTGGAGCAGCTCAACTCCATCCAATGGCCGTGCAACGAGGCCGCGCCGGAAGGCACGCCGACAATGCACATGGACCACTTCGTCCGCGGCAAGGGCAATTTCGTCATCACCGAATACCTGCCCACGGATGAAAAAGTCGGCCCGCGCTTCCCGCTGCTGCTCACCACCGGCCGCATCCTGTCGCAATACAACGTCGGCGCGCAGACCCGGCGCACCGCCAACAGCCTGTGGCACCAGGAAGACCGGCTGGAGATCCATCCGCACGACGCCGAGGAGCGTGGCATTCGCGACGGCGACTGGGTCCGGGTGTCGAGCCGTTCCGGCGAGACCAGCCTGCGCGCGCGCATCACCGATCGCGTCGCGACCGGCGTGGTGTACACCACGTTCCACCATCCCGATACGCAGGCCAACGTGGTGACCACCGACTTCGCCGACTGGGCCACGAGCTGTCCCGAATACAAGGTAACTGCGGTGCAGGTCACGCACAGCAACGGGCCGACCGACTGGCAGCGCGAATACCGCGAATTCTCCCAGCGCAGCCGCAGGATCGAAGCCGTGCCAGCCAAATGAACGCCATCGCGCCGGCCCGCGCCGCGTCTGTCGCCGCGCCGCGGCTGGCGTGGCGAGACGGCCAGGTAACCGCCGGCTCCCGCATGGTTCCGGATGAAACGCCCGTGGCGCTCACCTACAACCGGGCCACGCTCGCGGTGATGCTGGCGACCCCTGCCGATCTCGAGGATTTCGCCTTCGGCTTCAGCCTGACCGAAGGCATCATCGACGACCCCGCGCAGATCGAGGAACTGATCGTTGTGCCCGCCGCAGGGGGCTCGAACTCCGCATGTGGCTGCATCCCGACCGCGCGCGCCCGGGCCGAACAGCGCCGGCGCCGTCTTGCGGGACCCAGCGGCTGCGGCCTCTGCGGCATCGAAAGCCTGCAATCCGCCATTCCCCCCATCCGCCCGGTGACCACCAACGCGCGCTTCGACGCCGCCGAGGTGTTCGCCGCCGTCCACGCTTTGCCCGAAGCGCAGACCCTCAACCACGCCACCCACGCGGTGCACGGTGCCGCCTTTTGGCAGCCCGGAGAAGGCCTGATCGCGGCACGGGAAGACGTCGGCCGGCACAACGCGCTGGATAAACTCGCCGGCGCGCTGGCCCGGCTCGGCCGCCCCGCCGAGCAGGGCATCCTGCTCCTCAGCAGCCGCCTGTCGGTCGAACTGGTGCAGAAGGCCGCGGCAATCGGCGTTCCGGTCATCGCCGCGGTGTCCGCCCCCACCGGCCTCGCCATCCGTGTCGCGGCACAGGCCGGCATCACCTTGGTGGGCGTGGCGCGCGACGACGGGTTCGAGGTCTTTACCCATCCGCACCGGCTCGGCTTGCAGGAGACGCCCTAGATGCCCCCCGACAAGCTTGCTTACATGGCCAACCAGATCGCCCGTGCCTTCGCCCACCTGCCGCATGACAAGCAGGTCGCCGCGACCGCCGAGCACCTGCGCCTGTTCTGGGACGTGCGGATGCGCGATCAGATCGTGGCACAATTGACTCAGCCGGCGAACAAATTGGACCAGGTGACGCAGGAAGCCGTTGAACAGTTGCGAATGAGTGCTAAAGTTGGTTGAAACGGCCAAGGAACAAAAATCAAATTAGTAGAGGTTCACGTCCGCATGAGCTATTCGGAAACCGCCACCGCCGGCTTCTTTACCCGCGAGCGCACCGTCGCACGCTCCCGGCTTCAGCCGCTGGATGGTCCCCCCGGCCGCGCTCTGCGTCCACCTGTGCATCGGCCAGGCCTACGCCTTCAGCGTGTTCAACCTGCCCATGACCCGGCTGATCGGCATCACCAAGTCCGCGCCGGACGACTGGAAGCTCACCGAACTCGGCTGGATCTTCAGCATCGCCATCGTCATGCTCGGTGTTGCCTCGTTCGCCACCGGCACCTGGCTGGATCGGGTCGGCCCGCGCAAGGCCATGTTCACCGCGGCCTGCTGCTTCGGCGGCGGGTTCCTGGTCTCCGCCATCGGTGTCGGCATCCACAATCTCTGGCTCATCTATCTGGGCTATGGCTTCATCGGCGGCTGCGGGCTGGGAATCGGCTACATCTCCCCGGTCAAGACGCTGATCACCTGGTTCCCCGACCGCCCCGGCATGGCCACCGGCATGGCCATCATGGGCTTCGGCGGCGGCGCGATGATCGCCTCGCCCCTGTCCGTCATCCTGATGCACCGCTTCGCCTCCGCCACCAGCGTCGGCGTGGCGCAGACCTTCGTCGTGCTGGGCATCGGCTACTTCCTCTTCATGTGCATCGGTGCGTTGCTCGTGCGCGTGCCCGCCCCCGGCTGGCGTCCGGCCGGCTATGTCGCGCCGGCGCAGTCCGCCTCGGCCATGATCACCACCGAGAACGTGCACGTCGACACCGCCCTGCGCACGCCGCAGTTCTGGCTGCTGTGGTGGGTGCTGTGCCTGAACGTGACCGCCGGCATCGGCGTGCTCGGCCAGGCCTCCGCCATGTCGCAGGAGATGTTCCCGGGCCGCGTCTCGGCCGTCACCGCCGCCGGCTTCGTCGGCCTGCTCAGCCTGTTCAACATGGCCGGGCGATTCTTCTGGGCCTCCACCTCCGACTACATCGGCCGCAAGAACACCTACATCGTCTTCTTCCTGCTCGGCATGCTGCTCTACAGCCTGGTGCCGACCGCCGGCCATCTCGGCAGTGTCGGCCTGTTCGTCTTCTGCTTCCTGATCATCATCAGCATGTATGGCGGCGGCTTCTCCACCGTCCCGGCCTACCTGAAAGACCTGTTCGGCGTGCAATACGTCGGCGCCATCCACGGCCGGCTGCTCACCGCCTGGTCAGCCGCCGGCGTCTTCGGCCCGGTGCTGGTCAATTACATCCGCGCAATACCAGATCGACCACAACGTCCCGAAGGCCGACGCCTACTCGGAAACCATGTACATCATGGCCGGCTGCTGTTCATCGGATTGCTCTGCAACCTGGTGATCCGCCCGGTGCACGACCGCCACTACCTGCAAACTCAGCCTGCATAGGAGCCGCGCATGACCGTCAAGCTGATCCTCGCCTGGGCTCTGGTGGGCATCCCGCTCCTCTGGGGCGTCGCCAATACAATCGCGAGCGCTGCGCAACTGTTCAGCTAACCCCTGTCATCGCGCCGCAGCGGCAGGCTCAACATGTCATTGCCAGGCCGCGAAAGCGGCCGAAGCAATCCCGCTCGGCATGGCGCACGAAGCGCAGTCACCCCAACCACCTGATCCGCCGCCCGATCCCCTCCGGCAGCGGCTCCGCCGCGCCCGACCGCACCGCCTCCTCCAGCGCCGCCCGCCGGTCCGCCGGCCACGACGCCGTGCGCCGGCTCCGCATATCCACGTGCAGGCACATGATCTCCTGCGCCGCGGCCCGCTCCGGCTCAGCGCCCCGCTACATCTCGTGGAACAGATGCACCCGCTTGCCGTCCACCCCCAGCACCCGTGAACGCACCAGCACACGTTCGCCTTGCGCACCTCGCGCTCATACAGCGTGTGCGTCTCCGCCACGAATGACGAATTGCCGCTGCGCGCCCGGTACGCCGACCCGATGTCCAGTGCCTCGAACACCACGTCGGTCGCGTGGTCGAACACCACCACGTAGTAGGCGAGGTTCATGTGCCCGTTCGAGTCGATCCACTCCGGGCGTACCACGGCTTCGTGCTGAAACTTCGGCGTCATCGGCAGAGCTTGTTGACCGCCTGAACCGGGGTCAAGTTCGCCGCCATGGTGGCATCCCCCTCTGCGTCCGCGTCCGCTCCCGCCGATCCCCCGCCTCCAGGACGGACTGCCGCGCCCCGAGCGCATCCGCGCGCTGACCACCATCGCCATCGCCGTGACCATGTCGGTGCTCGATTCGTCCATCGCCAACATCGCGCTCCCGGTCATCGCGCGCGAGCTGCACGCCACCCCGGCCTCGTCCATCTGGGTCGTGAACGCCTACCAGCTTGCGGTCACCGTTTCGCTCCTGCCCCTGGCGTCCCTCGGCGAAATCTTCGGATACCGCCGGGTCTATGCCGCCGGACTTGCGGTGTTCTCGGCCGCCTCGCTCGGCTGCGCGCTGTCCACCTCGCTTTCCATGCTGGTGATCATGCGGGTGATCCAGGGCTTCGGCGGGTCCGGCATCATGAGCGTCAATACCGCGCTGATCCGTTTCATCTTCCCGCGCGAGCGGCTCGGCCGCGCGGTCGGCTTCAACGCCTTCGTGGTCGCCACCTCCTCGGCCACAGGCCCCACCGTCGCGGCCGCGGTGCTGTCCGTCGCGTCCTGGAACTGGCTGTTCGCCATCAATGTGCCGCTCGGCATCATCGCGCTCTACCTTGCCGCGCGATCACTCCCCGCCACGCCACGCGCCTCCCACCGGTTCGACTATAGCGGCGCGCTTCTCAATGCCGTCACCCTCGGCCTGCTGGTGACCGGGGTGGACGATCTGGGCCACGCCGGCAGCCTGACCGTGGCGGCCGCCGAGATCGCGCTCGCCCTCATCGGCGGCTTCGTGTTCATCCAGCAGCAACGCAAAATCCGCGCACCCATGCTGCCGCTCGACCTGTTCCGCCGCCCGGTGTTCGCCCTTTCGGTGGCCACCTCGATCTGCTCATTCACCGCGCAGTCTCTGGTATATGTATCGCTGCCGTTTCTGTTCGAGGATGTGGGCCACATGTCCCAGATCACCACCGGCCTGCTGATCACGCCGTGGCCGGCAATCGTGGTGCTGGTGGCACCCCTGGCGGGGCGCCTGTCGGATCAATCCTCGCCCGGAGCGCTCGGAGCCATGGGCCTCGCCATCATGACCGTGGGTCTCGTGCTGCTGCTCACCATGCCGCTGCACGCGGGCTGGGCGGCAATCGCCTGGCGGATGGCCGTCGCGGGATGTGGCTTCGGCTTCTTTCAATCCCCCAATAACCGGCTTCTCATCGGCAGCGCCCCGCCCGAACGCACCGGCGCCGCCTCCGGCATGCTCTCCACCGCCCGCCTGCTCGGTCAGACCAACGGCAGCGCGCTCGTGGCGCTGTGCTTCGGCCTCTCCGCCGCCTCCGGTGGAGGCATCGCAGGCGGCACCCATCTTGCCCTGCTGCTCGGTGCCATTGCCGCGGGATGCGCCATGCTGGTCAGCCTCGTGCGCCTCCGCCAGCTTCAATTGAGCGCCTGAGATGCACGCGGGATGGCGCCGAGTCCTGGTCTGGGACCTTCCGGTCCGGCTGTTCCACTGGATCACCGTGGCACTGATCGCGACGCTCTACGTCACCCAGCGCCTCGATCTGATGGACTGGCACATCCGCGCCGGTGAGGCATTGCTCGCACTGGTGATCTTCCGCCTCATCTGGGGCGTCGCCGGCAGTGACACGGCACGCTTCGCGCACTTCATCGGCCATCCGGTTCACGCTCTGATCCATCTCAGCCGCTTTCATCACCGCGAGCCCGATCACGCCTGTGGCCATAACGCCGCCGGCGGCTGGATGGTCGTGCTGATGATCGCCCTGCTGTTTGTCGAATGCCTCTCCGGCGTCTATGTCAACAACGATGTGGCCAACGAAGGCGGCTGGTCCGAGGTGATCCCGGCCTGGATATCCGACACCATCTCCAATCTGCATCTGTGGCTCTGGCAGGCGATCGTCGCGGCGGTGCTGCTGCACATCTTCGTCGTGGCGGCGTACGCTGTGGTGAAGCGCCACGATCTGGTGCGCCCGATGGTCACCGGCCGCAAATTCCTGCCTGCCGAAATTGCCGCGCCTCGCGTCGCGCCGCTGTGGCGCGCCGCGATCGCGCTGCTGGCCGGTATCGGTATCACCATCGCTATCGTTATGTACCTTTAGCTGAAAAACCCCATTGCGAAGCAGCATCGCCCCGATCCGTCATTCGAGCGGCACCAACGCCGCCTCGGAAGCACGCATCAGGCCCGCGCATCGCAGAAACGGCGGCTTAGCGGGCGTTATATTATACCAACCGGCGTTGACTTGACCCTCTCCGCCCGACCGCCCCATCGTCATGGCCGGCCTTGTGCCGGCCATCCACGCCTTTCTCACCTATCGCGCGGTTCCTCCGTGCATCGGCAAGATAAGTCATCTTCAATGCCGCCTGGTATTATATTGGGACCCCTTGCGGTCCCACGACCGTGAATCCTCGCGAACAAAGCATAGAGCAGATCGCGCTTGATTGGGACCCCTTGGGGTCCCACGAGCGCGTGAATCTGCTCGCGAACAAAGCATAGAGCAGATCGCGCTTGATTGGGACCCCTTGCGGTCCCACGAGCGCGTGAATCTGCTCGCGAACAAAGCACGGTGCAGATCGCGCTTGACTGGAACCGCTTGCGGCTCCACGAGCGCGTGAATCTGCTCGCGAACAATGCATGCCGCGGCTTTTCGCTGACGATAGTCAGGCGAAAACCGCTTTTAGGAAGCACCGAATGGCTCTGGCCCTCTGGTCCCTCGGCCACCTGGACTCTGCGCCCCGCGCTCCCGCGGGCGCGCCGCATGTCGCCTACCCTGCCGCCGTGCTGTGCTGGATGCTCTCTGCCGGGGTTTATGTCGCGGCGAAATACGCCATCGCCGACATGCCGCCATGGACGCTCACCTTCCTCCGCCCGCTCATCGCCGGGCTGATCCTGCTGCCCCTGGTTCTCCGCCATCTGCCCGAGATGCTCGCCGAGATCCACGCGCGGCCGCTGACCGTGCTGGTCGTGGGCGGCCTTGGCCTCGGCATTTCCCAGGGCTGCATCTACACCGGCCTGCAGAGCACGACCGCGGTCAACGCCGGGCTGATCATGGCCCTCGCGCCCATCATCACCCTGCTGCTGGCCCACTTCGCGCTGAAGGAGCCGCTCGGTCCCTGGCAGATCGTCGGCTCCGTCATCGCTCTGTTCGGCATGATCGTGATCATCAGCAAGGGCCACCCCGCCGCGCTGCTTCGCATGCAGCTCGGCATCGGCGATATCTGGATCCTGCTCTCCGCGGCTTGCTTCGCGGCATATAGCGTGCTCCTGCGATGGGCGAAATTCGACCTGCCCCGACTGCCGCTGCTGGTGCTGTTGCTCGGCGCAGGAGCGCTGGCGGCGTTGCCGTTCTTCGGCTGGGAACTGCTGCATCATGAGTATGCACGAATGGACCGCAGCGCACTCCTGGCGCTGGCCTATGTCGCGATCCCCGGCGGCGCGTTGATGTACTATCTCTATAACTACAGCGTCGAGGCGCTGGGCGCCGCCAAGGCGGGCGTGTTCCTCTACCTGCAAATCTTCTTCGTCGCCGTGCTCGCCTGGGTGTTCCTGGGCGAGCGCCTCTACACCTATCACTACACCGGTGCCGCACTGATCATCCTCGGCGTGGTGTTCGTCACAGTCTTCAAGCCGATACCCCGGCTGCGGACGGCGTAATCCCGTGAACGCAGCGTTCCTCAGCGCCATCATCGCCGCCGTGATCTTCTCCGGCGCTCTCCTCGGCTTTGCCCTGCCCCGCGTGCTGCCGGAGCGCCACTTGTCGAAGGAAACCCTGGACGCCATCAGGCTCGGCACCGGAATGCTGTCCGTCCTCGCATCCCTGGTCCTCGGCCTGCTCGTTGCAACTGTAAAGACATCGTTCGACACCACCGATTCCGACGTTCGTGCCTACGCCGCCGATCTGATCGTGCTGGACGAGACACTGCGGGATTACGGCAGCGCCGCCCTTCCCACCCGCCGCATGGTGCGTGACTACACGGACCTGCTGCTCACTGATGTCTGGTTGACCGGCGATCACCCCTACATCATCGAGAACCGGCAGGCCGGCCAGGCGCTGGAGCACATCCGCGAGCAGATCCGTGCTTTGCCCGCCGCCACGCCGGACCAGAAATGGCTGCTGGACCAGGCGCTCCAGCTCGTTACCACGCTGTTGCGCCAACGCTGGTTGTTGATCGAGCATGCCGGCCCCAGCATCCAGCCGGTTATCATCTGGGTGCTGGTTTCATGGATCGTCGCGATCTTCGTCAGCTTCGGCATCAATGCACCACGCCATGCCACGATGGTGGTGGCGTTTCTGGTGGTCGCGGCGGCAATCGGCAGCGCCCTGTTCCTGGTGCTGGAGATGGACACGCCGTTCGAGGGCGTGCTGCGCGTCTCCGCCCAGCCCGTGGCGACCGCACTCAGCCACATGTTGCCGCTCGGACAATGAGCTGGGCCCGGCTCCTCCTTGTCGCCGCGATGGTCCTGGCGACCCGCGCCGCGTATGCGGCGGAGACCTGCCGTTTCGCCGGAAGTACCGATTTCGCCGGTCATGCCGAGGTCACCGCCACGGCGGCCGCGGCCGGAGGACTTCTTCGCGTGCAGGTCCTGGCCCGGTTCGACGGCAGGTGGCTCATGGTGCTGCGCATCCGCCATCTGCTGGAAGAGACGAGCGTCTGGCGTGCCGGCCAGCTCCAGTCGGTCGCGGTCAACACGCGCGACATCCTGAACGATCGCCCCACGCGGCAGCAATGGGACATCTTCCGACGTACACCGCAGGGCTTCCAGGCCCACCGGATCGAGGGCAAGCGGGCCGACGAGTTCAGCCGCAAGTTTCCGCTCTTCGCCGCGCATTGGAATCCCCGCCTCCTTCGGTGAGAGCTGGGAGCAGGATTTCTGGCGGGCGGGGGCGGAACGGCGGGCGGATCTGGATCTGCCGGCCGCCCGAAGCGCGCCCGACCTGATCACGCCCCTTGCTCTCGCGTTCTACTGGCTTCCGCACCTGCCCCAAGGGGGGCAAAAAGGGGAGCGAACCGTCCCGGTGTTCCTCGCAGGGTTCAAGCACGACAAGGTTATTCCGGTTGCACTGACCGAGGCCGCGGGACCAACCGGCACGCTGTGGCAAACCGCGGTGCGCTATCCAGGCCTGAGCGATAATGATCCATCGGTCGTCACAGCCCGGGTGTCCGCCAACGGCCGAATTGAGCAACTGACCTTGCGGCTGCACCGTTCGGGCCGCTCGGCGCAGGGCGACCTCACGGTTCAGGGCTGCAGCGGGTCGGTGGCAGGCTGATTACCGCACACAGCCTTGCCGACGTCGCAGCCAACCCACCCGGCTCAAAACCCAAACGCGACCCGCCGTGTGTTGCCGCGCTTCAGCCCCGAATACCGCGCCAGCGCGAGCAGCGGGAAATACAGCCGGTACCCATGATAGCGCAGGTAGAATACGCGCGGGAAACCAACCGCCGTGTAAGGCAACTCCGTCCATTCCCCATCCGCCCGCTGCGTCGCGGACAAATGCGCGATGCCCCGCGCCACCGCCGGGTGATCAACCGCGCCGGCCGCCATGAACCCGAGCACCGCCCAGGCCGTCTGGCTCGGTGTGCTTTCCTGGTACCGCCCATGCGGTGCATCGCCGTACGAACTCTTCATCCTCGCCCCAGCCGCCATCCTCCCGCTGCACCGAGGCAAGCCAATCGACGGCACGGCGCACCGCCGGATCATCCTGCGCCACACCAGCGGCGTTCAGCGCGCACAGCACCGACCACGTCCCGTAAATGTAATTCGTCCCCCACCGCCCGAACCAGCTTCCGTCCTCCTCCTGCTCGCGCCGCAGAAAACCCAGCGCACGCCGCATCACCGGATCGGCGGTGTCCATGCCGATCTGCGCGAGGAACGACACGCAGCGCGCGGTCACGTCCGCCGTCGGCGGATCGAGCAGCGCGCCATGGTCGGCGAAGGGGATATGGTTCAGATGAAGATGCGTGTTCTCCGGTTCGAACGCACCCCAGCCGCCGTCGAACCGCCCCCCGCCTTTGGACTGCATGCCGATGATCCACTCGCGCGCGCGGGCAATTGCATCGGCATACGACGGGTCGCCGGTGCGGTGCAGCAGCATGCCGACCACCGCCGTGTCGTCCACGTCCGGGTAGTAGTCGTTCCAATACTGGAAGGCCCAGCCGCCGGGCCGCAAATCCGGCCGGCGCACCGCCCAGTCCCCTGCCACCCCGGTAACCTGCCGTCCCCGCAACCACGCGCAGGCCGCATGAACCGGGTCGGCCTCGCCCGCCTCCAGCATCGCATGACCCGCCAGGCCGGTATCCCACACCGGAGACAGGCACGGCTGGCAATACGCCCGGTCTTCCTCGATCACCAGCAGCTTGCGCACGGCCTGCCACGCAGTCTTCGCTTCCGGGCTATCCGACAGGCCCAGCGCGTCGAACATCATCACGCTGTTGGCGATCGCGGGATAAATGCCGCCCAGCCCGTCTTCACCGTTCAGCCGCGTCTTGACGAACGCAACGCACTTCTCGATCGCCGTCTGCCGTGGTTTCGCGGGAAACAACGGCGTCGTCAGCCGCAACGCGCTATCCAGCCCCTTGAAGAACCGTCCCCAGCCCGACTTGTACGGGCCGCGGATATAGTCGCGGATCGCAAACGGATCCTCCCGGAACAGCTCCCGCACCCCGATGCGGCGCGGATTGCGCGCCTTGGGCCGCAGCGCCATCAATACCAGCAGCGGCACGATGACGGTCCGCGACCAATAGGACACTTTGCTAAGGTGGAAGGGAAACCACAGCGGCAGGTGCATGATCTCCAGCGGCATCACCGGCACCGCCCGCCAAGGCACCTGTCCGAACAACGCCAGTTGCGCGCGCGTAAACACGTTCGTCCGCTCCGCACCGCCCGCCGCCAGAATCGCCTCACGCGCCCGCACCATGTGCGGCGCATCGGCCGGATCGCCGACACACCGCAGCGCGTAATAGGCCTTCACGCTGCACGACAGATCCAACCGCCCGTCGTGGAACAACGGCCAGCCGCCGTGCCGGCCCTGCGCCGCCCGCAAATAGATGCCGATCCGGCGCTCCAGCTCCGGGTCGATCCGGTCCAGGAAATGCTCCAGCAGCACGTATTCGGCAGGAATGGTGGAGTCCGCCTCGAGCTCGAACAGCCAGTGCCCGTCGGCGTGCTGACGACGGAGCAGGGCCGCCCGCGCCGGTCCACCGTCCCAGCCAGGGCGCTATCCGTCAGCTCGGGCAGCGTTATGGAATCGGGCATTCGTTCAACACAATCTCCGCGGCGCGGCGCCCTGAGCGGATGGCACCTTCGATGGTGGCGGGCAAGCCGGTGGCGGTCCAATCCCCCGCGAGGAACAGCCTTGCGATACGCGGTCCGCGCGCCCGGCCGCCGCGCCTCCTGCGCCGCCGTCGCGGCGAAGGTCGCCCGCTTCTCCTTCACCACGCGCCACGGCGGCAACACGCCGTCGAGCCGCAGCGACGCCCTTCATATCGGCCCACACCGCCTCGGCGATCTCCTCCGCCGGCCGGTCCACCATCCGGTTGGCGGCGCTGATCGTCGCCGACACGTGCCCCGGCTTGATGAACACCCATTCCGCGGTCCCCCCAGAAGCCCATACAGCCCGGCCGGGCCCGGGTCGGCCTCCGCCCGCACATGCACATTCAGGATCGCCTGGAACTCATCCGGCACGGTCAGACCCGGAACCAGCTCGGCCGCAATCCAGGGCGGAACCGCAAGAACCACGCCCCCGCCGGCAAGACCTCCCCGTCCACGCTCACCCCGCTCAACCATCATCGCCCAGCACCAGGCCGTTCACCCGCGACCCGAACCGCACCTCCACGCCCCGCGCCCGCAGCGTCGCCACCGCGGGATCGACGAACGCCGCAGCCAGGGAGACGCGCGGAAACCGCGGCATGCAGTCGGCACCCGAGCGCATCAGCGTCTCCCGCACCACCGCGCCCAGCAGCCGCGCCAGTCCCTCCTGCGGCGGCGTGTTCAGTGCGGCGATCGCCAGCGGCGCCGACCAGCCGCTCGAACAGCAGGGAAGGGGGGATCAGCGCCGAGACGGTGCGGTCATCCCGCACCCTCGCCAGAGCCGAGCAGCCTCAGATACTCGCCCAGCCGCGTACCCGGCACCCGCCGCCCCGGCACCGCGATCCACCACGGCACCCGCCCCTCATTCAGCCTCAGCGTCCACCGCTCCCCGCGCGCGAGGTCAACGAACGGAAACACCGGCGCCGATGGCCCACCCAGCGCATCCGCCGCCCCGATCTCCCGCAGATACCCCATCGCCGCCGGTTGCCGGACAGGAGCAGGTGGTTGCCGTTATCGATGGTCAGGGCCAGGCTACGGTCGAAATAGGACCGGCACCGCCCGCCGGCAGCCGGCGCCGCCTCGTGCACCACCACGGATCGCCCCGTGGCGCTCAGCGACAGGGCGGCCGCCAGTCCGGCCAGGCCGGCGCCGACCACGTGCACCTTGTGTGTGGAGGAGATCATGGACCGCGCCGAGCGTTCGCCTCTCGCCATCTATCTCGACCATCTCGGGCGCGGCGAACTGGCCTACCAGTTCGATCCCGTTGCCGGCCGGGCGGTGTTCTATCCGAGGCTGGTGGCGCCGGAAACCGGGGCGGACCCGGAATGGCGTATCAGCGCCGGCCAGGGCACCGTGCATGCGACCACCGTGGTCCATCCCCAGCAGGGCGATCCCTACAATGTGGCGCTGATCGACCTCGACGAGGGCTTCCGGCTCATGAGCCGCGTCGAGGACATCGCGCCGACCGATGTCCGGATCGGCATGCGCGTGCGCTTCCGCGTCCACCGGGCGGAGGGCGAAGACCCGATCCCCGTCTTCACGCCGGAGGGCGCGGCATGACCGGCCTGCGGCGCGGTTCCGTCGCCATCGTCGGCGCCGCCGAATCCGATCTCGGAGCGGTCGCCGAGCGCATGAGCCCGATCGACCTGATGGCGCAGGGTATTCGCCGGGCGCTCGATGACTGTGGCCTGACCTTGCGCGACGTCGACGGCCTGTTCTGCGCCACCTCCCAGGCGCGCACCTCGGCCATGTCGCTGGCCGAGTATCTCGGCCTGCCCGACGCCTACACCGATTCCACCATCGTCGGCGGCTCCTCCTTCGAGGTCCACGTCGCCCACGCCATGGCCGCCATCCAGCTCGGGCTGTGTTCGGTGGCGGCCATCGCCTACGGCAGCACCCAGCGCACGGTCGGCCGGGCACATGCCTCGCCGCGGGAGTACAACCCATACGAGACGCCGTTCCGGCCGTTCCTGCCCGCCAGCGCCTATGCCTTGGCCGCCTCGCGCCACATGTATCAGTTCGGCACGACCCGCGAACAACTGGCCGAGGTTGCGGTGGCCGCACGGCGCTGGGCGCAGCTCAACCCCGTGGCGTTCGACCGCCGGCCGCTGACCATCGCCGACGTGCTGAATGCGCGTCCCGTCAGCGATCCCTTTACCGTGCGCGACTGCTGTCTGGTCACCGACGGCGGCGGCGCGATCATCCTGGTCTCCGCGCAGCGCGCGGCGGCACTGACCCATCACCCGGTGTACGTGCTGGGGTGCGGCCAGTCGATCACGCACGCGACCATTTCTTCCATGCCGGACCTCACCGTGACGGGGGCCGTGCGCTCCGGCGCGCAGGCCTATGCGATGGCGGGGCTGAGCGCGTCGGACATGCAGCTCGCCATGCTGTATGACGCGTTCACCATCAATACGATCCTGTTCCTGGAAGACCTCGGCTTCTGCCCGAAAGGCGAGGGCGGCCGCTTCGTGCAGGACGGTGCCATCGCCCCCGGCGGGCGGCTGCCGGTGAACACCAACGGCGGCGGCCTCTCGTACTGTCATCCCGGCATGTACGGGCTGTTCCTGCTGATCGAAGCCGTGCGTCAGTTGCGCGGCGAATGTGGACAGCGACAAGTTCCCGGCTGTGCCACGGCACTCGTGCACGGGAACGGCGGCGTGTTGTCCGCCCAGAGCACGGTCATCCTGGGCAACGCCGCGGCACTGTAATATACCCAACTTCCGCAGGAAGTTGGGTTAACTCTTGTTTCGCGCGCAGCCGCCACGCCAACCCTGCGCGCGGTATACCAACCCCCATCGTCATGGCCGGCGAAGGCCGGCCATCCACGACTTTCTCACCCACCGCGCGGTTCCTCCGTGCATCGGCAAGATGAGCCATCTTCAATGCCGCCGGGTATGAGGCCCAGCCCCCACAACCTTCTACACGCTATGGTAGCAGACAAATTTCACACAGTGAAATTCGCCGTCTCGCGTCCCGCCTGTGGAAAAGAATATCCACAGGCTGTTGATAGTATCTCGCAGCAAGAGTTCCGTAAGTGACTCAGAAGACTCCCTCTTTTTGCTTCGCGACTTTGCCGGGGAGTGCAGTCGGGACTGTGGATGACTGACGCTCAAAGCCGTCCGCAAAGCCGCTGGATTTTCGGTTTTTCCCAGCCCCGCAGGTGAATCTCCGTTGATCCAACTTCACAAAAGCGTGCTTTCGATGTTGAATACATCCGTGGGTTGCACCAAAAAAGCATGAGACACGGGGATCATGATCAAGCAACGAAAAGCGCTCGATATCCTGGTGCGGAATAGCCTTCGGCAGTGGCCGCAATGCCCGCCAGGGTTGCAACAACATCACGCCGGCGAGGCCTGGTTACGAGGCCGGCCTGCCGAGGACCTGGGTACCTGCCATCCCTTCCTGAAGCTGCCCGGCAGCAACAAACTGCGAACCCTGCCGGACGGGCTGTGGCTCAAATTCGGCGGCACGCCTGAGGATCCTTTTGTGGATATCTTTGCCATCGAGGCCTGCTCCTCGCTTCAGAACCTGCTCGACAAGCGGTCCAGATTCGCGCCAAGCGTGCAATCGCTGCTGGCGGTCTGCCCCGTGCCGTGGCTGCTGGCGCCGATCCTGCCCGGCGAGCCGACGCCGCGCTGGCAGGCCACGCGCGTGATCCGCTTCGAACCCGTGGTGCCGTTCGTTATCGTGGTGCGCGACCTGCGGGTGATGTACGGCCTGAAACGCCCGCACTACGAAGGCTTCGTGCAGCACCAGTTGCCGCACCCGCATGAGTTCTTCGTGCCGATGGACAGCCTGACCGCGCAGAATGGCGACCGTGATCCCGCCCTGCGCTCGCTGCTCGCGCGCGCCACCGCGTCGGCCAATTTTCTGACCGAGGAGTGCGCCGCGTGAGTCAGGCCGCTGAAACCAACTCCCGCTCAGCCGCCCGCTGATCCGTCTCGTGCAGCGCGGCCAGCAGCGTCTCCCGCCTGGCCTCCGCCTTGGCACGGTTGGCGTCCTTCACCGGCCCGTAGCCACGAATCAAATCGGGGATCTCCGCGAGTGCCACCGCCGTCTCCATCGTGCGCGGACCGAGCACCGCCAGCGCCTCGCGCACATCCGCCTGATACTGATCGATCAACGCACGCTCCCGCCGCCGCTCGGCCTGCCAGCCGAACGCATCCAGCGAGGTGCCGCGCAGCCGCTTGCCGTGGCGCAGCAGCCGGAACAGAGGGCGCGCCGCCCAGCCGGGAACGGCAAGCTTGCGCCGGCGCCCGGTGGCAGGATCGATCCGTGAAACCAGCGGCGGCGCGAGATGGAACACCGGTCGCTCGCCGTACTCGGCCGTCCGCGTGCATGCGCGCGACTTCATACTCGTCCTTGATCGCCATGGCGCGGAACAACCCCTCGGCCACCGCGCGCGTCAGCCGACCCCCGCTTGCATCATGGGGCGCGCCGAACACCTCGGCCTCCCGCGCCGACACCTCGGCGACGAAATCCCGGTAGCGCTGCGCATACCCCGCGTTCTGATACTGCCACGAGCCGCGCCGACCGATCCGCGATCAGCGCCTCCAGCGTCGCCGGCACCTCCTCGATGGTGCGGGCCAGGATGTCGTCAGCGAGTTCCGGCCGTTCGGCGAGTATCCGGCCCCACAGGAAAGCCCGCCGGTTGAGCGCCACGGCCGCGCCGTTCAGCTCGACGGCACGCAGGATAGCGCCCTCGGTCACCGGGATCAGACCGCGCTGCCACGCCAACCCCAGAAGCAGGGTATTCATCGCCTGGGCGTTGCCGAACAGCGTTTCCGCCAGGCGCACCCCGTGCAGATAGACACTGCTGGTCGGGTCCGTGGTCTTTTCGATGGCGCGGCGGTGACGGTCCGCATCCATCACCAGCCGCGGGTCGTATTTGAATGCCGCCGTCGCCTGCAGATCGAGATTGCCCACCACCGCGCATCCAGCACCGCACCGCTCCAGCACGCCCGGTCCGGCGCCGACCGCCAGGTCGGCCGCCAGCATCATCCGCGCCTCGCCCAGCGGAATGCGCACCACGTCCAGTTCGCCCGGATTGCCGATCTGCACATGCGCCACCACCGTGCCGTTCTTCTGCGCCAGCCCGGTGAAATCCAGGATCTTGACGTCGTGCCCCTCGAGATGCGCCGCCATGGCAAGGATCGCACCGGAGGTGACGATGCCGCCCCCGCCGATGCCGGCGAACAGCCCGCGCCAGGGCATCGCCGTCGGAAGCGCGGGCACCGGCAGGCCGGCCGCGAACTCCGCCTCCCGTGCCGCCCAGCGCGGATCGGCCTCCGGCGCCCGTGGCGGACCCGCAACGGTGACGAAGCTCGGGCAAAAGCCCTTAAGGCACGAAAGATCGACGTTGCACGCCGTCGGGTTGATCCGCCGCTTGCGTCCCAGCGCGGTCTCCACCGGCTCGATGGCGATGCAGCCGGACTGCGTCGAGCAATCGCCGCAGTTCTCGCAAACCTCGGTGTTGATCACCACGCTCTGCGTGGCCTCCGCCATCTTGCCCCGCTTGCGGCGCCGGCGCTTCTCGGTCGCGCAGACCTGATCGTAGATCAGCACCGAGACGCCGTCGTAATCGCGCATCTCCTTCTGCACCGCGTCCAGCTCGCCGCGCACATGACGCGTCGTCCCGGCCGGAAGCGCGGAAGGGGCGGCAGGCGCGCCGCCTCGTCAGCCACGATGGCGATCCGCCGCACCCCCTCGGCATGCACCTGGGCGGCGATGTCCGGCACGGTGAAGCCGCCCTCGGCCGGCTGCCCGCCGGTCATGGCCACCGCGTCGTTGAACAGGATCTTGTAGGTGATCCGCGCTTTCGCCGCGACCGCCTGGCGGATCGCCAGAATGCCGGAGTGGGTGTAAGTGCCGTCGCCGATATTGGCGAAGACGTGCGGCACCTCGGTGAAGGGCTGCAGCCCGACGAACGTCACGCCCTCGCCGCCCATATGGGTGAACGTCCGGGTGGAATCGCTGTGATCCAGCGCCATGAAGTGGCAGCCGATGCCCGCGGTCGCGAAACTGCCGTCCGGCAATCGCGTGGAAGTGCCGTGCGGGCACCCGGCACAGAATGCCGGAATACGCGCGAGCAGTCCCTCCGGACGCTCCGGATGCGGCACGGCGGGGAGCGCCGGCACATCGATCCCCCATGCGTTCAGGAACTGCGCCAGCGCCGCGGCAACCGCTTCGGGCGAGAGTTCCATCAGCGCTGAGAGCAGCGGGGCACCGGCGACATCGGTCTTGCCCGCGACCGCCGGCCGCTCGGCCGCCGGCATGTTGAACAACGCATCGCGGATCTGTGCCTCGACGAAGCTGCGCTTTTCCTCGATCACCAGCAGCGCCCGCCGTCCCCGCGCGAATGCGCGAAGCCCCTCGGTCTCCAGCGGCCAGCTTAGCCCCACCTTGTAGAGCGCGATGCGCGGATCACCCTCCAGCCCCAGCCGCCGCAGCGCGTGCAGCGTGTCCATGAACGCCTTGCCCACCGCCACGATCCCGACCGGCGCCTCGCGCCCCGCCAGCACCACCCGGTCCAGCCGGTTCGCGCGCGCCCAGGCCATCGCCGCCGGCAGCCGATCCTCCTCCACCCGGCGCTCCAGCACGAAGCGGTCGGCCGGGAAGGACAGGCTCGGGTCATAGCCGATCGGGTGCGCCAGGCTGCGCCATTCGGGCCGCACGAACGACCGTTCCGAGGGCACCGTGACCAGGCCCGACTGCTCCGCCGTCTCCGCCGTGACCTTCAGCACGGTCCACAGGCCGGAAAAGCGCGACAGCGCGATGCCCGCCAGCCCGAAATCCAGGATGTCCTGCACATTGGCCGGATTGAGCACCGGCATCATCCAGCCGCTGAACAATTGCTCGGTCTGGTGCGGATAGGTGGAACTCTGCGCGCCGTGATCGTCCCCCGCCACGGCAACCACCCCGCCCAGCGCCGAGGTGCCGAGCATGTTGGCGCAGCGGAACGCGTCGCCCGAGCGGTCCACGCCCGGCCCCTTGCCGTACCATAGGCCGAACACGCCCTCGACCTTCTTGCCGGGAAACGCATCGATCTGCTGGGCGCCCCACAGCATCGTGGCCGCCAGGTCTTCATTCACTCCGGGCTGGAACCGCACGCCCTGCGCGTCCAGCAGCGCCTGTCGGGCCCACAGTTCCTTGTCCAGCCCGCCCAGCGGCGAGCCGCGATAGCCCGACACCAATCCCGCCGTCCTATGCCCCGCCCCCCGGTCCAGCCGCGCCTGCTCCAGCATGATCCGAACCATGGCCTGCACGCCGGAGATCAGCACCGGCGTATCGAGGTCAACGAAACAACTCTCCAGCGTGATCGCACTCGCCCGCGCGAGACCCACATCCATTGGTACGTCCCTCCGGACCGCCGCCCGACGGGCGGCAATCGCTTCCGGTGAAAATGGGGTGCCCGGCAGGGGGGCCGCAATGGCCCTGACGCAAAAGCAACGGTTCCGCCGGCCGCTGCGGTCAGCCGCCCGGGAATTGAAGTCCCGCCGCCCCAGGCGCAAAATAAAGTTGCGCGTAACACTGGCGACCCGGCTTCGGAACGGAGAGAGCATGACCACCGCTCGCATCACCCAGCGGCAGCTCGTTTTCCGGGATGATTTCCGCCGGCGCATCGCCGGCGCCTACTCCGGCCTGGGGCACGTGACCCTGATCACGGTGATCGGGCTTGCGGCGATCTGGGTCTGCGCCCGCCAGGTGCATCACCCCGCCTGGTACGAGTGGCTGGTCGTCCCCGCCGCGTTCTGCATCTCCAACACCTTCGAGTGGTGGATCCACCGCTACGTCATGCACCGCCCGGTGAAGGGCTTCATGGGGATCTACAAGCGCCACACCCTGGCGCACCACCAGTTCTTCACGGATGTGGAACCCAGCTTCGACAGCACGCGGGACTTCCGCATCGTCTTCTTCCCGCCCTACGCGTTGGTGGCGTTCATCGCACTGTCCATCCCGCCCGCCGCCATCCTGTGGGCGATCGGAGCGCCCAACGCGGCCTGGCTGCTGATCATCACCAACGTTGCGCTGTACCTGAATTACGAGCTGTTCCACTACTGCTGCCACGTGAAGGACGACCGGATCGTCCGCCACATCCCGCTGATCAACTCCATCCGCCGGCACCACATCGCGCACCACAACACCGCCATCATGATGGAGCGGAACTTCAACCTGACCTACCCGATCGCCGACTGGTTCTTTGCCACATCCGACCTGAAATGCGGGCTGCTGAAGCACGTGTTCAACGGATACGACCAGCGCTACGTGGTGCACGGGCTGAAGCGGGTGCGCAA
Source organism: uncultured Pseudomonadota bacterium (assembly GCA_963731335.1). Lineage (GTDB taxonomy): Bacteria > Pseudomonadota > Alphaproteobacteria > Acetobacterales > Acetobacteraceae > CAVSUZ01. The sequence goes on along the minus strand of CAVSUZ010000014.1, from coordinate 71,093 downwards.
CACGAGCGACGATCCACGGGTCGGCCATATCCGGCCCCAGCCGGCGGAGTAGTGCCGTGCCGGCTCCCGCCAAGCTGAAGCGCGGTCCTGCCAGCCTGTTCGGCGGCTTCGCGGTCGGGCTCTGCGTCCTGGCGCTGTGGGTCGGCGGCTTGCACACGATGAACGCCGCCGGCCCCGGGCTGACGCTGCTCGGCGTTCTTGTCGCCGCGCTTGATCGCCGCCTGGGTACGCATCGCCGATCTTTGATATCCGCCCCCGTCATGGCCGGCCGCCCCCATCGTCATGGCCGGCCTTGTGCCACTACTGTCCGGTTCGATTTCGCTGTGCATGTGCCACGGCATTGATTCTACTGGCTTCGGTTCGGGTGACAGCGAATCGAGCCATAACTGAGGATCAACGCCGTGGCGCACCACAATACCGTATTCCACCAGGTTCTCCGCCATATTCCGTGGGGTCAGTTCGACCGCTCGGTGCAACGTCAGCGGGCCGATAAAGGGGTCCGCCGATTGGACAGCAAGACACAGCTGATCGCCATGCTGTTCCATCAGCTCTCCACCCCTGGTGGGCTGCGTCCGCTGGTCTGCGGCTTCAACAGCCATCGCCGCCGGCTGTCTCACCTCGGATGCGCCACGATCTCGCGTTCGACACTGGCGGACGCCAACGCGAAGCGGCCGGCTGCGGTGTTTTCCGAACTGTTCACCGCATTGCTGGGACGCGCCCAACCCAGGCTGGCAAGCAAGGCGCGTGAATGCGTGCATCTGATCGACAGTACGACGCTGCCGCTGAACCGGCTCAGCGGCGCGTGGGCGCGCTTCTCGCCCGACGTGCACGGTGCCAAGGCGCACATCGTTTATGATCCCGACGCCGACTGCCCGATCCATGCGGTGATCACGGCGCAGAACGTCAACGACATCACCCCGGCCAAGGCCATGCCGATCCAGCCGGGCGCCACCTATGTGTTCGACCTCGGCTACTACGATTACGCCTGGTGGGCCGAACTCGATGCCGCGGGCTGCCGTATCGTCACTCGGCTGAAGGTCAACACGCCGTTGCGCGAGATCGGCGAACGCCTGATCGAGCCGGGCGGCGCGATCTTGTCCGATTGCACCGGTCTGCTGCCGCAGCGCCAGGCGCACAGCCGGCGCAATCCGATGAACCGGCGCGTGCGCGAGGTGCGCGTGCGCACCGAGAGCGGCAAGATCCTGCGCCTTGTCACCAATGATCTGACCTCGCCGGCGGAGAAGATTTCCGCCCTCTATCGACGCCGCTGGGGCATCGAACTGTTCTTCCGTTGGGTCAAGCAGACCCTGAAGATCAGGCACTTTCTCGGCACCGGCGAGAACGCCGTGCGCATTCAGATCATCGTGGCGCTGATCGCCTTCCTGCTGTTGCGGCTCTCCCGGGCAGCGCTGGATGCCACGGTGCCGCCGCTTGCCTTCGCAACGGTGGTGAAGGCCAACCTGATGCACCGCCGATGCATCCGCGAACTGCTCGCTCTGCCAGACGAGGTGCCGCGATGGAGCAGCCCGGAACAGGCGCTGCTGCCGTGGGCGTAGCGAACCGGACAGCCGTGGCGCCTATGCCGGCCATCCACGGCTTTGCCGCCTACGGCACGCTGCATCACGTGTCATATCACGTCTCTCCGGGAACGTCGGTGGGAAGAGTTGCACTCAACGCCCGTGCATTTGAACTTCCCCCTGCCGATTTCAGTCGCTACTGAAATCGGCAACTGTCCCTCTGCGGCTCGAAGCAGGCACGCCGAATTCCCGGCCGCGCCATACCCCCCGCCACCCGGCGTCTCGATGGTGCTGCTCGCAGCGGCGATCGCCGCCTGGGTGCGGATCGCAGACCTCTGATCCGGCGCGCCTGTCGATCAGGCGCCCTTCTTTGCAACACGTCGGCGACGAATTGCGGCACCGAGCAGGCCGAGTGCGGTGGCCAGGAGGCTGAAGGACGCGGGCTCTGATACAGGGACCGTGTTTCCGGTCAGGAACACCCCGGAAGCCGAGGTGAATGAAAGTCCCGGCGGGAGACTAACCGCAAGCCCAGCCGTATGGGAGAAATCGGCGGTCGTGGTTCCGAAAGTGATTGCCCCGATCTGTCCGCCGAGCTCGAGCCAGGAACGGGATGGTCCGATGCGTCGGATCGACATCCACGAGGTCGGTGAGCGTGAACTGGATATCAGAAGCCGTGAGGCTGCTGATTGATACGGAAATCGTTCCGTCGTTGAATGTCCGTAAAACGGAGACGGCATCCGAAGGGTTGCCGTCATATCCGCTCAGGGCGACAGCATTCCGATCGTAGCTCGGCCCATTTTGGGCGAACAGACTGGCAAGAACAGAGCCGGTGGAGGCTATTCCGCTGACCGAGCCATGCACGGTGAGACTGAGACCGATCGCCGTTCGTCCCGTGAGCGGGCCGTCGATGGTCAGGATGTCCGCAAGCTCCGCCTCTCCGCCAGAAACGGTATTCGCGTTCCGGCCACTAGACAGGTGCGTCACGATGTCCTGGGTCAGAAGACGCAGCTTGCCGGTCCTCAGGTCCGCCGAGGCGAGCCCGGCGACGCCGACCGGGAATCCGCAGCCCGTGCTGCTGGCCGAGGCCGATATCGGACCGTTATGGGTATCGGTGCAGACCGGACCATAGAGCGTGTCCCCAGCGACGATTCGCGCTTCCGCGCCGACATCGCCCACAGAGAGTTGGGTTGCCCGTGCGGTCGGCGCCGCAAGCATCAGCGCCATCGCTGCCGCAATGCCGCCTCCGAACGCCGTCATCGAACCGCACATATCGTCCTCCTGGTTTTCACAGGAACCTAGCGTTCGATCCGTGCCCCGGCATCATCAGCACTGATAATTCGTTCCGGAACGATCGTCACGAGGCAATAGCGCCATGCCGCGCAGCAGATTGACCAGTTCCGCCTGCCGCCTGACGCCCAGCCGAACAAAAATGCCCTGCACCTGCGTCCTTACCGTGGCTAACGAAACCTGATGTGCCGCGGCGATTTCCGCCGGCGACAATCCTGTCAGCAGCGCGCCTGCCACCCGGCTTTCAGCCGGGCTCATCCCGAACAGCGCGGCCAGGCGGCGCGGCAGCTCGGAGGGTACCGCCGACGGGTCCGCGACATGCACCCAGGCGCGAGCGGACGTCCCGCACCAGTCCGCCACGCCCGGCGGAGCGCGCAGCGGACAGACGCTCACCAACCAGTCTTCCCCCCCCCCCCCGCGCGAGGCGCAAATCGCGCCCTGCCGGCGCGGGCGAAAGTGCTGCCGCGATCGCCCCCTCGAGCGACCGGGCCGCGCGTACGACCGGCGAGGTCAGCTTGCCCGCGACCAGGCAAAGCCCGTCCCGCCGGTCCAGGATCGTTCGAGCGCTGCGGTTGGCGTGCACCAGGCGGCCCCGGCCGTCGATGACAAGAATTCCCGCGGGAAGTTGCTCCAGCAACAAGCCGGTCCAGCCGGGGACCTCCGGCGCTTGCCTGCCGATTGCGGTGCCGAGTCGCAGCGCCCGCTGAACATGCGGCAGCAAAACACGCATATGCCGGGCATCGGCGTGACTAAATCGTGGGCCATCCGGCGGGCGAAAGAAGCTGATGATCGGCAAGTTCCCTGCCGGCATCGCCGGATCCGCGATAACGGACGACAGCACATCCGCAATCGCGTGCCGCCGCAGGAAATCGTTGCAGAATTCCGATCCGCGGAAGCTGGCTTCGTCCATCAGATCAGGAATCCGCAGCGCGCGTCCGGTCAGTTCATGCTCGCGCCCGAGACTGCTGTGCACCAGAACGTCCTTCGCGTGATAGTACGCCACATACTCGGCCAGCAGGCCTGGGATGATGTTCGTCTGGGCCAGCAGCTCCGGTCCGCCCGGCGCCGGGTTGAAGAACAGGCCGGCGGAGGCCGCGAGATGGCTCGCGATTTCCCCAAGCACATGATCCCAGGTGTCGGGCGCCGCAATCGTTTCATAAACCATGCCGATGAGAGCATGCACGGCCTGGTCGCGGGTTTTGGTTTCATGCATCGAATAATGGAGCATGATTTCGGTTGATAATGCCAGAATGGAATGGACGGCAGGTCAGGAATCGCCACCCGGCTCGGCCGTTGCTGGACGGTCCGGAACGAGGCGGATCAATTCCAGGCAACGCTATTCCGCGGCCGCTTCGTACCCCCCGCCACCTGGCGTCTCGATCACGAACGCATCGCCGGCGCGCAGCTCCGCCTGATCAGTGCCGCCAAGCCGCTCCACCGTGCCGTCGGCGCGCTCCACCCATTGCCGCCCGGCCGCGCCATCCGCGCCGCCCGCCAACCCGAACGGAGCCACGTTGCGCCGGGACGATACGATCACCGCCGTCATCGGCTCCAAAAACCGCACCCGCCGCACCGATCCGTCGCCGCCGCGCCATTTGCCCGGCACCGCCCGAGCCATGCCGTATCCCGAACCGCTCCAGCCGCACCGGATAGCGCAGCTCCAGCACCTCCGGATCGGTCATCCGCGTGTTCGTCATGTGCGTCTGCACCGCCGACGTCCCGTCGAATCCCGGTCCTGCTCCCGTCCCGCCGCAAATCGTCTCGTAGTACTGCCGGTTATCGTCGCCGAACAAAAAATTGTTCATCGTCGCCTGCGAACACGCGATCGATCCAAGCGCCCCGAACAACGCGTTGCACACCGCCTGGGACACTTCCGTGTTGCCCGCGACCACCGCCGCGCCCGGATACGGCGACAGGAACGTGCCAGGCGGAATGACGATCTCGATCGGCTTCAGGCACCCGTCGTTCAACGGAATCTCGTCCCCCACCAGGCAGCGGAACACGTACAGCACCGCCGCGCGCGTAACCGCGGGCGGCGCATTGAAATTGTTGTGCCCGCGCTGCGGCGCCGTGCCGGTGAAATCCACCACCGCCCGCCGCGCCGCGTGATCGACCCGCACACTGACGCGCAGCGGCGCGCCGTCATCCATCGTGTAATCGAACGAGCCGTCGCCGATGCGGTCGATGACACGCCGCACGCTTTCCTCGGCGTTGTTCATCACATGGCGCATGTAAGCGGCCACCGTCTCCCACCCGAACTGCGCCACCACCCGTCCCAGCTCCTGCACGCCTTTCTCGTTCGCCGCCACCTGAGCCTTGATATCGGCGATGTTCACCTCCGGGCTGCGCGCGGGATAGCGCGCGCCCAGGAGCAGGGCACGGAATTCCTCTTCGCGGAAATGGCCGGCGTCAACCAACAGGAAGTCGTCGATCACCACGCCCTCTTCCTCCAGCGTGCGCGATGCCGGCGGCGTGGACCCCGGGGTGATGCCGCCGATATCCGCGTGATGACCCCGCGAGCCGACAAAGAACAGGATGCGTTCGCCGCGGTCATCGAAAACCGGCGTGATCACCGTCACATCCGGCAGATGCGTCCCGCCGTTGTAAGGGTTGTTCAGCGCCACGACGTCGCCTGGCCGCAGCGTCCCGCGCCGTCTCGCCAGCACCGTCCGCACGCTCTCGCCCATCGCACCCAGATGCACCGGAATGTGCGGCGCGTTCGCCACCAGATATCCCTCGGCATCGAAGATGGCGCAGGAAAAATCCAGCCGCTCCTTGATGTTCACGCTCATCGCCGTGTTCTGCAGCACCGCACCGGTCTGCTCGGCGACGTTCATGAACAGGTTGTTGAACAGCTCCAGCAGACACCGGATCGGGCCGTTCGCTGCCGGCCGGCACACGAGAGGGCAGGGGAGTGACCCGCCGCATCAACAGATGATCGAGCGCCGTGACCTCCGCCGCCCAGCCCGGCTCGACCACCGTTGTCGCATTCGCCTCGCGGATCAACGCCGGACCGGTCAGCACGTCACCCGCCAGCAGCATGGTGCGATCGAACACCGGCGCGTCGTGTGCCGCGCCCTCGGTGAAGATGCGCACCTGGTCGATCGCCACAGGCGCGCCGGACTCCCGCGCCGCAATCCGCTGTTCGGTGATCTGCTCCCCAGGCGCCGTCGCCTCCACCGCCGCCGCCTCGATCACCACCGGGCGATCCGGCGTGATGAAACCAAACCGCGCGCGGTGCGCGGCGGTGAACTCCGCCATCACCGCCGTCATGGTGCCGAATGCAACCTGCAATGCCGCCTCGGTTCCCGCGTACCGCAGGTGCAGCGAACGATGCGCCACGACCCGGGCGCGGTCCGCCCCCTGTGCGATCAGCGCGTCAACCGCATCCCGTTCCAGGACCGCCAACTCCTGCTCCACCCTTACCAGCCCCGCCTCATCCAGCGTCACCTCCACCGCCTGCTCGCGCAGCACCGCCTGATCCGCCAGGCCCATGCCATAGGCCGAGAGAACGCCGGCGAACGGATGGATGAACACCGTTTCCATGCCCAGCGCATCGGCCACCATGCACGCATGCTGGCCACCCGCGCCGCCGAAGCACTGCAGCGCGAAACGCGTGACGTCGTGGCCCTTCTGCACCGACACCTGCTTGATCGCATTCGCCATGTTCGCCACGGCAATGCGCAGGAACCCCTCCGCCGCCTGCTCCAACGTCTGCGTAACGCCGGTGGCAGCGGTAATCTCCTGCGCCAGCGCCGCAAACTTCGCGTGCACAACCCCATCGTCCAGCGGCAGATCGGCGTTCGGCCCGAAGATCGCGGGGAAGTGCGCGCGACTGGATCTTGCCGACGCAAACATTGGCATCCGTCACCGTCAGCGGCCCGCCGCGCCGATAGCAGGCCGGTCCCGGATTGGCGCCGGCGCTGTCCGGTCCCACGCGCAGCCGAGCGCCATCGAAATGCAGGATCGAGCCGCCACCCGCTGCCACCGTGTTGATCGCCATCATCGGCGCGCGCATCCGCACGCCGGCGATCTCGGTATCGAACGTGCGCTCGAACGCGCCGGCATACAGCGCCACATCGGTCGATGTGCCGCCCATGTCGAAGCCGATGATGCGGTCCAGCCCGGCCATCGCCGCCGTGCGCGCCGCCCCGACGATGCCGCCGGCCGGGCCGGACAGGATCGCGTCCTTGCCGTGGAACGAATGCGCTTCCGCAAGCCCGCCGTTCGACTGCATGAAAAACAGCCGCACGCCGTTCAGCTCTCCCGCCACGTGATCAACATAGCGGCGCAGAATCGGCGAGAGATACGCGTCCACCACCGTCGTGTCGCCGCGCGGCACCAGACGCATGCAGCGGGGAAACGGCATGACTTGCCGAGACCTGCGCGAACCCCGCTTCGCGCGCCAATGCCGCGAGCCGCTGCTCATGCGCCGGGTATTTCCACGCGTGCATCAGCACGATGGCGCACGCCGCAATCCCTTTCGCGCGCGCTTCGGCCAGCACCGCCCGCGCGCCGTCCTCATCGAGCGGTTCGATCTCCGCGCCGTCCGCACCCACCCGGCCGCCGACTTCGGCGACGCGTTTCGTACAGCATCGAGGGCAAAGTGATCGCCAGATCGAACAGCCGCGGCCGCGCCTGGTTGCCGATGCGCAGGATGTCGGCGAAGCCGCAATTCACCAGCAGAATCGCGCGCTCGCCTTTGCGCTCCAAAAGGGCGTTGGTGGCGACGGTGGTGCCCATCTTCACGCTGTCGATCACCCCGGGCGGGATGGGTGCGTCAGGCGCCAGACCCAGCACCGCGCGGATGCCGGCGATCGCCGCATCCTGGTACCGGCCCGGGTTCTCCGACAGCAGCTTGTGGGTGGAAAGCGCTCCGTCCGGTGCGCGCGCGACGACGTCGGTGAAGGTGCCGCCGCGATCGATCCAGAACTGCCAGCCTTGCGTCATTGTCCGCCCCCGCGCATGCTTTCCTTATGCCTGACAATGCTGACCTGTTCGAGATCATGGGCACCACCCGCTCGATGCGGCGACTCAAGCCCGATCCGGTGCCCGACGCGCTGATCCGGAAAATCCTGGAAGCCGGGATGTCCGCCGCGAACGGCGGCAACCGGCAGAGCTGGCGCTTCCTGGTGGTGAAGGACCCCGCGATCAAGAAAGCGGTGCAGGTCTGGTACCAGCGCGCCTTCAATGAAGTCGTCGGGCCGCGTTACCTGACCTCCGAGCCGCCGCCCGGCGTCACCAAGGAACGCTACCTTCGCCAGCACGCGGCCACGCAGTATCTGACGGAACATTTCCACGAAGCGCCGGTGTGGATTGTCGCCTGCATGCAAGAGAGCGGCACACCCACGCGCTCGTCCGGTGCGTCGATCTATCCGGCGGTGCAGAACATGCTGCTGGCCTGCCGCGCGCTCGGGCTGGGATCCACGCTGACGACGCGGCATCTGCTGTACCGAGAAGGAGTCCGAAGCGGCGTTGGGGCTGCCCGAGGGCGTGCGGTCCTATGCAATTCTGCCGATCGGCTGGCCGATGGGAAAGTTCGGACCGGTCGGCCGCGGGCCGATGGAGGAGGTGGTGTTTCTGGATCGATGGGGCAACCGGTTCGCTGGTGCGAACTGATTGTTAAGGTTACCACGCGGAGAAGAGGGAGGTATCTCGCGGAGGTCTCGGAGGATGGAATTGATCGGCCGACTGACTAGGCCGTCGATACCGGCATGCGATCGCAGTGCATCGGCAGCTCGGACCCGGATTGCTGGAGATCAGTTTACCGAAACTGCCATTGGCCATGAACTTCGGGAAGCCGAGGATTCCATGCCGCTCGGAAGCCCAATCCCACTGATTTACAAATCCGTGCGCCTCGACACCGGATTCCGCGCCGACATCATCGTCGCGAATGAAGTCATCGTTGAAATAAAGACTGTAGAAGTGTTCGCGCCCAGTCCACGAAGCCCAACTCCTCACTTATCTCCGCCTCTCGGCTGCCGGGTGGGACTGCTGATCAACTTCAACGTGCTTCGCCTCAAGGACGGGCTTACGACGCTTGATCCTATAACGTGAATTCTTCTCGCGGCCCTCCCTACTACTTCTCTGCTGGCCCTCTGTGTGAGCCTTATCACCACCACCACCCCCTACCCCCCCTCGATCTTCGGAATAAAGAAAACCTCCGCCCCCGCCGGCACCACCTGAAAATACCCCACCTCGTGCAGCGCCCCGTCGATCGCGACCGTCGTCTCCTCCTCCAGATGCTCGCCCAGCCCCGGGAACCGCCGATCCATCTCCCGCAGCACGCCCCGCAGATTGCGCGCCTCCACCTCGAACTCCGTCACGCCGCCGGTGTAGCGCTGACTGAAGCCCGAGGTGAACACCACGCGCGCCATCACGCCCCGTCGATCGCCGCCAGCACCTTCGGCGGCGACATCGGCAAGGTCTTCAGCCGCTTCCCCGTCGCCTGTTCGATCGCATTGGCGATTGCCGCCATCGGCGGGCAGATATTGACCTCGCCCACGCCCTTCACCCCGTACGGGTGCGCCGGGTTCGGCACCTCCACCATGATGGTTTCAATCATCGGCAGGTCGGAGGCAACCGGGCAGCGGTAATCCAGAAAGCCGGCATTCTCCAGCCGACCCTTCGCGTCGTAGATGTACTCCTCGTTCAGCGCCCAGCCGATGCCCTGCACCACGCCGCCCTGGATCTGCCCCTCCACATAGCTGGGGTGAATGGCCGTTCCGACATCCTGAGCCGCCACGAAGCGCAGGATCGTCACCTTCCCGGTCTCCGGATCCACCTCGACATCGCAGAACTGCGTGGAAAAACCGGGCGCCTGCCCGCCTGCATTCATCGACGCAGCGGCGGTCAACGGCCCGCCGGTCTGCGCCGCCTTGCCGGCCAGGTCCTTCAGCGACAGCGGATCGAAATCGCCGGCGTTGCTGCCCGCCGGCCAGGCCTTGCCGTCCTTCCATTCCACCGCTTCGGGATCGATGTCCCAGATCAGCGCGGCGCGCTTGCACAAATCCTTGATGATCGACTTGGTTGCGTTCACAACCGCCGCGCCGGTGGCGAAGGTCACGCGCGATCCGCCGGTGACATGCGTATAGCCGATGGAACCGGTATCGGCGACGATCGCGCGCACCTGGTGGTAATCGACACCCAGCGACTCCGCCGCCATCAGCGCCATCGACGCCCGAGACCCGCCGATATCGGGGCTGCCGGTGGCCACCAGCACCGTGCCGTCGGCGTTGATCTGCACCGTCGCGCTCGAACTCACCGCCGCCGTTGAACCAATACCCCGACGCGACACCGCGGCCCTGATTTTTGCCCAGCTTCACCTTGTATGCCGGATGGTTCAGCAGTGCCTCGACCGTCTCGACGTAGCCGCCATGCGCGTGCTTCGGACCGGCCACCGTCGGCGAGCCAATCCGCGCCGCGTTCTTCAGCCGAAACTCCAGCGGGTCCATGCCGAGCTTCTGCGCCAGCATGTCCAGCACGCTTTCCACGGCGAAGGCCGAGATCGGCGATCCCGGCGCACGATACGCCGCCGCCTTCGGACGGTTGCTGACGACATCAAACCCGACGCTGCGCTGGTTGGCGATGTCGTACGGCGCGAAGGCGCACAGGCAGCCGTTCATCACCGGCGATCCCGGGAAGGCGCCCGCCTGGAAACGGAACTCGCCGTCCGCCGCGACGATCCGCCCGTCCTTCGTCGCCGCCGATCTTCACCCGCATCGACGCACCCGAGGTCGGGCCCGTGGCCTTGAACACGTCCTCGCGCGACATCTGCAAACCGATCGGCCGGCCGCTCTTCTTCGCCAGCATGGCGGCGACCGGTTCCAGATACACCACCGTCTTGCCGCCGAAGCCGCCGCCGATCTCCGCCGGATGGACGCGAAGGTCGCCGACCGGCATGCCCAGCAGCTTCGCGGTCAGCGTGCGCACGGTGAAGTGCCCCTGGCTGGAGCACCAGATCTCGCCCTGGCCGTCCGCCTCGAACCGCGCCACGCAGGCGTGCGGCTCGATATAGGCCTGGTGCACCGCGGCGGTCTTGAACGTGTCCTCGACCACCACGTCGGCCTGGGCGAAACCGGCGTCGATATCGCCGATCTTGAATTCCAGCCGCTTGGAGATGTTGGACGGCCCCGCCCCATCCATGTTGCGCGGGATCATGTCTTCGAACAGCAACGGCGCGCCCGGTGCCATCGCCTCGTCCACATCGATGACGTGCGGCAGCACCTCGTAATCGACCTCGATCAGCTCCAGCGCCGCGGCGGCAACCGAGTCGCTGATCGCCGCGACCGCGGCAACCGCATGGCCCTGGTACAGCACCTTCTCGCGCGCCATGATGTTGCGCGTCACGTGCCAGAAATTCACCGCCACGCGCTCGGGGCCGATATATTCGAACTTGTGGTCCGGGAAATCGGCCGAGGTCACGACCGCCTTCACCCCCGGCAGCGCCGCGGCCTTCGACACGTCAATCGAACGGATCCGCGCATGCGCGTGCGGTGAGCGCAGGATGCGCCCCACCAGCATGCCGGGCATCTTCATGTCGGCGCCGTACAGCGCGCGGCCGGTCACCTTCGGCACACCGTCGGGGCGCACCGGGCGGGTGCCGATCCATTTGTAGCGTGGGACGCTCGCGGTAACGATGAAATCGTTCACGCCATGTTCTCCGTGGTCCGGTGACGGGCGGAATCGTGGCCCGGACTGTGGCGGAGGGCAAGGCGGGGGGCGCCGGAAACGGCGTGTGTCTGGTAAGAAATATGTCGGTGACGCCTAAAGATGTCCGCCCTTTGTAGCGAATCATATGTCCGCTTCTGCCGATGTGGCGGCTGTGGGGTTGTGGGCGGAGCTGGCCAAGGTTCCGGCCGGCCCGCTTGGGCCGGCTGGAATGCCAGCGGAGGGAACGCGCTGGCGTTGTCCACAAATCCATCAGCCGGGCCTGCCGAACGGTTCAAGCGGCCCTCGGGGCGGCGATTGGGGAAGGCTTGCCGTCCTGATCGTAGCGGCCGAGGCATCGCGGTCCGTCAAAGATCGCCAACTGCCCGTCCGGGTATTCATGCACCCGCACCGTGGCCTTGACGTAATGATTGCGATGCAACTGGGGGGGAATTTGCAGCGCCTGCCTGGCCCACAGCACGCAGTTGTCGCGGCCAACCTGCCGATCCGCCTGCACGCATAACACGTCGGCCAGCGGTGGTCCGGCATAGGCCACGAACGCCGAGCCGGGCTCCGCCGCCGGCTTGGCGAAGCGCGCATTGTAGGCCGGCACGAAGCTCTGCCGCAGATAGTGGTTGGCCTCCGCCACGGTGCTGATGCCGCCATGCCGCAGCTCCGGCGGCAACCGCTGCTGCAGGGTGCCGAACAGGCGCTCCATGCGACCCCGTCCCTCCGGCGCGTAGGACGCGATGTGGCGGATGCCGAGCGACGGGGCGGTGGTGCGGCGGCTGCTGGCGCTCGGCATGGTGTTGGAAGGGGCCAGTCCGGCAGATTGCCCCCTGCCCAGGAGCGATGGGCGATAGAGTTGACGCGGTCGGGATCACCGATGAGGAACAACCAGGCCTCCGTGCACGCCGCGACGATTGCCTCGTAGCTGTCCCAGACGCGTCTGCTGAGCTTGTTGCCGCGCAGGTAGTCCCACACGTTTTCCATCGGATTGAGCTCGGGCGCGTAGGGTGGCAGCGGCAACAACGTGATGTTGTCGGGAACCATCAATCGCTTGCCCCGCTGGTGCCAACCGGCGCCGTCGCGGACCACCACACCATGGGCGCCGGGTGCCACTTGGCAACTGATCGCCTCTTGTTTCGCGCGCAGCCGCCACGCCAACCCTGCGCGCGATATACCCAGAATCCTGCGGATTCTAGGTATATCAGTCCATTACCGCGGCATGGTCTCCACCGCCGCCCTGCTTCGGGCGCTTCATGAAGAACAGCAGCAGCATGATCGGGGCGGACATCATCGCCATCAGCCAGTAGTCATCGACATAGGCGATCACCTGCGCCTGGTAGGTCACCATCTTGTCCAGCACGGCGAGGCCGTGGGCGCTGTGCAGCGACAGGGACGGGGTGTGCTGGAGGGCGCGGTTCAGCGGCGTGGCGAAGCCGGCGAGGACCGAGTGCTCGACCTGGGTCTGGGTGGTGATCAGCGCTTCGAAGATCGAGATGCCGATGGAGCTGCCGACGTTGCGCACCAGGCTGAGGAATGACGTGGCTTCGTAGCGCAGGGCCGGATCGAGTGTGGCGAAGGCGACCACGTTGAGCGGCACGAACACCAGTCCCAGCCCGGCGCCCTGGATCATGGTGTTCCAGATCAGAGCCCACTCGTTCACCGCCGGGGTCCATTCGGAGAGGCGGAACAGGCTCCAGACCAGCAGGATGACGCCGACGCCCATGACCTTGCGCGGATCGACCCGGCTGCTCAGCCGCCCGGCAACGATCATAGCCGCCATGGTGCCGATCCCGCGGGGGGCCAGCAGGATCCCGGCGGTCTCGACGGGGTAGTTGCCGAGGAGTTGCAGCCAGGGCGCGAGCAGCGCCGACGTGGCGAACAGCACCATGCCTACCGCGAACATGACCAGGAAGCCCATGACGAGATTCCGGTCCTTGAACAGCTTCGGATTGAGGAAGCTGCGCTCCCCGGTGAACATGTGCACGAGGAAGAGATAGAATCCGGCGACCGCCATGACGGTTTCGATGATGATTTCGGTCGAGCCGAACCAGTCCTTCGTCTCGCCACGGTCGAGCATCAGTTGCAGACCGCCGATGCCGATCGCGAGGGCGGTGAAGCCGAACCAGTCGAATTGCAGTTCGCTTTGCTGGCGCTGGCGCGGCAGCGCGTACCAAAGCCCCGCCGCCGCGGCGATGCCGAAGGGCAGGTTGACGAAGAACACGTAGCGCCAGTTGTAGAGTTCCGTGAGATAGCCGCCGAGGGTGGGACCCAGGATGGGGCCGATCATCACGCCGACCCCCCAGATCGCCATCGCCTGCCCGCGTTTCTCGGACGGGTAGATGTTCAGCATGGTGCCCTGGGAGAGCGGCACGAGGGCGGCGCCGAACACGCCCTGGATCAGGCGGAACAGCACCATCTCGTAGAGTGAGGTGGCGATGCCGCACAGCATGGAGGCGGCGGTGAAGCCGATGATGGAAACGAGGTAGAGGTTCTTCTGCCCGAACCGGGCCGACAGCCAGCCGACCGGCGCGGTCATGATCGCCGCGGCGACGATGTACGACGTGAGAACCCAGGTGACCTGGTCGTAGCTCGCCGAGAGGCTGCCCTGCATGTAGGGCAGCGCGACGTTGGCGATGGTGGAGTCCAGAGCCTGGATCAGGGTCGCGCCCATCGCACAGACGGTGATCAGCCCGCGATGCGGAACCTCCGTGTGGCTTTGCGTGGATGCGGCACCGGACATCAGAACAGGTCCGAGAGATGCCGCTCGTGGCCGGTATCGATCGAAACCTCCGCGCTCATGCCGGCGGACAGCGGCGGATCACCCGGCTGATCCTGCAGCGTGACGCGGACCGGCAGGCGCTGCACGACCTTCACCCAGTTGCCGGAGGAGTTCTGGGCGGGGAGGACGGAGAATTCCTGATCGGTAGCCGGGGCGATGCTCTGCACCGTGCCGTGCCAGGTATGGCCGGGATAGGCATCGACCTGGACGGTGACGGGCTGGCCGTCGCGCGCATAGGTCAGTTCGGTTTCCTTGGGCTCCGCGGCGACCCACATTCCGCTGGTTTCCACCAGGCCGAAGGCGGCGGTGCCGGCGGGCAGGAACTGGCCGGGCTGGAGCTTGCTGACCTGCGTTACGTCCCCGTCGAACGGCGCACGTACGATGGCGTGGTTCAGTTCGCGCTGGGCCTCGCCGAGCTGGGCCTGGGCCTGCTTGTAGGCGGGCATCTGCTCCACCGGGATGTCGGCGCGCCCGCCGAGCTTGGCGAGGGTGGCCTGGGCTGCCGCCATATCGCCGGCCACCGCCGCCTGGTCCTGCTGCAGCTTGTAGCGGATGTCGTCATATTGCTGTTCGGTGATGGCGCGGTCCTTCACCAGGACGGCGTAGCGGTCGTAGGTCGCCTGGTCGGCCTTCACGAGCGCGGCGCGGGCCGCGACCTGGCGCAGGGCCTGGTCGTACTGGGCCTTCAGGCTGTCGAGGTTCAGCCTGGCCTGTCCGACATTCGCCTGGGCCTGGTCCACCGCCAACTGGAACTTCAGCGGATCGAGCCGGAACAGGATCTGGCCGGCCTTGACATGCTCGCCGTCCTTGACCGGGATGGTGTCCACCACACCGGAGACGTCGGTGGAGACGGTGAGCATGTTGCCCTGCACGTAGGCGTCGTCGCTTTCGACGTAGCGCCCGCCGTTCAGCCAGTACCACAGCCCGCCGACCACCAGCACCACCGCGCCTGCCGCGAACAGGCTGTAGCGCAGCAGCTTGCGTCGGCTGCGCGGTCGCGGACGCCGGGTGATCTGCGGCGGGGCGGCGGAGCCGCGATCCGATTCACGGCGGGCGATACCCGGCTCGCGTTCACCCCGCGCGATTTCGCGACGGACCTCGGCCGTCATTCCATCAGGCATCCGCCATCTCCCGGGCATTGGTTGGTGAGTGCGCCGGAGACGTGGCGTCCATCGCCGCCACGGCGCGCGCCAGCCCGCTTTCGAGCATGGCGCCGACTTCCTCCGGCAGGTTTGCGGTGATCCGATCGCCCAAGGCGACGCGGGCCCGGCCGGCGGCTTCGCGCATCCGTCGCCCGGCCGGGCTCAAATGCACGCGCCAGACCCTCCGGTCCCTGGGATCGGGCCGGCGTTCCACCATCTGCCTGGCTTCCAGGCGATCCAGCATGCGGGCGACGGTGATCGGCTCGACATCCAGCCGCTCGGCGATTTCCCGCTGGGTCAGGCCGGGGTCGGCCTCGATCAGTTCAAGGATGGCCCATTGCGGCCGGCTGAGGCCCTGGGCGCGGGCGTCCCGTGCGGCCTGGAAGGAGAGCCGGCGGCCGGCCTCGGTGAGCAGATAGAGGATGCGCTGGGATCGGTCGGACACGGGATCATATCAATCGCTTATCGTGTGCTGCTATATAGTCAGCCTGATTTGTGTGTTTCATGCGGTTTCGGTAAAGCCGCTTTGCGTGGAGCAGGGGTTCGGGGTTGTTGGAGGGCCGGGCCTTGCGAAGGGTGGGCGGCTCGGCTATGTGCGCGCCCTTTCCCGCGGCAGCGCAGGCCGGGTCTGCACGCTGAGGCGCGGCCGATCCGGCGGGGGATTCGAGGAGCGAAGCAATGGCGAATGTCGTGACCATGCAGGCCGAGACGCGGCCGCGCGCGGGCAAGGGGCCGGCACGCGCCACACGGCGGGCCGGCAAGGTGCCCGGCGTGGTGTATGGCGCCGGCCGCGAGCCGAGCCTGATCGCGCTCGACCCGCGCGCGATCATGCGCGAGTTGCACCGGCCGGGGTGGCAGTCCCGGGTGTATGAGTTGCAGCTCGAGGGGGCGTCGCAGCGCGCCCTGATCCGCGACGTGCAGTATCATCCGGTGTCGGATGCGGTGGAGCATGTCGATTTCCAGCGTCTGGCGTCGGGGCAGCGGATCCGGGTGGCGGTGCCGGTGCATTTCGAGAACGAGGGTGCCTCGTCGGGGCTGAAGCGCGGCGGGGTGCTGAACGTGGTGCGCCATGCGGTGGAAGTGACGTGCGATCCTGACGCAATTCCCGAGCAGTTCGTGGCCGATCTGTCGGGCCTGGATTTCAACGACAATGTGCGGTGGCACGATCTGCGCGGGACCGAAGGAGTGCGGCCGGTGATCGCCGACCGTGACTTCGTGGTCGCCACGGTGGCGCCGCCCACCAAGATGGCGGAAGCGACCACGGAGGCGGCGCCGGCTGCGGCGGCCGCGGCGGCTCCGGCGGCAGCGCCCGCGGCGCCGGCGAAGGCGCCCGCCAAGGGTGCCGCCCGCAAGTAACGCGCCTGTGCCATGCTGCTGTGGGTCGGGCTCGGCAATCCCGAGCCGAACATGGCGCGCAACCGCCACAATGTCGGGTTCATGGCGCTGGATGTGATTGCCGCGCATCACGGGTTCTCGGCCTGGCGTCCGCGCTTCAAGGGCCTGTTCGCCGAGGGGATGCTGGGCGGCGAGAAGATTCTCGGGCTGAAGCCGCAGACGTATATGAACGATTCAGGCAGCAGCGTTCAGGCGGCGGCGGCATTCTTCAAGCTGCCGGCGGAGGCGATCACGGCGTTTCATGACGAGCTGGACCTGGCGCCCGGGAAGGTCCGGGTGAAGCGTGGCGGCGGCGCGGCGGGGCACAACGGGCTGCGCAGCATCGGCCGGATGCTGGGCACGCCGGATTACTGGCGGGTGCGGCTGGGGATCGGGCATCCCGGCAGCAAGGAGCGGGTGCTGGGGCACGTGCTGAACGATTTCGGCAAGGCGGACCGGGACTGGCTGATCGCGATGCTGGATGCGGTGGCGGATGGCGCGCCGCTGCTGGCGGCGGGCAAGGCGCCGGAGTTCATGACCCGGGTCGCGCTGCTGACGCGAGATGAAGGAGAGTAAGATGGGTTTCAACTGCGGTATCGTCGGGCTGCCGAATGTGGGCAAATCCACGCTGTTCAACGCGCTGACCGCGACGGCGGCGGCGCAGGCGGCGAATTATCCGTTCTGCACGATCGAGCCGAATGTCGGGCGGGTGGCGGTGCCGGATGCGCGGCTCGGGGTGCTGGCGGCGATCGGCAAGTCGGCGCGGATCGTGCCGACGGTGCTGGAATTCGTCGATATCGCCGGGCTGGTGCGCGGGGCGTCGCGCGGGGAAGGGCTGGGCAACCAGTTCCTCGGCAATATCCGCGAGGTCGATGCCATCATCCACGTGCTGCGCTGCTTCGAGGATGCGGACGTGGTGCATGTGGAGGGCGCGATCGATCCGGTGCGCGATGCCGAGACGGTGGAGACCGAATTGATGCTGGCGGACCTGGAGAGCCTGGAGAAGCGGCTGTCGGGGCTGCAGAAGCGGGCCCGCGGCGGCGACAAGGAGAGCGCGGCGCAGTTGGGGCTGATCGAGCCGATCATGGCGGCGCTGGCGGCGGGGCAGCCGGCTCGGCGGGCGATTCCCGCCGGGGCGCAGGAGGGCGCTCGGCGGTTGCAACTGCTGACGGCGAAGCCGGTGCTGTATGTGTGCAACGTGGAGGAGAGCGCGGCGGCGAGCGGGAATGCCTATTCGGAACGGGTGCAGGCTCGGGCGGAGGCTGAGGGGGCGCGGTCGGTGGT
Organism: uncultured Pseudomonadota bacterium; assembly: GCA_963731335.1. GTDB lineage: Bacteria > Pseudomonadota > Alphaproteobacteria > Acetobacterales > Acetobacteraceae > CAVSUZ01. The sequence continues at coordinate 53,052 of CAVSUZ010000014.1, read as the reverse complement.
GGTGTCGGCGGCGATCGAGGCGGAGGTGGCGCAACTGCCCGAGGCGGATCGCGGGGAGTTCCTGGCCGGGCTGGGACTGCATGACAGCGGATTGGATCGGGTGATCCGCGCCGGCTACGAGCTGCTGGAGCTGATCACGTTCTTCACGGTCGGGCCGAAGGAAACGCGCGCATGGACCGTGACCGCCGGCACGCGGGCGCCTCAGGCGGCCGGCACCATCCATGGCGATTTCGAGCGCGGCTTCATTGCCGCGGAAACCATCGCCTATGACGATTATGTGGCGCTGCGGGGCGAGGCGGGTGCGAAGGAGGCGGGACGGATGCGCGTGGAGGGCAAGGAGTACGTGGTGCGCGACGGCGACGTGATGCTGTTCCGGTTCAACGTGTGATGGAGGGGCCGCCGCCGGACGTCGCGGCGCTGGAGCGACTGGCGGAACGTGCGCTGAACGCCATTCCCGAGCGGTTCCGCCGGCACCTGGCGGACGTTGCCATCGTGGTGGAAGAGCGGGCGGACGACGACACGCTGCGCGAGATGGATATCGACTCGCCGTGGGATTTGTCGGGGTTATATCGCGGCACGCCGCTGCCGGAGCGCAGCGTGGAGGACGTGGCGCGGCAGCCGGCGCAGGTGTTGCTGTATCGCGAGGCGATTCTGCTGGAGTGGATCGAGACGGGGGAGGATTTGTACGCGCTGGTGCGCAATGTGCTGGTGCACGAGGTGGCGCACCATTTCGGGTTCAGCGACGAGGAGATCGAGGCGTTGGAGCAGGAGGTGGCGGGGGAGGGGTAGGGTTAACCCGTCCGCTCATCCCCGGGCTGATCCGATCTAATGCTCGATCTCTCGTGCGCCGCTTGGTCGAGATTGCTTCGTCGCGCTTCGCGCTCCTCGCAATGACATGGTGGTCTGACGAGTCGGGCCTCTTGCTCGGGGCGCTTCGATGCCGCCAGCCGTGACGCCGCCTGACACCCCTGTTATCCCCCGGTGCATGACTTTCGCCACCGCCGCCCGGCTGGCCTGCGCGCCGCCCGGGCCTGTCCCGCAGGGCTGGTCCCTGCGTCGGGTTCGCCGGCTGGCGGAGGCGGTGTGGCGCGACCCGGGCCAGTTCCGGCGCCGCATCGTCAAGCGCACCTGCCCGATCTGCGGTTATCACGGGATTTTCGTGTCGGTGGGGCGGCCGCCGCGCTGGGATGTGCGGTGCCTGGAATGCGGCAGCCGGGAGCGCCACCGGCTGACGCTATCTCTGGGTGACGGCGGGCGGGGGCGACCGGCTGGCCGGGCGGCGCATCCTGCATTTCGCGCCGGAAAAGGCGGTGATGCGGCAGATGCGCTGGCAACACGCTGTATGAAACCGCCGACCTGCATCAGCCGGGCGTGACGCACCGGATCGATATCACCGCGCACGCCGTTCGACGATGGCAAGCTATGACGTGGCGATCGCGCATCACGTGCTGGAGCATATCGATGACGATCGAGCCGCGATGCGGGAGATTTTCCGCATCCTGCGGCCGGGCGGCTTTGCCATCCTGACGGTGCCGATCAACGCGACGCGCGAGCACACCTATGAAAACCCCGCGATCACCGATCCGGTGTTGCGCGCGCTGCATTTCTCCGCCCCGGATCACCGGCGGTATTACGGGCTGGATTTCGAGACACGGCTGCAGGAGGCCGGCTTCACGCACCGAGCGGTTTCGTATGGAACCGGAACAGGAGGTGGCGTTCGGGCTGCTGCGGGACGAGTGGATCATCATCGCGCATAAGCCGACATGAGCGAGCGGGTTCTGGTACTCAAGCTCGGCGCGCTGGGCAACATGGTGCTGTCGTTGGGTGCGTTCGCCGCCATCCGCGCGCATCACGCCGGTGCAGAGATTACCTTGCTGACCACCGCGCCGTATCGGCGGTGGATGAGCGGAGGCGCCGTATTTCGACCGCGTGTGGATCGACAGCGGCCCGGCCTGGTGGGATGTTGCGGGCTGGCTCGCGCTGCGCCGGCGGTTCGTGGAGGGGCGGTTCGACCGGGTGTACGACCTGCAGACTTCTAGCCGGAGCAGTGCGTATTTCCGGCTGTTTCCCCGCACGCGAAGGCCGGAATGGTCAGGCATCGCGGCGGGCTGTTCCCATCCGGACCGTGATCCGGCGCGGGATCGCCTTCATGACTTGGACCGGCAGGCGGGCCAGCTTCGGCAGGCCGGCATCGCCACATGTGCCGCCGCGCCGATCTGTCCTGGAGCAGGGCGGATGTGAGCCGGTTTGGGCTGCCGGCGCGCTACGCGCTGCTGGTGCCGGGCAGTTCGCCGCATCGGCCGCAGAAGCGCTGGCCGGCGGCGTCGTATGGCGGCCTGGCGGCTGGGCTGGCGGCGCGGGGGCTGGCGCCGGTGGTGCTGGGATCGGCGACCGAGGGTGAGCTGGCGCGCGCGATCGGTCCGGCGGCACGCGATCTGACCGGCCGGACGGAGATCGCGGCACCTTGCCGAGCTTGCGCGCGGCGCGGTGGTTGCGATCGGCAACGACACCGGACCCATGCACGTGATCGCCGCTGCCGGCTGTGCATCGGTGGTGCTGTTCTCGGCGGATTCCGATCCGGCGCTGTGCGCGCCGCGCGGCGCGGCGGTGCGGGTGCTGCGGCGCGACGTGCTGGCCGATCTGCCGGTGGGTGAGGTCTGCGGGCGAAACCTTCCGGTTGTGCGCGGGAGCTGCAGAGCGCCTGATGGGACTGCACGCGCCTCTGCGGGACGGCGTTCCGACGCCCCAACGCTATTGGGCGATCCTGACCATCGCGCTGGGTCTGACATTGGCGGTGCTGGACGGCGCCATCGCAAACGTGGCGCTGCCGACCATCGCGAAGGACGTCAACGCCTCGCCGGCGGATTCCATCTGGGTGGTCAATGCTTACCAGCTGACGGTGACGATTTCGCTGCTGCCGCTTGCCTCGGCCGGAGAGATTTTCGGCTACCGGCTGGTCTATCGGATCGGCCTGGCGGTGTTCACGCTGGCTTCGGTGGGTTGCGCGCTGTCGGATTCGCTGCTGACGCTGACTTTGGCGCGCATCGTGCAGGGATTTGGCGCGGCCGGCATCATGAGCGTGAACGGCGCGCTGGTGCGGTTCATCTATCCGCGCCGGTTGCTCGGCCGTGGGATGGGGCTGAATGCCACGGTCGGTTCGATCGCGTCGGCGCTGGGGCCATCGGTGGCCGCGGCGATCCTGTCGGTCGCCAACTGGCCGTGGCTGTTCGCGGTGAACCTGCCGATCGGCGCGGCGGCGCTGTTGGTTGCGTGGCGCGCGCTGCCGCACACGCCGCGCGACAAGCGTCCGTTCGACGCGCCCTCGGCGCTGCTATCGGCGGTTTCAATCGGCATGCTGATCACGGCGATCGACAGTCTCGGACACGCCGAGCCGCTCGCGGTGGTGATCATCCAGTTCGTTGTTGCCGCGGTGCTCGGCGCGTTCCTGGTGGTGCGCGAACTGGCGCGCTCGGCGCCGCTGCTGCCGGTTGATCTGATGCGCATCCCGATCTTCGCGATGTCGGTGGCGACCTCGATCTGCGGCTTCATGGCGCAGGGGATGGCGCTGGTGTCGCTGCCCTTCCTGCTGGAGAACACGCTGGGGCGCAACGAGGTGCAGACCGGTCTGCTGATGACGCCGTGGCCTCTGACGGTGGCGTTGATCGCGCCGTGCTGTAGGGCCGCTTGGCGGATCGGTACAAGGTGGGGATTCTGAGCGGCAGCGGGCTGGCGATCATGTGCGCGGGGCTGGCGCTGCTGGCATCCATGCCGTCAAACCCGTCGGGCGTGGATATTGCCTGGCGCATGATGGTGTGCGGTTTCGGCTTCGGGTTCTTCAACACGCCGAACAACCGCGCGATCATCATCTCGGCGCCGCCGATCGCGGACCGGGGGCGCCAGCGGGATGCAGGCGACGGCGCGGCTGCTGGGGCAGACGACGGGGGCGGCGCTGGTGGCGCTGGTGTTCGGGCTGCTGCCCCAGGGGGGCACGCGGGTGACGCTGATCGTGGCGACGGGGATTGCGGCGGTCGCGACGTGCGTGAGTTTCCTGCGCGTGGTGGAGCGGCGGGCGGTGGGGTGATTTCGCCGTGTGGCGGGGTGGCTCCCGCGTTCGTATTGATATTGTGGATACGACAGCGCATGTCCGGTTCATGTCAAAAGTTCGTTCTTCATCTCTGGAAGACCGCCGGGCTGATAGGAAGGGCAGCAACAGCCCGCGGATCGAGACGCAGACCCGGCCGCTCATTGACGATGCGGCGGCGATCGTCGGCAAGACGCGCACCGAGTTCATGATCGAAAGCACCCGGCTGCAGGCGATCGACGTGCTGCTCGACCAGCGGCTGTTTGTGCTCGATTCCGGACGCTATGACGCCTTTCTGCACGCGCTCGACAATCCCCCGGCGCCGGGACCAAAACTGCGGGCGCTGCTGCGCCGAGTTCCTGCATGGCAGAAGTAGAAGACGAGCCGGAACCCGGCAAGGTGCGACGCAACGCGCCCGACACGATCCCGGTTTCGGTGATCGGGCGGTTGGCGGTCAGTCGCGATCATGCGGGTAAAGGGCTCGGCGCCGACATTCTTTCGGACGCCCTGCACCGTATTGCCGTAGCCTCACGGAGCATCGGCATCGGAGCAGTGTTGGTTCACGCAAAGGATGAGGCCGCGAAGCGCTCTTATATGAAGTGCGCCGAGTTCATCGAGTACCCGACGGACAGCCGAACACTGTTTCTCCCCGTTGAAACTGTGGTCACGGCCTTCAGCTAAACTCGGGGATGCCATGGGGAAAGCCAAGCGAAAGAGACCCAGGAGATGATAGTATAATAACAAAGGGCGTTGAAGATGACTCATCTTGCCGATGCACGGACGAACCGCGCGGTGGGTGAGAAAGTCGTGGATGGCCGGCACAAGTGTACAGCCCGGAGACATGGTTGACAGGTGTTCGGAGAGATCGCTGACAGGTTGGTTCCGCGACGGCACTGAACATTGTGCTCCGGTCCGCGGTCTCGCGGTCAAGCCCTGCGCCTTCGGTCAGCGGCGTGCCGGCGCGGATTTTTTCCAGCACGTTGTAGAGTATGGCCAGCGTGAGGTGCGGGTGCGCGTCGAGCCGGGCGCGGCGATGAGCGTCCAGTTCCTCGGCGATAGTGCGGATCGTCCCGCTCAGCCTGCTCCGTGCCGTCCCAGCGCGCGATGAAACGCTCGATCTGCTCTGACTGGGGTTCGCTGGACATCGCTTCAGTGTGAATCAGCGCCACCCCGTTTCGCAATCATCCGCTATCCGAAGACGAACCACACCCGAAACAGCAGCGTCTCCAGCGCCGTCTGCCGGCGCAGTCCCGGCATGCGCAGCAGCCGCACACGCTCCCGCCAGCCGCCCCGAAGCCCATGCGCCAGCCCCTCCAGCGAAGCCCGCGCCGCGGGCGCCAGCAGCTCCGGCTGATCGGACAGCGCCGCCACGTGCTGCCGCAACAGGGTCATGAACGGCGCGGGACCCCGCCGCAAAGCCGCCATCGCCCGGCCGAAGGCACCCGCCGGCGCCCCCACCGCATTCTCCGCGTGCTGGCGATACAACACCGGCGCCGCCGGGTCCGCCACGATCCGCCCGCCCGCCGCCGCCACCACCAGGTAGCTCCACCAATCGTGGAACGCCGCCGCCGGCGCCGTGCTGCCGGCCACCAATGCCGCCGCCGCGGCATTCATCACCATTGTGCAGCCGGTCCCCAGGTTCTGGGTCAGCGCCGCGGGAAAACCCGGCGCCCGCCGGAACGGCGGGGAAAGCCCGAGCCGCCGCAGCCCGGCATCCGCCAGCACCTGGCGGGAGAAATACAGCACCGGCAGATCCGCCGGCAGATCGCCCAGCTTCCCCACGGCCCGGACCAGTTTCTCCGGCAACCACACATCATCCTGGTCGGCGAACGCCACCGCCTGGTGCCCCAGCGGCGCGACATGGCGCAGCAGGCGCATGAAGCTTTCGGTCGCACCGAACCGTCCCGGATCGTTCAGCGCCACCACGCGCCCGCGCTGCGCTTCCTGGAAATCGCGCACGATCGCCGTCGTGCGATCGGTCGATCCGTCATCGCGCCAATACAGCACCCAGTCGGGATGATCCTGCGCCGCGATGCTGTCCAGTTGCTCGCGAACGAACCGCTCGCCGTTGAAGGTGGACAGCAGGATCGCAACGCTCAAAAAAGTCCGGCCCCTACGCCTTTGTCCCGCCGGACAGCCGAGCCATCATCAGCCGGTCCTTGTTGTCCTGCATCAGCATCGTGAAGCTGGGGATGGCGGAAAAGCCCAAACCATGCGGCAGGCCCGTTTCCGGATCAGCCACCACCTTGTTGTAGCTCTCCCCGGCAACCTTCTCCCATTTTCCCGCCGGCTTCTTGACCTCCACATTCACCACGGTCGCCTTGAACACCATGCGCACGATGGCCTCCTTCGGCGCCGAAGGCTTCGTCAGGCTCGGGCAGCCGCCCATCATCTGCCAGCCGTTCGCCAACGCCCAGGCCGTCAGTTCTTCCTTGGTCATTCAGATCACCCCGCCTGCCCGGAGTGCGGAAAGCTCCGCCTCGCTCAGCTCCAGCCGTTCACGCAGCACCTGGTCGGTGTGTTCACCAAGCCGTGGCGGAGCGATCCGATAATCCACGGGCGTTTCCGACATGCGCACAGGATTGGCAATCACCTTCACCTGCTCTCCTGATTTCACGCGCCATCCCCACCACCATCCCACGCGCGACCACGTGCGGGTCGGAAAACACATCCGCCAGCCGGTTGATCGGGCCGCAGCCGATCTTCAGCGCCTCCAGCTTCTCAACCCACCACGCGGTGGAATGGCCGCGCATCACCGGGGTGAGTGTGTCGGTGACCAGCGCCCGGTTCTGCACCCGTGCCGCATTGGTGGCGAACCGCTCGTCCTCCAGCAAATGCGTCAGGGCGAACGCCTCGCAAAAGCGTTGAAAGGTCGGGTCGTTACCGATGGACAGAACGATGTATCCGTCCTCGGTCGGAAAGACCTGATAGGGCACGATGTTGGGATGCTGATTGCCCAGCCGCGCCGGATTCTCCATCGTCGCCAGATAATTCATCCCCTGGTTCGCCAGCCATGCCACGTGCGTGTCCAGCATGCCGATGTCGATCTGCTGGCCCTCCCCGGTCGCCTCGCGATGCCGCAGCGCGGCCAGGATACCGATGCAGCCATACAACCCGGCGAACAGATCCGCGACCGGCACGCCCACCTTCTGCGGCATGCCGTCCGGCTCGCCGGTCAGGCTCATCACCCCGCCCATGGCCTGGATCAGGCTGTCATAGCCGGGACGCGGCGCGTACGGCCCGGTCTGACCGAAGCCGGTGATGGAACAGTAGATCAGGCCCGGATACGCGGCGTGCAGTTGCTCATAGCCCAGCCCGTATCGCGGCAGCGTTCCGACCTTGAAGTTCTCCACCAGGATGTCGCTTTGCGCGATCAGGCGGCGAGCGATCGCCTGGCCCTCGGGCCTGGCAATGTCCAGCGTGACCGACCGCTTGTTGCGATTGACCCCGGTGAAATAGGCGCTCTCTCCCGTGCCGGGCATGAACGGCGGAGCGAAACCGCGCGTATCGTCCCCGCTCCCGGGCTTCTCGATCTTGATCACGTCGGCGCCGAGATCGGCCAGCATCTGCACGCACGTCGGGCCGGCGAGGACGCGGGTCAGGTCGAAGACGCGAAGGCCGGCGAGCGGCCCAGTGGGTCCGCCAGTGGGTCCGCCAATGGGTCCGCCAATGGGTTCCGTAGTCATGGCCGGCACAATGCTGTCGGCGACGCAGCCGGGCAACCCCGGTCCTACTGCCGAAGCGCCTGGATAAACGCGTAGATCACCACGGGAATTGCCACGACCACGTAAATCCGCAGCACGACAAGCAGAACGAGCGTTCCGCGCCCAAGCTTCAGGCGCGGCAGGGGATGGCCGGTCGCCGTCGTGGTCTGGCCCGGTTCGAGCGCACACAGCGGATTGTCGTCGCTCATGAACCGAGCACCGCGGGAAACACGATGACCACGCCGTACAGCGTGCCCACCAGGCAAATTCCGACAACGATGGTCCCGCCGGCGAGGTTGGCCCTCCACCCGTTCGCCAGTGCGCCCATGATGTCCCGGTCGTTCACCAGCAGCAGCAGGAACAGCAGGGCCGGTGCCATCAACAGTGTGGCGATCACGTTCACCGTGAGCGTCAGCGCCAGAAGCGGCGCCCCGGGGATGAGCACGACAGCCCCGGCGATCACGGCGGAGATGATCGCCGCACCATAGAACAGGCGTCCTTGGGCGAAATCCAGGTTCAGGCTGTGGCGCACGGCGAGCGTCTCGGCCAGGGCATACGACGAACTGGTGGAGATGGTCATGGCCGCCACCAGCCCGGCCTCGATGAAACCGAGTGCGAACAGCGTGGCGCCGGTCGAGCCGATCAGCGGTTGCAGCGCGGTCGCGAAGTCGGCGCCGCTGGCGAAGCGGGAAACATCTGCATGAGCCGCCAAAAGCGGCGAGGCCGCCACGACCGTGGCGATGGCGGCGATGGCGGCGATGGCCGCACCGATGGCGGTATCGATCCGGCCCTGCGGGATGTCGCGCGGCGTCAGGCCCTTATCCACCACCGCGCTCTGCTGGAAGAAGATCATCCACGGCGTCACGGTCGCGCCGATGTTCGCCAGGATGAGCGTGACGAAGCCCAGGGTCACGCCTCCGGCCAACGGCTGCCAGGTCCCGATCGCGCTGATCAGCGCGGCGCCGCTCGGATGCGCGTAGAGCGCGGCGGGAACAAACAGCAGGTTGAACGCGGCCAGCGCCATCACCACGCGTTCCCAGGTGGCGTAGCGGCGCAGCCCGAGCGATGCGGCAACGATGGCGATCCCGGCCACGACCGAGCACCAGGCCGGCACACCGAAGTAGAGGCCGCCCGCCTGGATGGCGACGAACTCCGTCACCAGCGTGAGCACGTTGCCGAACACCAGGTCGGCCATGGCGAAGTAGCCCCAGAACGGGCCGAAGCGCTGGAAGATCAGCTCGGCGTGTCCGCGGTGTGTGGCGGCGCCCAGCCGCACGGTCATTTCCTGCACCACGAAAGCCATCGCGAAGGTCAGCAGAATGAACGGGACGAAGAAGCCGATCCCGTAGGTGGCGCCGGTGGTCGCGTACGAAACCATGCTGGGGCCGTCGTTTTCCCCCAGCATCACCAGCACGCCGGGGCCGGCCAGCAGCCACATCAGACGCAAGCCGCGTCCGGATGCCCGTGTGCGCAGCACCTTCAGCCGGTCGGCAGCGCGCAACGCGTCTTCGCGGGACACCGCGGAAGCCACTCCGCTGACGATCTCCTGGCTCATGCTGGTCCGCGGCTTGCCGCCATCGCAAGGCTGATGTAGCCCATGCTATACTTTTGTCAATCGACACAGTAACAGGGTCCGCACCACACATTGACGCGATGACAAAGGGCCATGCTAGATGGCGGCGTGAAACCGCCCAGAGACCCAGCAGAAGCCGGTCTGGACGATGGTCTTCCGGCCGAGCCGGCCCAGGCCCTGCGCTTCGCCACTGCCCGCAACGCCCGCTCCACCAGCTTGCAGGAGGACTATGTCGAGCTGATCGATGACCTGCTGTCAGCCCACGGGGAGGCGCGGGCGACCGACGTGGCCAAGCGCCTCGGCGTCACCCATCCCACCGCGCTCAAGGCCATCGCACGTCTGAAGCGGGAGGGGCTGGTCACATCACGTCCCTATCGCGGGGTCTTCCTCACTCCGGCCGGCCATGACCTGGCCCACCGGGTGCGCGCGCGTCACCGGTTGATGGTGGAATTGCTGCTGGCGGTCGGGGTGCCGCCCGAAGTGGCCGAGGTGGATGCCGAGGGCATGGAGCATCACGCGTCCGAGGCGGCGCTGGGCGCGTTCGCCCGCTTCCTGCGCCGGCAGCGCAAGCAATCCTGACCGGTCTGTCGATAGCTAATTAAGTTGGCCGGTTTATATAGCACATCGGTTGTCCGCTCGTTTCCGCTCTGTTCCCCGACGTAGGGACCGAACGGTTGGCCGGCTCTGGCGGCAGGTCAGGCAGGCCGTTGGTTGGTGGCAGGCACAGCGTGCCCCTTTCTTCAAAGCATAAATCCATGTCCTTCTCTTGTTGATGCGCCTGTGGAGTTGTGGGCAACGCCCTTGCGTTGTCCACAAATCCACAGGCGAGGCGGACCCAGGCACCCTCATGCCGCGGTGTCCACCGCCGCCAGCTCAGGCGCCCCCTGCGCGTCATAGCGTCCCAAGCAGCGTGGACCGTGGAACACCGCAAGGCTCCCGTCGGGGTATTGCCGCACCTTCACCCGCGCCCTCACGAAATGCGCACGCAGCGGCGAAGGTGGAATCTGCAGCTTTATCCGGTGCCACGATACCGTGTTGTCGCGTTCCACCTGGCGCTCCTCTTGAGTGCACAGAATTTCCCGCAGATCGAGGCCCGCAACCGTGACGAATGCCGATCCCTCCTGCTCCGCCTTCACCGCAAACTGCGCATTGTGCACCGGCAGGTAGCAGTCCCGAATAAACTGATTGGCTGCGGAAATCGTCGTGATCCCAGCCAGCGCCAGTTCCTTGACCAAGCGGTCCTGCAACGTCTCAAACAGCCGCTCCGAACGACCGCGCGCTTGCGGCGAATAGGCCGCAATGTGCTCGACGCCCAAATGCGCCAGAGCCCGCCCGACTTGCGTCAGTCGCTTGCGGTCAACCGGCCCACCAGCCTCGGGCGTCTCGAAGTAGTGGCTGCCGCGATCCGTATACAGGCTCAGTGGCAGGCCATGCGCGCCGAACACCTCCAGCAGAGCCTGAAACGTCGATACCGTGCCCTCTTCCACCACCAAAAACGCCGAGTAGATCAAGCTGGTCGCGTCATCCATCGTTACGATCAGGTCCAGCTTCTCCCGCCCCGCCAGCCATTCGTGCTGCGACCCATCCTGATGAAGCATCATCCCAGGCAACGGCCGGCGCGGACGCCTGCGCCGGTGCGCGCCGCGACGCGGTGCCCGCTCCAGAAGGCCCTTCGATTGCAGGAATGCCTTCGTCCACGTGTAGCCCCAACGAAAGTCATGATGCCGCACCAAGTGTTCGTGAAAATGCTTCGCCGTGAACCCGCTATACCGCGTCCGGTACAGCCGCTCGACCTCTGCCTCCCGATCCACCGGGTCCTCGCTTCCCCGAGGCCCGGCCAAGCCGACGATCCAGAAGACCAGCCTCACCGGCCTCCTCGTAGCGCTGTTGCCACCGACGAAATGTCCGCTCGCCGATCCCAAGCAGCTCGGCCGCCTCGCACTGGTTCAGTTCGCTCAATTCATACCGATCCAGAACACTCCGGAACTTGATCACTCGCACACCCTGAAGGGCTTCCGACCGGCGCATCCAGGCTCCCCAAAGGAGCCCAGCATCACCGGACAGATCGTGCGCTACCTAAACCGGACGCTTGCAGCGGATACGCTTTTAGCGTATAACCCGGTGGTGGAATTCGGCTGGGACGCCGCCAAGCACGAAGCGAACCTCCATGACCGGGGGATCGGTTTTCTCCGAGCGGCCCGCATCTTTGAGGAGTTCGTGTTCGAATGGGTTGATTTGCGGCGGGACTACGGGGAGGTGCGGGTGAATGCAATCGGAATGGCCGATGGCGAAATACTGAGAGTGACGTACACGATGCGAGAGGCCGGTCGCCTCTGCTGGATTATCACGTGCTGGAAGGCCGGGCGGAAGGACAGGGAACGATGGCACGCCGCGCAACACGACTGACCGTGAATGAGATCAGGCGGAACACGCCGGCTCCGGAGGAAGTTGCGGAGTTTAAGCGTCGCATGTCGGCCACCACAGAAGACGACATCCGCCGGCACATGCGGCAGGACGGCTACGATCCTGACGAACCCGTCAACGAGGAGGACATCATATCCCCGGTGATGATTTGCCGGCGGCTCGGCATGTCCCAGCGCCAATTTGCCGACGCAATTCACGTCCCCTTGTCCACGCTGCAAAATTGGGAACAGCACCGGACCTCCATGGATCCGGCCACAATCTCGCTCATGATTATCGTGGCGCGTGAACCCGAGGCGGCGCTGCAAGCCCTGCAACGCGTTTCCCCGAGGTGGACACGCCGAACCGGCTAAATCTCGCTCTGGTATCGACGGGCATTGACGCTGATCTTTCGTCAGACCGACCGAGGCCGGCAATTGAGGCGCCCCTCGCGTTATGCCGACTTGGCGATGAACGAGCTAAGAAAAAATCCCTTGACACCTACACTAACATTGTGCTTCCATACCCCCGTGACCGACCCGGCCCTCACCGCCGAGCCAACCCTCCGCCCCCATCCGCGCCAGGACCGGGGCATCGACCCCGTCGCCCCCGCCATCGCCCCCGCACCCACCCGCATCCTCCGCCTGCTCGGCGTCCTCCGCGTGCTGATCACCTTCGGCAACCACCTCGCCGTAACCCTGCAAGCCAACCCCTGCGCCGAAACCGTCCGCAACATCGGCTCCCGCTTCGGCGCCTTCGACGTCGCCCTCATCCTCGCCCGCATCACCCGCGGCCTGCAGCTCGCCCAGGCGCTGGAAGCCAAGTTCGCCCCCCGCGCCGACCAGCCGGACCCCGCCCCGCGCGCCGCCGCATCCGCCCCCGCATCCTCACCGCGCCAACCGCGTCAGCCGCGCACCCCATCACGCCCAAACCCGCCCTGCCGGAAGACAGCGCCGAAGCCATCCTCGCCGCCCTGCCGACCGCCGAGCAAATCGCCGAGCAGCTCCGCACCCGCCCGGTCCACGCCGTCCTCGACCGACATCTGCAACGATCTCGGCGTCTGCATGTCCGACCCGCTCTGGCACGACATCAACCGGGTCCTCATGGATTACAACGGCAGCTTCCTTCCCCTGTGGAAGGAGCGCTGGAGGCGCTTCAGCGCAGCGCTCAACCATCTCATCCCGCCGAACGTCCGTTTCATCTGGCCGGACACGCCGCCGCATACCCTGCACGATCCCGTCGTTTCCGTCGCAATCGTCGCCACCGGCCCACCCTGACCACGCCGCAACCAGCGCCTGACATAACGGGGCCGCCCAGCGCGAGATCGCGCAAGGCGGCACCGTCGGAGCGCGTGAATCTCGCGCTCAGACAACAACAGCAGCCCCGCCCAGTCCTTCCCAAGGCTGGCCCGCAGGTCCTCTCCAGGCCTCAAGAGCCTCCTGGAAACCGCAACCCCGCTGCCAAGCAGTAGCGAACCGCCTCCGTCCGCGCCCTCCGTGAACCCCTCCGCCCCCTCCGTGTGAACCCCGAACCGCACGGAACCCCCGGAAGCTCACTCCGACGGAATACTCCCCACCCGGATGCACGCCGCCCTGTGCCCCGGCGCGAACAACGCCAGCGGCGGAATCCCCGCCGAACACGCCGCCACCGCATACCCGCACCGCGGCGCAAACCGACACCCCGCCGGCCGCCGCTTCGGGTCCGGCAACGACCCCGGTATCGCCTGCAACCGCTCCGGCTCGCCCTCCAGGGAAGGCACGCACGACAGCAGTCCCCTCGTATACGGATGCAGCGGCCCGTCAAAAATCGCCGCAACCGGCGCCTGCTCCACAATCCGCCCGGCATACATCACCAACACCCGGTCCGCCGTCTCCGCGATCACCCCCATGTTGTGCGTGATCACGATCACCGCCATGCCGAACTCATCCCGCAGATCCAGCAGCAGATCCAAAATCTGCGCCTGGATCGTCACATCCAGCGCCGTCGTCGGCTCGTCCGCGATCAGCAGCCGCGGCCGGCACGCCAGAGCCATCGCGATCATCACCCGCTGCCGCTGCCCGCCCGAAAGCTGATGCGGATAATCGTCCATCCGCCGCGCCGCCGACGGAATCCCCACCCGCTCCAGCATCTCCAGCGCGCGCGCCTGCAGCGACGCCCGCGACCCCCGCTCATGCGCGCGCAGCGTCTCCACGATCTGATCGCCGATGGTGAACACCGGGTTCAACGACGTCATCGGCTCCTGGAATATCATCCCGATCCCGGGCCCGCGAATCTTCTGCATCCGCGAATCCGAAAGCCGCGTCAGCACCTGGCCGTCGAACACCACCTCGCCATGCGCCACCCGCGCCGGCGGCTGCGGCAGAAGCCCCATGATCGTCAGCGCCGTCACGCTCTTGCCGCTGCCGGACTCGCCCACGATCCCCAGGATCTCGCCCGGCTCCACCGAGAAGTTCACCTCCTCGATGGCGTTGATCTCGCCGCTGCCAGTCATGAAAGCGGTGGTAAGCTCGCGAACCTCCAGAAGACTCACTGCTGGATCCGCAACCTGGGGTCCAGCACGTCGCGCAACCCGTCGCCCAGCATGTTCAGCCCGAGCACGGTGATCATCAGCGCCGCGCCCGGAATGGCGATGATCCACGGCGCGTCCGTCATGTACTGCCGGCCCTCGGCCATGATGTTTCCCCAGGTCGGCGTCGGCGGCACCGCGCCGACACCCAGGAATGACAGCGTCGCCTCGGTCAGCACCGCGTACGCGAACAGGAAGCTCAACTGCACGATCAACGGCGCCATCGCGTTCGGCAGGATGTGCCGCCGCAGAATGCGCCAGTGCCCCGCGCCGGCCGCAACCGATGCCTGCACGTATTCCATCTCCCGCAGCACGATCACCGAGCTGCGCACGATCCGCGCCGTCCGCGGCGTATACACGATCCCCAGCGCGATGATCACGTCGCCCAGCGAAGGACCCAGCACCGCCGTCACCGCAATCGCCAGCAGCACCGGCGGAAACGCCATCAGCGCGTCGTTGATGCGCATCGCCACGTTATCCACCCGGCGGAAATACCCCGCCGCCGCGCCGATGAACGCGCCCGCCACGGCATTGATCGCCACCACGGTGAAGCCGATCAGCATTGAAAGCCGAGCGCCCCAGATCACCCGCGACCACAGGCTGCGGCCGAAATTGTCCGTGCCGAACGGATGCGCCCAGGACGGCGGCGCGAACGTCATGCTCATGTTCAGCTTGTTCGGATCGCCCGGCGCGATCACCGGAGCCAGAATCGCCGCCAGCGCGATGATAGCGAACAGCACCAGGCCGCTCACGAACAGCCGATGGTGCACCAATCGCTCGACAGCCACCGCCGCCGGATGCCGCCGCGGCGGCTCCGCCTCCAGCACCGTCGGAACGACAATCGCGACGTCAGGCGGCATCGTAGCGCACCCGAGGATCCAGCACCGCATACAACAGATCGACCGCGATGTTCACCATCACCATCAACGCGGTCACCACCAGCACCCCGCCCTGCACCATCGGATAGTCCCGGTTCAGCACCGCCTGGGTCAGCAACTGCCCGATGCCGGGAATGGAAAACAGCGTCTCGGTCACCACCGCGCCCGACAGCAGCAGGCTCAACGATGATGCCGATCACCGTCACGATCGGGATCAGCGCGTTCGCCAGTGCGTGCTTGATCACCACCTGCCGCCGCGGCAGCCCCTTCGCCTTGGCCGTGCGGACATAGTCCTGCCGCAGCACCTCCAGCATCGTGGATCGCGTGATCCGCGCCAGCAATCCGGTCAGCAGCAGCGCGAGGGAAACCGCCGGCAGCGTCATGCTGGCAAACCATCCGGCAGGATCTTCACTGAACGCGGTGTAGCCGCCGGTCGGCAGCCATCGCAGATCCACCCCGAAGACGATGATCAGGATCAGCCCCAGGTAGAAATTCGGCACCGAAATCCCGGTCATGGAAAACACCATCGCCGCCTGATCCACCCAGGTGTTCTGCCGCAGCGCCGCGATCACCCCGCTCCCCAGCCCCAGCACCAGCGTAATCCCCAGCGCATAGACCGACAGCCCCAGCGTGATCGGCAGCCGCAGCGCGATCGCCTGGCTCACCGGCTCGCCCAGCAGCAGCGAATTGCCCAGATCGCCGTGCAGCAGCGCGGTGTACCAGCGCACAAGCTGGGTCATCAGCGGCTGGTCCAGGCCCAGGTCGTGCCGGATCTGCGCGATCTGATCCGGCGTGGCCGACAACCCGGCGATGGCCGCCGCCGGGTCGCCGGGGATCATGTGGATCATGCCGAACGTGATCAGCGAGACGATGATCAGGATCGGGATCGCGCTGCCGATGCGCCGCAGAACGACCGCGATCATCGAACCCCTACTTCTGGAACCACACGTTATACATCCGCGGGATGCGGAACGGCACGAACCCCTTCACGTCCGACCGCACCGCCTGCACCTTCGTCAACGACCCGAACGGCACCGCATACACCTGGTCCAGCACGTATTTCTGCATCTCCGCGATCAGCTTGTTGCGCTCCTCGTCCGTGGGCGCCGCGTTGATCTCGTTCCACAGCGCGATCACCTTCGGATCGGAATGTCCGCTGCGGCGGGAAGTAAACGCGGGCTTCGGCTGAGCGAAGAACGTCATCACCGCCAGCGCCCCCAGCGCCGGCTGCGTTCCCCACCCGGTGAAGAAGAAGTTCCAGCCCTGCACCTCGTTTTGCGTGATCGCGATCGAGGTCGGCCAGTCCGTCACCTTCAGTTGCGCGTTGATGCCGACCGCCTGCAACTGCTGCTGCATCACCAGCGCCGAGTTGTACATCGGCGTATAGTCCTTGTCGGTCAGCAGGACCACCGGCTCGCCTTTGTAGCCGGACTTCTCCAGGTACTCCTTCGCCAGCTTCGGATCGTGGAGGTTATACGTCTCCTTGCCGGCATCGCTGTAGTCGGGCTGGTTGGGATACTGGAAGCCGATATTCAGCGAATAATTCCCGTCCGTCGCCGCCTTCATGATCTGATCCATGTCCAGCGCAGCCTGGACCGCCTTGCGGAAATCCAGGTTGTCGGTCGGCGGAGTCGCGGTGTTCGGCTCGGCGATCTGGATCCACCAGTTCTTCAGCGGGATCAGCGTGATGTTCTTGTTGCCCTGCAGCATCTCCAGCGACTTGGTCGGCACGTCCTCCACGCCCTGCAACTCGCCGGTCTGCAAGCCCGCGACGCGCGCCCCGGCTCCGTCACGATGCGGAACGTCACCGTGTCGAAGCACGCCTGCTTGTAGCCGCCGAACCCGGTCTTCTGGTCGAAATGCGTGTTCGGCGCATAGCCGTCGTAGCGCTTCAGCTTTACGAAGCTGCCCGGCACGAACTGCACCAGCTCGAACGGCCCGGTGCCGATCGGCTTGTTGAGCTGCATCGACGGCGTGTCCTTCAACTCGGCCGGGATGATCACGATCGGCACGCTGAACGAACTCAGCAGGGTCAGGAACGTCGGCTGCGCCTTCTTCATGTGGATCACGAACGTGTCCGGGTCGGTCGCCTCCCACCGGTCCACGTTATCCAGCGTGCTCCGCTCCAGCCCCACCTTGGCGTAGCGATCGAACGACGCCGCCACATCCGCCGAGGTCATCGCCTTGCCGTTCTGGAAGTGCACGCCCTGGCGCAACTTGAACGTGTAGGTCATGTGGTCCGGCGACTCCGTCACCGAATCCGCCAGATCCGGGATGACGTGGTTGTTCTCATCCCGCGTCATCAGCGCTTCGTAGATGTTCATCGCGATGTTGCGGGTGGAGATCGCCGCCGAGGTCATCTGGTCCAGGCTGTTGACGTTGGCTTCCTGGCCGAACACGAAATTGCCGCCCTTGCTCGGGCAGGTGAAATGCTCGGCCTGCGCCGAGCCCGCCGCCAGCATCGTGCCCAGCAGCAACGCCGCAGCCCCGATCCCCCGTTCCATCGCTTCGCCCCCCCAATGGCCGATTTGCCGCAAGCTGATGGTGTTGGGGCGCACGCGTCAAGCCTTGGCCCCGACAGCATTGGCCGCCGACAGCCTTGGCCCCGACGGGCGCTGCTGGCATTCTTCCGCCAACCGACCGAAGGGGATCAGGGTATGGCCGAGCAGTGGGTGCGTGTCGCCAGCAAGAAGGATGTGCCGGAAAACGGCGTCATCGGCGTCCGCTCCGGGCGACATGACATCGCCATCTATCACCTGGAAGGCGACGAGTATCGCGCCACCGACAACATCTGCACCCATGAATACGCCCAGCTTTCCGATGGCTGGCTGGAGAATGGGGAGATCGAATGCCCGCTGCACGCCGGCCGCTTCGACGTGCGCACCGGCAAGGGCCTCTGCCCGCCGATCGAAAAGGACCTGCCGGTCTATGACCTCCGGGTCGAGGGCGACGATCTCCTGGTCAAGCTGCCCTGACCTCCGGGTTCCGGCACCGCGATCCACACCCATACCAGATTGAGCGCCAGCAGCGCGGCCGTCACCACGAACACGTAGCGGATGCCCAGCTCGGCGGCCACGATGCCGCCGGTCAGCGGCCCCAGCGACGTGCCCATGAACGACGCGGAGCTGGTCAGCCCATACACGAACCCGCGGTTGCCGCGCGACACCAGCCGGCCGACCAGCGCGTTCGCCGTGGGCAGGATGCCGCCGACGAAGCATCCCACCCCGAACCGTTCCACCAGAAACGCCCAGTAGGTATGGGCAAACGCCTGTGGCGCCGTGGTCAGCGCCGCGCCGAGCAGGCTGATCAGCAGCACCCGCCGATAGCCGATGTCATCGCTGCGCTTGCCCAGGAAGGGTGAAGCCAGCAGATCCGCCACCCCGGTGATCGAGAACGCCATCCCGGCCAGCGTCGCCAGTTGCGGCAGCGGCCCGAGCAGCTCCTGAACGAACAGCGTCACCACCGGCTGCACCGCCTGCACCGCGAACTGCGCCAGCAGCAGAACCACCAGCAAGCGCCGACAGCCCGCTCGTGCCGGCGAATAGTGCGATGGCTGCCGCCATCGAGGTGCTGCGCCGCGACTCCTCCCGCGAAGGCGGCGTGAAGCGCTCCGGCACGAACCACCAGGTCAGCCCGAACGCGACCAGCGACAGCGACGCCGAGAAGAAGAACGGCGCGCGATAACCGCCGGCCAGGTCGGCGATCAGGCCGCCCAGCACCGGACCGATCAGCGCACCCACCAATTGTCCCGTCGATAGCCACCCCAGCGAATAGCCCAGACGCCGGTCCGGCACCTGGCTGGCGACCAGGGCGATCGCCGACGAATTGAACCCCGCGAAGAAGCCCATGAACAGCCGGAAGGCGAACATCTGCCATACGCTCTGCGAGAACCCGATCAGCCCGGTGAACACCGCGATGCCGATCGACGAGCGCAGCACCATCAGCTTGCGCCCGTAGCGGTCCGCCATTCGGCCCCACACCGGCGCGGCGAACGCGCCGACGAATGACGTGACGGCCGACAGTATCCCTGACCACAGATCGATCGCCTTCGGATCCGTCACCCCCACCTGAGGCAGGAACAGCGGCATGATCGGCGCCAGGATGGTGAAGGACAGGCTCATCACGAGCTGCAGCCCCACCATGCTCCACAGCGTAAAGGCCCAGGCTGGATTCGGCGCGCTGGTGTCGGACATTCCGGCCGGGTCAGCCGGCCTGGCCTGCGAATCGGCGCTCCATCTCACGGCGCGTGCGGACCGCATCGGTCGCGGGCGCCTCCATATCGGCCCACCGCACCACACACCCGGCGGTCACCGCGCGCACCAGCGTCACGCTGGTGCGCCAACCCGATCGGCAGCGCCCCCTCGCGCAGGCTCCGAGCAGCCGGCATCAGCCTGCCCCACACCGTGTAGCCGCCTTCGCCGTCCAGCGTCTCACCGCCCGCAGGTCCCGCTTGGCCACCGCCACCGCATCACCGCGAAACGCCGCGCGCACTGCCCGGTCGGCTCCCCCCGCAGAGCCGCCGACAGCACCGAAATCCCCAGCTCCAGCCCGATCAGGTGATACGGCTTGTACATCGCCGCGTACCAGCCGCTCGCATCCGTCTTCAGACCGTATTCGCGGAAGCACGCCCGCGCGTACTCGCTCGGCGCCTTCAGCACGACGTACACGCCCCAGCGCAGGTCGCGGAACACCGGGCGCCCGTCGCGCTCCACGCACGACACCACCTCCACCATCCCCGGCCCGGCCAGCACGCCGCCGTCCGCGCGCGGGCGCAGCACGTGCGGCAGATCGTCCACGCCGCACGGCGGAAACGCCAACCCGTCCTCCGGCACATCGAGCCCCGTGGCATTGGCGATCGCCGCCATCTCGATCGCCGACTTCGTCCCGTCCAGAAACGAGTTGAACATCTGCGGATTCATCCCGCCCGCCCGCGCCTGCTCGGCGGTGAGCCCGTAATGCGTCCACACATCATCGGGCGTCACCGCGTGATACGCCGGCAGATACTTCGTGCCCTTGCCCGCGGCGATCACCTCGAACCCGCAGGCCCGCGCCCAATCCACCATCTCCGCCGTCAGCGCCGGCTGGTCGCCATAGGCCATGGAATAGACCACGCCGCGTTCCCGCGCCTCCGCCGCCAGCAGAGGCCCGGCCAGCACATCCGCCTCCACGTTCACCATCACGATGTGCCGCCCGGCGGCGATCGCGGCGCGCGCATGACGCAATCCCCGCCGCCGGAATGCCCGTCGCCTCCACGATCACATCCAGCTCGTCGATGCCCGCACGCTTCCGCGCCCGATGTCACGAACGCCGTCCGGGCAATCCGCTCGCGCTCCCACCCGACCCGTTCGCACGCCGCCCTCGCCCGCGCCGGGTCCAGATCGGCGATCACCGGCACCTCCAGCCCGCGCACGTGCGGCACCTGCGCCAGGAACATCGAGCCGAACTTCCCCGCCCCGATCACCCCGACCCGAACCGGCCGTCCGCGCTCCTGCAGGAGACGATGGAGATTCACTCAGTGGCCGCCGTTCGAGCGATCCGAACTACGCATGCGCGTAATCCCGGATGAACTTGATCCGGTCAATGTAGCTCTGCCGCACACACTGCGCCGCATTCCTGATATCGGCCTGGTTCGGTTTACCCTTTGCAGGCAGCCCGCACTGTTCGAACATATGCGCAAGCCACTGCTTTTGGCTCTCGATCAAGGCATCCTTCTGGGACCTGGACAGCTTCGCCATTGTCGCCCGCCAGGCGATCGCATGCTGCGTATTGATGTCGTAAACCTCCTGGAAGCTACAAATCACGAAATCCATCGGCATGGCAGCGTTCCGACATTGAAATCCATCGGGCTCTCAACGATGCCGCCTGGATCATAGCGAAATCGTTCAACGGCCGGCGCAGGCGAAGCTGTTGCGATCTGATTTCCTGCCGGCCGGGGGTTATGGGCAACCGACGGCTTTGGTGCCGGCGTGCCCATCCCCAGCAATCGGGCCCGCAGCGGCTCGAGGCACTGCCGAACCTCCGTGGCCTGGTGCGCGGCGACGCTTGTCAGCCGGTTGTCGATACCGCCGATCAGCCCCTCGGCGTGTGATCGGTCAACCTGAAATTCACCCTGCAGTTTTCCGCTATCCGTGTGGGACTGCAGCATCAGATCACTCCCCGCGCTCCCGCTCTCTGTTATCGTGACCTTATCGCCGCCCATCAGGCAGAGCCGAACCATCGTATTGACCAGCCACTCCATTTCCTCCCGAGACTGACACCGCGCCGGCTGGGGCCACATCACGCAAAGCACCAACAGCCCAGCCATCGCGGCAATTCCGCCTCTGCGTTTGAGGTGCGTGCCGCTTCCTGACATCGTCAACGCAAGCATGGTCCTGCCCCTATTGCTTCGTCACCGGCAGCATCACATCGAGTAAACGCTCCCGGACCGGCTTGAGGCAATCGCGTACTTTGTCGGCCTCGTCGGCCGCCACCTGCGACAGCGCGTTGTCGATCCCGTTGATCAGTCCCTCGGCGCTCGACTTGCTGATCTTGTATTCGCCTTGCAGGTGGCCCTTGACGTCGAGCGATCGCAGCGACAGCTCGGCGCCTCCGGTACCCCCAGCGGTGGTCGCTCGCGTCTGACCACCCCCGATACAGAGACGCACCATGGTGTCAGCGATCTGCTGCACGTTTGGCGGCGTCTGCGCCATTGCCGCCGAGGAGAGGCAAGCCGCTATGACCCAAACGCCTGAAACCCTGAAACTCATTGTGAGCCTCCTGAAACCGCAGTCGCGGCCACGGTCGGCCGTAAGGGGATAAAGGTTCATTCCGCCGCCACCGTCTGGCGATCCCGCGCGAACCGCAGCAGCGCGTCATCCTGCACGGGGCGGATCGGCGTGAAGTCCCTGTGCGCGATCCACTCCGGCCGGGTCGGCGTGCGGATGTAGTTGGAGACGGCGCACAGCGTCAGATACACGATCCGCCGCGGATACGGCGTAATGTTGGGCGCCGAGCCGTGCACCAGGTTGCCGTGGAACATCAGCACCGATCCGGGCTTGCCGGTCGGTGCGACAATCCCGCCTTCCTCCGCCAACCGCGTCACCGTCGCCTTGTCCAAGGTCCATAACGGATAGGACGTGGTTTCCAGATCATGCCCCGCTTCCAGCACGCCCGCCTTATGGCTGCGCGGGATCAGCATCAGCGGCCCGTTGATCGGCATCACCTCATCCATGAACACGGCGATGTTCATCGCCCGAGGCTCCGGCATGCCGTCGTCGCGCGCCCAGGTGCCGTAGTCCTGGTGCCACTGCCACACATCGCCCTCGAACGCCGCCTTCGCGTTGATCTTGAACTGGTGCATGTACACCGGCTCGTGGAAGATCTGCTCCAGCGGCTCGATCAGCCGCGGATGCGTGCCGAGCAGCCGGAACGCCTCGTTATAGGTGTGGGCGGCGAACGCCGTCCGAGGCGCCCCGGTCTTCTCCCGCCACACCTCCTGGCGATCGGTGGCATAGATGCGCTCGGCCTCGTCGCGCAGGGTCGCGATCTCGTCCTCGGCGAAGGCCTCGGGGAAGAAGAGGTAACCTTCCGCCCAGAACCGCTCGATCTGCTCTTGGGTGAGTTTCATGGCGCACCTCCACCTCTTATGCTAGCCCAGCGCCGAATCGCTGTCATTGCACTGCTGCCGCTGCGATAATCCGCCCCCGGTTGGAGTCGCGGCCCATGGCACCTGATTTTCTCTACGTGCTTGTCGTCCTCGCCCTCGTTGCGGCGGGCGCTGCCCTGGCGGCCGCGCTGCGGCGCGGGCGCCCGCAGGCCGACGAACAGGACCAGCGCGTGGCGGAACGCATCGCCGCGCTGGAGCGCGATCTCGCGCACGAACGCGACCGTGCGAACGCGGCCGAGCGCGCCCTGGCCGAGAAGACCGGCATCCTTGACGAGCGCAACCGCGGCTTCGCCGTGTTGGAAGACGAGCGCCTCCGCACCCAGGACGCCTTCGCCAAAGCCCGCGACGAAAACGTCGCCCTGCTCTCCCGCATCGCGACGCTGGAGACCGAGGCCCGTGGCACGCGTGACGCACTGGCCGCGCAGTTCAAGGAACTGTCCGACGCCGTGCTGGAACGCCAGGGCAGCGTCTTCGCCGCGCAGAACCGTCAGCAGATCGACGCCGTCCTCCAGCCGTTGCGAGAGCAGGTGACGGACTTTCGCTCGAGGCTGGAGAATGCGCATACGGAATTGGCGAAGGAGCGTGCCGTTCTTGCCGATCAGATCAAGCGCCTGTCGGAAGACAGCGCGCGCATGACCGCCGAAACCACGTCACTCACCCAGGCACTGCGCGGCAACTCCCAGACCCAGGGTGCGTGGGGGGAGATGGTACTGGAAACGATCCTGGAGCGCTCCGGCCTGCGCAAGGGCGAGGAATACGCGCTGCAGGAGTTGCACACCACCGAGGACGGCGTGCGGCTCCGCCCCGACGTCACGATCTTCCTGCCGGGGGGCGAGCGCATCATCATCGACTTGAAAGTCTCGCTGACCGCGTTCGAATCCTGTGTCGGCGCGGCGACCGATGACGAACGGCAGTTGCACCTGAAGCGCCACGTGCAGTCCATGCAAACCCATATCAAGACGCTGGCCGGCAAGGACTACGCGAGCGCGACCGGCAGCCGGTTGGATTACGTGCTGATGTTCGTGCCGATCGAGGGCGCGCTGGCCGCCGCGCTGGAGCATGACCCGGCGCTGACCAGCTTCGCGGTGCAGAACAAGGTGGCGATCACCACGCCGACCACGCTGATGGTGGCGCTGCGCACGGTCGGCAGTCTGTGGAAGATCGAATACCGCAACCGCTATGCCGATGAGATCGCGGAACGGGCGGGAAAGATGTACGACAAGTTCGTGAGTTTCCTCGATGACGTGACGGAATTGGGCAAGCGGCTGGATCAGGCGCAGACGGCGTATCACGGCGCAGTTGGCAAGCTGAAAAGCGGGCCGGGGAGTCTGGTCGGTCAGTTCCAGAAGATGAAGGACCTCGGTGCCCATACCAAGAAGGCGATCCCGCCGGCGCTTTTGGAGTTGTCGTAACCGCGGCGCCGGTCCGGGGCCAAGCGAAGTCGGCCCATCCGAGAGGCGCCATTGTATCAGGGAACAATGTGTCCAAACCGCCCTGCTCGCCCGTGTCGCAGCACCGGGTTCCACATGTCGGGCGCAGCGTCATCCCGTTATCGAAGGCATCCCACGTGAGGACGAGTTCCCGTGGCCAGACAATATTCGTGGGCGCCAGACGAAAGCACGGTGTGCCATCAGAACACTTGCAATGCTCCCGCCTGATGTTTTGCCCCAGTGTTTTGTCAGGGCTGCCGCGCGTAATCGCACGGCCTTAGCTCCCGTGAATGCGTGGGGCAGCCTCCTTCCCCGGCTTCTACTGAAGCGGGTGGCGGCACAGAAAGCGCTCCCTTTCGAGCCTCTGGTGCCGAATGCCGAGACCGTGGAAGCCATGAAGGCAGCGCGGCGCGGCGCTGTCACCAAGGCCGGGAAGCCCGCCGCGCTTCTCGCCAGCCTGAATGCGGACGGTTACTACACGACCCGCTTCAAACGTGACTACAAGCGCGAGAAAGCGGGCCGGCACGGCACAAGCTGGATTCCCTCCTGATGGCGACCGTAATTTACTCGCGGCCGATGCGCCGCTCCCCCGCAATCGCTTCGATCAGCCTTGACGGGAGAATGGAGCGACCATCGCGATTGCCATATCAGGCCCGAAGTGGTGCTGATCTACAGAAAGCTCGGTGACAGCGATCTCCAGCTTGTCCGCCTCGGCTCACACAGCGAGCTTGGCCGATCATTCAGGTGTCGGCAATTTCCCGGCATCCGCTCCGTCGCCGTGGACCTGAAGCCGGCGAGACCACGCATCGACGGCGCGCCCGATCCCACCGCTATCCGCCATGACACCGAGCGCGCACGCTACACTGGCGCCTGGCCCTCCAGCATCTCCTCGATCGCCCGCTCCAGCTCCCGCAGCGTCCCGCACGCCCGCACCAATCCGCAGTACGGCGCGTAACGGAACATGTCCGAATCCCCGGTCCCCCAGGCCGCGCGATATTCCGGGTTCAGCCAGATCACCCGCCGGGACCGCGCCGCGATCCGCTGCAGGATATCCGCCCGCGGCTCCGTCCGGTTCCCCCGCGCATCGCCCAGCACGATCACCGTCGTCCGCGGATTCAGCACCTGCATCCACCCGGCTTCGAAATCCGTCAGCGCATTCCCGTAATTCGACGACCCGAACCCCACGATCGCCATGATCCGCCCGATCGCCTGCTCGATCGGCTGCGACTCCAGGATATCGCTCACCTCCACCATCGAACCGGCAAACGCGAAACTGCGAATATCCGCCAGCGCCTCGTTCATCGCGTACAGGAACATCAGCAGAAACCGCGCATACGCCGCGACCGAGCCGGACACGTCGCACAACGCCACCACCCGAGGCTTTTCGATCCGCCGCTCCTTCCACACCGTGACGAACGGCACCCCGCCCCAGCCCATGTTCCGCCGCAGCGTCAGCCGCACATCCAGTTGCCCGCGCAACCGCCGTCGCCTCGGTCGCGCATACCGCGTCGCAAGCCGCCGAGCCATCGCGTGAACCAGCGCGTGCAGCCGCTCGTAGTCGCGCCGATCGACGTTCGACAACCGGGCCGATTTCAGCAACTCCTCCCGCAGCTCTTCCGTTTCGCCCCGCGCGAACAGCAGCAACTGCCGCTCCACGAAATCCCGCACCTGCGCCCGCAACCCCGACAGCGCAGCCTCCATCCGTCGCGCCAGGTCCAGCGATTCCTCCTCGCCGCAACGCCGAGTATCTCGCCCTCCAGCGCAGCCAGTCCCATGCGGTCCAGCATACGGCGCGCATACAGATTGCGCTGAGTGACAAACCGGATGTTGACCAGGCCGACCGCCTCGGCCGCCTCCTCCATCGCTGTGGCAAGCGCCGCTTCGTCGTCTCCAGCAGCATGCGTCCCAGCGCGCCGCCGCTTCCGGTTCCGGCCGCACCCTCTACGGCGACGCCAACTCTCCCGGCGCATCAGCCTCCCGCGAACCACGCGCGAAATACGCATCGAAGCACGCCGCCAGCGCGGCCTTCTCCTGCGGCGTTTTGGCCAGCACCAGACCGAGCGTATCCCGGAGCGCGATCCGATCGGCATATCCCACCAGCGCCACCGCCCGCATCGCATCGATGCTTTCCGCCGGCGAGATGCGCACACCCGCGCCCCTGGCCGCGGCGATGAACCGCAGCAACGGTTCACTTGCCTCCATATTAACGCGCCAGCTCCGCCTCACGCCGTGCCTTGCCGGTCAGTTCGCCGATCTGACGCTCCGCTGTCGCGATATCGGTTTCGAATTTGAGCAGCACGTTCAGCGTGGTCCGCACCACCTCGGCGTTCAGCACCGGCACATGCAGCAGCAACAGCGCCCGCGCCCAGTCCAGCGTCTCGCTGATCGACGGCGCCTTCTTCAGATCAAGCGTGCGCAGCGCCTGCACGAACGCCACCAGCTCGCGCCGCAACCGCGCATCCACTCCCGGCACCCGCGCCTCCACAATGCGCCGCTCCAGCGCCGGATCGGGAAAGCCGATGTGCAGATGCAGGCAGCGTCGCTTCAGCGCATCGCCCAGATCACGCACGCTGTTGGAGGTCAGCACGACGATCGGCGGCGTGCCGGCGGCGATGCGCCCGATCTCCGGAATGCTCACCTGATAATCCGACAGGATCTCCAGCAGAAGCGCCTCGAACTCCTGGTCGGACTTGTCCATCTCGTCGATCAGCAGGACGGCACCGCGCTCCTGCTGCAAGGCCTGCAACAGCGGCCGCGGCTCAAGAAAGTCGGCGGAGAAGAACAGGTCGCCGAAGCCGTGCAGCCGGCTCAGCGCCGCGTCGAGATCCGGCGTCTCACCCAGCACATCGCCGATCTTGTCGCGCAGGATCTGGGTGTAGAGAAGCTGCTTGCCGTACTTCCATTCATACAGCGACTTCGCCTCGTCCAGCCCCTCGTAGCACTGCATGCGGATCAGCTTCAGGTTGCGCCAGGCGGCGATGGACTTCGCCAGCTCGGTTTTGCCGACCCCGGCCGGGCCTTCCACCAGGATCGGCTTCTCGAGCGCGCCGGCCAGATACACGGCGGTCGCGATCTGCCGGCTGGGGATATAACCCGCCGCCGACAAGCCCTGTTCGACGTCGGCGATCGCGGCGGCAGGATCGGATACGGACATGGGCGGTGGGTAAAGCAGATCGCGCTTGACGGGAACCGCGTGCGGTTGCCGGAGCGCGTGAATTTGCTGGCAAGCAAGATCGCAGATCGCGCTTGACGGGAACCGCGTGCGGTTGCCGGAGCGCGTGAATCTGCTGGCAAGCAAGATCGCAGATCGCGCTTGACGGGAACCGCCTGCGGTTCCAGGAGCCCGCATGCTGTCCTGGCTGCGCAACTGGCGTGAGCGTCGCGGCGCGCTCCGCGACCTGGAGCGCATCGCCCGCAACGACGCGGCGATGCTGACGCTGGATGACGCCAATCCGCTACAGCGCGCCAAGATGGCCCTGGAAACCGGCGACCGTGATGCGGCGCGGCACTACCTGGCGCTGGCACGGGAACGATCCCCGGATACGTGCTGTCCAGTCCCGACACGA
The DNA here is from genome assembly GCA_963731335.1 of uncultured Pseudomonadota bacterium. GTDB lineage: Bacteria > Pseudomonadota > Alphaproteobacteria > Acetobacterales > Acetobacteraceae > CAVSUZ01. The sequence continues at coordinate 25,209 of CAVSUZ010000014.1, read as the reverse complement.
TCGGCGTGCTGCTGGGACTGAACGAGCTTGATGAGCTCGAGCGGTTCTGCCGCGACGGCATGGCGTGGCATCCGCGCAAGGCCCAGTACGTCGAAGGCTATGCCAGGGCTGCCGAACGTCGCGGCGATAGCGAGCAGGCCGCCGAACGCTGGGCGATTGCGCGTCGCAAATTCCCTTATGCATGGCCCGGGTACGCCAACGGGGCAGGCTGCCTGCGCCAACTCGGTCGGCTGGACGAGGCGCTGAGTATCGTTCGCCGCGGGCTGCGGGCGATGCCGGAGAACATCCACATCCTGCTGGAAGCCGCGCGGGTGCTGGAGGCCCGCAAGGACTGGCCCGCCCTGCTGCGTCTGTGGCAGCCGACGCGCGAGGAGAGCGCCGCCGGCTGCGCCGGGTACGCCTATGCCCTGTTCCGCGCCGGCAAGCGCGCCGAGGCCGAGGCCGAACTGGAGAAGGGCAGGGACCTCTACCGCACCGATGTCGGCATCGAGGTGACGGCGGCGCGGATCGCGCAGGACGCCGGCGACCTGGCCGAAGCTTCCAGGCGGCTGGAGATCATGCGCAAGCGCTTCCCCTATGATGTCGGGGCGTTCGTCCACAGCCTGCACTTCCTGCGGGATCAGAAACTCTGGCCCGAGGCCGACGCGGTCGCCAGCCTGGCGACCGAGCGCTTCCCCAAGGAAGAGTGGCCGCGCATCGAATATGCCTCGCTCGCCGAGGTGCGGAAGGAGTGGGACCTGGCGACGGAGCGGTGGCGCGGGTTGCGCGAGGCCTTCCCCGATCACCGACCGGGATGGCAGCGTGAGGCCGCATGCCTGGACGCGGCAGGTCGGCACGCCGAGGCCGAAGCGCTCCGCCAGCAGGAGAACGCCCGGTTCAACCCGCCGCAGCCTCCTTGCTGACGCGCACGGTCTCCACCCGCCGCCCGTCCATCTTCAGCACCTCGAAGCGCCAGCCGCCGAAGACGATGCGATCGCCGATCCGCGGCACCCGGCGCAGCAGCGCCAGCAGCAGGCCCGCGACGGTATGGTAGGTGCCTTCGGCCGGAAGGTCGGGCAGGTCGAGGCGGGTCTTCAGCTCATCCACCGGCATCAGCCCGTCCACGTCGAGCACCCCCGGGTCGGACGCGCCGGCTCCGGCAGGCGCGGGTTCCGCGTCGGTCGGATCGCCGACGATGGCGTTGAGCAGATCGGCGGCGGTGACCACGCCCTCGAAACTGCCGTACTCGTCCATCACCAGTGCCAGGCCAAGCGGGTCGGATCGCAGCCGTTCCAGCGCATCGAGCGCGGTGACCGTATCGGGGACCACGAGGGGCTGGCGCAGCGCCGCGCCGAGCGAGAGATCGCCGCCTTCCAGGATGCGGTCCAGCATGTCCTTGGCCTGCACCACGCCGACCACGTTATCGACCGATCCGTCGCAGACCACGAGGCGGGAATGCGGCGCCGCCCGCAGCGTGGCCACGATGTCCGCCCGCCCGCCGGTGCGGTCGATCCAGGCCACCTCGGTCCGCGGGGTCATGATGGCGCGCACCGGCTTGTCCGCCAGCCGCAGTACGCGCTCGATGATGTCGCGCTCTTCGGTCTCCAGGACCCCTGCCTGGGTGCCCTCGGCGAGCAGCGCGCGCAACTCTTCCTCGGTGACCGTCTGGCGGATGCCGCGTGACAGGCCGAGCAGGCTCATGACCAGGGCCGAGGACTGGCCCAGCAGCCAGACCGCGGGCGCGATGATGCGCGAGGCCCAGGCGATCGGCACCGCAATCCGCGCCGCCGTCAGTTCGGGGCGCCTGAGCGCGATCTGCTTCGGCACCAATTCGCCCAGCACCAGCGTCAGGTAGGTCGTCACCACCACGACGATGCCGAGCGCAAGCGGCCCCGCGAGTTCGTGCGACGCGCCGGCCGCGACCAGCCCGGCTTCGCACATGCACGCCGATGCTGGCGCCGCCGAACACGCCCAGCAGCACGCTGACCAGGGTGACGCCGACCTGCACTGTGGGCAGGAAACGCTGAGGTTCGCCGGCGAGGGTGCGGGCGGTGCCGGCGCCCGCGACACCGCGCCGTTCCAGCACCACGAGGCGCGCGCGCCGGGCCGAGACCAGCGCGAGTTCGCTCATGGAGAACAGCCCGTTGATGGCGATGAGCACCAGCAGGACGAGGATCTCGATAGCGGCGTTCATGCGAGTGATCCGGAACTGAATATCATTGCATGCGCAACTTTTTTTGCTGCAACCCAGGCGTTCATCGTTTATTAACCATTTGCACCAGGAGCGAGAAAATGAGCGCGAGCGAGATCGAGGCGAGGATCATCCCGTTTCCTGTCAGGAAGCGCGCCGCGACGCCAGATGGCGCGGCGGGCCATGAACGCCTCAGCCGGGCGCTCGGCCACCTGTCCGAGGCCCTGTCATCCCAGCAGCATGCCATCGCACTTTGGCGGGAACGCCTGGGCAACCTCCAGACCGTCGTCGGTGACCTCGACGGTAGCGTTCACAACTACGCCGGGCGGCTCGCGGTGCTGGGACGCGAGGTCGCCGTGCTTCGTGGCCAGGCCGAGCAGCTCAACCGGATGGCGGAGTTGATGGCCGTCCTTCAGCGCTAGTGCCCGGACCCATAAAAGCGCGACACGCAGCTTCGAGCCAATTCCGGCCGTTACCGGGACACGCTCCTAGGCTCCACTCCAAATACCCGAGGTGCTGGCCGTGCCCTCGCCAGGGTTCATCACCCACGGTCTATGCCACCGCTTACGGTATCAAGCCGTTCGACGAGCCGCGCAAGTTCAGCCTGGCGAGCGGTGCCGGTCTTCTCGAACACGTGCTGGAGGTGCCAGCGCAACGTGCTCGATGCGATGCCGAGCGCCTCGGCTGCATCCTTTGCGCCCTGGCCTTGCGCGATCGCCTCCGCGACCGCCGCCTCCGCCGCGGTCAGGCCGTAGAGCGCGCGGAATGCACGGATCGCCGTGGCGCCGTTGCAATCGCGGTCGGGCTCGACCACGAAAACCAGCGCGGCCGGCATAGGCGCGATCCGCCACGGGTCGCTTGCCGAGAGCCGCCCCGCCGACGCCGGGTGCACGGCGAGGGCAAGCGAAGCGCGGCCGGATGGGCGCGCGACGGCCAGCGTTCCGCCACTCCCCGCCGCGCCGGCGCTCACCGCGCGCTGGAGCGCCGCGTCGTCGCTGGCGCGTGCGGCGTGAAGCTTGCCCTGCGCCGTCGCCAGCCCGTCGCCTCCGCGCAGCAGCATCTCGGCCGCGGGATTGGCGTAGAGCACGGTACCGTTCGCCCCAAGCAGCAACGCCCCGTCCCGTAGCTGGGCAAGCAGCCCCTCCACGCCTGTCCCGCGCGCCTCGGCCGCGGCCAGGCGACATGTGGTCCGCACGGCACGTCCGACATGGGGCAGCAGCGCTTCCAGCGCCGCCGAAGCGTCCGCGCCGAAGTCGGTCTTGTGCCGCTCGCGGGTGAGCGTGATGGTGGAGGCCAGCGCCTCGTCGCAGGCAGTCGCAGCGAAGAGGCCGTGCCAAATGCCCTGCGGGCGCAGCCAATCGGCGTAATATTCGGTGTGCACCATCGCCGCGTCGGGCAGCAGCGTCGTCCGGGTGAACGATCGCCCGGATGAGAGCGACCGCATTAACATCTTGGGTGTCGGATCGACTTTAACGTAGTGAGCGATGTAGCTCTCGATCATGGCGGGGTCGCTGCCCGCGTTCATGACGAAGCCCTGCATCCGGCCGAGGTCGAAGCCGCTGACGTTGGCTGACAGGGCGCCGAAGGCAGCGCGCAACCGCTCCATCACAGCGGGCCAGAGCTCTCCGTCCAGCGCCGCGTCATAGGCTGCGGCAGCGAGGTCGGCGACGTCGGCTTCGCTAGGGCTTGTCATGGCGATCTCCGGGGCGGCTGCACACAACTCTAGCGAGGCGGCTCTGCCCCGGGTGCGCCGAGAATGGCGCCAAGCCGAGGCCTGACGCAGGAAGATACAAGCCGTCCGATGCGCGCCCGATCACGTTTCGAGGAAGATTGAACATCCCCCTCCAAACGAAGGGGGCGGGCTGAACGCGCACGATCCAGGGTTCGTCCCGTGTCGGATGAGGCCGATGCCAGGACGGAGGAGGACCTCATGCATCGGGATCACCGCACGATCGAGGGCCTGTCGGCAGGATTGTGGCGAGCCTCGTTCGAGCCTCGCGCCGGCGCTGGCCAGGCCACGGCCCCCCAAGGTTGGGAGGCGACATGCGCAGCCTCACAGCCGCTCCGCTGAGCCTCTCGGCCCTGGCTCGCCATCCTGTGGCGCTCCCCCTGGCCGCGGCCGGGCTGGGCGCGCTCGCCCCCGGCGCGGCGGCGGTGGCCCACGCGGCCCTGCCGCTCGCGGTACCGCTACTCGTCGCGCTGGCAGTGCTGGCCACCGAGATGGCGCCGCCATCACGCCGGGAGGGCGGCACGGCTTTGCTGATGCTGCTCGCCACGGCACTCCTCTGCCCGCTGGCTGTGGTGGGCATCGCTGAGGCCATGGGTCTGCCGCGCGACCTCACCCTCGCCGCCGCACTCGTCACCGCCGCCCCGATCGGGATCAGCGCCGGGGTTCTCAGCCAGAGCCTCGGCCTGCCTGCGCGGCCCGTGATCTGGGCGGCCATGCTGGGCCTGCTGGCCGGACCGCTGGTCCTGCCCGCGGCGGCGGCGTTGTGCGGCGCGGCGGGGCTGATCGCCCCCTGGCCCCTGGCCTACCGGGCGGCGCTGTTCGGCGCCGTGCCGGTCTCGGCGGCGTTCGCGGCCCGCCGCGCCGCCCCACGTGCCGTCGCGATCCTGTTGCCGGACTTGGGCGGCCTGGTCGTGCTGGCGCTGCTGCCCCTGCTGCTCGCGGCAGGAGGCAGCCTCCGCGCCGCCGCTGCGGCCACGGCCTCGGATGGGGCGGCAGCCGCCGCGGTGTCCTTGGCCTCGCTCGCCGTCTCCGCCGCGGTCGCGTCCTTGGTCGGCCGGCTCGCGGTGGGCAGCACGGGTGGCGTGTCCTTCGCGGTCGCGGGTGCGGCGCGCAACGCGAGCTTCGCCTGGGCCGCGGCGGTCGGGATGTTGCCGGCGCGCTCCGAACTCGTGCTGGCCGTCGCCGCCATCGCGACGTTCGCGGTCCCGGTCGTGCTGCGCGCCGTGGTATCCGCGGCAGACCACATCCGGCCCCTCGGGCACATGACGAAAGAGCGGAGGCGGGCAGAGGCCTTCCGCGGGATGCTGCCCGAAGCGGCGCGGGCGGTTGCTCACCTTCCTGGGCGAGCTCTGAAGCCGATTGCGGGCCCATGAACGCCGACGACACCACCGCCCTCCATCACGCCGCGCCGCGCCGCCTGCTAGGGCACGATCCGGAGGCGGAAGGTCTCGCGACGGCCGGGCCGGGCCGGTGGCTCTCGGCACTGCGGTCGAGGGCAGCCGCTGCGTGGGTGGCTCCGCTGACCCTGCTCGCCGTCGCGCTGCTGGCATGGCACGCCGCCCAAGGCAGACCCGCGCCCGTCTGGATCGCGCCGTCGATGGCGATCGCCGCCAAGCTGCTGCCGCTCTACCTCGTCGTGCTGCTCGGCGCTGTCCTCGGGCGCGCGCTAGAGGTGGACCGCAGCACGGTCGGAACGGTGCTGGTGCGCGCCGTCTCGCCCGTCGTGTTCCTCGGCGCCATGGCGTCAACTCCGGTCGCGCCACGCGACCTCGCTTTGCCCGCGCTGTTCCTCGCCATGCCGACCCTGATCTGCCTCGCCGCGCGCCGGATCGTGCAGCCGCTGCTTGCCGGCTCCGAGGCTCAACTCGCCGCCTTCCTCGCCGGCTCGGCGAACGTCGGCTACTTCGGCGTGCCCGCGGCGCTCGCAGTGCTGCCCGCGCACGCGCTCGGCGCCTACATGCTTTGCCTGCTCGGCTTCGCGGTCTACGAGAACACGGTCGGCTATTACATGCTGGCCCGAGGCCGGGCCAGCGCGCGTGAGAGCCTGCTCCGTGTTGCGCGCCTCCCGGCCATGCACGCCATTGCCCTCGGCCTCGCGGCGAACTGGGCCAGCTTGTCCGGCGGCCCGGAACTGCGCGTGCTGTGGGAGGCGTTCAAGGGCTGCTACGTCGTGCTCGGGATGCTTGCGCTTGGCCTCGGCATCGCGCGTCTGCCCGCCCTCGGCGCGACGCTGCGCTTCGTGGCGGTGACCGCGTCAACGCGCTTCGCGCTCTGGCCGCTCGCGGCGGTGGGGCTGGTGGCGGCCGACGCGGCGGTGGGCTCCCCCTTTGGCGCCGACGTGCAGCGCATCGCCCTGCTCCTCGCTGCCCTGCCCTGCGCAACCAGCGGGGCGATCTTCGCAGCCGAGTTGGGGCTGGAGCCCGAGAAGGCAGCCGCGTCGGTGCTCGTCACGACTGTCCTGGCGCTGCTCAGCGTGCCGCTCCTGCCGCTGTTGCTGCCCTTCCTGATTGGCCCCTGAGGGAGAAGTGATATGGGCGATACCACCTCGTGCACAAAGCACCGAAAAGCCGGCGGGATGTCGGCACCGGTCGAGCGGTCGGACATGGAGGCGCTGCTCGCGCGAGGGCGTGCAACCGTTCGCGAGGAAGCAGCAGCGCTGATGGATCTTGCTCGCAACCTTGACGGGCGATTTGCCGCGGCAACCGCGCTCATCCTCGCAACGCAAGGTCTCGTCGTCGTTTCCGGGGTTGGCAAGTCCTGGTTGGTGGGCGCCCGGCTTTCAGCCACCCTCACCGCCACCGGAACCGCGTCCGTGACGCTGCATCCGACAGAGGCGCTGCACGGCGATCTCGGCCGGCTGCGGCGGGGCGACCTGCTGCTGGTGCTCAGCAACTCGGGCGAGACCGCTGAGGTGCTGGCGCTGATCACCGCCGCTCGCGGGGCAGTGCCGGGCCTCGCCATCGTCGCCGTGACCGGGAACGGGGCTTGCTCAATTGCGCGCGCGGCCGACGTGGCGGTGAGCATGGGCGCCATGCGGGAGGTGTGCCCCCTCGGCCTCGCTCCGACGACGAGCGCCGTCGCTATGGCGGCACTGGGCGACGCGCTGGCGGTCGCGGTCGCGACCACGCGCGGCTTCACGGTGCGCGACTTCACCCGCTTCCACCCTGGCGGCCATCTCGGACAGCGGACCAGTGCCGATAGAGGGGAATGATCAACCCAACTTCCGCAGGAAGTTGGGTTGACTCTTGTTTCGCACGCTGCCGCCGCTGGTCAGCGACCGCTGCGGCGCGGTCCCATAGGAAATCGCCGGAGAAGCTGATGTGCTCCCAGGTGAGCGGCGACGTGTGGCCAACAGCGCGTCCGGTACGAAGTCGGTCCCGATTGCGCAGGTGCGCAACGGCGTCGATGAGATAAGTTGAGTTCCAGTAGACGATCGCAGCGATCACCAGGTTCAGCCCTGATGCGCGGAACTGCTGCGCTTCCTGGCCATGGTGGCAATGCGGCCCTGCTTGAATGTGCAGATCACCTGCGCCACGGCGTGCCGTTGCTCACTCTATGTTTGGCCACCTGTGGCCTGCCTGGCAGCGCTGGCGCCCGCCCTAAGAACCTCCAGTCTCCGTGAAGAATTTCTGGCCCTCGGCGAAGTGGTTGGGGCTGGTGAAGATGCCCAGGATCAGTGCCCCGTCGGGGGCCCGCGCGATGTGCGTATTCCCTGCCGGACGCCAGACGAAATTACCCGCCGGGCAGACCCCCTCGTCATCCTCCAGGCTGCCCTCCAGCACATAGGTCATTTCGATCCCGGTGTGCTCATGCAGCGGCACCACCGCACCGGGTGCCAGGCGAAACAGCAAGGCGGACAGGCCACCTTTCTCTGCATACAAAATCTTGTGCTCTATTCCAGGAAATTGCGACGTCTGCCACGGCGCGCCGACAACATCGACATAGCACGATGGCGGAGACGGCGCGTCGGCCAGCAGCCGCCGCAACGGCCGGGCGGCAGCAGGAGCATCATTCGGCATCGGACTTCTCCTTTTCGTATCGTACGCCAGCACCGGGGAACTTGGCACCGGTACGTGCGCAGTCTATGCCTGTCGCGTATGACCGTCTCCCCGTTTCCCCAAACACGCATGCGCCGGCTCCGCCGTACCCCGGCACTGCGCGCGTTGGTGCGGGAATCGGCGCTGCTGCCCACCGACCTGGTTCAGCCGCTGTTCGTCGAAGAGGGCATCCACGAGCCGGTTCCGGTTGCCGCCATGCCGGGCATCAATCGCATTCCCGAACATCTCCTGGCGGGGGAAGTCGAAGCGGCGGCCCGCGACGGGGTGCGCGCGCTTCTGCTGTTCGGCGTGTCGCACCACAAGGACCGCGCCGGCTCCGACGCCTGGCAGCCGGATGGCTTGGTCTCGCGCATGACGCGGGCAGCCAAGCGGGCGGTGCCCGAAATTCTGGTGATCCCCGATATCTGTTTCTGCGAATACACCGATCATGGCCATTGCGGCGTGCTGCACGGCGGCGAGGTTGCCAACGATGTCACGCTGGAAAACCTCGGCCGGCAGGCGGTCGCGGCGGCCGAGGCAGGCGCCGACTTCGTCGCGCCCTCCGGCATGATGGACGGTCAGGTTGCGGCGATCCGTCATGCGCTGGACTTGGCAGGCCATCCCGACCTGCCGATCATGGCCTATTCCAGCAAGTTCGCTTCCGCGTTCTACGGCCCGTTCCGTGCCGCCGCCGGATGCGAGCTGAAGGGCGATCGCCGCACCTACCAGCTCGACCCCGCGAATGGCCGCGAAGCCCTGCGCGAATTGCTGCTCGACGAAGCCGAGGGCGCCGACATCCTCATGGTGAAACCCGGCCTGCCGTATCTCGACGTGCTGGCCCGCCTGCGCCAGCACACGCTGCTGCCGATCGCGGTTTACCAGGTGAGCGGCGAGTACGCGATGATCCGCTTCGCCGCCGCCGCGGGCGCCATCGATGAAAGCGCCGCGGTACGCGAAGCGCTGGTTGCCTTCAAACGAGCCGGCGCCGATCTGATCGTCAGCTATTTCACCCGAAACCTGCTGCGCGAAGGCCTCTGACGCGCGGCTTGTCAGACTCTGTTTTTGCCACGGATATTTCAGGAATGACCACCATCGGGCGTGGCCCGGGCATCTTGCTGGACCTGCATCTGATCGGACAAATGCGGGCGACGTATCCCGACGGGCAATCGGTTCTTCCGGTCGGCCGCAAGACCCGAGCCCTGCTCGCGATCGTGGCCCTGGTGGCGCCGCGTCCGGCACTGCGCGCCCGCCTTGCCGAGCTGCTGTGGAGCCGTCGTCCGGAAGAACAGGCGCGCGCCTCATTGCGCCAGGAACTCCATCGCCTGATGGAGGCGCTGACGCCGCACGGCGAGGCCATCCTGCACATCACGCGCGACCACGTGGCGCTGCGCCCCGCCGTCGCCTGGATCGACGTGGCCGAGGTGCTGTCCGCCAGCGTCGCCAACCCCTCGCCCCTGACGCTGCTGGACGGCGATCTGCTGGAGGGCCTGGAAGGGCTGGATCCCGCGTTCGACATGTGGCTCGCCGCGGAACGCGAACGGCTGCGCGACTGGGGGCGCACCGTGGCCGAGAAGCTGCTGTTCGGCGAGTTGGTGCCGGAGCAGGCGATCGTTGCGGCGCAGCGGCTGCTGCAGATCGACCGCGCCCATGAAGGTGCCTGGCGGGCGCTGATGCGCGCCCACGCGGCCCGCGGCGAGCGTGGCATGGCGCTGCAGGCCTACGACCGCTGTCGCACCGCGCTGGCGGACCTGCTGGACGCCTCGCCGTCGATGGAAACCCAGCGCCTGGCCTTGGAAATCCGCGGGCCGTCCGGCCGGAAACCGGCATCCGCCGAACCGGTGATCGAGCCCGTGGTGCCCGGCCCGGCGCGCGGCGGCATGCATATCGGCGTGCTGCCGTTGACCGCGGTGGGCGGGGATCCGGCCGATCCGGGCCCGGCGCTCGGCGTATCCGAAGAGCTGTCGGCCGCGCTGTCTCGCTTTCACTGGCTGTTCGTCGTGGCACCCGCATCGCTCGCCCGCTATGGCGGCGCCAATCGGGATGATCGGGCGATCCGCCGCGTCTTCGGTCTGAATTATCTGCTGGAAGGCACGCTGCATCGGGTACGGGACCGCTCACGCGCCAGCCTGCGTCTGCTCGACCTGCACCGGCCCGGACAGATCGTCTGGGCCGGCCGCTTCGACAGCGCGGCGCAGAATCGTCTGGATGTCGATGAACAGATCGCCGGGGAGGCGGCGGCTCAGATCGAAACGGCGGTGCTCATCGCCGAGGGCCGCCAGGCGCTGGGCGAACGCGTCGCGGATCTCGGTGCCTATGCCACCACGTTGCGGGCGGCATACCTGATGCAACGTCCCGAGCCGGCGGCCATGCACGAGGCCGGCAGCCTGCTCTCGCTCGCCATCGAAAAGGACCCCGAGATGGCCCCGGCCTATGGCTGGCGCGCCTTCTGGCGAAGTTTCATGGCGCTGCAGGGCTGGTCGGATTGGCGCAGGAAACGCCGCAAGCGGCGGCCCAGCTCGCCGACACCGCGGTCCAGCTCGATCCATCCGATGCGCGGGTTCTCGCCTCCGCCGGTTATCTCCGTGCCACGGTCTTGCATGAGCTCGACGAAGCGCATGCGCTGCAGGACCGGGCGCTCTCGCTCAATCCGCACATGGCGACGGGGTGGGGTCTGTCGGCTGCGACCCTGGCGTTCAGCGGCGATCTCGCTGAAGCCGAGAAGCGAGCCCGCAAGCACCGCCAGCTCACGCCCGCCGGTCCCTGGCTGCCCTGCCTGTTTCCGGTTCTGCCGCTGGTGGCGTTTTTGCGGCGGGACTTCGCGGCGGCGGCCGAACAGGCCCGCGCGGTGGCGCAGGTGAGTTCAATTTCCCGCTCCGCCACCCTGATCTGGCTTGCCGCCCTGGGACATCTGGGCCGGCGAGACCATGTCACCGCGGTGCGTGCGCGGCTCAGCGCGATTGATCCGGGGTTCTCCTTGCGGCGGTTCGAGGCGCAGTTGCCATTGCGCCGCCCGGCGGACCGGGCCTCGTTCCTTGAGGGGCTGCGACGCGCTGGGGTTGAGTGAGCCAATCGTAACCAAGATAAATGTAGTTTAATGGCAACACACACTAAAAATCTACCTTCAACCTAGCATTTTATTTTCGTGAGCGGCAGATGTACCACATGGCCGCGATACCAGAACGAGGAGGTTCCATGAAGCGTTTTGTGCCGCATAGCGGCTCTGTCCGGCGTGCTGCCTTTGTGGCGGTGCTGCTCGGAAGCACCGCGCTGTCGGTTTCGGTCTATGCCTGGGCAGCGGCGCCGACCGCCACTGACGTCGTTCCCCAGACGGGGGCCCAGACCACCCAGGTTCAGGTCAACAACCCCGACAGCAGCGTCCCGCCGGTCAACACCAAGCAGCAGACCCAGGCGGCGATGCCGCAGCAACTGCCGAACTTCACGCAGTTGGTTGCTCAGGTGAAGCCGGCGGTCGTCTCGGTCACCAACTACCTCAAACAGAACGAGGCCGGTGATCAAGGCATGCCGGGAATGCAGCAGCTACCGTTCCCGTTCAACCAGTTCCCGTTCAACCAGATGACGCCGCAGCACCAGCGCCCGGTCGAGGCACGGGCTCCGGCTTCATCATCAACCCGGACGGGCTGATCGTGACCAACAACCATGTGGTGAAGGATGCGCACCGGCTGACCGTGACGATGGATGACGGTCAGACGCTGCCGGCGAAGGTGGTCGGCACCGATCCGCGCACCGACATCGCGCTGCTGAAGATCGATGCGCACAAGGCCCTGCCGTATGTCGAGCTCGGCAACTCGGCCAATGCGCAGCCCGGCGAGTGGGTGATCGCCATCGGCAACCCGTTCGGCCTGTCTGAAACCGTGACCGCCGGCATCATCTCGGCGGTCGGGCGGAACATCGGCGCTGGCCCGTATGATCAGTTCCTCCAGGTCGATGCGCCGATCAACGAGGGCAACTCCGGCGGCCCGCTGCTGACCCAGGACGGCAAGGTCATCGGCATGGACACCGCGATCCTGTCGCCCAACGGCGGCTCGATCGGCATCGGCTTCGCCATCCCGTCCAACCTGATCAAGACCATCGTGGCCGACCTGCAGCAGAACGGGCATGTCACGCGTGGCTTCATCGGTGTGGAAGCGCAGCCGGTCTCGCCTGAGATGGCCAAGGCCCTCAACCTGCCCGAGGAAGGTGGCGCGCTGGTCGCGGCGGTTCAGCCGAACACGCCGGCTCAGCAGTCCGGTCTGCAGCCGGGCGATGTCATTCGCTCGGTGAACGGCCAGGCGGTGAAGAACCCCCGTGAACTCGCGGTCGATATCGCGGGCATCCAGCCGGGCGGTGAAGCGCACCTGAGCGTGATGCGCGATGGCCACGATCAGACCGTGGATCTGAAGGTGGCGCAGCTTCCGTCCGATCAGCAGACGGCGGCGAACACTCGTGCGGCGCGTCCGGCCGAAGGCAAGATCGGTCTGGCGCTCGGTCCGATCACGCCCGATGTCGCGGGCCAGCTCGATCTGCCCGACGGCACCGAGGGCGCCGTTGTCACCCGGGTGCAACCGGGTTCTCCGGCGGACCAGGCTGGCATCTCGGCGGGCGACGTGATCGTGGGCGTGGGCACCCAGCCGGTGCATAACCCCGGTCAGGCGGCGAGCGCCATTCGTGCCGCCGAGCACAACGCCGGCCGCGCCGTCGCTCTGCGGATCATTCACAACGGCCAGCCGGCCTTCGTGGCGATCAATCCGAGTGCGACAGCGAACGACAACGCTGATAACGGCTGAAGACTGGTTTTCAGGCCCCCTCCGGTTCTGCCGGAGGGGGTTTCTTATTGGGGGTTTTTATCGCGGAATTGCCGGGAACGTGACCGCCATGGGGCGCCGCGGCGACCCCGCCGGCGGGGTTTTTTCCCGTGCCGGCTCGCTGCCCGGCGGCGGATGCCAGCCGAGCTGAATCGAAAGACGCTGGGCCGATTCCAGCAACTGCGGCAGGAGTGATCGCGGCCGCGGCGGTCGCATCCGCATCGACGCCCCGCTGATCGTCAGCGCCGCCACCACCTGTCCCGCGCCGTCGCGCACCGGTGCGGTGATCGATACTGCGCCGGGATGCACCTCGTCGGCGGTGAGCAGATAGCCGCGGGCGCGAATGCGCTGGAGGTCCGCGGCAACCCATGTCGGGTCGGTGCGTGTGGCCGGCGTGAAGCGGGGCAGCCGCTGCGCCAGCACCTGGGTCTGCACCGCCTCGGGCGCGTAGGCGAGCAACAGCCGGTTGGGCCCGGCATGGAGCGGCGCGCGGACGCCGGTCTGGCTGTACAGCCGCAACGCCGGATCCGCCTGAAACAGCGCGATTGTCTCGGATTGCAGGCCTTCGCGGACGCGGAGATAGACGTTCTCGCCCACCGCGCGGCTGAGCTCGGCGAGGAAGCTCGCGGCAGCGGAGGCCAGTGCCCCCTGGTCGTGCGCGGCGCGGCCGAGCATTCCCCAGCGGGCGCCGAGGCGCCAGATGCCCCTCGCTTCATCCTGGATCGCGAAGCCGCGGCTTTGCAGCGTCCGCAGCAGGCGGAACGCCGCGGTGCGTGTGCACTTCGCGCTCTGGGCCACGCTCGCCAGCGTGGTCGGGCCGATCCGCCCCAGCGCCTCCAGCAGGTCGAGCGCGCGCTCCACCGCGGCGATGTTGTAGTCCGGTTCCGCCGACCTGGTGCGGGGGGCGCCGGGGGAGGGGGATGCGGGCGCGGCCGAGCGGCCACCGGCCGGTCGTTTGACCGCGCGCTTTGCCTTGGCGGCGGTTTTGCCGGCGGTCTTGCCGGCGGCTTTACTCCCTGGGCGCTTCGTGGCGGGCCGCTTCGCTGCCGTCCGCCTGGGTTTAGCTGCCTTCTTACGCGGTATACGCATACGCTTGCCCGCGGGACGCAGTCCCGACACCGCCCGTGCAGCGACCAGACGGGTGGCCACCGCCAAAAGTGCGGCCACAGAATGTGCGGCCGCCGAAAGCATCTTGGATGGTGACGCGAGCGCTGGCCTGATCCTGACTCATCTTCGCCTTCAACCCGGGGTCGCGCCCCGGGTTGAATGTTGTCACTCCGGTCGCACCCGGTCAAAGGGCAAACGTTGATTTTGCAATCACGCCCACTGGCCCACGGGTTTTTGTTGAACCCGCGGTTGATCCCCCCTGGAGAGTCCGAGACGCCTTGAGGCGGGCGGAAAGCTGGGCTAAGCCCCCCGGGATTATCATCGTTGTCATCGCGGGCCGGCCGCGGCGCCCGCGGGCGTGGTGGAATTGGCAGACACGCCAGATTTAGGTTCTGGTGGCGCAAGCCGTGGGGGTTCAAGTCCCTCCGCCCGCACCAGAGATAAGGAGTTGAATCCGTTCCATGCAGGTGACCGAGACGCTATCGGAAGGTCTCAAGCGCGCCTTCACCGTGGTCCTGCCGGCCTCCGACGTGCAGACGCTGCGCGAGGCACGGCTGACCGATCTCGGCAAGCAACTGCGGATTCCCGGCTTCCGGCCCGGCAAGGTGCCGCTGCCGGTGGTGCGCCAGCGTTATGGCAGCGCCGTCACCGCCGAGGTGCTGGAGCAATCGGTCACCGACGCGGTGCGCCAGGTGCTGTCGGACCGCGGCCTGCGCGCCGCCATGCAGCCCCGGATCGACCTGGTGAACGCCGATCCCGCCAGCGACATCGAATTCAAGATGGAATTGGAGCTGCTGCCGGAAATCTCGATTCCGGACCTCGGCAGCCTCGAACTGACCCGCCGGAAGGCCGAGGTCGCGCCCGACACGCTGGAGCAGGCGCTGGGGAATGTGGCGCAGCGGAACCGGACATGGGCCGAGGTGTCGGCCGAGGAGCTCGGCGATCGCGGTGCCCAGGGGGGCGAGACCTTGCAGGTGGACTACGTCGGGCGCATCGACGGCGCGGAGTTTCCCGGCGGCTCGGGCCAGGATGTCAACATCGAGCTGGGCGGAAGCGGCTTCATTCCAGGTTTCGCCGAGCAGCTTGAGGGCATGAAGCCGGGTGAGACCCGGACCATCACCGTAACCTTCCCGGCCGACTATGGCGCGCGCGATCTCGCCGGCAAGGAAGCTGCCTTCGAGGTGACCGCGAAGGCGGTCCGCAAGTCCGAGGTGCCAGCCGTCGATGAGGCCTTCGCGGCCGGCCTCGGCTTCGAGACTCTCGAGGAACTGCGGGATTTCGTCTCCCGCCAGATCCAGCGCGAATACGACGGCCTGTCTCGTGTGCGCCTGAAGCGGGACCTGCTCGACCGGCTCAACGGGATGGTGGACTTCGCCCTGCCGGAAGGCATGGTGGAAGCCGAGTTCAAGCAGATCTGGGACCGGGTGGAGGAAGACCGCAAGGCCGACCGGCTGGATGACGACGACAAGGACAAGGATGAGGAGACCCTGCGCCGGGACTATCGCCAGATCGCCGAACGGCGGGTTCGGCTCGGTCTGCTTTTGGCCGAGATCGGCCGGACCAACGGCATCCAGGTCACCAACGACGAGCTGAACCGCGCGATGCGCGCCGAGGCCGCGCGCTATCCCGGCCAGGAGGCGCAGGTGCTGGATTTCTTCCGCAAGAACCCCGCCGCGGCCGATGGTCTCCGCGGTCCGATCTTCGAGGAGAAGGTGGTGGATTTCGTGGTGGACCAGGCGAAGGTGACCGACGAGGCGGTGGCGCCCGCGGCTCTGGCCATGGAAGATGCGTCCGAGCCGGCCGCGGCGGATCAGCCTGCGCCCGATCAGCCCGCGCCGGCCCAGGAGGCCGCCGCCCCGACCTCCGACGAGCCGCAACCCGCCGGCTGAGCGGGCGCCCTGCGGCGGGCGCCGAGCCGGACGTCCGGGGCCGCGTTTTGTCCTTCCGCCGGCGCGGCAGGCTGCCTATGTAGGGGCTTCTCGCTTGAAGGTGATTCGGATGGTCAGGGAGCGTGATCCCGTCGAAGTTTACAACAATACGCTGGTTCCCATGGTGGTGGAGCAGACCTCCCGGGGGGAACGGGCTTTCGACATCTATTCCCGCTTGCTCAAGGAGCGGATCATTTTCCTGACCGGAACGGTCTTCGACCAGGTCAGTGCGTTGATTTGTGCCCAGTTGCTGTTCCTGGAATTGGAAAATCCCAACAAGGACGTGGCGTTCTACATCAACAGCCCGGGCGGTGTGGTGTCGTCGGGTCTGGCGATCTACGACACGATGCAATACATCCGCAGCCCCGTGAGCACGGTCTGCGTCGGCATGGCGGCGTCCATGGGCAGCCTGTTGCTCACCGCCGGCGCCCACGGCAAGCGCTTCGCGCTGCCCAACGCGCGCATCATGGTCCACCAGCCGTCCGGCGGCGCGCAGGGCCAGGCCACCGACATCGAGATCCAGGCACGGGAAATCCTTACACTGAGGAAACGGTTGAACGAGATTTACGTGCGCCATACCGGCCAGCCGATCGAGGCGATCGAGCGCAAGCTGGAGCGCGATACATATATGTCTGCCGAGGAAGCCCGGGATTTCGGCATCGTCGATCAGGTTGTGGAAAGCCGCGAGCCGCCGTCCGGCGACACGCTCCAGACCTAGGGACCACCCGGGGCCATGAACCCCGACCACAATACCCCCACCGCCCGGGCGGTCGCGGCCTGCAAGGCCGCTGCCGCCCGCTTCTGCTTGTCCGGCCCCGCCCCCGGAGGCTAAGCTGTCGTTGAATTCGTCCCGCCCGGGACAGGAGTGCCAATGAGTAAGTCTGGCGATTCCAAGAATACGCTGTATTGCTCGTTCTGCGGCAAGTCGCAGCACGAGGTTCGCAAGCTGATTGCCGGCCCGACGGTGTTCATCTGCGATGAATGCGTCGAGCTGTGCATGGACATCATCCGCGAGGAGCACAAGACGCACCTCGTGAAGTCGCGCGACGGCGTGCCCACCCCGCGCGAAATCTGCAAGGTGCTGGACGATTACGTCATCGGTCAGGACCATGCGAAGCGGGTGCTCTCGGTCGCCGTGCACAACCACTACAAGCGGCTCGCCCACGGCGCCAAGAACAACGACGTCGAAATCGCCAAATCCAACATCCTGCTCGTCGGCCCCACCGGTTCAGGCAAGACCCTCCTGGCCCAGACGCTGGCGCGCATCCTCGACGTGCCGTTCACCATGGCGGACGCCACCACCCTGACTGAAGCAGGCTACGTCGGCGAGGATGTCGAGAACATCATCCTCAAACTTCTGCAGTCCGCGGATTACAACGTCGAGCGGGCCCAGCGCGGCATCGTCTATATCGACGAGGTGGATAAGATCAGCCGCAAGTCCGACAATCCGTCGATCACCCGCGACGTTTCAGGCGAAGGTGTGCAGCAGGCGCTGCTGAAAATCATGGAGGGCACCGTCGCCTCGGTTCCGCCGCAGGGCGGGCGGAAGCATCCGCAGCAGGAATTCCTTCAAGTGGACACCACCAACATCCTGTTCATCTGCGGCGGTGCCTTCTCGGGGCTGGAAAGGATCATCGCCGCGCGCGGCAAAGGCTCGGGCATGGGCTACGGCAGCGAGGTGCGCGGGCAGGACGAACGCCGCATGGGTGCCATCCTCCGCGAAGTCGAGCCCGAGGATCTGCTCAAATTCGGACTGATCCCCGAGTTCATCGGCCGGCTGCCGGTGGTCGCCACGCTCGAGGACCTCGACGAGAATGCGCTGGTCGAAATCCTCACCAGGCCGAAAAACGCCCTGATCAAGCAGTATGCCCGCCTGTTCGAGATGGAGGGTGTGAAGCTCTCGTTCACCGATGACGCGCTCAGGTCGGTCGCCTGCCGCGCCATCGCCCGCAAGACCGGTGCGCGCGGGCTCCGCTCGATCATGGAATCCATCCTGCTCGGAACCATGTTCGAGCTTCCGGGGTTGGACGGGGTGGAGGAGGTCGTGATCAATCGCGAGGTCGCCGAGGCGCGGGCCAACCCATTGTATCTCTACAGCAAGGAACGAGCGGAAAGCAGCGCGTCGGCCTGATCAGTCCGCCGGCGGGGGAGCACCCCGACGGCAATTCAAGACCTTGCGGCTCCTGGCCGTGGTCCCGATATCCGTTTTTGTTGATTGGCGTATAAACGCGCCGAGATGGGCGGGAGCCATGCCGGAACGGGTGGAACCTGCCGCGACTGTCCAGAAGGAGGTCCCATGACACAATCCGATCGGCCAGCCCCGGCTCAACCGGGACGCCCATCCGGAGAAGGCGCCGCAGAAGGCAATCGGGAGAAGGCCGCCCCGGTGCGGGCCGATCTGGTGCCGGTTCTGCCGTTGCGCGACATCGTCGTGTTCCCGCACATGATCGTGCCGCTCTTCGTCGGCCGCGAAAAATCGGTTCGCGCGCTGGAAGCGGTGATGAAGCAGGACAAGCAAATCCTGCTCGTTGCACAGAAGAACGCCGCGCACGACGATCCCACCCCCGACGACATCTATCGGGTCGGCACTGTCTCCACGATCTTGCAACTGCTGAAATTGCCCGACGGCACGGTGAAAGTGCTGGTCGAGGGCGGACAGCGGGCCAGGATCACCACGTTCAAGGAGACCCAGAACTACTTCGAGGCGTTCGCCGAGCCGCTGCCGGATCAGATCGGCGAGGCCAAGGAACTGGAAGCGCTCGGGCGCACGGTCGTCTCGCAGTTCGAGCAGTATATCAAGCTCAACAAGAAGATCGCGCCGGAGGTCCTGGTCTCGCTCAATCAGATCGAGGACCCGAGCAAGCTGGCCGATACGGTCGCCGCGCATCTCAATCTCAAGATCGCCGAAAAACAGGAAGTGCTCGAAACCCAGAATGTGGGTGAGCGTCTGGAACGCGTGTTCGGCCACATGGAATCCGAAATCGGCGTGCTGCAGGTGGAAAAGCGCATCCGTAACCGCGTGAAGCGGCAGATGGAGAAGACCCAGCGCGAGTACTACCTGAACGAGCAGCTCAAGGCGATCCAGAAGGAACTGGGCGAAGGCGAGGACGGCAAGGACGAAACCGCCGAACTCGAAGCCAAGATCAAGAAGACCAAGCTCTCGAAGGAAGCGCGGGAGAAGTGCGTCTCCGAGCTCAAGAAGCTCAAGACCATGAGCCCGATGAGCGCCGAAGCCACGGTGGTGCGCAACTACCTGGATTGGATGCTGTCGATCCCCTGGAAGAAGCGCAGCAAGATCCGCAACGACGTGGTCGAGGCGGAGAAAGTCCTCAACGCCGATCACTACGGACTGGACAAGGTCAAGGAACGGATCATCGAGTACCTCGCGGTGCAGGCGCGCAGTCCCAAGGTGCGCGGCGCGATCCTCTGCCTCGTCGGCCCTCCCGGTGTCGGCAAGACCTCGCTCGGCAAGTCGATCGCGCGCGCCACGGGACGGCAGTTCGTGCGCATGTCCCTGGGCGGCGTGCGGGATGAAGCGGAAATCCGCGGCCACCGCCGGACCTATATCGGCTCCATGCCCGGCAAGGTCATTCAGGGCATGAAGAAGGCCAAGACCTCCAACCCGCTGTTCCTTTTGGATGAGGTGGACAAGCTCGGCGCCGACTGGCGCGGCGATCCGTCCTCGGCGCTGCTGGAGGTGCTGGACCCGGAGCAGAACAGCACGTTCAACGACCACTACCTGGAGGTCGATTACGACCTGTCGGACGTGATGTTCGTCACCACCGCCAACAGCCTGCGCATGCCGCAGCCGCTGATGGACCGCATGGAGATCATCCGCATTCCCGGCTACACCGAGGATGAGAAGGTGGAGATCGCCAAGCGCCACCTGATCGCCAAGCAAAGCGAGGCGCACGGGCTGAAGAAGGACGAGTGGTCGATCAGCGAAGAGGCGCTGCGCGACCTGATCCGCTACTACACCCGGGAAGCCGGCGTGCGGAACCTGGAGCGCGAAATCGCCAACCTGGCCCGCAAGTCAGTGCGCGATATCGTCACCAATAAGACCAAGAAGGTGCAGATCACCCGCAAGAACCTGGAGAAATCCGCAGGCGTGCGGAAATTCCGCTTCGGCGAGACCGAGGCGGAGGACATGGTCGGCGTGGTCTCCGGCCTGGCCTGGACCGAGGTGGGCGGCGAGATTCTGACCATCGAATCCGTGGTCATCCCGGGCAAGGGCAACATCAAGCACACCGGCAAGCTCGGCGACGTCATGCAGGAAAGCGTGTCGGCCGCGCTGAGCTACGTGCGGTCGCGGGCGATCCGCTTCGGCATCAAGCCCACGCTGTTCGAGAAGCGGGACATCCACGTGCATGTGCCGGAAGGGGCAACCCCGAAGGACGGCCCCTCCGCCGGTATCGCCATGGCGACCTCCATCGTCTCCGTCCTTACCGGCATTCCGATCCGCCGGGACATCGCAATGACGGGCGAGATCACCCTGCGCGGACGGGTGCTGCCGATCGGCGGGTTGAAGGAGAAGCTTCTGGCGGCACTGCGTGCCGGCATCACCACCGTGTTCATTCCCAAGGACAATGAGAAGGACCTGGCGGAAATCCCGGACAACGTGAAGAAGAACATGAAGCTGATCCCGGTCGCCGAGGTGGACGAGGTGATCGCCCAGGCGCTGGTGCGGCGTCCCGAACCGATCGAGTGGGAGGAACCGGCCGAGCCGGTCGCTCCGCCCAAGCCGGCCGAGGCCACGGCAACTTTGACCCACTGAAGGCTACCTCTCGTGAATGGCCCGCGCAGGCGGGCTGTTCTCTCCTCATGTCCGGCAGCCGTCGCCGCCTCATCATGCCCGGGCTTGGCCCCGGCCATCCACGACTTCACTTCCTATGCTTGCTTTTTGGTAGGGCTTGGACGCAATCGCGTGCGCTCTCGTTGACGGGCGGGAAAGCCGCCCGGTAAAGCAGGTGGGGTTTCAACTCGACCTGCCGCTTCGACTTGCCACTTTGGGAACTTTCGGACGATCCACAGTCAAGGGGAGAATGCGTGAACAAGATGGAACTCATTACCGCCGTGGCGGAACAGACGGACTTGTCCCGTGCCAAGGCGAGCGAGGTGGTTGATGCCGTGTTCGGCGCAATCGAAGGAGCATTGAAGAAGAAGGAAGAGGTCCGCCTGGTCGGCTTCGGCACCTTCGCCACCGCCGACCGCAAGGCAGGAACCGGGCGCAATCCGCGCACCGGTGAGCCGATGGAGATCGAAGCCTCCACGACCGTGCGCTTCAAGGCCGGCAAGGGATTGAAGGACGCGGTCCAGTAGTCTCGGCCGGTCGTCTTGGGCCAGGGCGGTTAGCTCAGCGGTAGAGCATCTCGCTTACACCGAGAGGGTCGGCGGTTCGAACCCGTCACCGCCCACCAGTCTCCGCACGAACCAGACCCACGAAGCGCCGAAGCTGCGCTTGCTCGACGTCCGAAACCGCGGCGAGCGTCAGCCCTCCCTCGCGCCAGCGGACGATGGTGAACCCCTGGGCGCGCGTCTCCTCGGGAGCCTGATCGCTCGCGCCCGGTGACGCCCAGGCGAACAGATCGATGATGTGCTGATCGTGCCGATAGACCCCGATCGCCGTCGGCCGGCCTTCGATCATGTCGGCGCGTCCGCCGATCAGGGGAAATCCCTCGCCGGCGAAGTCCTCGATGCCGGGCGACACGCCGAGATGCGCCGCCAGCCACGGCTTGACCACGTGCTGGTTGCTGGTCTGCACGTCCATGAGATGGCCCGACACCATGGCCGCGGCATGATGATCGATCAGCGCCTGCGTGGTGGAGATGCCACGCGGCGCCTGCACCAGCAGCACGAGCGCGGCGCCGGCCAGCGCGCCCGCCAACCCCGATCCGGTCATCCAGCCGCCCGGCCACCAGCCAAGATGCCACCAGCCAAGATTCCACCAGCCAAGGTGCCACCGCCTCCGCCGCACCACGGGCGCCGGTGCAGCGTCCGGCAGCGCATCCAGAATGCGCGCCGCCAGCGCCGGCGGTGCGCGGTGATAGACCAGCTTGTCCTTCAACGGGGGAAACTATCGCTCACTGGCGTCCTCGGCTTTCCAGCTTCGCCGCAGCGCCGTCCGGGCCCGTGCGAGGCGTGACATCACCGTACCGACCGGGACCTCGGTGATGCGGGCGATATCGGCATAGGACAGCTCCTCCACTTCCCGCAGCAGCAGCACTTCCCTCTGCTCGACCGGCAGTGCAGCAACCAGGCGGTTCACCCGTGCCGCGTCCGCGTCCGCCAGCAGCAGCGCCTCCGGGTCCGGGGTGCGCGGGTCCACATCGGATCGGCCTCCGGCTCGGGTTCGTCGGCCGTATAGATGATGCGCCCCGCCGACGCCTGGCGGGCGCCGGTCGCAAACCGGTTGCGCAGGATCGTCAGCAGCCAGACCCGCATGTCATCCCCACGAAACGCATCGAAATACCGCCACGCCCGAAGATAGGCCTCCTGCACCAGATCGTCCGCACGCGACGCGTCATGGCACAGCCAGCGCGCAAGATTGTACGCCGCATCGAGGTGCGGCAGAGCCAGTCGTTCGAAGCGCTCGCGTCGTGGATCGGTCACGTGTCTTCCGGTCCTGACAATACCCGCGAAGCACTCGGGATTATTCCCGGCGCGTGAGAAAACATTATTTTCGCCGGGAACGGAATGGACCGCGCGGGGGACGGGTATTCGTGGTCGGGACAAACAGGAGAGCCCGATGACGCAACCCGATCTAACCCGCCGCCACGCGCTGAGCTGCATGGCGTGGTGCGGCTCCGCCATGCTGTGGACGGTCGCCGGAGGCATTCCGCGCGCCCGTATCATGGGAACGGCGAACGCGGCGGAAAACGGTTTCACCTTCGCCCAGATCAGCGACAGCCACCTGGGATTCGACAAGGCCGCCAATACCGATCCGTTGGCCACCTTCCAGCAAGGTCTGAAAGAGATCGCCGCCGCTCCGGTCAAACCCGCCTTCCTGATCCACACCGGAGACATCACGCACCTCTCCAAGCCCGCTCAGTTCGACCTCGCCTCGCAGGCCATGGGAACCACCGGGCTGCATACTTACACCGTGCCCGGCGAGCATGACATTCTGGAGGAGGACGGCAAAAGCTACCTCAACCGCTTCGGCGCGGGCACCAAGGGCGACGGCTGGTACAGCTTCGACGCCGGCGGCATCCATTTCATCGGCCTGGTGAACGTCGTCAATCTGCAGGGCAACGGCCTGGGCAATCTGGGTCACGAGCAGCTCGAATGGCTCGAGCGCGATCTGGCCGGACGCAGCGCCAGCACCCCGATCGTGGTCTTCGCGCATATTCCCTTGTGGGTCGTGTATCAGGATTGGGGCTGGGGCACCGCGGACGGCACCCAGGCACTGAGCTACATGCGCAAGTTCGGCTCCGTCACGGTGCTGAACGGGCACATCCACCAGGTGCTGCAGAAGGTGGAAGGCCATGTGGCGTTCCACACCGCGCGCTCCACCGCGTTTCCGCAGCCGGCACCGGGAACCGCAAGGGCCCGGCCCCGTCACGGTCCCGCCGGGCGAGCTGCGCCACGTCCTGGGCACCGCCCAGGTCAGCTTCGTGCGGACCGACTCGCCGCTTGCCATCGTCGATACCCCGCTGGTCGGGTGACGGCGATGCACCGGCGAACCCTTCTGGGCCTGCTTGTCCTTGGATCCGCGGCCGGCGCCGGACTGGTGCCGGCGCGGGCCGACAAGCCGGTGGAGGTGACGATCGACAATTTCACCTTCACCCCCGCGGCGGTGCGGATCACCCCCGGCACCACGGTCACCTGGACCAACCGGGACGATATCCCGCACAGCATCCTGTGCCCGACCTTGAACGTGCGATCCCACGCGCTGGATACCGGGGACAGCTTCAGCTACACGTTCAGCAAGGCCGGAACGTTCGATTATCTCTGCGGCATTCATCCGCATATGCGGGGGCAGGTGGTCTGCGGGTGAATGCGAACCCGCTGGAAGTAGGGCAGGGGTCCGCGTATCTTGGCAAGCAGGAGAAGCAGCATGCGCAGCGGGACGCGGAACCCCACCCCTCACCGGAAGAGTAAGCCCAAAACGGTCGCCCCGAAAAAATCCACCGGGAAAGCCTCGATCCGCATTCTTTCGCCGTCCCGCGGACCACGTACGCTGTCCCACCGGGAAATCGAGCAGGCGATCGAGAAAGTGTTCAGGGACCGCGTCGAAACCAATGGCTGAGTCCGCCGGGAGAGGCGTTTCCAGCGAGTACGATCAAAATCTGTTCATAAACTGCCCGTTTGACAATCCATACCAACCGCTCTTCCGGGCTTTGATATTCACCACCTTCGAATGTGGGCTGCGGCCCGGGTGCGCCCTGGAAGCATACGATGCGGGCGAGGCGCGGATCGGAAAGATCATACGGATCATTCGGGATTGCCGGTGGGGCATTCACGACCTGTCACGGACTGACCTCAATCCCAATAATCTACCCCGCTTCAACATGCCTCTGGAACTCGGTCTGTTTCTCGGCGCCCGGTGGTTCGGAACGGGACCTCACGACAGGAAGTCCTGCCTTGTGCTGGACTCCGACAAATATCGCTACCAGGAGTTCATCAGCGACCTCGCTGGCCAGGATATCGCGGCCCACGGCAACCAGCCCGCCGGAGCGGTTCAGGCCGTCAGGCGATAGCTCGCGACTTCCAAAACCGGCGTTGGAAATCTGCCCGGGGCGGAAGCAATAATGTCTCGCCTTGACAGTTTCACGGCCGAACTCCCCGCCATCTGTGCGGCTACGCGTCGCGCAGAAGACGAACTGACCTTCACGGAATTGGCTGATGCCGCTTCTACTTGGCTGAAGCGTGAACTGCACGACGAACCTCCACGTTCCTGACCTCGACCGGCGGGACTTTCAGCTGCCCGCCAGACGTTTGCCCCGACACATCCGGGTTGACGCCCCCCGGGTCCGGCCTAAGTGCCGCTTGCCGCTGCGGGTGTAGCTCAGTTGGTTAGAGCGTCGGCCTGTCACGCCGAAGGTCGCGGGTTGAGCCCCGTCACTCGCGCCAGCGGCGTTTGGCCTGCGCCGCACGGCCGGGTAAGGAAAACAACAATGCCGTATGTCTTGCCCGCCTACCTTCCCATCCTTGTCTTCATGGTCATCGCCGGAGTGATCGCCTCGGGATGGTCCGCGGCCCCTTGTTTGCCGGCAAGAAAGACCCCTACCCGGAAAAGCTTTCCGCCTATGAATGTGGCTTCGAGGCGTTCGATGACGCGCGCCGCCGCTTCGACGTGCGCTATTATCTCGTCGCCATCCTGTTCATCATCTTCGATCTCGAGGTGGCGTTCCTGTTTCCCTGGGCGATAAGCCTGGGCAACACCCGATTGTTTGGCTTCCTGTCGATGCTCGGCTTCCTCGCCGTGCTGACCATCGGC
>CAVSUZ010000013.1:0-548728 GCA_963731335.1 uncultured Pseudomonadota bacterium | reverse complement strand
CGGCAGTGACCAGCCGGCTGATCGTCAACCGCACCGCGCTGAAGACGCGGCCGGAGGCGATCGGCGGGTGGATCGCGCGGTTCCGCGCGGCGCTGCACCGCTAAGATGCACCGGCTTTCGACCGCCGATCGGGGATTCGAGGCCGGCTTCGCCGCGCTGCTCGCAACGGCGCGGGAAACCACCGCTCGGGTCGATCAGGCGGTGGCGGACATCATCGCGCGGGTGCGCTCGGAGGGCGACGCGGCGCTGATCGCGCTGACCGCCCGGTTCGACGGTGCGACTTTGCTGCCCGGCGGGCTGCGGGTGAGCATGGCCGAGATCGACGCCGCGGCGGCGGCGGTGCCGGCGGCCCTGTCCGACGCGCTGACCTTTGCCGCTCGGCGTATCGAGGCGTTTCACCGCGCCCAGATGCCGCAGGACCTGCGGATGCCGGACGGCGCGGGACTGACGCTCGGACTGCGGTGGCGGGCGCTCGATTCTGTCGGGATGTATGTGCCGGGCGGCAAGGCGGCGTACCCGTCCTCGGTGCTGATGAACGCCATTCCGGCCCGGGTCGCCGGTGTAGAGCGGATTGCCATGTGCGTTCCGGCGCCGCAGGGCACGCTCAATCCGCTGGTGCTGGCGGCGGCCCGCATCGCCGGGGTGGATGAGATCTATCGGGTCGGCGGTGCGCAGGCGGTGGCGGCGCTGGCATTCGGCACCGAGAGCATCGCCGCGGTGGACCGGATCGTCGGACCGGGCAATGCCTATGTGGCGGAAGCGAAGCGGCAGGTGTTCGGCCAGGTCGGCATCGATGCGATCGCGGGACCATCGGAGGTGGTGGTGCTGGCCGAGCCGATCGTGCCGCCGCGGCTCGTTGCGCTCGATCTGCTGGCACAGGCGGAGCATGACGAAGCGGCCCAGTCGATCCTGATCGCGCGGGATGCGGCATTTGCGGCGGCGGTGGAGCGCGCGGTCGGGGCCGAGCTGGCAGAGTTGCCTCGTGCGGCGATCGCGCGGGCAAGCTGGGAGGCTCACGGTGCCATCATCCTGGTGCGGGACTGGGAGGAGGCCGTTTCCTTGGTGAACCGGCTGGCGCCGGAGCACTTGCAGCTTGTGCTGGCGGACCCCGAGCCGGTGTTTGCGCGGGTGCGTCATGCGGGGGCCGTCTTCCTGGGCGCGGATTGCCCGGAGGCGATCGGGGACTACGTGGCGGGTCCCAATCATGTATTGCCGACCGGGCGGACCGCACGGTTCGCGTCCGGCCTGTCGGTGTTCGACTTCCTCAAGCGCACCACCTTCGCCGGCGCGGATCGTGCCGCATTGCAAGTTGTGGGACCGCCTGCCATCACGCTGGCGCAGGCGGAAGGGCTGGATGCGCACGCGCGCAGCATCGCGGCTCGGCTTGACCCCGATGGGGCCGGATCACATCTTGCGGCTGGGTTGCAACACATCAACGAGGGCTGATGTCCAAGGAAGACATGATCGAGTTCAGCGGCACGGTCACCGAACTGTTGCCGAACGCCATGTTCCGGGTGAAGCTGGACAACGAGCATGTCATTCTCGCGCACACCAGCGGAAAGATGCGCAAGAACCGCATCCGCGTGCTGGCGGGCGATCGGGTGAACGTTGAAATGACGCCGTATGATCTGACCAAAGGGCGGATCACTTTCCGCTACAAGTGATACGACCCGTTGCACCCACCCCGCTGATTCTCGCCTCCGCCAGTCCACGCCGCCGCGATCTTCTGCTGCAGATCGGGATCACACCGGATCTGATCGCCGCGACCGCCATTGATGAAACGCCGCGCCGCGCCGAATTGCCGCGCCTGCTGGCACAGCGTCTGGCGCGTGCGAAGGCAGAGGCGGTGAACGAACCGGGCGTCGTGCTGGCCGCCGACACGGTCGTGGCCGCGGGCCGCCGCGTGCTGGGCACGCCGCATGAGGAAGCCGAGGCGCGGGCCATGCTGTCGTTGCTTTCGGGCCGTCGGCACCGGGTGTTCACCGCGGTGGTGCTTCGGGCGGGGGAGCGCCGGAGCGAGCGCGTGGTGGAGAGCGTGGTGAGCTTCGCGCGGCTGACGGAGGTGCAGATGGCGGCCTACCTGCTGAGCGAGGAGTGGCGGGGGAAGGCCGGCGGCTATGCCATTCAGGGCCGGGCTGCGAGCTTCATTCGCTTCATTTCGGGCAGCTATTCCAACGTGGTCGGGCTGCCGCTGTTCGAGACCGCACAGCTTCTGCGGAGTGCCGGCTGGCCCATTCCCTGAGCATCTGCACGGCGTGGGCGCCGGGGGAAACGCGCATCGCCGTGGTACGCGACGGTGTGCTGGAAGACTTCGCCCTGTGGCGCCCGGGGGTGCCCGACGGCGTGGGTGATCTGCACCGGGGCCGGGTGCTGGCCCGCGCGCCGGGGCTCGGCGGAGCGTTCGTTGCGCTGGCCGATGCGGA
Organism: uncultured Pseudomonadota bacterium; assembly: GCA_963731335.1. Lineage (GTDB taxonomy): Bacteria > Pseudomonadota > Alphaproteobacteria > Acetobacterales > Acetobacteraceae > CAVSUZ01. The sequence goes on along the minus strand of CAVSUZ010000013.1, from coordinate 546,305 downwards.
GGGGTTCCTGCCCGACACCGAGGGCGGGTCCGAGGCCAGCGTCGGGGCGCTGATCGGGGTGCGGGTGACGCGTGCGGCGCAGGGCGGCAAAGGACCGCGTCTGACCGCCCGGCTCGGCGAAGAGGATGCGGCGCCGGCGGGAGATGGGTCGGTCCGGCTGGTGCGGCGAGGACCGTCGCCGTTGCACGAGCTTCAGGCGCGCTATCCGGGGGCGGCGCTGGTGGCCGACCCGGGTGCGGGGGGAATACCGGCCCAGTTCGATCCGTCTCTGGAGGAGCAGATTGCGGCATTGGACGATGCGGCGGTGCCGCTTGCCGGAGGCGGGCAGATGGTGATCGAAACCACGGCCGCGCTGACCGCCATCGATGTCGATGGCGGCAGCGCCAGCGACGACCGGCGCGGCAAGGTGATTGCCCACATGGCGTTCAATCGGGCCGCGTTGCCGGAACTGGCGCGGCACATCCGGTTGCGCAATCTGTCGGGCGCGATCCTGATCGATTTCGCCGGCCTCTCACCCCGCCGCCGCGCGACGCTGGCGCCCGATCTGCGTATCGCGCTCGCTTCGGATCCTCTCGGTCCGCGTCTGCTCGGCTTCACCCAACTCGGGCTGGCGGAAATCGTGCGCGCGCGCATTCGCCCTCCGCTGCGTGAGCTGAGGGCCGGGGCGTATGCGGCCGGGCTCGCGGCGCTGCGCCAGGTGGCGCGGTGCCAGCCGGGACGTGCGGTGCTGCGTGCCTCGCCCGCCATCATCGCCGCGTTGCAGCAGGATGGTGTTGGTCTGCGGGAGCTTGCGGAGCGCAGCGGGCAGACACTGATACTGCGAGCTGACCCCGCGCTTCGCGGATGGCGGCTGGAGGAGCAGGATGTCTGACAATCGGGTGTGTTCGGTGTGCGGCAAACCGCTCGGATGGTCGCGCGAGAAGCCGTTTTGCAGCCGCCGCTGCGCCGATGTTGATCTCGGCCGCTGGCTGACCGGGTCGTACCGGCTGGCCGGTGACGACGCTGAGGAGAGCGACGAGGACGCCGGGCGGGGACAAGAGCAGGAGTGACGGATGCGCTTGGTCGCGCTTGTCGGGGCGCTCGGCGTCGGCCTTGGCGGGTGCGCGCTGCAAGAGCCTCCGGTAAGCACGGCGGTGATGCCGGATGTCAGCGGACTGGCCGATCCGGTGAACGCGGTGCAGTACGCGGCGTGGGCGTTCGCCGCTCCGCGGCGCACGCGCAACGATCCGCTCAGTGCGGTGAAGGCGGTGGCGGCGCTCGACTTCGCGGCCGGCAACATGAACACGAGTGCGGCCTGGGCGGGCTTCAATCCGCTGGTCACGCATGAGTTGCTGACCGCGCGCACCGATGTTCGCCGCAGGCTGGGCATCGCGGAGGGCGCGTCGTCTCAGGCGGTGGTTGATGCGCTGACCCGCACGTTGCTGGCGCTTCAGGCGGGTGATCGTGGGGCGGCTCTGACGGCGCTGTCGGCGCCAATCTTTACCCTCGGTCCGGAACGCACGTTCGATCTGCTGACCGATCTTCCGTATATTCGCATGGCGAATGTGGCGACGAGCGACGCGAACGCGGAGATCAATGCACCAAATTGTGGGCGGTGCGATCACGGAGGGATGTGACGCTCAAGGCTCGCGGCTGAAAAACTTCTCCAGCGGATAATGCTGCTTCACGAAGATGGTCTTGATCACGAGGTAGCTGAAATACTTTTCGATGCCGATGTTGAGCTCCAGCAGGCGCTCGATGATATCCTGGTAGTGCTGCACGTTGCGGGTGATGAATTTGAGCAGGTAATCGTATCCGCCGCTGACCAGGTGGCATTCGATGATCTCGTCCACCTTGCGGATGCTGGCTTCGAAGCGTGCGAAATCCGCGCTTCGGTGATCCGACAGGGTGACCTCGGTGAACACGATCTGCGTGTCGCCCAGCTTCTGCATCTGGATTTGTGCGCCGTAGCCCAGGATGTATCCGGCCTTTTCCAATCGCTTCACCCGCACGAGGCAGGGGCTTGGAGAGAGACCGACGGCCTCGGCCAGCTCCACGTTGGTGACGCGGCCGCTCTTTTGCAGATGCGCCAGGATGCGCAGATCGATGCGGTCGAGTTTCGGCGCGCTGCCAACCATTCGGATTCCGGAGCATAAGCGGCGAGCGGAGGCAAGGCGGCGCGATCCGACCCTGTGGCTGAGAAGCGGCCATTGCCTGTGTGCGCCACGGGGGCCAGCTTCGGCTGTTGGCACGGGACGGGAGGCAGCGTTGGACGGGAACGGGCATGCGGTGCGACTGACCGAGTTGGCGCATGGCGGCGGGTGCGGCTGCAAGCTGGCGCCTGCCGTGCTGCAACAGCTTCTGGCCGGAAGCCCGATGGCCGCCGGCTTCTCGCAGCTTCTGGTTGGCAGCGAAACGGCTGACGATGCAGCGGTCTGGCAATTGCCGAATGGCGACTGTGTTATCGCCACGACGGATTTCTTCATGCCGGTGGTTGATGACGCGCGTGACTTTGGCCGGATCGCCGCGACGAACGCGATCAGCGACATTTATGCGATGGGCGGTACGCCGCTGTTTGCCCTGGCCATTCTGGGCATGCCGCTCGGCACGCTGCCGTTGGAGGTGACGCGAGCAATCCTGGCCGGCGGTGCCGAAGCCTGCGCGGGTGCCGGCATTCCGGTGGCTGGCGGGCACTCGATCGATACGGCGGAGCCGATCTACGGCCTGGCCGTGATCGGTATCTGCAAGCCGGAGCATCTGCGCCGCAACAGCGGTGCGCGCCCGGGCGACTCCCTCATTCTGACCAAACCCATCGGGGTAGGGGTGTATGCCAATGCGTTGCGCAAGGGGGCGCTCGACGGCGACGGGTACGCGGAACTGCTGGCCAGCACGACGATGCTGAACCGCGTGGGTGTCATGCTGGGTGAGCGGAGCGCGGTGCACGCGATGACGGATGTGACCGGGTTCGGGCTTCTGGGTCATGGACTGGAGATGGCGCGCGCCAGCGGCGTTGCGCTGCGGCTGAATGCGGCGGCGGTTCCGCTGCTCAACCGTGCACGGGAATTGTGTGAGGGAGGCTTTGTAACAGGAGCCTCGGAGCGCAATTGGGAGAGTTATGGCGCGTGTGTCAGTTGGTCGGAGGGGCTGGGACTGACGATGCGGCAGTTGCTGACGGATGCGCAGACATCGGGCGGACTGTTGGTGGCGTGCGAGGCGGCGGCAGCTTCAGAGCTGGCGGAGCGGATTTGGGCGGCGGGCTGTTCGCGGGCGGCGATTATTGGTGCCGCGGAGCCGGGGCCGGCGGGGATCGTGGTGGTTGACCGGTCTGGCCCGACTGGTGCCGACGCTCGGATTTGAACCGAGGACCTACTGATTACGAATCAGTTGCTCTACCCCTGAGCTACGTCGGCTCGCCGCGCCGTATAATCTGCTAGTACCGGCGGAGCAATGCCACCAGCCGGCCCTGGACCCGCACGCGCCCGGCCGGAACGATGCGCGTTTCGTGCTTCGGATTGGCCGGTTCCAGGGCGATCGAATTGCCCCGCCGGCGCAGACGTTTCAACGTAACCTCATTCTCATCGACCAGCGCCACGACGATCTGTCCGTTCTCGGCCTGCTCGCCTTTGCGGATGATGACGGTGTCACCGTCCATGATTTCGGCATCGACCATGGAATCACCGGCGACTTCGAGCGCGTAATGCTCGCCGTTGCCGATCATCGCCATCGGCACCTCGATCGTGGTGCCCTGATCGCGCAGCGCTTCAATCGGCAGGCCAGCGGCGATGCGCCCATAGAGCGGCATCTGCACGGCGGCGGCCTCCGATGCCGTGCGAACGCCGCTGAGCCGCTGGGAGAAGTCCCCGCGGATCACATTGGGGGAAAAGCCCGCCGCGCGTGCGCCGGTGGCGACTTCCATGCGGTTTTCCTGCTGATCCTCCGGCAGGCGCACCACTTCCAGCGCCCGCGCGCGATGGTGCCGGCGGACCAGGAACCCACGCTCCTCCAGCGCGGAAATCAGCCGGTGAATGCCGGATTTCGAGCGCAGATTGAGCGCGTTCTTCATCTCCTCAAACGAGGGAGAAAAGCCGGTTTCCTTCAGGTGACGGTCGATGAAAACCAGCAACTCGTGCTGTTTACGGGTAAGCATTGATCCCCCACAACCCAAAGGAGCCGGGAACAAACCGGCAACTGAGCCGCGGTTCTAGGTTGGTTCGACTCGCGCCGTCAAGCGAAACCGATCAAATCCCCAACGAATTCAAGCGGATCACCTGCACCACCGCGCCAGCCTCCAGCGCCGGTGCGTGCGGCGCGCGCAGCACCAGGCCGTCGGCCTGCGCCAGGCGACGCAGCATCGACGAGTCCTGCACCGGGAACGGCGTGACGCCGAGCGTGCCATCGGGCCTCCGGCGCAGCGTGGCGCGCAGGTGATCGGCACGGGAGTCGTTCGCTTGCACCGGGACTTCGAGCACCGCGTGGACCACCGGCGGCGGTTCGGGCGGCAGGCCGGAGAGGCTCGCCAGCGCGGGGAGCAGGAACAGCACCGCGCAGACAAGGGCGGAGACCGGATTGCCCGGCAGGCCGAGCATGGGCATGGCACCGAGGCGGCCGAAGATCAGCGGCTTGCCGGGGCGCATGGCGATGCGCCAGAAATCGACCTCCAGCCCGCGTTCCTTCAGCGCCGCGATAACCAGGTCATGGTCGCCGACACTGGCCCCGCCGGTGGTCACCAGCATGTCCATCCCGGCCACCGCATCCGCCACCGCGCCGATCGCCGCGCGATCATCCCGCGCTACCGGCAGCACGGCCGGCGTGCCCCCGCCCGCGCGCACCAGCGCGGCCAGCGCGTGGCTGTTCGAACTCACGATGCCGCCGGGGGGAATCGGCTCGCCGGGAAGGGCGATCTCGTCCCCGGTGGCGAGGATGCCGATGCGCGGCCGGCGGCGCACGGCGAGCCAGGGGTGGTTGGCGGCGGCGGCCAGGCCCACGTCACGCGCGGTCATGCGCCGGCCGGCCGGGATGACGGCGTCGCCCGCGGTGAAATCCTGCCCGGCGCGACGGATGTGGCGTCCGGCGCGGACCGCCTCGTTCACCCGCACGGTCTCGCCGTCGCGGGTTGCGTCTTCCTGCAACAGGATCGCGTCGGCGCCGTCCGGCACCACGCTGCCGGTGAACAGGCGCACGGTTTCGCCGGCGCCTACCGCGCCGGCGAACGGGTGGCCGGCGGGCGCGCTGCCGATCACGTGCAGCGCCGCGCCCGCCGGGCCGTCCGCGGCGCGCAGGGCGTAGCCGTCCATGGCGGAGACGTCGGCGGGCGGCTGGGTCAGCCGGGCGATCACCGGTTCAGCGGTCACGCGGCCCCAGGCTTCGGCCAACGCCACGGTTTCGGCCGGCACGGCGTTCAAGCCGGACAGGATGCGGGCCCGCGCTTCCTCGACGCTGATCATGGGCACATTTACCCGCCCGGAGACGCGGGCCACAATGCGGCCGGCACGGGCCGGGAGATTGCAATGGACGGATCGCAGGCCGCGACACCACCGGATGGCAAGGAGATCGGCCGGCTGGCTGAGGAGTTGGGCAATCTGCTCAAGCTGCGCACGCTGCCCATCGGCATGAAGCTGTTCGAACGCGTGGAGGATATGGAGCAGGTGCCGGGGGTCAGGCGGCCGGCGAAGGGGAAAATCTTTTCCACCTGCCAGCTCGTCACGCAGGCACGCATCGCCGGCTTCACCCTCGGCATTACCACCGACAACGTGCCGGAATTTTCGTCCTGCTCTTCTGTCATCGGGCTGGATGCCCCGGGAGAGATCTATACGTCCGGGCGCAAGATGGAAGGTGTGTGGTTCGAAAACCGGGAGGCGGCGGCCGCGCACCAGGCCGGCATGTCACGCGTGCCGCCGGGGCGATACCACGCGCTGGTGGTTTCGCCGCTGCGCAGCGCGCGGCTCGATCCGCCGGATATCTGCCTGTTCTATGCCAATCCGGCGCAGATGATCCTGTTCATCAACGGGCTGCAGTGGAAGAATTACCAGCGGTATGATTTCAGCATCACGGGGGAGAGCGCGTGTGCGGATTCGTGGGGCAACGCGCTGAAGAACCGCACGGTCAGTTTGTCGATCCCGTGCTATGCCGAGCGGCGCTACGGCGCTGTGGCGGATGACGAGCTGCTGATGGCGTGCCCGCCGGAGGATCTGCAGCGCGGGGTGATCGGGTTGCAGGGATTGTCGAAGGCGGGTTTGCGGTATCCGATCATGCCGTTCGGCCCGCAGGCCGAGCCGGCCGAGGGGATGGCGAAGAGCTACGCGGGGAAGGGTTGAGTTCTGACGGTTACATACGAAACACGCCGAAGCGGGTCGGGATCATCGGAGCGTTCAGCGTTGCGGACAGCGACAGGCCGAGCACGCGTCGTGTATCCGCCGGATCGATGATGCCGTCGTCCCACAGCCGTGCCGTTGCGTAATACGGGTGGCCCTTCGCTTCGTATTGTTCACGGATCGGCGCCTTGAACGCCTCTTCCTGTTCCGCCGTCTCGAACCCGCCCCGCACTGTCGCCAGCACGCTCGCCGCCTGTTCTCCGCCCATCACCGAGATGCGCGCATTCGGCCACATCCACAGGAATTGAGGATCGTAGGCGCGGCCGCACATGCCGTAATTGCCCGCGCCGAACGAGCCGCCGATCACCACGGTGATCTTGGGCACGGATGTGGTCGCGACGGCGGTCACCAGCTTGGCGCCGTCCTTGGCGATGCCGCCGGCTTCGTATTTCCGGCCCACCATGAAGCCGGTGATGTTCTGCAGGAAGATCAGCGGAATCCCGCGCTGGCTGCACAGCTCGATGAAATGCGTGCCCTTGAGCGCGGATTCGGAAAACAGGATGCCGTTGTTCGCCAGAATGCCGACCGGATAACCGAACACATGGGCGAAGCCGCAGACCAGAGTGGTGCCGTAGAGCCGCTTGAACTCATCGAACGCGCTGTCATCGACGACGCGCGCGATGACCTCGCGCACGTCGTAGGATGCGCGGATGTCGGCCGGTACCACGCCGTGCAGCTCGGCCGGATCGTGACGCGGTTCCGCAGGATCGCGCAGCTCCAGCGACGGGTGCTTGTCGCGGTTCAGCGTTGCCACGATGCGGCGGCAGATCGCCAGGGCATGGGCATCGTTCTGCGCGTAGTGATCGACCACGCCCGAGGTGCGGGCATGCACATCGGCGCCGCCCAGGTCCTCGGCGCTGACTTCCTCACCGGTCGCGGCCTTCACCAGCGGAGGACCGCCCAGGAAGATCGTGCCCTGGCCCCGGACGATCACCGTTTCGTCGCTCATCGCCGGGACATAGGCGCCGCCGGCGGTGCACGATCCCATCACCGCGGCGATCTGCGGCATGCCCTCCGCCGACATCGTCGCCTGGTTGAAAAAGATACGGCCGAAATGATCGCGGTCGGGAAAAATCTCGTCCTGCAAGGGCAGGAATGCGCCGCCCGAATCCACCAGGTAGATGCAGGGCAGCCGGTTGGCACGCGCGATCTCCTGCGCCCGCAGGTGCTTCTTCACCGTAATCGGGAAATACGTGCCGCCCTTCACTGTGGCGTCGTTCGCGACGATCACGCATTCCCGCCCCGACACCCGCCCGATCCCGGTGATGATGCCGGCTCCCGGCACGTCATTGTCATACATGCCGTACGCGGCAAGCTGCGATAGTTCCAGGAACGGGCTGCCTGGATCGATCAGGCCTGCCACGCGCTCGCGCGGCAGCGTCTTGCCCCGCTTCAGGTGGCGTTCGCGGGCCGCGTCGTCGCCGCCTCGCGCCGCTTCTGCCACACGGCCGCGCAGATCATCGACCAGCGCCCGCATGGTCCGCGCGTTCGCCGCGAAGCTGTCGGACCCGGTGGCGATCTCCGAACGAAGGACCGTCATGCTGTTTCGTTGAACAGTTCCCGCCCGATCAGCATGCGGCGGATTTCGCTCGTGCCCGCACCGATTTCATACAGCTTGGCGTCGCGCAGCAGCCGCCCGGTGGGATAATCGTTGATGTAACCATTTCCCCCCAGCGCCTGGATCGCTTCCAGCGCCATCCACGTCGCCTTCTCCGCGGCGTACAAAATCGCGCCTGCCGCGTCCTTGCGCGTCGCCTCGCCCCGGTCGCACGCTTTGGCCACCGCGTACACGTACGCGCGGGATGCATTCATCGTGGTGTACATATCAGCGAGCTTGCCCTGCATGAGCTGGAATTCCCCGATCGGCTGGCCGAACTGCTTGCGCTCGTGCACATACGGCACCACCGCGTCCATGCAGGCCTGCATGATCCCGAGCGGTCCCGCGGCGAGAACCGCGCGCTCGTAGTCCAAGCCGCTCATGAGCACGTTCACGCCGCGTCCGACCTGGCCCAGGACGTTTTCCTCGGGCACCTCGCAATCCTGGAACACGAGTTCGCACGTATTGGACCCGCGCATGCCCAGCTTGTCGAGCTTCTGCGCGGTGGAGAATCCGTTGAACGTTTTCTCCACCAGGAATGCCGTGACACCGCGCGGTCCGGCATCCGGATCGGTCTTGGCATAGATCACCAGCACATCCGCATCCGGCCCGTTGGTGATCCACATCTTGTTGCCGTTCAGCACGTAGCGATCGCCGCGCTTGTCCGCGCGGGTGCGCATCCCGACCACATCCGATCCCGCGCCCGGCTCGCTCATCGCCAACGCACCGACATGCTCGCCGGAGATCAGTTTCGGCAGATACCGGCCTTTCTGTTCGGCCGTCCCATTCCGCCGGATCTGATTCACGCAGCAGATTCGAATGCGCGCCATACGACAACCCCACCGACGCCGAGGCGCGGGAGATTTCCTCCATGGCGACGACATGTTCGAGGTAGCCCATGGCGGCTCCGCCGTACTCCTCCTCCACCGTAATGCCGAGCACCCCGAGCGCGCCGAACTTGGGCCACAGGTCCATCGGGAACGCATTGTCGCGGTCGATCTGCGCGGCGCGCGGCGCGATCTCATGGGCAGCGAACACCTCCACCTGGGCACGCAGCATGTCGGCGGTCTCGCCCAGCGCGAAATCCAGGCCCGGTAGCCGATTGTAGAGTGCTGCCATTCAGTCCCTCGCTTGTGCAGCGACACGCGGCGCCACGCCGCGCAGCACCCTGTTCAGCGCCGCCCGGAACGGCTCGTACGCCGCGTCCTGCGCCACCCTGATCAGCGCCGCTTCGCGCAGCGCGAGCCACAGCGCCTCGTCACGATAGAGCCGCACCACGCGGGCGGCGAATCCTGCCGGATCGGCGGGGTCAGCGGCCAGCAGCTCATTGCCGTCGGCCCAGCCGAGCTGGCCCGCGAGCAGCGACGTCGCAACGGCGGGCAGCCCGAAGGCCGCCGCCTCGTGCAGCTTGTAGGGCAGGCCGGCGGCGAAGCGGGTGGGCGCGATGAAGACGCGATGCTGTTCATAGAGCGGCGCCACGTCCGCCACCGCGCCGAGCAGCGTCACGCGCGGATGGTGGCCCCATTCCTCGGCCAGCACACCGGGCGCGGCGTATCCCGCCACGGTCAGCATGGTCTCCCAGCCCAGTTCCTTCTCGACCAGCGGCAGAACGGCGGCGACGAACCATGCCAGGGCGTCGTGATTGGGACTGGCGGACTTCGTGCATGGCGCCGAGGAAGAGCAGGCCGGAGCGGCCGGCGAATGGGGCGGCGCTGGGGCGGGGCGGGATGGCGTGACCGATCACGCTGACCGGCGGGACGCCAAGCTCGGTCAGGACCTGGGCTTCGTGCGCGGACACCGCGACCAGCTTGTCGCAGAACGACGCCTGGGCGAACTCCTCGCGAAGCGCCGTGGCGGGATCGAACGTCTGGTTCAGAATTTGGCCCGCACCCCGGCGCGCAGGCTGGCCACCGCCTCGGTATCCAGCACGATGAGCGGGCGGTTGTCCGGGTTGGGGAAGACCGCCTCCAGCGCGGGGCGGACCAGCCGCAGATTGTGCGTCCGGGCGATCCAGATGACGTCGAAGCTGCGTCCGCGGGCGCGCAGGAAGGGCCGGAGTTCTCCCCGGTCGCCGTCGAGGATCACCTCGGCTTCGTCCGGCATTTCCGCCGCGAGCGTCGCCGGACCGCCCTTGCTGGGCGCGAGCGGAAACACGGTGACGGCGCAATCGAGCGTCAGCATGGTACGAACCAGGTCATTCGACCTGACGAAGCCGGAGCCGATCAGCCTGAGCGGTACGGAATCATCGATGAACAGCACCCGGCGCAGATCGCGGGCGGGCCTGGTTTGCCGGCCGGGAAGGCGGCTCGTGCGCTCGGGTACGGGCAGCATGCGCTGAACCACCACCGCAGGATCGCAGATCACGCGCTGGCCGGCGTCCCGGATGCGCAGACAGGCATCCGCCACCGCGGCATCTCCGAGTGTTTCGTCGAGTGTGCCGATGCGCCTGAGCGTGTCGGTGCGGATGAGCAGGAAATCGGCGGAGCCGAGATCGACTTCGCGGACCGCGGCGGGCAGGGCGTCGGGCGCGGTGAAACGGAGCGCGCCGTCGTCCGCGATGGTGCCGCCGGCTTCGGCGGGTGCGCCGTCCGGGCGCAGCACCAGGGCGCCGACCGCGCCGGCGGTTTCGTCGGACGCGATGCGCCGGAGCGCGAGATCGAGCGCCCCGGGCATCACCTCCACGGTGTCGCTCAGCAGCAGGATGGCGGGCGCCGAGGCGCAGGGGATGGCGGCATTCAGCACGTGCAGCGCATCGGTTTCGCGGGTGAAGGGCAGCAATCGCACGCCCGGCGCGAAGCGCTCCAGCATGGCGGTTTCGTCGCGCGAGCCGAGATCGAGCACGAGGACCTCCATCTCGCCGCGGTACGCCCCGCGCAGGGAGGCCAGCGTCACCATCAGGCTGGGGAACCGGTCCTGCGTGACGATGATGACGGTGACGGACGGTGCGCCCCGGTAAGCGAAGGTGAGGCCGCGGCGCACCAGGCCGGGCAGCATGGCGCGGGCACGGAGATGGAACAGCTCTACAGCGTCTTCCAGGTTGGGGCGGCGCAAGGCCGCCGGGCCGCCGCGCAATCCCGCCGCGCGGCCGATGGTCAGGTAATGGGCAAAGGCGTTCGGCGCGCGATGCGCGGCCAGGTCGGCCTGCACCTTTTCGTTCTGCCGCACATAGAGGCCGAGGTCGAAATCCTTGCGGGGTTTGCGCAATTCCTCGGCGCCGTGCCACAGGAAGTGCATGTAGCCGCAGCGGTGGCGGCGAGCCTCGATCGCGGATGCGACGTCGGGGTAACTGGCGAGATAGAAGCTCTCGGAGAACTCGGGCAGCGGATCGAAATCGGTGGGGTTGTCGTTGGTGAGGTAGTGATGCAGTGCGCGGTGCGGCGGCACGCCGTCATAGCGGGCGCGGTAGAACTCGGGATCGAAATACACTGATGTGCGGCGTTCCGGACCGCCTTCCTCAAGCGTGCGGATGTAGTGGTGGAACGGTCCCTCGGCGGTGGCCTGTCGCGCTTCAAGCGCGGGCAGGTGCGCCACATAGACGCGCGGATCGAAGAAGAATCCCGGGGAGCGTCCTTCGCGGTCACCGATGCAGCGGAAGTGATCCAGCGCCGAGGCGAACAGCGCGCGCTTCAGCCGCTCCGGCGTCAGGTCACCCGAACGTGCGAGGTAGAATCGCTGGTCGAACAGCCAGGCGCCCCTGGCATAAGGATCTAACTCCGCCGCTTGGTCCACAGCACCCCGTCTGCTTCGAGGCCGGCGATTTCCTCGGCGGTGAAACCATGATGCGCGAGCACCGCGCGGCCGTGTTCACCGAAGCGCGGCGGTGCGGCGCGCGTGCCGCCTGGCGTGCGCGAGAGCTTGATGGGCGTGCCGAGGCCCCTGTACCAATCGAGCTCGGTGACCATCTCACGGTGCTCGGTGTGCGCCGCCTGCATGGCCTGATCGGTGTAGAGCACGGGACCGGCCGGCACGCCGGCACGGATCAGCTTGAGGGCGATGGCTTCACCATCCTGATCGGCGAAGGCGCCCGCCAGCGCCTGGGTCAGTGCGTCCCGATGTTCCAGCCGATGGGCGTTGCTGGCAAACCGAGGATCGTCGGCCAGTTCCGGCCGGCTGATGATCTCGCACAGCTTGCGGAACTGGCCGTTGTTGCCGGAGGCGATGAAGATCTCGCAGGTGCGGGTCGGGTATTTGTCGTACGGCACGAGGTTGGGATGCGGATTGCCGGTGCCGGCGGGCCGCTTGCCGTTGAGGAAGAAGTTGGCGGCCTGCGGATGCAGCAGCGCCATGCCGCAATCATACAGCGTCATGTCGATGAACTGGCCGCGGCCCGAGCGTGCGCGTTCGAACAGCGCCATCAGGATCGCCACCGCGGAATAGAGGCCGGTGCCCATATCGACGATGGCGGTGCCCAGCCGCAGGGCCCGGTGGTGCGATCGCCGTTGGCGCTCATTAATCCCGTCATGGCCTGCAGGATCGCGTCATAACCGGGCAATCCGCCCAGCGGCCCGTCGGCGCCGAACCCGGAGATGCGGCAGTGGATCAGCGCTGGGAGTTCCTGGCTCAGCGTTTCATAGCCGAGGCCCCATTTTTCCATTGATCCGGGCTTGAAGTTCTCCACCAGCACGTCGGCGTCGCGGAGCAGCCGGCGAACCGCGTGCTGGCCGGCCGGCTTGCCGAGGTCGAGGCCGATGGAGTGCTTGTTGCGATTGACCCCGATGAAATACGAGGCGTCGGCGTCGTGGAACGGCGGTCCCCAATCGCGCACCTCGTCGCCCTGGGGTGGTTCGATCTTGATCACCTCGGCGCCGTGATCAGACAGGATCATGGTGCAGTACGGGCCGCCGAGCACGCGCGTGAGGTCGATGACCTTGAGCCCGGCCAGGGCGCCGGGGCTGCGTGCCAGACCCTTGCCGGCCGGCCTGTCCGCTGCGTCCATCGAACCCTTTGCTCCCGCGCTTCTCCCCTGCCGTTGTCCGCCAACGGGCGGCAGGAATCAACGCGTGCCAGCGTCTGCCGTTGCGGGAATCGGTGCTGCGGCTGTACCTGCCGGGGGCTTGGCGAGGGGCGTGCTATGTCGGCCGGCGTACAGCGCGATCCAGCGCGTCGCTGTTTTCTCCTTGACCAGGAAGGCGACGAAGCCATCGGTGCGGGCCGCCGTGTTCACCGCATGCTCCACCTCATCGGCGGTATGCACCGGTTCGTCCTCCACCTGCTCGATCGTGTCACCGGGTGCGATGCCATCGGCATACGCTTGGGACGCCGGATCGACGGCGGCGACGAGGACCCCGGCCGGCACGGTCACGTTGTAGAGCCGTCGCGCGGCGGGGGTGAGCGGCGCGTAGATCAGCCCGAGATCGGGCGGCCGTGCGGCGGCGACCAGTTCCGGCGGACTGGTCAACTCGGCCGGAGATTCGTGCAGGTCGGGCCAGGGCTTCACCGTGACCTGCACCTCGCGGGTCGCGCCGTCCCGTTCGACTGCCAGGGAGATGGCGGTGCCGATCGGTGTGAGCACGATATCGCGCATCAGCGCGCGCGAATCGGCGGGCGTCGTGGAGCCGAAGCGCAGCACCACGTCGCCGGCGCGCAGCCCGGCGGCTTCGGCCGGGCTGGCGGGGTCCACCGCGCTGATCAGGAAGCCCTGCGCCTGGTCCAGGTTGAAGCTGCGCGCGAGGTTCGGGCTGACGTCCTGAAGATGCACACCGATCCATCCGACCGGCGCTGCCTCGGGATCGAGCAGGTGACGCACGGCGTAGGACGCGTCTGATCCGGGAATGGCGAAGCCGAGACCGTTGGAGCCTTCATCGGCCTGCGCGGTGATCAGGATGGTTGCGACGCCCACGACCTGTCCATTGCGATCGATCACCGGGCCGCCGGAGTTGCCGTGATTGATCGCGGCGTCGGTCTGGAGGTAATCGTCGAACGGCGAATTCATCAGGTTGCGATTGAGACCACTGACGATCCCGGCGCTGACCGAGGTTCCCAGCCCGACCGGATTGCCGATGACGAGCACCGGGTCCCCCACGTCCACCGGATCATCGGCGGCGAACCGCAGGAAGGGCGTCGGGTGTCCTGTATTGATCGTCACCATGGCGAGGTCGATCAGCCGGGCGGCGGCGACCGGAACCGCTCGCCACTTGCGGCGGTCATTGGTGGTGACAGTGATGCGGAATGCGCCTTCGATGACATGACGGTTGGTCAGGATCATGCCGTTTTGGTCGATCAGAAAGCCGGACCCCATCACGCGATGACGGGTGATCTCGCCTGATTTGGGGTCTTTCACCAGGGTCTCGACAGAGAGATTGACGACAGCGGGCAGCGTGGCGCGGACCACGCTGCTCCAGTCCATGCTGGTTGCCGCTGCCCTGGCGCGGATCGGGCCGGCGCCTGACAGCGCCAGCCCGAGCAGCAGTGCCATCGTCAGCGTGGACCACAGCGTGGGGCAGGGACGGGGTTGGTCCACGCGAGACGCCCAGTGTTACGTGCAGGCGTTACGTGCAGGCGTCACTGATTGGCGTTCCGGGGCATATCACCGTGGTTCCAGCCCTGGTTGCCTTGCGGGCCGTTGCCATTGCTCTGGTGGTACGGGCCGTTGTGCCCAACCCTGGTTCCATCCGTTGCCGCTGGGCGGGGCGCCGTTGCTCTCGCGGAACTGGCCGTTGTCGTTCCAGCCCTGGTTCCAGCCGTTGCCTCCGGCGGAGGAGCCGTTGCTTTCGTGGTACGGCCTGTTCCAGCCGTTGCCGCCGGGGGCGGCGCCGTTGCTTTCGTGGTACTGGCCGCTGCCGTTCCAGCCGTAGCCGCCGGGGGCCGAGCCGTTGCTTTCGTGGTACGGCATGTTCCAGCCATTGCCGCCGGGGCGGCGCCATTGCTCTCGTGGTACTGGCCATTGCCGTTCCATCCGTAGCCGCCGGGCGCCGAGCCGTTGCTTTCGTGGTATTGGCCGTTGCCGTTCCAACTCTGGTTCCAACCGTAACCGCCGGCCGCGGAGCCATTGCTTTCGTGGTACGGGCCGTTGTCGTTCGAGCTCTGGCTCCAGCCATTCCCGTGATAAGCGCCGTTGCTCTCGTGGTATGGCGCGTTGGATTTCCGCTTGCACCGTCTGGGCGAAAGCGGCCGGTGCGAGCGCGAGAGCAAGCGCGACGCCTGCACTGGCGATGCCATCGGGTGATCAAAGTCCGCATGATGAACTCCCTTGCTTCTAAAAGCCGCGATGGAATTCGCTGCGGCTGTCTGGAATTACCCGGACCGCCATTAAGGCATTCCAACGGACGCCTTCCAGTCGCGCGTTCATCGCCTCACAAAATCGTGGGCGCATGGCTGGACGGCGGAGAATGAGCTTCCGGCAAGCCGTTTGCGAATCAGGTTGGTGCGAGCCCGCTGTCTCGGTTGCGGCCGCGGAGCGGCGGGAGCCTGCCGCAACCACCTTGGCACCGTTCGATGCCTGTGTATGTCCGGAGTAGAGCGCGACCCAGCGGGTGCTCTCCTTTCCCGCGACCAGCAGATCGATGAACTGCTCTTTCCCCTTGGATGTCTCGACGGCGCGGCTGACTTCCTCGGGTGAGGACACCGGCTTGCCCTGGATCTCGAGGATCACGTCGCCGGGGCTGATGCCGCAGGAGAATGCTTCGGACGTCGGGTCAACCGCGGCGACGACGACACCCTTGGTGGAGGTGATTTTGTAGAACCGCCGGGACGCGCCGGTGAGTGGCGCGAGGATCAGGCCGAAATCCGGTGACTGGGCCTGAGCGGCGCTTGCCATGCTGGATGTCATGGCGCCCTCGGGCTCTTCCAGCTTCGGCCAGTCGGCCACCAGCACGTCGAGATCCAGAACCTTGCCGTCGCGCCAGACTTTGAGCGGAACGTCGGCTCCGGCGGGCGTCAGGATGATCTCGCGCATCAGGTCGCGCGAACTGACGGGCACATATTTGCCGAAGAGCAGGATGACGTCGCCGGTCTGGAGCCCGGCGTTATCGGCGGGACTATCATCCTCGATCTGCGTGACCAGGCAGCCGGAAAGCTGACCGGTATGAAACGCCCGCTCCAGCGAGGTGTAAGGTCCTGAAGATGGGCACCGATCCAGCCGATTGTTCCTGAATTCCGGATGCAGCAGGTGGCGGACGGCGTTTCCGTATCGGAACCGGCGAGGGCGAAGCCCAGACCGTTGGATCCTTCGCCGGCGGCGGTGGTGACGAGGATGGTGGCGACGCCGAGGACATCGCCGTCCCTGTCGAGCACCGGGCCGCCGGAATTGCCGTGATTGATGGCGGCGTCAGTCTGAATGTAATTGTCGAACGGCGTGTTCATCAGATCGCGATGCAGGGCGCTGATGATTCCGGAACTGGCGGACGTGCCGAGACCGAGCGGATTGCCGATAACGATGACCGGGTCTCCGACCTTGGCCCTGTCACTGTCGGCGAATTTGAGGAACGGCAGGGTCCGGCCGGTATCGATCTTGAGCACCGCCAGATCGACCATGCGTGCGGCGGCGAGCAGCTTTGCGTCCCACTGGGTGCGATCCGCCAAGGTGACGGTGATGCGGAAAGCGCCGGCGATCACATGCTTGTTGGTGACGATAGTTCCGGATGGATCGATCAGGAACCCGGTGCCGACCTCGCGCTGGCGCTGCTGGGCGCCATCCTTGGTGGCCAGGGTTTCCACCGAGATATTCACCACGGCGGGCAGCACCTTCTCGACCACCTCGCTCCAGTCCATTGGCGTTGCGGCGGCCCAGTGCGCGGGGTCCCGGCGGGGTGGCCACGACGACGGCAAGGCCGAAGGCCAAAACCGCGAGAAATCTGCGAAACATGCCGCCTGCTGTCCCTGGCGATCATCGGGGCATTTCTCGGCCTGCTCCCCCGGGGTAATGGGCCCGAGGGAGCAATGCCGAAGCCGATTGGAGTGTTACTGCGCCTGGGTGCCGGTCTTCTTCGACGACCCGTTGCTCTCATGGTACGGCGCATTGGAAGAGCCGTTGCTCTCGTGGTACGCGGCGTTCGAGGAGCCGTTGCTGACATGGTACGGCGTTGCCGAGGAGCCGTTGCTCACGTGGTAGGTCGGCGACGCCGAGGCTGTGGTGATGTGCTTCTTCTTCTTCGAAGAGCCATTGCTGACGTGGTACGGCGTCTGCGAAGAGCCGTTGCTCTCGTGGTATCCACCGCTCGAAGAGCCGTTGCTCTCGTGATACGGGCCTGTGGCCGAGCCGTTGCTGACGTGGTAGGGCTGCCAGCCGAGAGCCGTTGCTTTCATGATAGGTGGCGGTTGAGGAGCCATTGCTCTGGTGGTAGGTCTGAGCAAAGGCAGCCGGCGCGAGGCCCAAACTCAGGGCCAAAGCCAAACCGGCGGGAGGTACTGACGCGCATTCTGTTCGCTCCTGTTTATGGTTCGCCATTCCGGCAAACACACCTGATCACAAATAGAGGACGAAACCAACTCGTTTCCAGTGGCGATGTGTTCATTTGGACATACACGCACTGGTTGTGATGTCCCAAATGCGTTGACAGAATGCCGGATATGTCTCGCGCATCGCGCCGCATACATTGTTCTGAGCAGACGGAGTTCCTCCTTGGACGGCTCTGCAGTGGCGCAAGGCGTGCCGCGATCATAATCGAAGCCCGTGGTTTCGAGCGACGGAGCCTCCGTTCTCACCCGGATGCACTGAGGCCAGGGAGAAGCGCGTACGCGCGGATCGAAGCGGAAAACGCAGCGGCCGGTTACCAGTGCCTGCGCATGGCCGCGGCGGAACACGCCCGGCAGTGACACGCCGGAGCGGAAACCACATCGGCGCTCGGCACCAGCACGCGCCGCGAATGCTCCTCACGGAACAGAATCGTGCGCGGCACCATCATGTACATGAACGCCGAGCCGAAACTTCCGGGGAAGCGCACGCCGGTTCCCGGCCACTCCCCGGTGCCGATCAGGTTGATGTTGGCGGCTGCATCGATCTGTCCGCCGCCGAGGAAGAACAGATCGATGCGGCCCTGACCGGTCGAGATCGAACAACTCGCGCGTGCCGGCGGTGAACGGATTGCCGGTTTGCCGATGCAGCAGCGACAGCCGCACGTCATGGCCCAGCGCCTTGACCAACCAGCATGCAGCGGCGGGGATTGCGCTTGCGGCGCCGACGGCGATGTGGCGAGCCGGCGGCGCATCGGGATCCAGGATCAGCCGCGCGATCGCCGCCGCCATGATCTCCTCGCGCTTGATCACTCGTATCGACTTGCAGAGAAAGTCGATACGAGGCGCGACTTGTCTTGAGTATCCGATTCACGCGGCGAAGCGCGCTCACCCTGTGACGCGCGCTTCTCTGCGATCGGATACTCGGCTGCTGCCCGCGCGGGTGCGTTCGATACGAAGCGCCGCAGATACTCGGCGAATCCCGCTTCGGTTCGCGCCAGTCGTGCGTATTCCGCAAGATGCGCCGCATCGAGCCTGTATTCAGTCGAGCAGCGCGAGCGGCCACGCGCCGCGCGATGCCTCGGCGATCGCCTCGACATACACGCCGGCAATGGTGCCGGGCGCCAGGTGTTCGTCCTGCAGCAGACGAACCATCCTGGAAACGCTCCACCGTCACGATGCAACGGCGTGCGGCATGCGCCATCGTCGCCAGTTCGAGCCGGCGTCCGACATATACGTTCCCTCCTGATCGGCGAGTGCGGCATGGAACGCGGCAATGTCCGGCGACAGCGCCGGCAGCAGCACGATCGGATCACCGCTGTGGCAAACGGATTGTCGATCACCTTCCAGTCGCCCGGTGCGCCAGAATGTCGCTGCCGATGATGCCGCGCAGCGGCATGAACGGCACGCCTTTTTCGGCAGCCTGAACATGGTGTGGATCGCCGGGCAAGTGGCGTCGCGCATGGTGATGGCGCCGGACGGCGAGCGCCGCCTGGAAGCGCGGTGCGATGCCACTTTCGCCGATCGACACGCCCGAGCTTTCCACTGACGCCACGCATCCCGCGCCGATCAGCAGATCGGTGGCGTAACCCGAGACCGGCACCCCGAGCAGCCGCAAACCGCGGCGGCCGCGCGGACCAGCTCGCGGGCCAAAGCGCAGGGCGACAGCGAATTGTCGGGCGGCAGGGCCAGCAGCGCGCGGTCCGGCACGGACTGCGCAAGCGCGTGCAGGGTACAGGATGCGGGTCATCCCAGCGCCTGCACCAATGCCTCGGCGCTGCGCCCGTTGGCGATCGCGGCGGCGCGGCCGTTCCAGTGAACGCCGCCGACGCGGGCGAAGGCGTGATTGGCGTTCGGATAGACATAGCAGCTTGTGTTGGACGGCCTTTCAGCGCCGCGACGGTCTTCGCCCGCCCTTCAGCGGGAAAGAACTCGTCCTGATCGGCGATGTGCACCACCAAAGGCGCGGTCATGCGATCCAGTCTGATCCAGCAGGTTATCGAGGCCGACGCCGTAATAGGAGATGTTCACGTCGGCATCGGATTGCTCGGCCATCATGAACGCCAGCCGGCCGCCGAGGCAGTAGCCCATGGTGCCGACACGCCGTTCGCGCCGGGAAGCGCGCGGGCGGCCGCCAGCGTCGCCTTCAGGTCCTCGATCCCCTTCGCCTGATCGAAGCGGTTGAACAGGTCGAAGGCCTTGTTCCACTCCTCATCGGATTTGTCGGTGATATCCATGCCTCGGTTCGAGGCGCCAGAACAGGTCCGGACAGACGGCGAAAAGCCGAGGTCCGCGACCCAGGCGGCGATGTCGCGCATCGCATGGTTCACGCCGAAAATCTCCTGGATGAGCACTACCGCGCCGGCTGGCTTGTCCTTCGGTTCCGCAGATAGGCCGAGAAACGCCCCGATCCGTCACTGGCGTCGATCGTGATGCGCGGCATGCTGCGCCTCCATTGCGATGCCCGGCAGGATAGCGCGCCGCGCCCGGTCGGAAAATGAGGGCGGTACTACCCGGGTTTACTGTCCCACCGGAACGCCGCCGCTCGGTGCCTCGGCTTTGGGTGATGCCGCCGGGGCTGAACTTGCCGATATTGCCGAGAAGCTGGGCGAAGAATCCTGCCTCGGTGCCGGGCGAGGGCGTCTGCCGCGACACGATCGGCACGTTCATCGCGTCCTGCTGATTGAGATGGTGCATGTTCTGCAGCACCCCCTGATCATTGAAGCTCAGCACGACGACCTGCTGGGACAGCACCGAGTTTGTGCCGGCCACCACGGGCCGTGTCAGTTCGCTGATGTAATACCAGTCGTTCTGATTGAACGTGCCCTTCGCGGTGGGGGAGCCGAGGATGGAGCTGGCATCGGCCTGGGTGGTCTTGCCGGGAACGATCCGGCTCAGCTCGGTCTGATCGATCCTGTTGCCGCGCACCTCGGGCGGACGAAGCACCATGCTGCAGCCGCCGAGAAGCAGAACACAGCCAAGCAGGGCGACGCAGCCGGTTGATGATGGACGCAGAGATCTGGAGCGAGGCGGCGACATGGCGCGCGGTTGTCATGCCCGCCGCGTCCTGTCAATCAGCAGCGATGGCCTCGCTCCGGTCCCTGATCGCGCCCCGCCGCCGGCCGCACGAACGGGCGGGTTTCTGCTCTACGGCGCGGCGGTGAAGGCGGCACGGGACCCGTGTTTTTATGGTGATCTTGGCGTGCCGGACACGCTGGACGGCCGATTCGACCTGGTCGCGCTGTTCGCTGCATTGGTGATCGAGCGGCTGCGGACTGCGCCCGCGCCTGGGCCCGACCTGGCCCAGGCGGTGTTCGATGCCATGTTCAGCGACATGGACGTGACGCTGCGGGAACTCGGGGTGGGAGACCTGTCGGTGGGCAAGAAGGTGCGGGCGATGTGGGAGGCCTTCCATGGGCGGGCGCTGTCATACGGACCGGCGCTGCAGGCGGGCGACGAAGCGGCGTTGGCCGACGCATTGGCGCGCAACGTCTGGCGCGGCAAGCCCGCATCCGATCGAGGCGCCGGTCGCGCTGGCGCGCCACGCGCTGCGGGTTCACGCCGCGCTGGCGGCGCAGAGCCTTGCCGCGCTGGCGCAGGGCAGCATCGATTTTTCCGCGCCATGAGCCGGCCCGAACTGTCCCGTGTGGTGCGGCTCGATCGGATCGGCCAGCACGCGACACAGCACGAGGTGGTGGCATCACCCGAGGAGCGCGCGGCGCTGGCGCGCCGCTTCGACATTCCCGGCATCGTGTCGCTGACCTGCCGCTTTCACCCTGCGCCGTGGCCCCGGTGCATCGGTGATCGCGGAAGGCTCGCTGGATGCGTGCGTCACCCGCGTGTGCGTCGCCAGCCTGGAGGAGTTCGATACGCCGGTGCGCGAAGCCTTCCGGCTACGTTTCGTGCCTGAGCGGGAGCTGTCGGAGGGCATCGATCCCGAGGCGGATGACGACATTCCCTATGAGAATGAAACCATTGATCTCGGCGAGGCGACGGCACAGCAACTTGCGCTCGCGCTCGATCCGTATCCGAGGAAACCAGGCGCGCGGATGGCGGATCTCGGCCCAGAGCCGGCGGAGCGCCGGCTCGGCAGTGTGGGAAAGTTCCCTCGGCAGTGATGCGGCGGCGGGCGCGTCATGATGCCGTAAAGAGCGTCGGCGTACTCTCCGAACATGGTCTCCTGATCGAAATCGCGGATGGCTTTTGCGTGGTTCCGGGCGCCGATTTCGGCGCGCCGGGCTGGGTCGCGCAGCAGCGTCGCGAGCGCGGCGGCAAACGCCTGGTCCTCCGCCACGGTCACGAAAGGTGCATTTGCCTCGGCCAGCATGCTGCGGACGTCTCCGACATCGGTCGCCACCAGCGGCAAGGCCGCGGCCATGGCCTCGATCACCGAGATCGGCATCTGCTCGGTATCTGACGACAGGGCGAAGAGATCGAAGCCGGCGAGCGCGGGCAGGGGATCGGCCATGTGGCCGGTGAAGCGCACGTGCTGGCCGACACCGGCTTTTATTGCCGCCGCTTCCAGCGCCGGGCGGTCGGGCCCGTCGCCCACGATCACCAGCCGGGCCCCGGTGTCGCCGCGGACCGCGGCAAAGGCACGGATCAGGCGAGACAGGTTCTTTTCTGACCGCAAGGCGGCGACGGTTCCGACCACCGGCGCGTCATGCAGGGCACGGTCCCGTGGCGGGAAGCGGCCGAGGTCGATGCCGTTGGGGATGTAGCGCACCCGCGCGGGGGGCAGACGCCAGACCTCGGTGGCGATGCGCCGCAGGGTGCGAGACGGCACCACCACCAGGCTGCGCGAAAGCAGGAGCCGGCGGGTCAGCACGCGGCGGGGGATCTGGCGCTCCCGCTCCTCGGGGCCGAACCCGTCTTCGATATGAACGTGGCGCACCACGCGGGGCCAGTTCGCCATCGCCCATTCGATGGCGCCCCAGTTGTGGGTGATGAGCAGGTCGGGGCGCGCATCGCAGAGGAAACGCCGGAACCGGCGGCGGTTGGCGAGCATGCGGCCCTTCGTCACCACGAGTTCCGGGAAGCGTGCGTCCACCTCGGGCGAGAGGCGCTGGCGCGCCTGGGTATCGGCGTCCATCGCCACGATGGTGTGGCGGAAGTGGTCCGGAAAGCGGTTGGCGATGGCGGCGTAGCGGACCTGCGGGCCGCCTACCGCGAAGGTGGCGAACACCGACAGAAGCTCGGTCACGGTCCCGGGCACGAGGCGTGTACGGCGATGGCGCGCGCCTCGAACGCGGCGGGATCGGCGACCGGCTGCCAGCCCAGGTCGCGCTTGGCATCAGCGCAATCGAACGTGGCGCGCATGCCGCGGGAGAGCAGGTCGCGCAGCGAGGGAAGGGGAGGGGTCCTTCCGCCGACGCGCTTGATGCCCCACTTGGCGAACTCGGCGGCCCACAGCTTGAGCGGTGATTGCGGATGAAATTGCAGCGGCCGGCGAGTGACCCGCGCGAGCATGGCGATGTATTCGCGCGCGGAGGGCCGCACGTCCCCCACCAGGTTGTAGCAGCGTCCCTCGATGCCGGGGGCATCCGCGGCGCGCAGGATCGCCGCGGCGACGTCTTCGGCCAGGACGAAGCCGAGGGGATTGCGGCCATCATTCCAGCCGATGCAGTGCTGGTCGTTGTTGAACAGCCCGAGCGCGGAGTGGAAGGCGACGCCGCCTTCGCCGACCACCACGCCGGGCCGCACGATCACGACCGGCAGTCCTTGCTCGCGATGCATGCGCAGCAGCGCCTGGTCGCAGACCGCCTTGGCCCGCGCATAATCCGAGCGGCTCTCGGCGTGCGGATCGGGCGGGGTGTCGCCGGTCACCGGCTTGGACTGGGGGCCGAGATAGAGCCCGGCGATCGAGCCGATATGGATCAGCCGCTTCGAGCCGGCGGCGAGGCAGGCGCGGGCGACGGTCTCCGCTCCGCCCACCATGGCCTCCCGCACTTCGTCCCAGGTTGCACCGCCGCCGCCATGGGCCAGGTTCACCACTGTGGGCGCGCCGGCGATGGCGTCCGCGACCGCCTGGGGATTGGCGATGTCGCCGCGGACCAGCGTGACCAGCGGATCACGGAAGCTGTCCGGCAGGCCCTTGAGGCTGCGCGCCATCACCCGCACATGCAGCCCGCGCGCGATGCACTGGCGCACCAGATGGGTGCCGATGAATCCGGTGCCGCCGAGAATGGCGATGTCGGGGTTCCGCGGTGCTTGCGTGGTGTGCGCCGGTGCGGCCGAGGCCGCCGGGGCGGCGGCCGGCAGCGCCTCGGCCATGCGGGTGCACAGTTGCACGAGAGACGATCCGAAGGCACCGTTGAGCTGCGGGTTCCTGTCTGGCCGTCAGCGCCGCGTGGAACGCCGCGATGCTGCCCTGCATGCTCTGGAAGAATGCGTCGGAGCGGGGCTTCAACCGCAGTTGGGAGAGGCCGTAATCACTGACGTTCCGCACGCTGGATCCGAACAGCGCGCCGGCGGTCTGGGCACCCGACATCACGCCATCGACTGCCTCCAGCCAGCGGGTGCGGCGCTGCACCACGAAGCGGTTGGCGAGAATGTCGGCGACCGCGATGCCGTCGTCGCAGGTGACCTGGATCTGCCAGAACGGATAGGCCTGTCCGACCGCGAAACGCAGGCTTGCGGGCAGGTGCTCACCCGCCAGCAGCGCATCGAAGGTGGGGGTGATCGAATGGCCTCCGGGCATCGCGAGCGACGCCCCGGGCAGCAGCCGCACATCTCCGACCTGGCCGGCGATCCTGACGATCTGTGAGAGCGGATGCACCGCCTGCTCCAGCAGCAGGTTGAGCGGCGAGGCGAACATCCAGTGGCTGAACTGGCGTGCCGTGATCTGACGCAGCGGCACGTTATAGATGCACGCGACATGGCGGGCGGGGCCGAGCGAGTTGCGACGCACCGCGTCGCAGAGCCGGCGGAAAGCCGGGTGGTGCACGAAGTTCTGGTTGACGCCGAGCGTTACGCCGCCGGCGCCGGCCTGGTCCACCAGCGCGCGGGCATCGTCCGCGGTCGCGGCCAGCGGCTTTTCCAGCAGCACGGGCTTGCCGGCCGCGATGAGGACGCCCGCGACGGCGGCATGCAGGTCCGGCGGCACCAGCACATGCGCACAATCCAAGGCATCGGCGGCCAGGGCCTGTTCGACCGAGGCGAAGACCGGGGCATCGCCGCTGTCCCGCGCCAAAGCGCGCGCACTCGGCTGGCGCGGATCGATCACGCAGGTGATCGCGACCTCGGGGACGGTTCGCAATGCCTCGGCATGCACGCGCGCGATGAAGCCCGCACCCACCAGCCCGACACGTCTCACGCGCTTACTCCGTCGCGGCTGAAAGCCGGGCCATCTCGGCCGGAAGACCCGGTTGACCCTCCCACCAGGCCTGCATGGCGGCCCGCGCAATCGCGTATCCCTGCGGTTGCTGCGCAGAGGGATCGGGATTGGGCATCACGGTCACGACCACCGCGCGGCCGGCGGCGCCGAACACGCTGGCCCGGGCCTGGCGCAGCCGCAGCCCCCATCCGACACTGGACGGCGCGCCGTCCACCCACAGCGCCGATGCGCTGGTGTGCGACGGATTTTCGGTCTGCACCATGCGGAACGGGCCCAGCCGCGTCGTGCCGATCACGTCGGCGAAGCCACTTTCGGTCAGCCGGCTGAGCTCCTGCGCGAGATCGCCCCCGCGCTGGCGCGCGGCGAAAACACCTCGGTGCGCACAATGAGCTGGGCGTGGCCGCAATAGAGATACTGCTCGGTGATCCGTCCGGCGACGGGCGAGGGCAGCAGCGTGTCGGGTGCGATGCGATGGCACTCGCCCGTGCCGAGTTGCGGCGCGCCCGGAATGCTGGCCGCGGCGGCACGATCGAAGCCGAAGCCGGCCAGCGGACCGATCGCACCCAGCAGCACCACGGATGCCACGGCGGGCCAGCCGAGCCTGGCGGGGGCAGGCCAAGCGGTTCGGGAGCCACGCGGATCGGCGGCTTGTCATCCTCGCGGAACGGCAGGCCCAGCACGACCAGAAGCAGGATCACGATGGAAAAGAACAGCCAGCCATAGAGCACGTGATCGGTCGCAGCCGCCTGTGCGCTGCCCAGCAGATAGCCGAGCGAGACGATACCCAGCGCACGGAACCCGTTGGCGATGATCGGCACCACGATGGAGATGGCGATGAACAGCGCGCGGCGCCGCGGCGAGCGGTAGATCACCAGCGAGTAGAGACAGCCGAACGCCACCGCCGCGATCAGGAAGCGCAGCCCGGCGCAGGCCTCGGCGACGTAGAACGTGCCCTGCGGAATCTGGATGGAGAATGCCGTCGGTGTAGTTGGGGATGCCGACGTAATCGAGGCCGCGGGTCATGAACGCGGTGGTGAAGTCCTGCAGTTGCGGGGTGATGAAGCTGCCGAAGGGCACGAGGAAGTAGAGATACAGCAACGGGCCGAGCAGTACGCGATAGAGGCGCCAGCCGAGGGCGGCCAGCAACAGCAGTTCGACCAGCGTCATGGCGACGAGTTGGCGACCTTCCATGATGCCGATGCGATCGGCAACCAGCCACACGACGCCGATGGGCAATGCCAGCAGTGCCGGCAGCCAGCCACGGGCGCGGGACCATGCCGGTCAGTGCGCTCCGCCGCTCCCAGATCAAGTAGGCGACGAGGGGAATGATGATGAAGCAGTGATTGTATGCCGTGTTGCCCATCCAGACGCCGATGGCGGCGGCGATCTCGGCGTGGAAAAGCAGGCCGAGGAGAACGATCCCGACGCCGAGCGGCAGGAGGGCGCGCGCGACGGCCGGGGTGACCAGAGGGGCTGCGTGTGGGTGCGACAAGCTGGCTCATGGTGTGTCGCTGCCGTCAGCCCAGCCCGCGGACGATCGGCGGCCCCAGCCGATTGGCGACCGCCACGGGCAGCCGTTTCCACAGGGAGACGAACATGCGGTATTTGGGGCTGAGCGGATTGTTGTCGGGGATCGCGGCGCCGGGACGGAGATGATAGCGGTAATGCAACGGGGCAGGTTCGAAGCCCCAGTTGCGCTTGAAGGCAAACGAGCCGGTGCCCAGCTTGCTGCGGCCGAAATCGAACAGACGGTAACCGCGGGAAGCGGCTCGGCGCATCACATCCCAATACATGAAGTCGTTTCCTGCACAGGTGCGGGCGAGGCTGGAGCCGCCGCCGTAATACGGCAAAACCTCAGCGCCGTGGTAGAAATTCAGCACCGCCGCCACCGGCGTGCCGTCCTTAACACTGTCACCACGTCCGAACAATCGGAAAATGCATCGAGCAGGATCTGGAAGTAGCGGCGTGAGAACACCGGCGTGCCCAGGTTCCGCACGCTCTCACTATACATCCGATGCAGTGGCTCCGCCTGATGGGAAACCGCACTGGTCAATCCGTGCTGAATTCCCTTTCTGACCATCGCACGCTGCTTGCGCGGAATCGCCTTCATGTTGGCGTCGTCGTCGCCGGTGATCGGTTTGCGGAACGTCACGTACAGCTCGGGGCGCTCCACCCAATCGTTGTCCACCGTCTGGCGATAGCGGAATTCCACCGCGCTGGCACCGATTTGTTTGCAGAGCTGTTCGGCGTGACGCAGCAGCGCCTGCGCTGCATCATCATCGGCGCAGAGCGGCCCGCCATAGACGCAGAACGGGTGTGGAGGTGAGGGTATTGCCGAACAGCAGGGTGCGCACGTGCACGAGCGGCAGAATCCCGATTATCGCGCCATCCTGCTCCGCAAGTGCGTAGCAGGTGTGGTGACCGAAGGCGCGCGCGATGACGTCCCGCCAGGTGGAAAGATGGAAGAAGGAGCCATCGGGGTGGGCGCGGACGAACGCATCCCAGGCGGAATCGTCGGCGGGATCGAGCGGCCGGACGCGGACGGCCATGATCAGGCGGCAACCATGACGGGCGTCTCGGCCTGGCGCGCGAGATGCGTGGCATACACCGCGTCCATGCGGTCCCAGCGGAACTCCGCAAGGGCGCGGCGCAGCTTGCGTTCCATGCGGGCGAGATTGGTGTAGTGCCGAATGCGGGACTTCCAGCCGCAGCCGGTGATGCGTGGCTGGCCCGGGTCGATCTCCCACGGATGGAAGTAGAAGATGCCGGGCATACGATCTGCCCGGTGCACGCGCCGCAGGCCGGCGGCATAGAGCCGGTAAGGCAGCAGCCGGGCGAAGCCGCCGCCGGAGCAGGGCAGGTTGCGGGCGCCCAGTCGTGCCGTGGTCATGGGAAATTCCCAGATCGAGCACCCGGCCGGGCGATAAGGCGTACGCGGTGCGTCGGGCATGCCATAGAGATCGTGGCGGATCGGATTGACGGAGGAGGAGTAGCGGTAGCCTTCCTGTTCCAAAGCCGCGAACGCCCACTGATTGCGCGCGCCCGATCGAGAAGGTAGCCGCGCGGTAGCCGATCACCGGTACGCCGCCGGTATCTTCCAGCAGGCGGCGGGTGCGCCCCACATCAGCGCGGAAGGCCGCGGTGTCCTGGGCGGTGGCCAGCGTATGGTCCCATCCATGGCTGGCGAGTTCGTGCCCGCCGGCGACGATGCGGCGGATCAGTGCGGGATGGCGCTGCGCGACCCAGCCGAGGGTGAAGAAGGTGGCGTGCACGCCGGCATCGGCGAACAGCTGAAGCACCCGGTCGGTGTTGGCTTCGACCCGGCTTTCGAACTCGTCCCATCGCGTGCGGGACACGGCGTGGGCGAAGGCCTGCACCTGGAAGTAATCCTCGACGTCCACGCTCATGGCGTTGGTTATGGCTTCGGGGGATGATCGGTCATGGCGGGGAGGCTTTCAGGCACGGGTCTGGATGCCGCCGAGCACGTCGAGCAGGCGGCGGAAGATGCGTTCCTGGCGGGCGGTGTTTCGTTCGAGCTCGTTCACCCGCCGGGTGAGGTCCTCGACGCCGCTGCCGTTGATGGCCGAATGCGCCACGACCTCCGGCCTTGCCACCGCCGGCCCCAGGTCCTGCTCCAACTCGCTCGCGACCGCGGTCACCATGTCGGCGGTGATGAGGTGGGCCTCCTCCAGCGCGCCGAACAGCAGGATGCGGGTGCAGAGCGTGTTGATGCGGCGGGGAATGCCGTCGGTGCGCCGGAACAGCGCATCGAAGGCGGCGGGTTCCCACTCGGGGTCATCCATCCAGCTCACCATGCGCAGCCTGTGTTCGACATAGGCCTGGGTTTCCCCCTGGGTGAGCGGACCGAGGTGGTAGGAGGCGAGCACCCGCTGGCGGAGCTGATCGAGTTCGGGGCTGGCGAGGATGGGGCGGAATTGCGGCTGGCCAAGCAGGATGGTTTGCAACGAAGGCTTGCCGTCGATGGTCATGTTCGACAGCATGCGCAGCTCCTCGAGCGCGGGGAAGGACAGGTTCTGCACCTCGTCCACCACGAGCAGACAGCGGCGGCCCTGGGAGCGGTGTTCGCGCAGGGTTTGTTCGAACCGGCGGAGCAGGCTGGCCTTGTCGCCGCTTGGGCTGTTGGCGCCGAAGCTGCTGACCACCAGGCGCAGCAGATCGTCATTGGAAACCTGCGTGGTGACCACCCGGCCGATCGTGTAGCTGCGCCGGTCCAGTTGTGCCCAGAGCTGTTCCACCAGGGTTGTCTTGCCGGCGCCGACTTCTCCGGTGATGACGACGAAGCCTTCCTGCTGGGACAGGCCATAGATCAGGTGAGAGATGGCGCGGTTGTGGCTGGCGCTGCCGAAAAAGAACCGCGGATCGGGTGTGAGCGCGAACGGGACGCCGTTCAGACGATAAAATTTCTCGTACACGGTTGCGGGTCAAAAGGTTCGAGTGAGGGCGAGCAGGACGAGATTGTCGTACATCGAGACGCCCGGCACGTTGGATGTGCGATCGAAGAAGCTGTACGCCGCCGAGCCGATCAGCTTGTCGGTGAAGCATATACCGCAGTTGCGCCGCCGCGCTGTAGAAATTTTCGTGCTGGGCGGCCTGACTGGTGCGGATGCCATAGCTGACGCGTGGTGGTGAGCTGGGTGCGCGCACTGAGATCATGCGTCCATTGTCCGGTCACGCTGGTGCTGGTGTCGCTGGATATGGTGGTTGACTGGAATGCGGCGACGCCGTTGCGGGTTTGGTGCGACACGCTCAGGGAGAGCGTGTTGCGGTCCATTATAGTCGAGATACCGGCGTTGAATTGCTGGTTCTGGTACAGTTGGTTGGTTATGCCCCCGGTCGCGTTGATCAATGAGATCGGCGCGCCGTTGGTCAATGCGATGGCGTTGCCGAGCGGGCTCACACCGGCGGTCTGCAATTGCTGCTGGATGTCCTTGAGATCCGTGGTAAGACCGGTGGAGTAGCGGGCGGTGATCGTGGTGCGCGCGGTGATCGAGTAGCGCATGGTGCCCTGGAATCCGGTGATCCCTTGGTGGTGGCCATACTCGATGGTGATCTGGCTTTGCTGGTTGGGCAGCAGCGTGGTGCCGATGCCCCAGACCCCGTCGGTGATGTTAACGTTCGGCGTTGTGTTGTGGTAGTGCAGGCTCTCGGCCCCGACCTCTCCGAACACGATGACCGACTGCCGCACCGCGTAGCCGAGCTTGTTGCTGAGAATGCGACTCGTTCGACTTGGCCGAGACCCCGGTCCCGGTGGTTCGCGCGGCATCGATGGTGGCAAAATCCAGGAAGCGGCCCCAGTCGGTCCCGCTGGCGAATTGCCCGATCGCTTCCGTGGTGAGTATGTTGCTGGCGGGACCGATAGGACCGCCGATCTGAGATGCTGCCGGTGCGGCTGGTATAGCTCTGTTGGAGGTTCAGCCCGAGCTTGCCGGTTCCGAAATCGGCGAACCGATGCACGAGGTAAGGGGTGACGGCCACCAACTCCATCTGGGTGAGATTGTTCTTGCCGAGACTGGATCCGCGCCCCCGCTGTTGAATCCAGGATTGGTCACGGTCGGAAGGCCAATTCCGACATTGGTGAATCCGCCATTGGTCGGGACCATGGTCGCGGCCAGCCGGGCGTTCACGAAAAACGTATTCTCCACCAACTCCGCTGATCCGACGCCGAAGGCCTGCTGCGCCACCGAGTTCTGGTTCGGATTCGCGCGCATAAATCCGCAGGGCGGGACTGTAGTTGAGGTTGAAATTGAGCCGTTCGGTGTTGTCGGCCACGGACTATGCCGGGGGCCACGATGGTGATCAGGTCCCAGCGGCGGTCGGTCTGGGTCTGGAAGATGTTGTCGTTGAATTCTTCGCCGAGCGTGAGCCTGCGGGGAATCTGAAAGCCTGGCCCGGGCTGGATGCCCAGGTTCGGCAGAATGTTGGTCTCGTATTGCGGGTTGGGCTCGGTCGCCGCCCCGGGCGCGGGCAGCGGGATAGGGCGAACTGAGGGACGACGATCCGAGGGGGTCGAAGGGGACGGCCGATTGCGCAGCTGCCCGTTCAGCCGCGAGACCGCTCAGGCCGGATAAGAAGCGCGGCGGTGAGCATTTTTGCCCACACCCGGCCTTGCACCTCTTCGGGATCATCCGCCCTTTCTCGCAAATCGGCAGTCACGACGTATAGGCGTATGAATATGCCCCAAAGCTACGTGGGGTCGACATCCTGACCTTATTGAGCAACAGTGTGACCGAAGCGCAACTCTGGATGAGATCGAGTGCCGCCTCGACTTCCTCGCGTTGGGTGCTCTCGGCCTCCACGACGAAGACGGTTTGGCCGACATAGGGCGCCAACGCGGACGGATCGCTGGTGGAGAGGCAGGGCGAGACGTCGGTGACGATCAGCCGTTCCGGGAAGCGGCGGCCGAGCGATTGCAGGGTGCGCACCGTCTGCTCGGTCAGGAACAGTTCCGACGCGGTCGGTGCGCAGGCCGCCCGCCGGAAGGATCGACATCAGCGGAAATTCAGTCGAACGGAACAGATCCAGCGGATCCCGACCGGGATCGGCGGCCAGTTCGATCAGCCCGGGGAACTGGGACAGGCCGAGCTTATCGCTGATCGAGACGGTCTTCGGGTCCGCATCCACGAGCAGCACCGGACGATCGCCCTGGCGCGCGAGACCGGCGGCGAGATTGAGGGCGGTGAAGGTCTTGCCTTCGCGCGGCTTGGCGGTGGTCACCATGAGCAGGTTGCTGAAGCCCGGCTCGCCGCCATCGGTGGGAAAGGCGAGGCGCACCAACTGGTGCTGAACCAGCCGGAACTCATCCGCTGCCTTGCGACGCAGCGATCCTGGTTCGATCAGGCCCGCCGCGGTGAGCGACGCGACGGTGATGGCGGGGTGAAGCGACGGCGCGAGTCCGTTGAGCTGCCCGTTGCATCCGGGGAGGGCGGGAGCTGGGTGCCATCGGGCGGCGGAGGAGCACCGGTAATGGTTGGCGCCTCGCCGCTTTTCAGCAACTGTTCCGCAGCGCGCTCGATAAGGTGCATCTTGTTCACGGGCGACGCCTTACACCATCGCCATCGTGTGCAGAATGCGCACGAGGAGACCGCCATAAACCGCGACCAGGCCGGCTATCGCGAGACTGAAATCCTGCGGTCGCCAGCACCGGCTGATGACGACGTGATACCGCGAGCAGCGAAATGCCGCCCACGACGGGGAGACCGAGGCTGCGCAGGTCCTCGACGATCCAGAAGGATTGATCGAGTTGGCTGAGCAAAATTGGGATGGCGAAGCCCAGCCCCAGACCAACGATCAGCACGCCCGAGACCAGCAGAAGGCGGTTCGGCGCCTCGGGAATGGTCGGCACCACCGGCGGATCGACGACCCGGATCTGCACCTTGTCGGCCTGGGTGTCAGCCGCCTGACCGATATTGGCGGACTGCAAGCGGCCGAGCAGGTCTTCGTAGGACTCTTGCGCAGCACGTTGTAGTCGCGGTCCATATTTTGGTATTCGACGATCAGATTGGGGCGCTCTTTTTCGACCGCCGCAAGCTTATCCTCAGATGATTTCAGCATGGCGATCTGGCGCTGCAGGGCGGCGATGGTCCCCTTTGTTTCAGCGAGCTTGAGCGCGATCTGTTCCTGCCCGGCCGGATCGCCGTTCGGTCCGACCATTGGCCCTTCGGCCGGCCTGGCCCTGAGCGCGGCGATCTGCTGCTTGGCGGCGACGACGTCGGGGAAATTGTCCGTGTAGCGCATCTGCAGCACTCTTGAGGTTCGCTTCGGCCTCGGCGAGCCTGGGATTGGCTGCCGCCATGCGCGCGGGGCCCGTTTTGCTGTCTGCCGGTCATTTCCTTCTGCAGTCGTCTCCGCCAGGATGGTGTTGTCTTGCAAGCGACCCCTGTAAAGCGTCGATTTTCGCCTTGAGTGCGTCGATCGGCTGCAGCCCGCTGTCGGTGTCCTTTTCCTGGTCGCCAGAGAACAGGGCGGGTAGGCGGAGCGGAATGAGGCGCGTCGCTGATCGGCTGCACGCAATTGTATTTCGTATGAGGCGATCTGGCGCTGGAGGAACTGGCGCGCGTTCTCCATATCGGTGCGGTTTCGGCTGGACGCGTTGTCCTCGAAGATGTTGAGCAGGGTGTTGACGACGCTCTGCGCGATTTTCGGGTTTTGATCGCGTGTAGTTGATCCAGAACACGCCGCGCGGATCGGTCGCCTTTTGCACCACGGTGATCCGCTTTTGCAGGCGCGCGATGAGCGCGTCACGCTGGCTGGCGTCGTTGAGGGTAAGTTGGAGGTCGGTCTTGGCGATCAGCTTCTCGAGGTTGGGCCGGCTGAGCAGGGTCTGCTGCAAGACGGCGAGCCGGTCTGCCGGGGTGGCATCGACCGCGAGGCCCTTGAGCAGCGGGGTCAGCACCGCATCGGTATCGACGTAGAGCCGCGCGCGCTGGTGTATTGATTGGGGACCACGCTGACCACGCCCCAGCCGATCAGGCAGGCAATCCACGCGATCCCAAGACCCAGCCAGCGACGCCGCCAGGCGGCCCGCAGGTAGCGCCGGAGCAAGGTGAGGAATATGTCCATCGCGGGGACCCTAGAACCAGGATTGCGGGATTATAAGCGTATCGCCAGGCTGTAGTCTTATATTCTGGCTCATGTCGCCATCGTTGATCAGGTCGTTGAGGTGGACGTGGATGGTCCTGTGTCTGCCCGTTCGGCAGCTTCCTGATCACCAGCGCCCGGTTGCCCGCGGCATATTTGGTGAGGCCCTTGGTTGCCACCAGCACGTCGAGGATCGCGAAGCCCGTCGCGGTAGGGGATGGCCTGGGGTAGCGCCGCCTCACCGATGACCTTGATCTGCTGATCGAGCGGGCCGACGAAGGTCTTGACGATGACGGTGACCCGCGGGTCCTTGACGTATTCGGTGAGCCGGTGGGCGATGTTGTCGGCGAGTTGAGCGGGGGTGAGGCCGGCGGCCTGGATATCCTGCACCAGCGGGATGGAGATCTTGCCGTCGGGCCGCACCGAGACGGCTTCTTCGCTGAGTTGGGGTGATTGATAGACGAACACGCCGAGCTGATCGCCCGAGCCGATGATATAGGTACTGGCCTGGGCCGGCCGGTGGTGGTCGCGGGCGGGGCGCCCGGCGGGGTGCACGCCGCGAGGCCGAGGCTGACGAGCAGTGTGCCGAGGAGGCGCCAGGGGGAGAGGCGCCAGCGGAAGCAGGCGCCGGGGGGGGAGACCCAGGGGGAGGAGGCGCGGGGGCCGGCTGAGCACGCGGATATGATCCTTCAGTTTCGAGGCGCCGGGGCGAGCCAGCTGGCAGGTGCGGCCACGCTGGTAGGCGCGGAAGGAGTTGAACCCCCGCCTCTGCCATGTAACAGCAGCGCTCTACCACTGAGCTACGCGCCTGCACGAGCCGTTTCGCGCCATTGGGCGATAATGATGGCGTGTGCTAACATCCCGGTTGCCGCCCTTCAACCAAAAATCGTCGCGATGGCACCTAAATTACACTCCTGGACCGGGTGAGCGCGGTGTAAAGATTACCTTGACCCTGTCAGGATTTCGTATAATTTCCGGCCGCTCGCTCGGGGCCGTTCGCGTCCTGCAGCGCGTATTCGCTTATCAGGAGCGGATACTGCTGGTTGCAGGATCGGCGGCGGCGTCAGCGGCTCAGGGGGTATGACGATGACGCGTGTGTTCGGCCGATACGTTCCGGTCGAGATGGCAGCCCTCGCGTTGATCGAGTCGCTCGTAGCTTTGCGGTCCTGTGGGGCGTGATGTCGGCCAGCGTCACAGGCCACTTTTCCTGGGATCACCTGGATTATCGCTTCGCCCACCGCGCCGCCTGGCTGGCGCTCACGATCGCGGTCTGCGCGGTCTGCATCGGCCTTTACCGGCCGGAAGTGTGCCTCGACCGGCGGCGGCTGATACTGAACGCCTCGGTCGCGGCGATCCTGGCGTTTCCCGCGGCGCTGATTGTCGGCGGGCAGTTCGGCGACGGCTTGACCCGTACCTATGCGATGGCGCTGATCAAGGTCCTGGTGGTGTGGCTCGCCTTCGCCATCACAATCCGTTCACTCGCCAGTGCCCTGCAGCGGCAACTCCGGATGCGCCGGCGCATCCTGCTGGTGGGACCCGACCCGGTCGCGCTCGGGCGTAGCGCCGGCGTGACCCGGCTGCGGGGCGGGCTGTTCGAACCGATCACTTCATCGGCGAGCGTGGCGGAACTCGGCACATTTTCGGCGCACGAACTGCGCCAGCGCGGCATCTGGGGCATGGTCATCGCGGCCGACGTAACCCACGGCGCGCCCGCTCCGTATCAGCAGGCGCTGATCGATTGCCGGCTGCGCGGCATCCGCGTGTACGACGAACTGTCGTTCTGGGAACAGCATCTCGGCCGGGTGAACCTGCACAGCATCGACACGTCCTGGTTCCTGCAAGGCGATGGCTTCTGGGCCGGCGTGCTGTCCCGCGCGGTCAAGCGCGCGATCGACATCGTTGCGAGCGCCATTCTCCTGGTCGTCACCTTTCCGCTGATGCTCGGCGTTTCCCTCCTGATCCGGCTCGAAACGCCCGGCCCGGTGCTTTACCGGCAGGAGCGTGTCGGGCTGCACGGCACGGTGTTCACTCTGTTCAAGTTCCGCAGCATGCGGGCTGACGCTGAAGCCGCCGGCAAGCCTATCTGGGCGGAGAAGGGGGACCGCAGGGTTACCCGGGTCGGCAAACTCATCCGCCAGACCAGGATCGATGAACTGCCTCAGCTCCTTAATGTGCTGCGCGGGGAAATGAGCCTCACCGGACCGCGGCCGGAGCGCCCGGTGTTCGTCGAACAGCTCGAAGCGGTGATCCCGTTCTACGCGGTCCGCAGTTACGTAAAGCCGGGCATCACCGGCTGGGCACAGGTCAATTACCCGTACGGGGCCTCGGTTGAGGATGCGCGGGAAAAGCTCAGCTACGATCTCTACTACGTCAAGAATCGCGGGCTGATCCTCGACCTGCTGATCCTGGTTGCCACCGTTCGGGTCATTCTGTTCCGCGAAGGCGCGCGCTGACCCATCAGGCCGGTCCCGCAGGTCCCACATGCCTTGCCAGGAAGTCGAGCGTGCGCTGGTGCGCCAAATCGTACGCTGCCTGGTTGAAGCTGCCCCGGTCATCGCAGCCAAACCCATGCCCCGCGCCGGGATAGACATAGACCTCCACCCCTGGCTGCGCCGCGCGGATCGCGTCCACATCCTTCATCGGGATCGAGTGATCCATCGCACCGAAATGCATCTGCACGGGGCAGTTCGCGCGCTCGTTCCTGGAGCCGGCAATCCCGCCGCCATACCAGCAGGACGCGGCGGCGAACAAACGGGTGCGCGCCGCGCTCCACCAGGTCACGGTGCCGCCGAAGCAGAAGCCGACGATCCCCGTCCGGGACGTCCCGAGCCGTTTGGCAGCGGCCTCGATATCGGCCATCACCTTCGCTTCCGTGAGCTTCATCCGGTATTCGCGCCCGGTCGCCATATCGTCCTGCGCGTAACCCAGTTCCACGCCGGGCTCGGCGCGGTCGAACAGCGCCGGGGCGCAAACGGCATAGCCTTCCGACGCGAACCGATCGGCCGTTGCCCGGATGTGGCGGTTCACGCCGAAGATTTCCTGCACCACCACCAAGCCCCGCGCCTGGCCCTGTCCGCTCACATAGGCCGATAGCCGGTGTCCGTCCGACGCCGTCAGTTGCACGGTCTCGCCCATCCGTCGCCCCCAAGGGATCACCATGCACCAGCATGCCGAACGGGGTGGGCGCGTCAATCGTGCCGGGCGAAGAGGGCGAAGGCGCGCACCAACTCCTGGTAGATGGCGCGCTTGAAATCAACCGCGAGCGTCGGCAGGTCCTGAAGGTCTGCCCACCGCCAGGCGTCAAACTCCGGGTGCGGGTCGCGGTCGAGGCGGATGTCGAAATCGTGGCCGAGGAAGCGCAGCGCGAACCAGCGCTGGCGTTGACCGCGATAGCGCTGGGCCAGCGCGCCACCCAGCCCGGGCGGGAAGTCGTAGGGCAGCCAGTCCGGGTACTCGGCCAGAAGGGTCACATTGCGCGTGCCGATCTCTTCTTCCAGCTCGCGCAGCACGGCCGCCCGCGGGTCTTCATCAGCATCGATCCCGCCCTGCGGCAGTTGCCATCCGCCGGGCGGTCCCTCGAAAGCGTTGGGCACGTCGGCGCGCCGCGCGACCAGCACCCGGCCCGCATGGTTGAACACCACCGCGCCGACGTTCAGCCGGTACGGCCGCTCGTTCATTGCGTCGGCTCGGTCGCGGGCGGCGCGATGACCAGCGCACTCACCGGTGCAAGCGACAGGCCCTTGGCGGGCAGCTCATTGGCCCAGGCGGCGATCCGCGAGATCGTCTCCGGCCGGACCGCCCCGGCCAACCCCAGCGCGCTGCCATGCTCGGCCGCGATCCGGTCGAGTTGCGCAAGCTTTGCGTCGATCGCCTGATCGGTCGGCTGATCGTCGATCACCACGTCCACGTGGCGCTG
This sequence comes from uncultured Pseudomonadota bacterium, assembly GCA_963731335.1. GTDB lineage: Bacteria > Pseudomonadota > Alphaproteobacteria > Acetobacterales > Acetobacteraceae > CAVSUZ01. The sequence goes on along the minus strand of CAVSUZ010000013.1, from coordinate 509,118 downwards.
CCAGACATATGGCAGGGGCGCCGCGCCGGGCCGCGGGTCGGCATAGAGCAGGCCGCGTGCGTTCAACTCGTGGAGGATGGGGCTGAAGGCTTCCGGCGCATTGGCGAACCGCTCGCCGTGCATCGATCCCAGTGCCCCGGTCACCCCGACATAGCCGCTGATCCGCGACAGCGCCCAATGGAGCCGCTGCTCGTTCTCCTCCGGCGTGTTGCGCGTGATCAGCGCCTCGTTGCCGGGATCGTTGATCGGAAACGACAGCGGTTCCATCGGTAACGAGATCAGGTACTCATGCTCGGCGAGGCGGATATCGGCGAGCAGCGCGGGCGTGATGTCGGCATAGGGGGACAGCGCGAAGGTCACCCCGGCGGGCAGCGTGCGCGCAGCCTGGTCGCTGTCGGCGCCGTTGAGACCGACGCCGGCGAGGATCAGGCCGACCTTCGGCCGCTGGTCCGAGGGATCAAAGCCGGCGGCATAGACCTGCATGGGCATCCGCCCGTCCGCGGCGGTGCGCGGAAGGGGTCCCTGGGATGAGGTCTCGAGCAGCGCGGGATCGGGATCGGCGATAGGACCTGGGGTGTCCCGCCCCGGATGGACGGCGGGCGGCGCCGGGGTCGCGGCGGTCACCACGCCTGACGCAGGTTTGGGGGCAGGAGCCGGGCGGGGGGACGCAACCGCCGCAGGCGCCGGCGGCGGAACGGCGGCGAGGCGGTGGACCGGGGCCGGCGGTCCCATGATCTGAAGCGCGAGACCGCCGCCCGCGACGATGGCGAGGACGGCGGCCCAGAAGACCCCCAGCCCTCGCCAGCCGGGATGACGGAAGGCGCGCGTCAGCGTGAGGCCGAGCGCTGCTGATCCGCCATTGCGTTCGCCACCGCCACTGCTTCCTGCAACTGGAAGTCCGTCTGGTCAGGCTTGGCCGGATCAAACGCCGGGAAGTTCGCCGGCGGCTTGTCGGGGATCGACGACACGATCGGCGGCAGGTCGGCGCGCGGCGGCGCCGCATCCTTGGTGCCGCCGCTGTTGGTGATCGTGTTGTTCAGGTCCCACTCATGGTCAGGGCCGAAATGCTGCTCCGGGGTGACCGACTCCGCCACCTTGACGTCCGGCGCGATGCCCAGGTCCTGGATCGACCGTCCCGACGGTGTGTAGTAGCGCGCCGTGGTCAGCCGCATCGCCCCCCCGCCCGGCAGCGGGATCACCGTCTGCACCGAACCCTTCCCGAAGCTCCGCTCACCCAGCAGCACCGCGCGGTGGTGGTCTTGCAATGCGCCCGAGACGATTTCGCTGGACGACGCCGAGCCATTGTTGATCAGCACCACCAGCGGAACGCCCGGAATCAGGTCGCTGCCCTTGGCGTCCCAACGCTGTGAATCGTCGGCATGGCGGCCACGGGTGGAGACGATCTCCCCATGGTCCACGAAGTCGCTCGATACCGCCACCGCCTGATCCAGCAAGCCGCCGGGGTTGTTGCGCAGGTCCAGGATCAGCGCCCGCAGCTTCCCGTCGCTCTGCTTTTTCAGATGCGCAATGGCATCGCGGATCGCGGAATTGGCATTCTCGGTGAACTGGGTCAGCCGAACATAGCCGATGTCGTGCGGCTCCATCCGGCTCTTGACCACCTGGATGTGGATGATCTGCCGTTCCAGCGCGACGAGCACGGGCGCGTCCACACCCTGGCGCTTGAGGGTCAGCGTGATCTTGGAGTTGGGCGGCCCGCGCATCTGATCCACCGCCTTGCTGAGCGGCAGCCCCTCGACGCTCTTGCCGTCCAGCGCGGTAATGATGTCACCCGCCTTGATGCCGGCCTTGGAGGCGGGCGTGTCGTCGATCGGGCTGATCACCCGGATCAATCCGTGATCCTCGGTTACCTCAATCCCGAGACCGCCGAACTTGCCCTGGGTCTGGACCTGCATGTCGCGGAACTGCGAGGCGGTCATGTACGCCGAATGCGGATCGAGCCCGCTCAGCATCCCGTTCAAGGCATTCTCGATCAGGGTCTTGTCCGGCACCTTCTCGACGTATTCAGCTCGCACCCGCTCAAACACGTCACCGAACAAGGTCAGCCAGCGATAGGTATCGGCACGTGATGTTCCGGTATCGTCCTGGGCAAAGGCGACCGGAACGCCAAGATGAGGGGCCGCGATGCGGTAGGCCGGCCATGCCGCCACACCCGCCGTGAAGGCGCCGCCCAGCAGCAGCATGTTGCGCAAACGAGAAGAAGAGAACTTCATGAAGGACCCCTCGTGGCCCGGCCGGTGGAGTCACAGACAATTGACCGCCGCGCCGCACCTGGTGAAGAAACTACTCTATCCGGTTTTCGATCCTGCCCGTCCAGCCCTGAAATCTTACGGGTTGCTGAACCGAATCGCATCACAGAACTAACTGGCGCCGTGGAGCGCGAGGGACGGATCGATCGGACGGCCGGCGCGCCGCAGTTCCAGGTATAGCGTGCCGCCTCCGCCGCCCATTTGACCCATCGCGGTGCCGGATTTCGCGGCAGCGCCGGCCTTCACGCTCAGCCTGTCGAGGCCCGCCAGCACCACCAGCGTGCCGCCCCCGCAATCGAGGATCACGAGTTGCCCATAGCTGCGGAAGGGTGCGGCGAACATCACCTGGCCGGAGCAGGGCGCGACCACGGCCGCTGCCGGTCCGGCGCGGTAGGAAATCCCCTCGGCTGGTCCGGCTTCCCCGGCATCGCCGAAGCGGCGGACCACCGGGCCGAGCACCGGACGGTCGATCCGCCCGGGCGCGTGCAGCGGCACCGCAAGAGCGACCTTCTGGCGCGAGGATGCGGCGCGCTTTGCCTCCGCCTCGAGCTTGGTGAGCAGTTCGCGCAACGCGGCTGCCTGCTGCTCCAGCGCGGCGGCGCGACGGGCATCCGAGGCGGCCTGTTGCTCGGCTGCACGCCGCGCGGCATCGGCGAGTGCGGTCTGCTGCGCCAGCTCGGCCACGGCCTCGGTTTCGGTCGCCTCGGCCGCGCTGAGCGCGGGCGCGGCCGCCACCAACGCCTCCCGCGCTGCCCCCACACCCTGCTCCTCCCGCCGCAGGGTGGCGGCCTGCGCTGCCAGTTGGGTGGAGAGCGCATGCATCACGCTCAGGCCCTGGACCGCCTTGCCGGGCGGGAGCGCGACCGCGAGCAGCGTCTCGGCGGGATAGCGCGCCAGGCGCTCCAGCACCGGAAGCAGCGGCTGCAAGCCTTGCGCCTGCTCTGCCACCCGCGCCTCGGCGTCTCGTCGCGCCTGATCCAGCTCGGCGAGGCGTGCAGCGGCGGCGGCGGTGGCGCGCTTGGCGTCCTCTACCCGCTGTTGCGCACGGTCCCGCTCGGCGGCGAGATGCGCGGCCTGCGCGGCGGCCTCGGCTGCGGTGCGGGTCGCCGCGGTCTGGTCGGCCAGCGCCGCGGCGCGGTTCTGCTCGGTTGCGTCGAGCCGCGCGCGCGTCTGATCCAACTGGCTCGGCGGCCCCGCGGCGGCGGTGCCGAGCGCGCGCCGCCGCGGCGAATGCCTTCAGGACATGGGAGCCGGCCGCCCGGCGTTCAGTCGCGCGCGCCATCGATCAGGCTGCGCCCGCTCATCTCGGGAGGCTGCGGCAGCCCCATCAACTGCAGCAGGGTCGGGGCAATGTCGGCGAGCCGGCCATCGTGAATGGCCGCGCGCATCGCCGCCGGCCAGCAGCACCGGCACCGGATTGAGTGTGTGGGCGGTGTGCGGACCGCCTGTCTCCGGGTCCTTCATCAGTTCGCAGTTGCCGTGATCGGCGGTAACCAGAAGCGCGCCGCCCTGTCGCCGCCACCGCCTGCGCGATGCGGCCCAGCCCGGCATCCACGGTTTCCACCGCCTTGATCGCCGCCGGCAGGCTGCCGGTATGACCGACCATGTCGGGGTTCGCGTAGTTCAGAACGATCAGCTCGTATCTCCGCGACTCGATTGCGGCGACCACCTTATCAGTCAACTCGGGCGCGGACATCTCTGGTTGCAGATCATACGTCGCGACCTTGGGGGAGGGCACCAGGATGCGGTCCTCCTTGTCGAATTGCGTCTCGCGTCCGCCGTTCAGGAAGTAGGTGACGTGCGGGTATTTCTCGGTCTCGGCGGCGCGAAGCTGCGCACGCCCGGCTTCGGCGGCGACCTCGCCCAGCACGTGCGTCCAGATGTTCCGGCGGAAACAGCGTCCCCAGCAGCGGTCGAGCGCGTCGCTGTATTGCGTCATGCCGGCGGCGGCGGCGAAGCGGATCGGTGCGGGGCGCGCACGAAATCGTTGAATGCCGGATCGAGCAGCGCGCCGAGGATCTCGCGCACCCGGTCGGCGCGGAAGTTGAAGCACAGCAGCGAATCGCCGTCCGCCATGCCGTGATAATCGCCCACCACCGCCGGCACGACGAATTCGTCGTGATGTCGTTCTGGATACGATGCGGCCATCACCGCATCGGCGGACGGAAACCGCGGGCCCTCCGCCGCGGCGATCACGCGATAGGCCTTCTCCACGCGGTCCCATCGCTTGTCGCGATCCATCGCGAAATACCGGCCGCAGATGGTGGCGATGCGCGCCGATTTCGGCAGCGCCGCGGCCAGTCGCCGCAGATCGTCGCCGCCGGAATCGCGGCGGGGTGTCGCGCCCGTCGGTGAAGGCGTGGACGCATGTCGTGATGCCGGCGTGTCGCAGGATACGCGCCAGGGCGGCGGCATGGTCCTGGTGCGCGTGCACCCCGCCGGGCGAGACCAGGCCCAGCAGATGACACACGCCGCCGGTTTGCTTCGTCGCCTCGATCAGCGCCGCCAGCATGGCGTTGCGCGCGAGCGACCCGTCGGCCACGGCGCGTGGCGATGCGCGGCAGGTCCTGCATCACCACGCGGCCCGCGCCGATGTTCAGATGGCCGACCTCGGAATTGCCCATCTGGCCGTCCGGCAGACCGACATCGTTGCCGCTTGTGTGCAGGAAGGCGTGCGGGCAGGTTGACCACAGCCGGTCGAAGTTCGGCTTGCGCGCCTGCGCCACGGCGTTGTCGTCGCGCTGCTTCGCGCCAGCCGAAGCCATCGAGGATCACCAGCATCACCGGCCGGATGGCCTGTTCGCCTGTGGCATGCGTCTCTCCGTATCGGGTTGTTCCTGCTATAGTCTCGATTGGGCGAGCGGAGGAACAGATGGACGCGATCGATCGGGACCTTCGGCAGGCGGCCGACGTCAGGCGCGGTTCCTGGCGTCGTCGCGATGGCGGTGCAGGACGATCGCGTCATCTACCAGGGCGCGTTCGGCCGCCGCGCGCTGCCCGATGGTCCGCCGATGAGCCTGGATACCGTCTTCCGCATCGCGTCCATGACCAAGGCGGTCACCGCCATCGCGGCGATGCAGATGGTGGAACAGGGCAAGCTGTCGCTCGATGCACCGGCCGGCGAGATCGTGCCGGAACTGACGCGATCCCATCGTTCTGGAAGGCTTCGACGATGCCGGCGTGCCGCGCACCCGGCCGCGCAGCCGGCCCATCACCCTGCGCCATCTGCTGACGCATACCTCGGGCTTCGGCTACGACATCTGGAACGGCGACCTCGCCCGCTACTGCCGGATCACCGGCCTTCCGGCGCCGCGGACCGGACGGCTCGCCAGCCTCGGTGCGCCGCTCACATCCGATCCCGGCGAACGTTGGCAATACGGTATCGGCATCGACTGGGCCGGCCGGATGGTCGAGGCTGCCACCGACATGGACCTGGAGACGTATTTCCAGGCGCGCATTTTCGGACCGCTGGGCATGGACGATACCAGTTACGAGGTGCGCCCGCACATGATGTCCCGGCTCGCCACGGTTTATGCGCGCAAGAACGGCGCGCTCCAGCCGGTGATGATGGAACCCAACCCGGTGCGGGAATTCTTCCCGGGGGCGGTGGCCTGCATTCCACGCCGACAGACTATCTGCGCCTGCTGCGCATGCTGATGAACGGCGGCACGCTGGATGGCGCACGCGTGCTGCGCGCGGATACGGTGCCGACATGGGCCGCAACCATATCGGTGAGCTGCTGGTCGAGAAGATGGTTTCGTACCAGTGCCGGTTCGTCGAACGATGTCGAGCTGTTTCCCGGGATGGCGAAGAAATGGGGCTTGAGCTTCCTGATCAACACGGAACGCGGGCCAGCCGGTCGCAACGCAGGGAGCCTCGCCTGGGCCGGGTTGTATAACTCCTACTACTGGCTCGATCCGCACGCGCACGTTGCGGGCGTCCTGCTGACGCAGATCCTGCCGTTCGGCGATCCGACGTGCTGGGGTTGATGGATTCGTTCGAACGAGGGGTTTACGGGTCGCTGTAGAGCGGCTTCAACCTGACCGTGGCCGACGGAAGCGCGATGCGCATCAAGTCCCGGTCAAGGGCGTACGCACGTTCGAGCGCCGGATCGGCCGAGATTGCTTCGGCGCCAAGCGCCTCGCAATGACAGGATGAGCTAGCCGCCCAGCACCCGTCCCGCCACCGCATCCAGCTTCTTAACCAGCGCCGCATCACGGTGCGCCGGGCCGGTGATGATCGCCGCATCCAGCGCCGTGTTGCACCCGCACGGGCACACCGGCCGCTCCCGTCCAACCGCCGGCACCACCGACCCGACCAGCCGGCGTGCATTCTCGGCATTGGCGTAGAGCACCTTCACCACGGTCTCTACCGTCACGTGGTCATGGTCGGGATGCCAGCAGTCGTAATCCGTTACCATCGCAACCGTCGCATAGCATAGCTCCGCCTCGCGCGCGAGCTTCGCCTCCGGCATGTTGGTCATGCCGATCACGCTGCACCCCCAGCTCCGGTACAGATCGCTCTCGGCGCGGGTGGAGAATTGCGGGCCTTCCATCACCAGGTAGGTGCCGCCGCGCGTCACCGGCAGGCCGAGGTCGCGGATCGCCGTCTCCAGCGCATCGCCCAGCCGGGCGCACACCGGGTGCGCCATGGAGACGTGCGCCACCACGCCCTCGCCGAAGAAGCTCTTGGCGCGTGCGAAGCTGCGGTCGATGAACTGGTCCACCAGCACGAAATGTCCCGGTTCCAGCTCCGCGCGGAGGCTGCCCACGGCCGACAGCGAGATCACGTCCGTGCAGCCCACCCGCTTCAGCGCGTCGATGTTGGCGCGGTAGTTCAGATGCGTGGGTGACAGCCGGTGGCCTCGGCCATGGCGCGGCAGGAACGCGCAGCGCACGCCATTCAGCCGGCCCACCAGCAGCTCGTCGGACGGCGCGCCCCACGGGGTGTCCACGGTGTGCCAGGCTGCGCCTTCCAGCCCATCGATCTCGTAGATGCCCGACCCGCCGATGATGCCGATCATCGGTTCCATCAGCGTCGTCCCTTTCCCGAAGGCGTGAGTGCACGCTTCCGACGTTCCGCCCCCGGCGATCACGCTCTAATGCAGGTCGGCCCAGACCTTGCGCTTCAAGGCATAGGTCAGGCCGGCGAGCAGGAGCAGGAACAGCACGACGCGGATGCCGATCTGCTTGCGTTGCACGAGCTCCGGATTGGCCGTCCACTCCAGGAACGTGACGACGTCATGTGCCATCTGCGGCACCGTGGCCTTGGTTCCGTCGGCATAATCCACGATACCGTCCTGCAACGGAGGCGGCATCGCGATCAGGTGCCCGGGAAAGTACTCGTTGTAGAAGCGGCCCGTGGGCACCTGGAATCCCTTCGGCGGCTGAACGAAGCCGGTCAGGATGCCGTACACGTAGTTGGCGTGGCCCTCCCGCGCATTCACGATCAGCGAAAGGTCCGGCGGCACTGCCCCGTTGAGGGCGGCCCGGGCGGCTTCCTCGTTCGGGAAGGGCGAGCGGAACTGGTCGGCCGGCGTGGCCGGGCCTGTTGCAGGCTCGCCCTGAGCTGTTCACGCCCTTGGGCACCGTGATCGACGCGGCCACGGCGCGGATCTGGGACTCGGTCAGCCCGATGCCGGACAGATCGCGGTAGTGCAGCTCTTTCATCGAATGGCAGTTGGAGCAGACGTTCTTATAGACCCAGAAGCCGCGCTGGGCGGCTGCCAGGTCGAACGCCCCGAACAGGCCGTCGAAGCTCCACTGCATCTTCGGCAGCTCCGGCTCCGCTTCCTGGGCGAGAGCCGGCGCCACACCCAACACGGCGGCGATGGCAGCGGCGGCCAGAATTCGCAGCCGCATCATGCCTTCTCCATCGGCTTGGCCATGGCACCGCGTGGGCAGCGGCCCTCCACCGGGGCCGAAGATGGCCGCGGCGATGCTGTCCGGCAGCGGCAGCGGGCGCTCGATCACCCCCAGGATCGGCAGCAGCACCAGGAAGTGGAAGAAGTAATAGAGCGTGCAGACCCGTCCGATCGGCACCCAGATGCCGATCGGCTGATGCGCGCCGACCACACCCAGCACGATCGTCGCGGCGACCCACAGCCAGATCAACTGGCGGAAGATCGGCCGGAACCGAGCACTGCGTACCCGGCTGGTGTCCAGCCAGGGAAGCACGAACAGCACCAGGATCGAGCCGAACATGATGCACACCCCGCCCAGCTTGTTCGGCACCGACCGCAGCATGGCGTAGAACGGCAGGAAGTACCACTCCGGGACGATATCGGTCGGTGTCTGCAGCGGGTCGGCGGGGATGAAGTTGTTGGGATCACCGAGCGCATTCGGGATGAAGAACACGAAGGCTGCCCAGAACACCAGGAACAGGCAAACCCCGACGCTGTCCTTGATCGTGTAGTAGGGGTGGAACGGCACGGTGTCCTGCGGTCCCTTCACGTCGATCCCCAGCGGGTTGTTCGACCCGGTGATGTGCAACGCCATCACATGCAGGCCGACCACGGCCACAATGATGAACGGCAGCAGGTAGTGCAGCGCGAAGAAGCGGTTGAGCGTCGGGGTATCCACGCTGAACCCGCCCCACAGCCAGGTGACGATGCCGTGCCCGACCACCGGAAAGGCCGAGAACAGGTTGGTGATCACCGTCGCACCCCAGTACGACATCTGGCCCCACGGCAGCACGTATCCCATGAAGGCGGTGGCCATCATCAGGAGCAGGATCACCACGCCGAGCATCCAGAGCAGTTCGCGGGGTGCCTTGTACGATCCGTAGTACATCCCGCGCAGGATGTGGATGTATGTCACGATGAAGAACATCGACGCGCCGTTCTGGTGGACGTAGCGCAGCAGCCAGCCGTAGTTCACATCCCGCATGATGTGCTGCACCGAATCGAACGCCAGCGTCGTGTTCGGCTGGTAGCTCATCGCCAGGAACACGCCGGTGGCGATCATGATCACCAGCGTCACCACGGCCAGTGCGCCGAAATTCCACATGTAGTTGAAATTCCGCGGGGTCGGGAACGCCGCATATTCCTTGTACAGCATCGAGGGAATCGGCAGCCGTGTGTCAACCCACGCCACCACGGGGTTCTTGAATTGGCTTTGGTGAAGACCTGCCATCTGTGTTCCTCAATGCGTCGGCTGATCTGCCTCAGCCGCCGTTTCGCGTCGGTGTGCTTTTGCAACGCGTCCGGACCCAGGGCAAGGGCCGGACATGCCGGCCCTGACGAGCTTCAGAGGTGACGATGTCCGACCGCCCGCCACACGTGTTGCTCCGGCCACAGGCCCAGGCCTGGTTCGAATCCCTGCGCGACCGGCTGTGTGCCGCCTTCGAAGCTATCGAGGCCGATGCCTCCGGCAGCACCGGGCCGGCCCGGTTCGCGCGAACCGCGTGGCGCCGCCCGACCTCCGACGCCAGCGATGGCGGTGGCGGCGTCTTCAGCCTGATGCACGGCCAGGTGTTCGAGAAGGTGGGCGTGAACGTCTCCACCGTTTGGGGGGAATTCTCGCCCGAATTTCGGGCGCAGATCCCCGGTGCGGCGGACGATCCCCGCTTCTGGGCCAGCGGCATCAGCCTGGTCGCGCACATGCGCAGCCCCAAGGTCCCGGCCGCCCATTTCAACACAAGGATGCTGGTCACCACACGCGGCTGGTTCGGCGGGGGAGGGGACCTGACCCCGATGCGGCTCGATACCGACCCGGCGCGGCAGGACGCGGCAGACTTCCACGCCGCCTTCCGCTCCGCCTGCGACCGGCACGACGCGGCCTACTACCCTCGCTTCAAAGCCTGGTGCGACGAGTATTTCTTCCTGCCGCACCGCAACGAGCCGCGCGGTGCCGGGGGCATTTTTTACGATCATCATTTCAGCGGCGATGCCGAGGCGGACTTCGCCTTCACCCGGGACGTCGGGCTGGCGTTTCTGGACGTCTTTCCCCGCATTGTCCGCCGCCGCATGCACGAGTCCTGGACTGACGCCGACCGCACACACCAGCTCATCCGCCGCGGCCGCTACGTCGAGTTCAACCTGCTCTATGACCGCGGCACCCTGTTCGGGCTGCGCACCGGCGGCAACGTGGAGGCCATCCTCATGAGCCTGCCGCCCGAGGTGCGATGGCCTTAGAGCGCGATCGCCTCAGGCTGCAAGCCAGTGAGGCGTAAATCGCGCTCTCAGCAAGCTATTTCCACATGCGGGCATCGAACCGGAACGGCTCGGCCGACAGCACCTGCGCGTCCGCCGCCCTCTGGTGCTGCGGATTGAACAGCAGGTTGCGTGCAGCCGGCACCATCACCGAGGGCACGATCAGCACCGCGCTGCGCGTGGAAAGCAGCCAGGAATCGCCGCGCTCCCGCGGAGTGTCCGGAAGATCCGTCAGCTCCTCGACGGAGTCATCCGGCAGCCCGACGCGCATCAGCACGTAATCCTCGGGCAGCAGGGCCGGCGGCAGATCGAGATGCACCCGCACCTCCAGCACGGCCAGGGCGGGATGATCGGCGAAATAGACGGCGGCCAGGCCCGGGCTGTTCCATCGGCCGCCGTAGCGGCGTGCCCCTTCACCCTTCAGATCGGCATGGACGGCGCGCGTCAGCCGCCATCCGATGATCAAGCAGCGATGCCGTGCGCGATCCGGCCCAGCAGCGTTTCGACCTTGCGGGCCCCGATCTCGGTATCGAGCAGGTCAAGCGGCGCATTTCCGGCCAGCGCCGCCGAGGGGCAGCGCAGCCAGATGCGCGCCTTTTCTTGCCGGCCGAAGGTCCGTTCGGCCTCGGCGATCACCCGGAGGATGCGCACCAGATGATCCGACTGCTCGCGTGACAGCCGCCCCAGCCCGCGCCGGTGCGCCAGCGTCTTGCGCGGCAATGCCAGGCGATCCAGCTCCGCCAGGCTGAGCGTGCCGCTCTCCAGCACCCGGTCCACCAGATCGACCGGCAACCCCTCCCGGATCTCTTGCAGGAGGGATAGATCGTTCGGCTCCGAGCCGGCCCGATGGCCGTATTCCAGCACCTCTGACATTCTGTCCTGCCATATGCACCTTTATTCGGTGCATATGCCACCACCCCACCCCATTTTCAAGACCGTTCCCCGGGTGCCATGGTCGGGTCTGATCCATCCGGGGCGGTAGAATGGCAGACGAGATTGCGGTCGAGCAGGACGACGAGGGGATTGCGACGGTCGTTCTGAACCGTCCGGCCAAGCGCAATGCCATATCCTTCGCGATGTGGCAGCGTCTGGGCGAGGTCTTCACCGGCTTCGCGACCCGCGCCGACATCCGCATCGTGATCCTCACCGGGGCGGGAGGACACTTCTCGGGGGGCGCCGACATTGCCGAGTTTCCGCGCATGCGTGCAGACCCCGAGGCGGCCCGACGGTACAACCACGCCAGCCACGCCGCCACGGTCGCCATCCGCGATCTGCCCCAGCCGACCATCGCCGCGGCGCACGGGTTTTGTGTCGGCGGCGGCTGCGGCATCGCGCTGGCGTGCGACCTGCGGGTCGGCGACGCCACCACGAAGATGGGCATACCCGCGGCCCGCCGCGGCATCGTCTATAGCGTGCTCGACACCGAGCTGCTCGTGCGCACCGTCGGTCTGCCCGGCGCCAAGTTGGTCCTCTACTCCGGCAACATCTTTCCCGCCGAACGCTGCCTGACCATGGGCCTCTTGGATGAGGTGAGCGAACAGGGCGCACGGGCCGGAGCGCTCGCGATGGCGCGTGATCTCGCCCAACGCGCGCCATTGTCGCAGCGCGGTTCCAAGATCACCCTGGAAGCGATCGCCCGCGGCGAAACCACCACCCGCCGCGACGAAATCCTTGCGGCCCAGGCGCGCGCCGCGGAGAGCGACGACTACCGCGAGGCCACACAGTCCTTCATCGAGAAGCGGCCTCCGGTGTTCCGGGGCCGCTGACCATGCTCGGGCGCTTCGGATCGTAACTCCATCCGGGAATCAGATACCGCATCGCCGCGGCATCATCGCGCGCTCCGTCGCCGAGCTTCTTATACAGCGCGTTCGCCTGCTCCACGCGCGCCATATTCAGCTCGATCCCGAGGCCTGGACGATCCGGCACCTCCACCTCACCGCCGATGATCCGCAGCGGCTCCTTGGTCAGCTCCGACCGTCCTTCCTGCCAGATCCAGTGGGTGTCGATCGCCGTGATCGCGCCCGGCGCCGCCGCCGCGCAATGCGTGAACATCGCCAGCGACACGTCGAAGTGGTTGTTGGAGTGCGATCCCCATGTCAGCCCCAGGTCGTCGCACAACTGCGCCACCCGCACCGAGCCTTGCATGGTCCAGAAATGCGGATCGGCCAGCGGAATATCGACCGCTTGCAGCAGCAACGAGTGGCCCATCTGCCGCCAGTCCGTCGCGATCATGTTGGTGGCCGTCGGCATGCCCGTGGCGCGGCGGAACTCCGCCATGATCTCCCGCCCCGAATACCCGTCCTCCGGCCCGCACGGGTCCTCGGCGTAGGCCAGGACATCCCGCCGCCCCCGGCAGATCTCGATCGCCTCCGACAGGGACCACGCGCCGTTCGGATCGAGTGTCACCCGTCCATCGGGAAAGCGCCGCTTGATCGCCGCCGCGGTCTCGATCTCCGTCTCGCCGCGGAACACGCCGCCCTTCAGCTTGAAATCGGCAAACCCGTAGCGCTCCACCGCCGCGTCGGCCAGCCGCACAACAGCGTCGTGCGTCAGCGCCGGTTCATCGCGCAGCCGCAGCCATCCATCCTTCGCGCTCGGGTCACTCATGATACGGCAGGTCGGTTCGCCGCCTATCGCCGATGTAGAACAGATAGGCCAACATCCGCACCGACTTGCGTTGCTGCCCCGCGCCCAGCAGCGCCGCTACCGGCACGCCGAGAAACTGTCCGAGCAAGTCGAGCAGCGCCGCCTCGACCGCCGTCACCACGTTGTCCACCCGCAGGTTGATCTCATGGGGCTGGCGCAAGATCGCATGCTCCGCCTGCGATGCCGCCTGGTGCACGGTGGAGCGCCGTGCCGAGCCTTGCGCCAGCATCGCGCGCACCCGTCCGATCACCGCGTTGAAGGCGCCGATCCTGCCGCCGATCACCAGCTCGCGCGCGCGTTCCAGCGTGCGCCGGATGCTCTCGCTCCCCGGCACTTCCGCAACGCCGGTGCGCCCCGCACTGTCGGTCAGGATCACCAGGTTGCGCGTGAAGAACGGACCATGCGCGCCGGCCAGGTTCAGCAGCATGCTGTCGTGACCCGCGACCGGGATCACCTTCATCTCGGTTATGGAGGGTGTGTCTCCGGCAAGGTCGGCTGCTCGCAGCGTCATGACGCAGCTCATCCGGGACGATCCCGCAGTGTAGGCAACCGCGACCTCACCGCGGCAGGGTCACCGTCGCCCGCACCCCGCCGCTCGGCCGGTTCGCGACCGTTACGTCACCGCCATGCGCCCGCAGGATGTTCCGCGCGATCGGCAATCCCAGCCCGACACCGCCGGTCTCCCGGCTGCGGCTCGGCTCACCGCGGTGGAACGGCTCGAACACCCGCTCCAGCTCCTGCGGCGCGATGCCTGGCCCGTCGTCATCCACGGTGATCACCAGCGAATCCTGCTGCTCCTGCAGCCGCACCGTCGCGCTCCCACCATAGGTCACTGCGTTCGACACCAGGTTCGCGAAGGCGCGCTTCAAACTCAGCGGCCGCGCCCGCATCGTGACGTGCGCCGGTCCCTCATATCCCACCCGGTCGCCGGCCTCGGGCCACGCGTCGGCCGCCTCGTCGAGAACGGTTCGCAACAGCTCCGCGAGGTCCAGCGTCGAGACCGGCTCCGTGCTCTTGGCGTCGCGGCCGAACGCCAGTGTCGCGGAAACCATCGCCTCCAGCTCGTCGAGGTCCGCCATCATCTTCCGCCGCTGCTCGTCGTCCTCCATGAATTCCGCCCGCAGCTTCAACCGCGTGATCGGTGTGCGCAGATCGTGGCCGATCGCGGTGAGCATCTCGGTGCGGTCCTGCACGAAGCGCCGGATGCGGGCAGCCATGGTGTTGAAGGCGGCCGCGGCGGTCGCGACTTCCAACGGCCCGGTTTCCGGCAGCGGCGGCGCGTTCACGTCCCGGCCCAGCGCCTCGGCCGCCCCGGCCAAGGTGCGCACCGGTTCGGTCAGTCGTCGCACGGCCCACAGCGTCAGCACCGCCGCTGCCAATGTCATCAGCGCGAAGGCCACGAGGAGATTCGGGGAGTGCCACGGACGCAGCGGCGGCAGCCTGGCCGTAACATTCAGCCAGGTTTGGTCCGGCAACTGCAGGCCCACCACCACGCGAGCGGTCGGCGGGCCTCCGAGCACATCGATCTGCTTGGGTCGCAGCCGTCCCGGCATCGGCACCAGGTCCAGATTGACCCGAAGCAGCCGCTGCCATGGGAACGGCGCCTGCGGCAACGTCGTGACGGGAGCGGTGCGGCTGATCTCGGGATTGAAATCCTTGGCCTGCCGAAGTTCCTTCAACACCAGGTCACGTTCATCCGGATCGGTCATCACCACCGTCCGATAGGTGGACATGACCCGCAGGCTCAGATTACGCGCCTGTTCCAGCCGCTGGAGGTCCATCCGGTCGAAGGCGTGGATCGTCAGGCCCGCCGCCTGGACCAGCGCCAGCCCCACCAGAAGCACCAGAGCCGTTCGCGCCGCCAGGCTTCGCGGCCAGGGCCGCGGTAGCGGCAGGCGCAGCAGGACCATCAGGCCCGCTCGACGCTCGCCGCCAGAACGTATCCCCCGCCACGAACCGTCTTGATAAGCTGCGCGTTCCGTCCGTCATCCTCCAGCTTGCGTCTCAGACGGCTGATCGCGACATCGATCGCCCGGTCGAACGGGCCGGCCTGACGCCCGCGCAGCAGGTCCAGCAGCATGTCTCGTGTCAGCACGCGGTTCGGCCGCTCCACCAAGGCCAGCAGAAGGTCGTATTCCCCGCCGGTCAGCGCAACCTCGGCACCGTCCGGATTCAACAGCCGCCGGCGCGCCGGTTCCAGCACCCAGCCGGCGAAGCGGATGCCGCGCGATCCCGTATCGATCCGGGCTGTGGGGCTGTCGCCCGCCCGGCGCAGCACGGCGCGCACCCGCGCCAGCAGCTCCCGCGGATTGAACGGCTTCGGCACGTAGTCGTCGGCGCCCAGTTCCAACCCGATGATCCGGTCGGTCTCCTCGCCCATCGCGGTCAGCATCACGATGGGCACGTTGGACTGGCTGCGCAGCCAGCGGGCGAAATCGAGGCCGCCTTCGCCCGGAAGCATCAGGTCCAGCACCACGAGCTGATAGTGCCCCGCCGGCCAGGCCCGTCTTGCCTCCCGCGAATCGCGCACCGCTGTCACCCGGAACTGGTTGCGCTCCAGGAAGCGGCTGAGCAGATCCCGAATCTCCCGATCGTCGTCCACGACCAGGATATGCGGCATTTGTTGCGTCATCATCCCAGGATATGGCATCGCCCGGCCGCCGCGCAGCCGGCGTTGCATTTGGTTGCAATTCGTCGCCGCGCCGTCGCCCCGGCGTGACGCGCCGGCTCCAACATGCAGTGTCCACGCCTTTAAGGAGACACTGTTCCGATGCGTAAGACCATTCTTATCGCCGCAACCGCCCTGTCGCTCGCGGGTGCGGCTGGCGGCATCCCTGGCGCGTTCGCCCAGCCGATGCCGCCCGGTCCGCCCGCTCCGAACGGCGGACCCGGCTTCAATGTTCCGCCCTCGCCGGGATGGATGCACCACATGCGGTGGAGGCACATGCACCGCCGAGAGGGAATGGCCGGCACCTTCGCCCTGTTCTATCCGACAGCCGACCGTCAGCTCGGCCCGCAGGACGTCCAGATCATTGCCCAGGCCATCCTGCTCTGGCACGGCAATCACACCTGGCACGTCAGCGACATCGCGCCGGGCCCGGATGATACCATCCAGTTCGCCTATACCGCCGGGGACAACACGCCGATCGCGCGCTTCACCATCAACGTGCATACCGGGCGCATCACCCGGGTCGGTTGAACGCCAGTGTCCTGCCCCGTCCGTTCGCCGCGGGACGCGGCCGAACGGACGGGATCGGCAGGCCACTGCAAATCAAGTGCCGCCTCGCGTATGACAGGGCGGTGCGGTTTCCCCCCTGCCTGACCACGCCCGCGCCGCTCTTGCGCACCTCGTGAGCCTCGATCCCGATCTGCACGGGATCGAG
Source organism: uncultured Pseudomonadota bacterium (assembly GCA_963731335.1). Classification (GTDB taxonomy): domain Bacteria; phylum Pseudomonadota; class Alphaproteobacteria; order Acetobacterales; family Acetobacteraceae; genus CAVSUZ01. The sequence goes on along the minus strand of CAVSUZ010000013.1, from coordinate 492,670 downwards.
GAACGCGCGGGACCGCTGCCTTGGCGCACCCGTCCCCCCGGCTTCGCCGGGCTGCTCCAGGCCATGGTCAACCAGCAGATCAGCAACCACGCCGCTGCCGCGATCTGGCGCCGTCTTGCCGCTTTGCCGGAGGCGACCACCGCCGCCGGCTTCCTGCTGCTGTCGGACGAGGACCTGCGCGGCGTCGGCTTCTCCCGGCCCAAGGTGTTGCACGCGCGAACCCTGGCCGAGGCCTTCGCCTCCGGCGTGATCGATGCCGATCGGCTCGCGCAGATGGCCGACGAGGACGCCATCATCGCGATCGCCGGCCTTCGCGGGCTGGGGCGCTGGACCGCCGAGGTCTATCTGGTCTTCGCGCTCGGCCGGCTGGATGTATTCCCCGCCGCCGACATCGCCCTGGCCAACTCGGTCGCGCATCTGAAGGACATGCCGGCGCGTCCCAGCCCAGCCGCCCTGCGGCAGCTCGCCGAAACATGGCGTCCCGCTAGGGCCTTGGCGGCCCGGCTGCTCTGGCACCATTGGCGCCACGTGACCGGCCGCCCGCCGATGGATGAGATGATCCACGCCGATCCGCAGCCTCGCGCCTCCGTTCGTTAACCATTCATTACGGCCTGCGGGCCATATTTGCTCTATGCAAGATGCCGCACTTTCGGCCGCGCCCAACCTGCCGCTCGCACAAGCCTATCACCCCACCACGTTTCTCGAACGCGGTGTCGCCGTCCCGTTCACCACGCCCATGCTGGGCGGCACCCGAGCCCGGCCGATCGAGCGTGGCGGCATCGAGTTGATCATCCCCAACCCTGCCGGCGGGCGCGGCGTCTATGTGCTCCCCTGGGCGGGCGTCTATCAGCTCTGCCGCCCCACCGTGCACGACACGCGGTTGAATGAAGTGGTGGCTGCGCTCCCCAACGTGACGCCCGCGACCATTCGCCAGGCGGCCCGCACCGTCGCGCAGGAGGGCCTGGCCGGGCGGGAGGCCGGGAACGCCGCCGAAGCAGGTACTCGCCGGCGAGTACGGGGAGCGGGTGCTCACCAACTTCCTCCTGTTGCTCGAACTGGTGGACCAGGTCGAACCCGGGGGCCTCGGCACCCGGAACGGGCCGCGCGCCCACACGGCGGAACTGGAACTGCGAGCCAAGCGTGCCCTGGTGCGCATCGCCCCGCGGCTCGGGTTGAAGGCCGAAGCCATCGCCGAGGCGCTGGAGCAGATCGCCGCCGTCTTCGCCGGTGTCGGCATCGCCGGGCAAAGCCCGCCGCCCCGCATCCTCCGCCTGCTGGAGGCGCTCGGGCGGCTGCGCGATGAAGCGGATGCCTGGAGCAAGCAGTGCAACGACGAAACCGGCGCCCAGGCCCAAATGGTTGCCGTGGTCGCCGATCTTACGCTGAGCTGCGCCTCGCGCACTCTTGCCGAGGCGCATGGCGCCGTACGGGACGTCGCGGGTCTGCTGGGCGAATGGCGGACCGCCCCGTCGCGGGTCGCCCAGCGCATCGCGCGGACCGAATGGCTGCTCGACGGATGGGAGCAGATCTGCCTGATCTGGCACTGCGCCGCGGGCGATCTGGAGCGGCGTTCCGCGATGGCGGAGATGGCCCTGCTCGTGCCTGTGCTGCCGCGTGAAGTCAGTGACTGGCTCGGCAGCATGGTGGACATCGACCTGGTCCACCGGTTCCGCAAGACCGTGTCGCTGAACGTGGACTGGCGTACCGGCGCGCTGTTCGATCGTGTCGTCCGCAACGAGAAGCTGCGGGCCCTGGCGGCCTGATGACGGTGCGCGATCTGCAGCGGCGGCTGGCCGATTCCAGCGATCCGAAGCTGGTGCGGGTGCTGCAGTTGGTGGACGGCATGGAGCGGCGCGGCGAGGCCGACGCGCTGATCGCACCGCTGCGGGATCGGCTGCGCCACCTGCGGCCGGCCCGCCGCCCCCGCTTCGGGCGGTTGCTGTTCCTGCCCTTCGATCCGGTGATCGTCTCGCCCCTCGGGTGGCGGCCTGAGCTGACCGTTGTTCCCCGCTCGGCCCTGCCGCCGTTCATCGCCCTGGTGCGCGCTGCCTTCGGCGCCATCGCGGAGGAGGTCGATGCCGCGCTGCTGGGCGGGAGCGAACCGGCCGAGGCGATCGGCGAGCGGCTGTGGCCGGCCGCCGGACGCGTGCTGCTCCAGGCCGCCCGACAGCCGCCGCCCGCGGATTGGGCCGAGGCCGGGTTGCCGGCACAAAGCTTCGCGCCCATGGCCGCATCGATCGCCGGGGTGCTGCCGCGGGCGGCGCTGCTCCGCCGCATCGCCGCGCACCGCTCGGCCAGCCGCGAGGAGGTCATGTCCTTCCTCGGCGCGGCGGCCGAAGCCGGCGCCGATCAGGTGGGCCTGGCCACCGTGCTGCTGCTGCACGCCGCGCCGTCCGCCCGCCGCTTCGTCGGTCACGTGAGCGGCGTGCCGTCCGCGGTGATCGAGCGGGCCGTCGAGGCGGTGCTGGATCAGACGCAGGCCGAGCTTGAACGGGAGGACGAGGCCGGGCCGATCGACCTCGACCTTTCCGTTGCCGAGGCCCGTCAGGCCGCCGATCTGCTCGAGAGCCTGCAGGAGGGATCCGGTCCGCGGCGCCAGGCGCGGATCGCCGCGCTGCGCGAGGATGCGGCTGGCGTCTTTCGCACCCGGTTGGAAAAGGAGTTGCTGGAGGAGATCATCGAACCGGCACAGAGCCTGTCGCCGGCGCCGGACGACGCCGAGGTCCTGGCGCTCGAACAACGCTCGCGCACCGTCCGCGCGCTGGATCACGAGGCGCGCCGGTTCGGCAGACCCGACCAGATCGACCGGGTGATGCGCCGCTCGCTCGAGCATCTTGCGGCCAGCGGGCTTCAAGGGGCTGATCTCATTCGCACCGTGGAGATCCTGCTCGGTCCCGAGGCCGCGTTGTCGCTGATGCGCAAGGCGGCCTTGTAAACCGGGAATGCCGCCACCGCCCCTCCGGAGCATGCTATTGCTTCGAGAGCCATACGTTGTACATGCGCGGAATGCGGAACGGCACGAACCCCTTCACCTCCGAGCGCACCGCCTGCATCTTGATCTGTGCGCCGAACGGAACCGCATACACCTGATCCAGCGTGTACTTCTGCATCGCCGCAAAGGCCTGTTGCCGCGCATTCGGATCAGGCAGGGTGTTCATCTCGTTCCATAGTTTCCCGATCTCCGGATCAGGATGCCCGGCCGGCGGAAAATACACCGGCTTCGGCTGCGCGAAGAACGCCATCACGGCCAGGCTGCCCAGTGCCGGCTGTGTGCCCCAGCCGGTAAAGAAGAAGTTCCAGGTATTCACCTCATGAGTGGCGATCTGCACTGAAGTCGGCCAGTCCGTCACCCTGAGCTGCGCGTTGATGCCGATCGCCTGTAATTGTTGCTGCACCACCAAAGCCGCGTTGTACAGCAGCGGGTAGTCCTTGTTGGTCAGCAAAATCACCGGCAGGTTCTTGTAGCCGGACTTCGCCAGATATTCCTTCGCCAGCTTCGGATCGTGGATGTTGTAGGTCGACTTGCCGGCGTCGGTGTAATCCGGCTGACCGGGATACTGATAACCCACGTTCAGCCGATAGCTGCCGTCGGTCGCCGCCTGCATGATGTCACTCATGTTCAGGGTCGCCTGCACCGCCTTGCGGAAATCGAGATTATCGGTGGGCGGATTGGCGGTGTTCGGCTCGGCCATCAGGATCAGCCAGTTCGGCAGCGGCAGCAGCGTGATGTTCTTGTTTCCCTTGAGTTCCTGTACCGACTTGATCGGGACGTCCTCGACCCCTTGCAGTTCCCCGGTTTCCAGCCCGGCGACCCGCGCTCCGGGCTCAGTCACGATGCGGAAGGTGACAGTATCGAAGCAGGCCTGCTTATAACCGCCGAACCCGGTCCGTTGCTCATAGTGCGTGTTCGGGCTGTAGCCATCATAGCGCCTGAGTTTCGCGTAACCGCCGGCCACCAACTGTGCCAGTTCGTAGGGGCCGGTGCCGATCGGCTTGAGCTGCATCGCCGGCACGTCCTTATCCTCGGCCGGGATGATCACGATCGGCACGCTGAACGAACTCAGCAGGGTCAGGAATGTCGGCTGGACCTGCTTCATGCGGATCACGAAGGTATCCGGAGCAGGTGTTTCCCAGGCAGCGACGTTGTCCAGGATGTTCCGTTCGAGACCGATCTTGTTGTATCGCTCGAAGGATGCGGCAACATCCGCCGACGTCATCAGCTTGCCGTTCTGGAAATGCACGCCTGGTCGAAGCTTGAAGGTGTAAGTCAGGTGGTCCTCGAACTCGGTCAGCGCATCTGCCAGGTCCAGGATCGGACGGTTATTCTCGTCGCGCGTCATCAGCGTTTCGAAGATGTTCATGGCGATGTTGCGGGTGGAGATAGCTGAAGATGCCATCTGATCGAGGCTGTTGATATTCGCCTCCTGGCCGAACACGAAGTCGCCTCCTACATGCGGGCAGGTAAACGGCGTGGCCGATCGTGCTGAGGCTGCGGCCAGCATGAGACCTGAAATGACGGCGCACGTCGCCGGAACCCATTGGCGCATCTGCTATCCCCTCGCCCATGCTAAACCCCGAGCGATGAACTCTCGGGGGCCGCCGCAGGATGCTCCCGGAAGCACCGGACCGGGAAACGCAAAATGAACGGACTGCGCCCGACGATCGCATCGCTGCATGGCGTGGTGGCCGCCGCGCATCCGCTGGCCGCGCAGGCCGGAGCGCTGCTGTTGGCCGATGGCGGCAACGCGTTCGACGCCGCTGCGGCGACGGCCGCCGCGCTCAATGTGGTGGAACCGTACATGTCGGGTCTCGCCGGCATGGGGATGGCAAGCTGTTACGTTGCGGCAGAATCGCGGGTTCGCACGCTCGACTTCGTGGCGCCGGTTCCGGCGGAATTCCCCATCGGACGCATCCGTCGGCGCGAGGATCTGGCAACAGGTCCGCTGGCCACCGGCGCGCCGGGCAATCTGGCCGGCTGGTGCGAGCTGGTCCGCGCACACGGCCGCAAGCCCCTGGCGGCAATACTGGCACCGGCCATCCGCCTTGCGCGCGACGGATTCCCGCTGATCGATTTCAATCTCGACTCGATCAACAGCGCCGCCCAGGAGCTGAAATCGCACGACGCCTTCTATCCCGAGTGGGCGCGTGTTTATACCGGCGGCAGCGGACAAGTTGCACGCGCGAGCATCTTGCGACAGCCCGACCTGGCACGCACGCTTGAAGCCATCGTGCACGACGGTCCGGCCCATCTCTACGACGGTTCGCTCGGTGCCGCGCTGGTCGAGCATGTACGCCGGCTCGGCGGTTGCCTCAGTCTCGCGGATCTCGCGGCAATGCGGCCGCGCTGGCTCGAGCCGGTCGCCGCGCCGTATCGCGGCCTGCTCGTGCACACGCTGCCGCCGCCCTGCCAGGGCTTCCAGCACCTGCTGACCTTGCGCATCCTCGACGGCTTCGATCTGGCGGCAATGCCGCACAACGGTGTCGATCATCTCGACACGGTGCTGCGCGCCATCCGGCTCGCCGCCGGTGTGCGGATCGCCAACGACAACCCCTTGGCGGAGCGCCTGGCGGAACTGTTGTCCGACGACGCGGTCGCGGCGCTGCGTCAGCGCGTTCGCGACGGCCAGCCGATCGACGGCCCGACCGAGCAGTGGATGGAGCAAGCCGAAGATGCGCGCGCAGCACACCACGTCGCTGTCGGTGGCTGATGGCGAAGGCAACGCGGTCTGCATCACGCAAAGCCTGGGCGGCAAGTTCGGCTGCGGCGTCGTGGTGCCCGGTACCGGCGTCTGTCTGAACAACTTCCTCTACTGGGGCGAAATCGACCCGCGAGGGCCCGGTCATATGCAGGGTGGCGGGCCGCTTCCGCTGCCGATGGCGCCCACCATCAGCACACGCGGCGGCCGTCTGGCCCTGGTCTTGGGCACGCCCGGCAGTTACGGCATCTGTCAGACCCAACCGCAGGCGATGGTGCAGCATGTCGATTTTGGCCTGCCCTTGCAGGAGGCGATCGAAGCGCCCCGCGCCCGGCTGACCGACGGGCGCGCGGTGCAGATGGAATCGCGGATTCCGACGGCGGTTCTGACGGCGCTGCGGGACCGGGGCCACGACGTTGCTGCTGCTCCCGCGTGGACCGCGGCGGTCGGCGGCATGCAGGCGATCGCGGTCGATGCGCAAACCGGCGCACTCACCGGCGCGGCCGACCCTCGGCGCGACGGCTACGTGGTCGCGATTTGAGCGGCTCGGCATTCAGAGCGTGACCCTGGCCACGCCAAGCGCCTCGGCGGCACCGGCGCCGAGCAGGACCACGATCCATGGGGTGACGTTCCATCCGGCCAGGAGCAGGAACGCGATCAGGGCGAAGGCGAAGTCGATCGGGCCGGTGACGGCGGGCCGCCACATCGCCTGATACAACGCCGCGGCCAGAATGCCGACGACCGCCGCATTGATGCCGCGCAGCGCCGATTGGATCGCGCTGATACCGGCGAAGCGCCTCCCAGAACGGCAGCAGCCCGCCGACCAGCAGAAACGAGGGCAGATAGATCATGACCAACGCCAGCAGCGCGCCGAGCCAGCCGTTCGGCGGCTGGCGCATGCTGGCGCCGAGGAACGCCGAGAAGGTGAACAGCGGCCCGGGCATCGCCTGCGCCGCGCCGTAGCCGGCCAGGAACACGTCGTTGCTGATCCATCCCGGCGGCACCACGGCCGATTGCAGCAGCGGCAGCACGACGTGGCCGCCGCCGAACACCAGCGCGCCGGCGCGATAGAACGCGGCCGCCATGTGCAGCGGGTGATCGCCTGTCGTATCGCCCAGCATCGGCGGAGTGCCACGAGCAGCAAGCGCGAAGGCCAGGAGCAAGCCGATCGCGAGGCCACGCGGGACATGGCTGGTCAGCAGTCGTTCGCGTGGCGGCTCCGCTGCGCCCGGAGCGCGCAACAGCAGCAGGCCGGCAACGGCGCCGAGCACGATGGCACCGACCTGGCCCGCCGGTCCCCATGCCGCCAGCGAGATCGTTGCCGCCGCAACGGCCAGGGTCGCGCGCTCGCGGTCGGGGCACAGATTGCGTGCCATCAGCCACACCGCCTGAGCGACCACCGCGACCGCGACCAGCTTCAGTCCGCGCAGCCAGGGCGCATTCGCGACGTCTCCCAGTCGGGCGACGCCGTAGCCGAACGCTGCCATCAGCAGCGCGGACGGGAGCGTGAAGCCGATCCAGGCGCACAGCATTCCCGGCGCGCCTGCGCGGCGCAGGCCGATCGCCATGCCAAGTTGGCTGGACGCGGGTCCGGGCATGAACTGACACAGCGCGAGCAGGTCGGCGAAGCTCTGCTCGCTGAGCCATCCGCGTCGCTGGACGAACGTGGCGCGGAAGTAGCCGATATGCGCGACGGGCCGCCGAAGGAGGTACAGCCGAGCCTCAGGAACGCGGCCAGCACCTCCAGCGGGGTGCCGCGGTCGGCCGCTCAACGTCCCTTGCTAAGACGCCGCTCATACCATTGGGCCAGCAGCGTGCTGGGGAACAGCAGCACGAAGTAGATCAGCGCGACGACGGTATAGATTTCCAGCGGGCGGTAGGTCGTCTCGGTCACCACGGTGCCCTGGTAGAGCAGGTCGGGCACGGCGATCACCGAGACGAGCGAGGTGTTCTTGAGTTGCGTGATGGACTGGCTGACGAAGGGCGGGATCATGCGGCGGATCGCCTGCGGCAGCATCGACGAGCCGCATCATCTCGCCAGCGGCCCAGTCCCGAGTGCGCGCGCCGCATCCCATTGCCCAAGTTCGATCGAGACGATGCCGGCGCGGAAGATCTCGGCGTAGAAGACGCCGGTGTAGAGTGACAGCGTTGCGACGGCCGCCGCGGTGGCGGGGATCTGGACGTTCAGCAGCGCCGGCAGCGCATAATACACCCAGATGATCTGCACCAGCAGCGGGGTGCAGCGGAACGCTTCGGTCAGGCCGATCAGCGGCCAGTTCAGCAGCTTGAACCGGGTGAGCCGGCCCATGCCGATGAGCAGGCCGACGACCAGGCCGAGGAACACCGTACCGACGGTGAAGGCGAGCGTCACCAGGGTGCCGCGCCACAGCAGCGGCAGATACTGTCCGAGGAATGAGAAGTTCCAATGGTAGTCATCCCGTGCCGGGCCGGCGCGATAGTCAAGTGGTTGCAAGTGTCAGAACGTCAGGCTGGCCGGGATCTGCTCGCGCTTTACGCCCATCTTCACCAGGTTGCTGATCAGCCATTCGCGGAACTGGCCGGTGCCTCGGTTCATGTCGAGCCAGGCGTTGATGACGGTGGCGAAGGACGAGTACTCCTCCTGGATGCCGAGGCAGGAGGGCAGCGCGACGAGCGGATCCTCGAGGAGATAGTAGGTGCCGATAGAGGGGTTCTTGCCGAGCGCCGAGAGGCCAAGCATGGCGGCGAGGATCACGGTATCGATGCGTCCGGTTTGCAGCGCGAGGATGGCCTGGTCGGTGTTGGGGAAGCCCATGTTCTGCGCGTTGGGGCAGAAGCGCTTGGCCAGTGTCTCGTGCAACGAGCCGATGTCGTAGCCGATGCGGATGTTGGGCTTGTTCAGATCGTCCCAGGTCTTGGGTGACAGCGTCTTGCTGACGCAGCCGAAGGGATGGATCAGCATCGGATGGGTGAAGCCGATCGACAGCGCGCGTTCCGGCGTGGGGTTCAGCGCGAAGCCGAGGTCCACCTTGTTGGTTTGCAGATCGAGGACCGAGGTGCCGTAGGTGGCCTCGACCCACTCCACCTTGGCGTCCAGCACCTTGGCGATGCTGTTGGTCATCTCGACGCAGGCGCCCTGCCATTGGCCGGTGGTGATGTCCTTGCTGAAGTAGGGCATCTGCCCGCTGAGGGCGGCGACGCGGATGGTCTTGGTGCGCTGGATGCGCGCCAGGGTTCCTTCGTTGGGGGTTTGCGCCTGCGCTGCGGTGATGAAGCCCGCAGGCAGCAGTGCCGCGCCAGCCGCGAGGCCGCGTCGGCCGATCCTGTTCGCCATGTCCTCTCCCTGCTTCCTGTTGGGTTCCGTTCGATGGTAGCAGCGGGCTAGTCCGGCTGCGAGGCCTTGTGGGACAGCAGAGCCATCAGCCGCCGGTCACGCCATTCCTGACGAATGGCAATCATGTTGGCCGGCAGTTCGGCGCGGCGTGCGGCGGTAGTTTCTCGACCAGCGCCTTGGTCCAGCGGCGGGGCTTCATCTCCCGCTGCATGGTTGCGTAGAGGCCGCTGTAGCGGGCGCAGTAGTCCGGGACGCCGCCGGGTGCATTGAGGTCGATGGTTTCGAACGGTCCCATGAAGGCCCAGCGCAGACCGAGGCCGTGTTTGACGGTGATATCGAGGTCGGCGGGCGAGATCACGCCGTCATCGACCAGACGCACGGCCTCGGCGAGCAGTGCGCCTTGGAGGCGGTTGAGGGCGAAACCGGCGACTTCCTTGTTGACGGTGACGGGGGCCTGGCCGGCGCGGAGCATCAGGTCGCGCGTGCGCTGGACCACGGCGGGATCGGTCCAGGGTGCGGGGCAGAGTTCCACCAGCGGCACGAGATAGGGCGGATTGACGGGATGCACGACGAGGCAGCGGGCGCGGCCGGGCAGGTTCTCGGTGAACGAACTGGCGGGGATGCCGCTGGTGGAGCTGGCGAGCACCGTCTGTCCGGGCGCGAGCGCGTCGAGCCGGGCGAACAGGTCCTGCTTGTCCTTGACGCGTTCCGGTCCGTTCTCCTGGACGTATTCGGCACCATCCAGCGCCTGTTCCAGCGTCTCGGCCGGTGTGATGCGGGCGAGCACGGCAGCGGGTTCTTGCGGGAGCAGGCGGGCCGTGCGGAGTTCGGGGAGGCGGTCGCGGATGAAGTCGAGCGCGGCCTGGGTTTGCGCGGGCGCGACGTCCCACAGGCCGACGGTGAAGCCGGCGCGGGCGAAGACGATGGACCAGGCTCGGCCGATCAGGCCGGCGCCGATGACGGCGACTTTCCACCCTTCCGGCCTATCCGAACACCATGCGTGCGTTGCCTCCGGCGATCATGTTGGTGGCGACGGGGTCGAGGGTGGGCGTTGAGGCCAGGTGCGCCAGAGGGTCGTATTCGCCCATGTCGTACGGGTAGTCGGTGCCGAGCATGACGTGATCCGGGCCGAGCAGTGCGACGAGCGCCTCGAGCTGGTGGGGCGTGAAGACGATGGCATCGACGTAGATGCGCTTGAGGTAGGTGCTGGGCGGGTCGGGCAGCGTGCCGTGGCTGTCGCTGCGGGCGCCCCAGGCGTGATCGATGCGGCCGGAGTAGGCGGGGAGATAGCCGCCGCCGTGCGCGGCCACCAGCTTGAGGTTCGGATGGCGGTGCAGCACGCCGTCGAAGATCAGGTAGTGCAGCGCCAGGGTGGTATCGAACGGATTGCCGATGACGTTGTTGAAGTAGTAACGGCCGAAACGGCGCGCCTCGGTGAAGCCGGCGGGGTGGATCAGGACGGTGGTGTTCAGCGCCTCGGCGGTGGCCCAGAACGGTTCGAAGTCGGGGTCGGAAATCTCCTGTTCGCCGACATGGGTCAGGATCTGCACGCCCTTGAAGCCGAGCTGGCGGATGCAGCGGTCGAGTTCCTCGGCGGCCGCGGCGCCGCCGGCCTGGAGCGGCACGGTGCCGAGCGGGGCGAGGCGGTCGGGCTTTCGGGCGATGAAGGCGGCGATGCCGTCGTTCACCATCTGCGTGGCGCGGATCGCGAGGTCCGGCGTGACGGCGTAGCCGCATTGCGGCGGCGCGGGGGAGACGAGCTGGATGTCGATCCCCATGGTGTCCATGTCGGCGAGGCGCTGATCGAGATCGGTGAGATGGGGCCGGCGATCCTGGTCCTGGCGGCGGGTGAGGCTGCGGGTGTCCTCGGCGAAGGAGGCGGCGCGCGGATCGGCGGCGAGGTGCGGGCGGACCAGGTCGGCGGCCGGCGGGATCAGCACGTGGGCGTGCATGTCGATCACAGGGCCGCTGAGCGGGCGCGCTCGGCCGGGTGGCCGAGCGGCGGTGGGGCCGTAGCGGTTCCAGATTTCAGGCATCCGGGGGCCATCCGGGTTCCAACTCCTGAGGGGTGGGCCGGGCCTATCAGGGGCCGGAGCGGCGAACAAAACCGGCGGGACTGGCCCGCCGGTTTCTCTTGTTTTGCGCGCAGCCGCCACACCCTGCGCCGGATGTTTTCCGCGCAGCCGCCCACCAACCTGCGCCGGCCGTTCGGGTTCCCGCCGGTCCTTACATTCAGCCGTTGTTATTGTTACGGATGTTGCCATTCCCAAACAGGCCGGGGTTATTGCGGCTGTTGTTGTTATTCCAGCCGTTACATTGCTGTTGTTGTTATTGTTGTTGCTGAACCAGCCGCCGTTGTGTTGTTGCTGTTGTTGCGTAGTTGGTGGCATCGTAGTGGAAGACCGGCAGGGTGTTGAGCTGGGCCTGGGTGGCGTTGGGCAGGACCAGCTTGTCATCGCCGCGGATATTGAAATCGCCGACGACGAAATCCTGGAATGGCACGGCGACTTTCTTGTTGTTGGTGGAGACGACCGCCCACACGCCGTTGCGGCCGATCAGGATATCGTCCGACCGAGCCGATGTTCTGGTCACGGTTGTTGTGGACGGTCGTGCCGATGAACTTGCTGGCGCGCACATCGCCGTTGTCGGCGAGCAGCGGGTTGCGCTGCGACGGGCGCTGGTTGTCGGCGTTGTTGTTATTGTTATCGTTGTTGTTATTGTCGGGCAGCGGCATGGCGGTGCCGGCATAGCCGCCCGGCCGACATTGCCGTAGGCCACGCGATTGCCGTGCCGTTGTTGCCGGTTTGTTGTTCAGCCCTGGTGCCGTGTTGTTCCAGTTCGGGTTGCCGGGGTTGTTTTGTGCGGCGGCGATGCCGGGCGCGGCCATGATTGCGGCGGCCAGGACCGTGCCGAGGAGATATTGTTTCGTCATCGGGAAGCTCCTTCCGTGTGGAGAGATCACGAGAGGAACATCGGATGGGGTCATCGTTCTTACGGTTGAAGGGATGTGAGCGCGGCGCCGGGAATCGGGTCAGCCGGGCGTGCGGGCGGGTTAGTGCATCGTGTCGTTGCCGTTGTCGTCTTCGTCTTCGGGGTCGGGCGGCGGGGCGGGGTTGACGGGGGATTGCGGGGCGGTGCCGTTGCAGCCGCGCTTGAACGGGGGGAAGGGGCTGGGGCGGCGGGGATCGAAGGGCCTGGGGTCGCGGAAGAAGGCGTCGAGAATGGCCTGGCGGGCGGGGCTTTCCGGGGGGATGTCGGAGTGTATCGGGGGAGTCTCAATTTTTTTGGTGCGAGACGTGCGGGTGATTTTTGAGACGGGGGCGGGGTCGGTGCGGTTGGCCTGGATTGCCGCGTCGGGCGCTTCGCGCCCTCCTCGCAATGACGATGCGGGCAATGGCGATGCGGGCAATGACGGCGGGGGTCGGTGGCGGGGTCGGTGCGGTTGGCCTGGATTGCCGCGTCGGGCGCTTCGCGCCCTCCTCGCAATGCTGGGTGGACGGCCCCCCGACGGCATCGATGTGCCAAAGTGGGATGTCCAAACACCCAGCAAAGGAGACCGTCCGTATGGAAGCTACCACAATCGGCCTGGATATCGCCAAATCCGTGTTCCACGTGCATGTGGCTGACCACACCGGCAGAACGCTCCTGAGCCGCAAGCTGCGTCGTGCGGAGGTCGAGCCGTTCTTCGCCAAATTCCCCAAATGTGTCGTCGGCATGGAAGCCTGCGGCTCGGCGCACCACTGGGCTCGCATCATCGCCGCGTTGGGACATGAGGTGCGGCTGATCCCCGCCGCCTATGTGAAGCCTTATGTCCGGCGCAACAAGACCGACGCCCGCGATGCCGAGGCGATCTGCGAGGCGGTGAGCCGCGCCAACATGCGGTTCGTGACAATCAAGACCGTGGCGCAGCAGGCCGCGCGCGGGCTGGAACGCTCGCTCGATCTGCTGACCCGCCAGCGCACGCAACTGATGAACAGCGTTCGCAGCCTGCTGGCGGAGGTCGGCATCGTCGCGCGCCCCGGCGAGCGTGGCTTTGCCACGCTGCTGGCGGTGCTGGCTGATGAGGCGGCGGAGATCCCCGAGGCGCTGCGCGAGGCGTTGTCTCTGATGGCACGACACATCGAGGCGCTGTCGGCTTCCATCACCGTGCTGCAAGCGCGGATCGAGGCGGTCGTGCGCACCAATCCGGTGATGCGGCGGCTGATGACGATCCCGGGGGTTGGACCGATCACCGCGCACGCGGTGGTCACGGCGATCGGGGATGGGCGTCAGTTCCGCTGTGCGCGGGATTTCGCTGCATGGTGCGGATTGACCCGGCGCGAGCATGCCACGGCCGGGAAGTCGCGCGGCGGCAGGATCAGCCGGCAGGGCGAGACGCGGTTGCGCACGCTGTTTGCCTTGGGGGCGAGCACGGTCATGCGGCATGTGCGCACGCACGGTGATCGCGCCACGGAGTGGCAGCGCGGGATTCTGGCGCGCCGGCCGGTGAAGGTTGCGGTGATCGCACAGGCGGCGAAAACCGCGCGGATCGCCTGGGCGGTATTGACCTCCGGCGAGGCCTATCGCTCTGCGGCACGGGTCGCGGCCTGAGCTGATGCAGCCCGACCTGGCCCAGCCTGGCACCAGGCTCGCCGCCGTCAATGATGCTGCGCACCGGCTGCGCCGGTCGCCTGCGGCGATCATTGACCGCGGCTGCGCCCGGTGCCCGATGGGAGTGCAGGCCGGGACGAAGAAACGGCGCGTTCAGCCGAACCAAGAAACATCCCTTTCTGGTCAGAGGAGCGGCACCGATCGTTTCCCCTGGCCGGTGACCCGGCAAGGAGCAAACAGCAGCGACGGCACAAAGGTCAGGATCTGGGTCGGGACACTCCGTTCTGTCATCGCGCCGCTCAGCGCGCCGCAATGCTTGGAACCCGATCCGCGTTACCCATCGTGGCCAGCGGTCAGCATCAGGCCGCACCAACAGGCCGAATACATGACCGCTCCAGACCGCGGCGCCGTTCTGTCGATCTGCTCTTGCCCACAGGGGGCCGTCCATACATGACGGCGGGGGCAATGACGGCGGGGGCAATGACGGCGGGGGAGGCTCGGGGCGGGCGTTGATCTCGGCGAGGGCGTCGAGGAGCATGTGGGTCGTGATGTGCTCGACGCGCTCGGCGCGCTCGGCGGTTTCGGGGTTGGCGTGGAGCTTCTGGCGGGCGGCCTGGGTGGCGAGAAGGGTGCGTTGGGAGGCGTGAGAGCCGCGCAGGCTGGTGGCGGCGTGGGCGCGGCACCGGTGGACCTCGGCATGGTCGCCGGCGGCGAGATGGATCTGCACCAGGCGGAGGCAGTCGAGCCACTGCTGGTTGGTGCCGACGACCTGGGCGGCGAAGATGGCCTCGGCGGCATCGACGGGGCGAAAGGCGGAGAGCTGGGCGATGATGGCGTGGTCGCGCCGCTTGCGATCCTCGGGGTCCTGGGGCGGCGGGGGGAGCGTTTCGCCGAGCACTTTGAGCATGGCGTAGTAGGCGTCGGCGGGGAGGGAGAAGGCGATGTCGGAGGTTGCGAGGAGGAGTGCCATGGGGGCGGATATGGGGTTAGTGTTATTAACTTCCAGGGGTAATGGATCATGGCGGCGCACGAGCGATCAAGCGCGCAATCGGTCGAGATTGCTCACATTATGCGGTCGAGAAAACTCGAACTTCCACGGGGTTTCCCCCACAAGCACCTCAAGCTTGCGCGTCTACCATTCCGCCACGACCGCACGGGGAGGAAGGCGCGGGGTATAGCCAATGGCTGAGGCTGGTTCAATCGCTGGGGGTTCGATCATCGGGGCGGAGTGGGTCACCAGTCCGGGGTGACGGCGTATCCCGAGGCGCTGGGGGCGATGGAGGCTCGGGTGGCGGCGATCCGGGCCGGAACGGCCGCGGAACAGGTGTGGCTGGTGGAGCATCCGCCGCTGTACACCGCGGGGACGTCGGCGCGCCCGGCCGATCTGGTCGAGCCGGGGCGGTTTCCGGTGTTCCGGGCCGGGCGCGGCGGGCAGTGGACCTATCACGGGCCGGGGCAGCGGGTGGCGTATGTGATGCTGGATCTGTCGCGGGCGCACGGCCGCGTGCCGGCGTGCGATGTGCGGGTTACGTGCACGGGCTGGAGGGATGGCTGATCGCGGCGCTGGGCGGCTGGGTGTGCGCGGGGAGCGGCGGGCGGGGCGACGGGGATCTGGGTGGAAACGGACCGGGGCCGGCGAGTGCAAGATCGCGGCGATCGGGGTGCGGATCAGCCGATGGGTGAGCTGGCACGGCGTGGCGCTGAACGTGGCGCCGGAGCTGGGGCATTTCGGCGGCATCGTGCCGTGCGGGATTGCGGAGCATGGGGTGACGAGCCTGGCGGCGCTGGGGCGGCGGGTTCGCATGGATGAGGCGGATGCGGCGTTGCGGGCGGCGTGGGGGGAGGTGTTTGGGGGGGAGGGTAGTGCGGCGCGGCTTTCGCTCCGGCCTTCGCTCGGGGCAGGCTCTGGATTGCCGCGGCCCGCTACGCGGGCCTCGCAATGACGCGGGCGCGTATTCAGTTGCGACGGCAACGATTGCGTCTGCGACGGCGTTCACCGCCGGGGGCCTGGCGCCGTGCACCGGCACGACGAGGGCGAGCTGCCAGCTTGCGGCGGGGCGGAGCGGGCGGGCTTCGAGTTCGTTGTGGCGCAACTCGGTTTCGACGGAGCCGCGGGTGAGGATGCTGAAGCCCTCGCCGGCGTGGAGCAGGGCGCGGATGATGGAGGGGTCGTCCACCTCCATGCGGAGATTGAGGGTGAGGCGGCGCTGCGCCATCCAGGAATCGAGCAGGCGGCGGGAGGCGTTGGGGCGGCTGGGGAGGATGAGCGGGCAGGCGGGGCAGGTC
Organism: uncultured Pseudomonadota bacterium; assembly: GCA_963731335.1. Taxonomy (GTDB): domain Bacteria; phylum Pseudomonadota; class Alphaproteobacteria; order Acetobacterales; family Acetobacteraceae; genus CAVSUZ01. The sequence goes on along the minus strand of CAVSUZ010000013.1, from coordinate 476,785 downwards.
GCTGACCTTGACGGCGCCGGGGCGGGGGAAGTGGCCGGTGCGGCCGACGACGAAGACGGGTTCGCGGACCAGGGGCGTGACGGCGAAGCCTTTTTGCGGGAGTGGATCGTGCCAGCAGGCGAGGTCCACGGCGCCGCGCACCAGCCATTCGTGGATGTAGCCGCTGTAACCACCGACGATTTTGACTGAAACGTTCGGGCAGGTGGCGGCGAGGCGTTTCATCAGCGGCGGGATGAGCCAGGTGCCGGCGGCGGGCGGCACGGCGAGGTTGACGGTGCCGCTGATTTCGCCGGCGCCGGCGCGGATCTCTTCGCGGGTTTGATCCAGGGTTCGCAGGATGGCGCGGGCGCGGGCGAGCAGGGTGCGGCCGGGGTCGGTGAGGGTGATGCCGTGGCCGTGGCGGTGGAACAGCGTGGTGCCGAGTTCGGTTTCAAGCGATTTGATCTGGCGGCTGAGGGCGGGCTGGGTGAGGCGGAGGAACTCGGCGGCGCGGCTGTAGCCGCCGAACTCGGCGACGGTTTGGAAGTAGCGGAGGGTGCGGGTGTCCATGATGGCTTGGTCCGGCTGTAGGTGCGGTTGGCCTGGATCGCCACGGCCCGCTACGCAGGCCTCGCGATGACATTCAGTAATGTCAGTTATAGCCGTTATGCCTTGGACGTGGGGCCGGGGGAAGGCCAGAGTTGCCGCGGCTGAAGGAGTGCGCGCGGTGAAGTTTGGCTTGATGACACAGATTCAGATGCCGCGGCCGTGGGGCGGGGGGCCGAGGTGCAGGCCTATCGGAATGCGGTGGCTCAGGCGGTTGCGGCGGAGGATGCGGGGTTCAGCTATTTCTGGACCACCGAGCAGCACTTTTTCTACGAGATCGGGCACAGCCCGTGCCCGGACATTCTGTTGGCCGCGGTGGCCGAGCGCACCAGTCGGATCCGGCTTGGGTTTCGCGGTCATGCTGATGACGGTGCACAACCCGTTCATCGTCGCGGAGAAGGTCGCGACCTTGGATGTGCTGAGCGAGGGGCGGGTGGATTTCGGCATGGGGCGCGGTTCCACCAACTACATGGTGGAGGCGTTCGGGGTGGATGCCGTTTCTCGCGGGACCAGGCGTCGGAGGCGACGCAGGCGGTGCTGCGGATGTTCGCCGAGGAGAAGTTCGGCGGTTTCAAGGGGAACCTATTACGACCTGCCGGAGCGCTACGTGGTGCCGAAGCCGGTGCAGACGCCGCACCCGCCGCTGTGGATCGCGGCGTCCAATTTGGAGACGTATGAGCATGCGGCGCGCGCGGGGGTGGGGGTGATCGGGGTGACGCGGAACTCGATTGCCGAGACGCGGTCGGCGATTGCGCGGTATCGGGAGGTGATACGGGGCGACCGGTCGGGCTTCATCGGCGCGGCGCCGAACGAGCATGTCGGGGTGTTTGCGCTGGCCTGCGTGCACCAGGACGACCGGGCGGGCGCGATATCGCATGCGCGGCGGCGCGCTGGTACAACGGGGATAACGATGCGATCCTGAATCGCGTGCGGTTCGGCACGGCGGGCGGGCTGGATGCGGTGGTGGCGAAGTTCCGCAGCCGGACGAATGATGAACTGCTGGAAGACGGCATGGCGATCGGCGGCGATGCGGACACGGTCTCGCGCATCGTGGAGAAGTGGGCGGCCGCCGGGGTGGATCAAATGATCTTCGTGTTGCAGGCTGGGCGCACGACGCATGACCAGGTGATGAACTCGATCGAGCTGATCGGGGAGAAGGTGATCCCGCGCTTCAGTGATGCTCGGGCAGCGGCGGAATAAAACGGGGGAGGGGAGAATGAAACGCGCGCTTCGGTGATGATGGTGTTATCGGGGGTGGCGGGGCTGCTAGTCCGGCGGCGCGGGCCGAGGGGCTGGTGAAGGCGGACGTTGCCGGGTCCACCACGTGGTGGGGGCAGATTCCCATCATGGTTGCGATCGACAAGGGTTTTTTCAAGGATGCCGGGCTGGACGTGACGTTGCGGCCGATCATCGCGTCTTCGGACCGCATGGCGGCGGTGGCGGCGGGATCGGTGGCGTTCAGCAATCTCGGGCGGATCGCGGTGATCGCCAACATGGCGCGGGGCGATACGAGCTTCTGGTATTTCGCCAATATCGATGACTCGCCGGGCAATGAGGGGTGCTGGGCGCGGCCGGGGTTACGTCGTTCCAGGCGTTGAAGGGGCACAAGGTGGCGGCGAACACCTCGGCGCAGATCACCATGGACGGGCTGCTGCAGAACGCGGGGATGACGGAGAAGGACGTGCAGTTCGTCAATCTGCCGCCGGACCAGATGGCGCCGGCGCTGACCAAGGGGGATGTGGATGCGGCGTGCGTGTGGCAGCCGCTGCTGAACGGGCTGAAGGAGGCGGTGCCGGGCGGCAAGCTGCTGGGGTTGGATAGCGACACGCCGATCGGGCAGAAGTTTCACACGATGGCGTCGCCGGACATCGTGATCGTCGCCCGCAGCTTCGTGCAGCAGCATCCGGATGCGGCGAAGGCGCTGGCGGGGGCGTTGTTGAAGGGTGCGGATTATACCATCGCCAATCCGCAGGACACGGCGGAGACGGTGGCGCACTGGTTCCACAAGTCGCCGCAGGAGGTTCTGACGGCGATGCGGACGTTCAAGTATTTCGGGTCGCAGGGCTGGCCGGCGCACATGGAGGTGCAGACCGAGCAGATGCAGTACCTGGCGAATGTGCTGAGCGATGCGGGAAAGATCCCGGAGACGCCCGATGTGAAGAAGTGGGAGAACACGAGTTTCGTGCCGGCGCCGTGAGGGCGGGAGGTATCCCGTTTGTGGGTACCTGCGGCGGGAAAGGCCGACACAGAGGGCCACGGAGAAGAGGCAGAGGGCCACGGAGCGGGCGTCGGTGATGATCGGCGCGGTGGCGGTCGGGGTGTTTTTGTGGGGATGGTACGCGGCGACGCGGTACGGGTTCGTCTCAGCGGTGTTTTTGCCGTCGCCGCAGACGGTGTGGCGCTCGGCGGCGAAGCTGGCGGCGAGCGGCGAGCTGCTGAAGGACGTGCTGGTTTCGTCGGAAAGGGTGTTCGCCGGCTTCACGCTGGCGGGGGCGGTGGCGATCCCGATGGGCGTGGTGATGGGGGTGTGGTGGCCGGCGAAGGCGGTGATGGATCCGTTCGTGTCGCTGCTGCGTCCGCTGCCGTCGATCACCTGGATTCCGCTGACGATCCTGTGGCTGGGGATCGGGGAGTCGCAGAAGGTGGCGATCGTTTTCCTCGGGTCGTGGATCTATGTGCTGATCGCGACGTATGAAAGCACACGGCGGGTCGATCCGCTGCTGATCCGGGCGGCGCGGAATCTGGGGGCGTCGGATATCGCGGTGATGCGGGAGGTGATTCTGCCGGGGGCGCTGCCGGGCATCATCACCGGGTTGAAGATCACGCTGGCGATTTCCTGGTCGTGCGTGCTGTCGGCGGAGATGGTGGCGGCGCAGGATGGGTTGGGCGCGCTGATCTGGCAGGCGAAGGACTGGGGGAATCTCGCGCTGGTGCTGGTGGGGATGGTGTGCATCTCGATCACCGTGCTGATTGCGGATTTTGCCGCGCGGCGGATCGAGCGGCGCTGCTGCCGTGGGAGCGGCACCGGCGTTGAGGCCGCGCGATCTCTCGTGCGCCCGTTGATCCAGATTGCTTCGTCGCGCTTCGCGTTCCTCGCAATGACACGGCGGGCAGCATGACCCGCGCTGCGCCGATCCTGGCCGCTCGCAGCGTGACGAAGCGGTTCGCCGCGGGACGCGGGCCGGCGGTGGTGGCGGTGGAGGATTTGTCGCTGGAGGTGGAGGACGGGGAGCTGGTTTGTCTGCTCGGGGCTTCGGGCTGCGGGAAGTCCACCATCCTGAACATGTTCGCGGGATTCCTGGCGCCGGATGAGGGGGAGTTGCTGCTGCGGGGGCGGCCGATCAGCGGCATCGAGCCGCGGTGCGGGGTGGTGTTCCAGTCCTACGCGTTATTTCCGTGGAAGACGGTGCGGGGGAACGTGGCGTTCGGGCCGCGCATGCGCGGCGTGCCCGCGGCGGAGCGGCGGCGGCGGGTGGAGCACTTCATCGGCATGGTGAAGCTGACGGGATTCGAGGAGCACTATCCGGCGGAGTTGTCGGGCGGGATGCAGCAGCGGGTCACGCTGGCTCGGTGTCTGGCGGCGGACCCGGAGGTGCTGCTGATGGACGAGCCGTTCGCAGCGCTGGATGCGATGACACGGCAGGTGATGCAGGAGGAGCTGCTGCGGATTCACGCGGCGAGCGGCAAGAGCATCCTGTTCATCACGCACAGCCTGGACGAGGCGCTGATCCTGGCGGACCGGATCATCGTGCTGTCGGCTCGGCCGGGGCGGGTGAAGGCGGTGATTGCCGAATCATCTGCCGGTGCCGCGGGGGATTCCGGTGCAGTTATCGCCCGAGTATCGCGGCGCTGAAGGCGCGGGTGTGGGCCGAAGTGGAGAGCGAAGTGCGGCGGCACGCCGGCGTTCCGGGGAGGTTCGTTAGGATGTCCAAGCATGATTTTGCGGAGCAGGAGTTTCGGGAGAGGCAGGAGAGGACGCGGAAGGAGATCGAGGCGGCGGGGCTCGATTGGTTCCTGGTGATCAATCCGGTGTCGCTGCACTGGCTGATCGGGTCGGATACCAAGGGCTATACGTCGTTTCAGTGTCTGCCGATGTCGGCTCGGGCGGGGCGGTTGGTGATGTTCGCGCGGGAGACCGATCGCAACGAGCTGGAAGACGACACGCTGGTCGATGAGGTGCGCGGCTGGAACGGGCGCGAGCCGGAGGACCCGATGGAGGGGTTCGCCCGGTTTTTGCGGGACCTGGGTGTGTCGGGGCGCGGTGGGATGGAGGTGCCGTCCTGGTACCTGCACCCGCACCATTATCTGCGCATCAAGGCGATGTTCGGTGAGGCGCCGGCGGAGCGCAACACGCTGGTGCTGGATCTGAAGCTGGTGAAGTCGCCGCGCGAGCTGGACGTACGTGCGGGAGGCGGCGCGGATCGCGGATGCGGCGCTGGGGGCGCTGCTGGGGCGGGTGGCGGAGGGGCGGACGGAGCTGGAGCTGGCGGCGGCGGCGTTCGAGACGCTGCTGTCGCAGGGGAGCGGATTGCCGGCGAGCACGATGAATTTGGTGACGGGCGAGCGGTGCAGCACGGTGCTGGGCGCGCCGACGACGCGGCGGATGCGGCGGGCGATCCGGGGCATGTGGAGGTGGCGGCGGCGGTGCGTCGCTATACCTCGACGACCGGGCGGGTGTGGTGTCTGGGCGAGCCGAGCGCGCGGCTGCGCGGCTTGCACGACGTGGTGCGGCGGGCGTTCGATGCGACGGTGGCGGCGATGCGCGACGGGGTGCCGGCGACGGTGCCGCACGAGGCGGCGAAGGCGGTGTTCGTCGAGGCGGGGCTGGATCAATATCGTCAGCACACCAGCGGGTATGGGATGGCGGCGGGGTTTCCTCCGTCCTGGGGCGAGCCGGTGAACATGTTCGGCGGCAACGGTTATACGCTGCGCGCGGGGATGGTGGTTTCGGTTGAACCGAACTTGTTCGTCCATGACGAGCGGCTCGGCGTGCGGTTGATTGATAATGTGCTGATCACGGAGAGCGGGGCGGAGCTGCTGTCGGCTCGGCCGCGGGAGCTGGTGGTGATCGAATGAGGCACCGGCCGGGAGATGATCGCGCGCCTCCGCCCCGGGCTTATACGGCCGGGGTGGCGGAGGTGGAGGGTGAGGGGCGGTTGGCCGCGGATCGCCGGGCGGACGTGGCGGTGATCGGGGCGGGGTTCACCGGGCTTTCGGCGGCGCTGCACCTGGCGGAGGCGGGGGCCTCGGTGGTGGTGCTGGAGGCGAAGGACGTGGCGTGGGGCGCCTCGGGCCGGGCGTTCGGGCAGGTGGTGCCGTATCTGAAGCACGATGATGCGGCGGTGCTGGCGCATTACGGGCCGGAGGATGGGCGCGCGCATCGTCGATGCGGTGGGGCGCGGGCCGGACGTGGTGTTCGGGCTGATCGAGCGGCTCGGGATCGCGTGCAACGCGGTGCGGACGGGCTTGCTGTTCGGGGCGCACGCGGACGGCGCGGTGGCCGGGCTGGAACGGCGGGCGGCATTTTGGCAGGCGCGAGGGGCGCCGGTGCGGATGCTGGAGGGCGCGGCGTGCGAGGCGGCGGTCGGGTCGTCGGCTACTATCGGGCGGCTCTGCTGGATGAGCGGGGCGGGCATATCAATCCGTTCGCGTATGCGAGCGGGTTGGCGCGCGCGGCGGTGCAGGCGGGGGTGAGGATTTGCACGGGGAGTCCGGTGCGGGCGATCGATCGCCGGGACGCTGGCGTGGTTCGGTGTGATGGCGGGTCGGTGCGGGCGGCGGCGGTGGTGATCGCGACGAATGCGTATACGGACGGGCTGTGGCCGGGGCTGCGGCAGAGCATCGTGCCGGTGCGGGGCCATGCGATGGTCAGCGGCGTGCTGGGCGACAATGTGCGCGGACTGATGCTGCCGGGCGGGCAGTCGCTGACGGATACGCGGCGGTTGTTCTCGGGCATTCGGGTGCTGGCGGATGGGCGGCTGCATGCGAGCGGCGATGGGCCGCTGTTCGGGGGTGAGGCGGGGCCGTATCGCGCGACGGATCGCGGCGCGGGTGCGGGCGCTCTATCCGTTTCTGGGGGAGCTGGCGTGGGAGGAGGCGTGGAGCGGCTGGATCGCGATCACGGCGGATCAGTATCCTCGGCTGCTCCGGTTGGCGGACGGCGTGTTCGCGGCGCTGGGGTATAGCGGGCGGGGGATCGCCGCGGCGACGATGATGGGGCGGGATTTGGCGCGGCTGATCGGCGGGGCGGGGGAGACGGTGTTTCCGGTGACCGGGCTGCGGCGGCTGCCGTTCCATGCGGCGGCGCCGTGGGTGGTTTCGGGGGTGGTGCGGTGGTACGGGCGACGGGACCGGGCGGAGTTGCGGGGACGTTGATGGTGCGGCTCGTCGGGTTGGGTCTGTGGGGTCGGGGGTAAAGCAAGGGGTTCACACGGAGGGCACGGAGGGGACACGGAGAGCCACGGAGGGAGAATGATCATGATGCCGTCTGCTGAGATCGAGTGCAGTAAGATCTACAACGATTTCTACGGCCCGATCGGCGCCGCGCACGGGATGATCGCTGTCGTGCCATTTGTCCAACGCCGCGTCGCCGAGCCATCACGTTCTGTCGCCCGCCATCCCTTGGCCACCCGGTCATCCGGGCCGATCGAGCGCGCGTGGGGCCCTCACGGTTGATGATACGTTTCGCCCCGCCAAGCTGCCGGCGATCCTCGACCCATGGCTACGTGTTGCAGGGAACGGAGACTAACAAACGCGGCGCTTGAAAAAATGACCCGCGCGCGATGCTTTTGAGCGAGCAAAGCACAGCCCGAGGGCAACCAGACCGGTCCCCAGCACCGCACGCGACTCCGGTTCCGGCACGCCGACGGTATCGTCTTCGATGGAGGCCGGATAAATTGTTCCACTCTCTGACGTATAGCTCGCTCCAGGCGTGAGCACGTCCACACTAAACAGCCCTGTGTCCCACCCCTCAGCGTCGGCGACGCCAAAGGCGACCGAACCGGCTATTACATCCGGCAGCGCCACGCTGGTCTGATCGGGCAGATCTACGATGCCGGACTCGGCACGGCATCATCGAATGCAATCTGGCAGCCGAGGCTTTGCTGCGCCGGCCGGAATGCCCGCTGCGTCTCGTGGCGAAGCGTCTGGGCGCGACCTTAAGCAAGGACTCGGCCGCGCTGGCCGGTGCGATTGCCGAAGCAGCCCGGAGGTTACCCGCCGTGCCGCCCGTGTTCCGGCTGGTGAAGACCGATGGGAGCGGCTCGCTGGGCGTGATGGTGACGCCGGGGCGCGGGACAGAGGCGTCGGGGATGCCTGGTGGGTTGGCACTGGTGTTCGTCTCTGATCCCTCGCACGCTCCGGCCACCGTCCCGCAGGTGTTGAGCGGCCAATTCGGCCTGTCGCCGACGGAGGCACAGGTGGCGGTCGTCTGGCCGCCGGGGAGCGCATCGAGGACATTGCCGATGCACGGCGCGTCAGTCCTGAAACCGTGCGTGTCAGGTCAAACGTGTGTTGGCGAAGACCGATACGCGCAGCCAGGGGCAGCTTGTTGGTCTGATCTACCGCAGCCTGGCGGCGCTCCGGCGGTAGTGGATCGGCTGTGCAGCGCGGGCCGTCGCTTCCCGTCTGTGCGGTCGGCGGCAAAGCAAGCGTTAACACAGAGGGCACAGAGCAACTGTCTTTTTCGTTTCGCTCGCTCGTGCTCCACCCGACGCATGAGTATGCTTGCGTCCGGCTGCCTTGCAACTGTTCGGGCTGCGAAGAATGGAGCGGAGGCGCCTTGCTCCGTGACGGACTGCTCAGTCCCAGGGGCACACGGGCTCTCCACCCCAGGGCCGGCGTAAAGCCATCATGCCGGCCCGCCGCCTTTCTGGCACGAATTGGAGATACAAGGGCACGGAGGAGATACGGAGAGCCACGGAGGTAGCGGTGGGTCTGTCCGGAACTTTGGGTAAGCACGACTGTGACCCGTCCCATACCGGTCAGCCAGCGAACTGGCCCGCTGGCGTAAGACGGTCTCCAAACACAATGCGAACCCCGGCGTTCCTCAGGGCCAGGTAAGGCAAGTTCAGAGCCGCAACACCCCCACATGGGTGACGCCAGCAGATTTTTTGAACTGACAAGAACGTGGTGGGCTGGTGCGGTTCGCTCTGGATCGCCACGGCCCGCTCCGCGGGCCTCGCGATGACGACCCGTGTGGCCGTGCTCCTCACGGCGCACGCATCGAACGGCGGTTCAATCGAATGTAATCGCATCGATCTGATTTTCAAATTGGTTTCCTCGAGTTCTCGCATACGCACGTCCTTACCGGCAGACGAGCAGTCTGACATGCGCGAGCAGGGCGCGAACATTGCGAATGGGACCGGGGCTTTGCCGACCATTGGAACTTCACTTGAATCCGCAACTGCAATCAGGATGTTTCCTCGGGCGTCCCTTCGACATCACCCACATGGGTGACGCCAGCAGATTTTTTGAACTGACAAGAACGTGGTGGGCTGGTGCGGTTCGCTCTGGATCGCCACGGCCCGCTCGCGGGCCTCGCGATGACGACCCGTGTGGCCGTGCTCCTCGACGGCGCACGCATCGAACGGCGGTCAATCGAAGTAATCGCATCATTTGACTCAAACTTGGTTTCCTCGAGTCACGCACGTGCCTACCGGCAGACGAGCAGTCTGACATGCGCGAGCTTCCCTCACCCACATGGGTGGCCCGCTCCGCGGGCCTCGCGATGACGACCCGTGTGGCCGTGCTGCTCGACGGCGCACGCGGCGAGGTGATCGAGTGTCGCCCGGTGCGAGTTGGGCCGATCAGGCCCATGCCCCCCTGGGCCGCGGTTCGGTGCCGAGCATCACCGATCTCTCGGGTGGTCGGCAAATCGAGCTTAATACGGCTTAACCCATTGGCTTAGGCCTCGACGCTTGCATCTCACTTGAACACCGCAGTATGCCTCAGGGGACTGGGGACACGCCGGCGTGAATGACTCAATCGAGCTCGACCACCTGACCAGGGATTTCGGGCGCTTCCGCGCGGTGGACGGCATCTCGTTGACCATCGGCAAAGGCGAGGTGCTCGGGTTTCTCGGTCCGAACGGCGCCGGCAAATCGACGACGATGCGCATGCTGGCCGGTTTCCTCCCGCCGAGCGCGGGCACTGCGCGCATCCTGGGCCATGACGTGCAGAGCGATGCGATTGCCGCGCGGCGTTCGCTCGGCTTTCTGCCGGAGGGCGCGCCGACCTATCCCGAGATGAGCGTGATCGGCTTTCTGCGTTTCGTTGCGCGGGTGCGCGGCTATCGCGGCACGGAGCAGGAGACGCGGGTGGAGGACGCGATGGCGCTGACGCAGCTGGGCGGGGTGCGGCTGCAGATCATCGAGACGCTGTCAAAGGGGTTCAAGCGCCGTGTGGGTTTGGCGCAGGCGCTGCTGCATGATCCGCCGGCGCTGGTGCTGGATGAGCCGACCGACGGCCTCGATCCCAACCAGAAGCACGAGGTGCGCGAGCTGATCCGCCGCATGGCGCCGGAGAAGGCGATCATCATCAGCACGCACATCCTGGAGGAGGTGGAGGCGGTGTGCACGCGCGCGGTGATCATCGCGGGGGGACGCATCGTCGCGGACGACACGCCGGCCGGTCTTGCGTCGCGCGATCCGTCCGGGCGGCTGGAGATCGTGTTCCGCACGCTGACGACGCAGTCGGCGGCTCGGGCGGCGTGGCAGCGAATTCCGGAGGCGGCGTGATGTCGGCGACGCTGACGGTGGCGCGGCGCGAGCTGGGGGCGTATTTCACCAGCCCGGTCGCCACCGTGTTCATCGTGGTGTTCCTGGTGCTGCAGGGCGCGCTGACCTTCAACGGCGGCGGGTTCTTCGAAAGCAACCAGGCGAATCTGGCGCCGTTCTTTGCCTTCCTGCCGTGGGTGCTGGTGCTGCTGGTGCCGGCGATCACCATGCGGCTGTGGGCGGAGGAGCGGCGGTTGGGCACGGTGGAGCTGCTGCTGTCGCTGCCGATTCGCGACGGCGCGGCGGTGCTGGGGAAATTCCTGGCGGCGTGGATTTTTTGCGCCGTGGCGATTGTGCTGACGTTCCCGATCGTCATCACGGTCAATGTGCTTGGCAGGCCGGATAACGGACCGATCCTGACCGGCTATATCGGCGCGCTGCTGGTGGCGGGGGCGTTCCTGGCGATCGGCGCGACGGCTTCGGCGATCACCAAGAACCAGGTGATCGCCTTCGTGCTGGCGCTGGTGGTGTGCTTCGTGTTCGCCGCGGCATCCTATCCGCTGGTGACGGACTTCCTGGGGCACAACGCGCCGGCGGCGGCCGCGGTGGCGGTGCGGATCGCGGTGATCGCGCGGTTCCAGGATTTCACCCGCGGCATCATCAGCCTGCGTGACGTGATCTTCTTCGCGAGCTTCATCGGGTTCTTCCTGTTCCTCAACACGGTGATCATCGAAGGGCGGAAGGCGGCGTGATGCGCGGGCGTCTGTGGTGCGCGCTGGTCGGGGTGCTCGGCGTACTGGGGATTGTTGCCGGGGTGAACATGTTCGCCGATGCGCGGCTGTCGGCGCCGCAGATCGATTTGACGCAGGGGCGGATCTACACGCTGTCGCCGGGCACGCGGCAGATCCTCGCGGGGCTGAAGGAACCGATCACGCTGAGCCTGTTCTATTCGCGGGCGCTGGGCGCGGCGGCGCCGTCGTATGCCGCGTATGAGCAGCACGTGCGGGAGATGCTGAACGAATATGCCGCGGCGTCGCACGGCATGCTGCGGATCGAGACGCTACGACCCCGAGCCGTTCAGCGAGACCGAAGACCGTGCCATGGCTGACGGGCTGCAGGGGGTGCCGCTGAGCGCCGATGGCCAGAAAGTGTATTTCGGCCTGGCGGGCAGCAACCTGCTGGACGACGAACGCTCGATTCCGTTCTTCCAGAGCGATCGCGAGCGCTTCCTGGAATACGATCTGACGAAGCTGGTGTTCGAGCTGTCGAGTCCGGCGCGGCCGGTGATCGGGCTGATGTCGTCCTTGCCGGTGGACGGCAATCCGCAACTGATGATGATGGCGTTGCGGCAGGGCTTGCCGGCGAACAGCATGGGGCAGCCGTATGCGGCCTCGGCGCTGCTGCGGCAGACCAACGACGTGCGCACGGTGCCGATTGATGCGGCGAGCATCGATCCGGCGATCAGCGTGCTGGTGCTGATCGGCCCGCACAACCTGTCGGAGGCGACGCAATACGCGATCGACCAGTTCGTGATGCGCGGCGGCAAGCTGATGGTGCTGGTCGATCCGTGGAGCGACACGGCGGCGGCGACGCCGAACCCGCAGGGCGGCCCGCCGGCTGATACGAGTTCCGACCTGCACCGGCTGTTCGCCGCCTGGGGCATCCGGTTCAACCCGTCCGAGGTGGTGGGGGATGACGACGGGGCGTGGCAGGTGCAGACGCGGGCTGGCGGGGTGACGGATTATCCGGCGTGGTTCAGCATCTCGGATGGGATCAATCACAACGATCCGGCGACGGCCGACATCAAGCAGGTGAGCGTGGCGACGCCGGGTTCGATTTCCAAGGCGCCTGGTGCGTCCATCACGTTCACGCCGCTGCTGACGACGACGGGGAATGACGGGCTGATTCCGGTGGGGCAGGTGAAGACGCCTGATCCGGCGGCGATTTTGGCGCAGTTCAAGCCCTCGGGCGGGGCGCGGGTGATTGCGGCGCGGATCAGCGGCGAGCTGCACTCGGCGTTTTCCGGACCGCCCCCGGCGGAGAAGGGCAAACCGGTGCTGCCGTATCTGGCGCAGACCAAGGGACCCGCACAGATCGTGGTGATCGCGGATACCGATCTGATTGCCGATCGCTTCTGGGTGCAGGAGCAGAATTTCTTCGGCCAGAAGGCGGCGGTGCCGTTCGCCGATAACGGTCCGTTCCTGGCGAATTTGGTGGATACGCTGGCGGGGAGCGACGCGCTGCTGGGCTTGCGCGCGCGGGGCACGACGGCGCGGCCGTTCACGCTGGTGCAGCGGATGCAGGAGCAGGCGCAGGCGCGGTTCCGGCGGACCGAACAGTCGTTGCAGGCGCATCTGGGTGATTTGCAGAAGAAGCTGCAGGACCTGAGGCAAGGGAGCGGTTCGGGGTCCGCGGCTTCGGCGGTGATCACGCCGGCGCAGCGGAGCGCGATCCGGCAGGCGAACGAGGACATCCTGAGCACGCGGGCGAAGCTTCGCGCGGTGCAGTATGACCTCAACCGGGACATCGCGCGGCTGAAGACCGAGCTGATGGTGTTCAACATCCTGCTGATCCCGGCGGTGCTGACGGTGCTGGCGCTGGTGCTTGGGCTGGTGCGGGCGCACCGGCGCGCGGCGGCGCGGGCATGACCCCGCGGGCGGGTCTTTCGCTGCTGGTTGCGGGTGTCATTATTTGTGGCGCCGGCTGGTATTTCGGCCCGGGGCAGCAGCGGGCGGAGTTCGGCCTCGGTGAATGCCGGCACGCTGCTGTTCCCCGACCTGGCGACGAAGCTGCAGAGTGCGGCGGAGCTGGATATCTCCCATCGCGGCCAGACGCTGGTGATCCGGCGGGCGGGTGATCATTGGGGGTTGGCGGATCGCGGCATGTATCCGGTGGAGACGTCGAAGCTGCGCGGCGTGCTGACCGGGCTGACGGAACTGCGGCTGGCGGAGCCGCGCACCGCCGATCCGGCGAATTACGCTCGGCTGGGGGTGGAGAATCCGAACGGGAAGACGGCGGAATCCTACCTGGTGCGGGTGGTGGCCGCGGACGGCAAGCCGATCCTGTCGCTGATCGTGGGGCACCGGCGGGTGCTGACGCAGGGCAATGTTCCGGATGAAATCTATGTGCGTCGGCCCGGGGAGGCGCAGAGTTGGCTGGCCTACGGCAGCCTGTCGGTCGATGCCGACCCGGCGCTGTGGCTCGACCGGGACATCATGAGCATCGACCACTCCCGGATCACGCAGGTGGATGTGGAGCGCACGGGTGCGCCGAAGCTGGTGCTGGAGGGGAAGAACGGGACGCTGTCGCTGGCGGAGCCGGCGCAGCACGGCGCATTGGATGATTACAAGGTGGGGGAGGTGGCGTCGGCGCTGGAGCAGCTCACGGCGGATGACGTGCATCCGGGGGCGGCGCCGGTTTCAGGTGATATCGGTCATAGCGTGTTCAGCACGACGGACGGGATGCGGATGACGGTGGAGCTGTTCCATGAGGACAAGCTGCTGCTCGCGCGGTTCGATGTGACGGGCGAGGGCAAGGCTGCGGCGGAGGCGGCGACGCTGGAGGATCGGGTGAAGGGCTGGACGTTCGAGCTTGGTGCGTGGCGGGAGAGTGCGCTGGTTCCGACGCTGTCGGAGCTGGAGAAGGCGCCGGATAAACCGGGGGCGGCGACGGAGTGATACCGCGTCACCCTGAGGGTATCTGCGTGGTCGATGCGTCGTGCGCCGCTGCGCGGGGGCTCGCGATGACGGTGGGGCGCGGCTGCGCGGGGCGCAGCGCACGGACGAAGGTGCGGCTGGCCTGGATCGCCACGGCCCGCTGCGCGGGCCTCGCGATGACGGTGGGGCGTGGCTGTGCGGGGCGCAGCGCACGGACGAAGGTGCGGCTGGCCTGGATCGCCACGGCCCGCTGCGCGGGCCTCGCGATGACGTTGGGGCGGCGGTCGCGATGGTGCGCGGGGCGCAGCGCACGGACGAAGGTGCGGCTGGCCTGGATCGCCACGGCCCGCTGCGCGGGCCTCGCGATGACGGTGGGGCGGCGGTCGCGATGGCGGGGGCAGCGCACGGACGAAGGTGCGGCTGGCCTGGATCGCCACGGCCCGCTGCGCGGGGCCTCGCGATGACGTTGGGGCGGCGGTCGCGATGTGCGGGGCGCAGCGCACGGACGAAGGGTGCGGCGGGCCTGGATCGCCACGGCCCGCTGCGCGGGCCTCGCGATGACGGTGGGGCGGCGGTTGCGATCGCGGCGGGGCGCAGCGCACGGACGAAGGTGCGGCTGGCCTGGATCGCCACGGCCCGCTGCGCGGGCCTCGCGATGACGGTGGGGGCGTCGCGCGGTGCGCGGGGCGCAGCGCACGGACGAAGGTGCGGCGGGCCTGGATCGCCACGGCCCGCTGCGCGGGGCCTCGCGATGACGGTGGGGCGCGGGCTGTGCGGGGCGCAGCGCACGGACGAAGGTGCGGCTGGCCTGGATCGCCACGGCCCGCTGCGCGGGGCCTCGCGATGACGGTGTGGGGCGGCGGTCGCGATGGTGCGCGGGGCGCAGCGCACGGACGAAGGGTGCGGCGGGCCTGGATCGCCACGGCCCGCTGCGCGGGCCTCGCGATGACGGTGGGGCGCGGCGTGCGCGGGGCGCAGCGCACGGACGAAGGGTGCGGCTGGCCTGGATCGCCACGGCCCGCTGCGCGGGCCTCGCGATGACGGTGGGGCGGCGGCGCGATCCAGGCGGGGCGCAGCGCACGGACGAAGGTGCGGCGGGCCTGGATCGCCACGGCCCGCTGCGCGGGCCTCGCGATGACGGTGTGGGCGTGGCTGCGCGGGGCGCAGCGCACGGACGAAGGGTGCGGCTGGCCTGGATCGCCACGGCCCGCTGCGCGGGCCTCGCGATGACGGTGTGGGGTGGGCGATCCAGGCGGGGGGCAAGCGCACGGACGAAGGGCGCGGCGGGCCTCGCGATGACGGTGGGGCGTGGCTGCGCGGGGCGCAGCGCACGGACGAAGGGTGCGGCGGGCCTGGATCGCCACGGCCCCGCTGCGCGGGGGGTCGCGATGACGTTGGGGCGTGGGCATGAGTGATCGGGAATATCCGCCCCGGCCGATCGTGGGGATCGGGGTGGTGGTGCTGAAGGGGACGCGCGTGCTGCTGGTGCGGCGGGGCAAGCCGCCGAACGTGGGGAGCTGGACGGTGCCGGGGGGCGCGCAGGAGCTGAACGAGACGGTGGAGCAGGCGGCGCGGCGGGAGCTGATGGAGGAGACGGGGGTGGAGGTCGGGCCGCTGCATCTGGCGGCGGTGGTGGACAGTATCCGGCCCGACGAGGCCGGGCGGGTGCGGTTTCACTACACGATCATCGACTTCGCGGCGGCCTGGCTGGCGGGTGAGCCGGTGGCGGGGACGGATGTGAGCGAGGCGGTATGGGCGGAGGCGGAGCGGCTCGAGGCGTACGGGCTGTGGATCGAGGCGCGGCGGGTGATCGCGATTGCGCGGCGGCTGGTCGCGGATGATGCCGCAGGAGACCGCTAGATGTTGGGGTCGGTTTGGAGTTTTCCACAACTTTTTGGGGCGGTGCTGATTTGTTCCGTTGAATCGGGGTGAAGGAGGTGGCTACCATATTTTGCGGTCAGTCGAGGGAGGAACCCAAAATGGAGTGGACCGACGACATCATCATGCGTCTGCGGGAGCTCTGGAGCGAGGGTCTCTCGACGGCTGAGATCGGGCGGCGGCTGGGCATGTCGAAGAATGCGGTGGTGGGGAAGGCGCACCGGCTGGATTTGCCGTCGCGTCCATCGCCGATCCGGCGGGGGACGGGTGAGCCTCGGCCTCGGCGGCCGACGGTGCGACGGACGCCGGGACCGACGCTGCCTCCATTGGAGAGCGTGCGGCGGAGCGATGCGGTGGTGCCGCATGTGGGGCGGGCGCCGGCAGCGCAGCCGAGCGCACCGCGGTTGGCGCCGGTGCCGCCGCCGCGCTATGGCCGGGTGATCACGTGCTGCTGGCCGATCGGCGAGCCGGGGACGCGGAGTTTCCGGTTCTGCGATACGGCGTCGGTGCCGGGAAAGCCGTATTGCGAGGCGCATGCGGCGGTGGCGTATGTGAAGGTTCGGGACAAGCGGGAGGACGCGGCGTAGGGCGTCGGGCGGGCGCGGAGCGTTAACCGAATGGAAACGTCTTTGGTTGAAACTCTGTCTGTTCCGGTCCAATGTGGGAGAGTTCCGCGTGCCCGGCAGGCGTCAAAAGACGGCCATAACGGCCATAATGGAACTTTCGGATCGCCGCATCACTCAGGCGAAGCCACAATCGGAGTTCACCATGAGTGGACATGCATGGGCGGAGCGATATCGGGCGGCGATCCCCGCGCGCATACCAGTCGGCCTTTCGGCCGACTGGTATAATTGAGCTTGATCGTGTTGAGGTGGTCCAGATTTCGGGCCAACTCAATTCCGGGGCTGCCACCGCCACGATAGTGGCAGCACTACAAGGTTTTCTGGGTATAAACGGCAGCGCAGCCACCATTACCCAACTCATCAGCGGCATACTCTGGCTGGGTTCAGCCAATCTGGCGAACTGTGACACATATGGGCGTGGCGTCCGCATCACCGTACTCTGGGTTGGCTTGCCGTGGTGCGATCCGCGTTGAAGCCGCGCGGGTGTCGCGCTTCCCAGCCAGCCCCTCTCCCAGCCGACGCCGCACCTGCTCCACCTCCGGGCCACTGACCATCAGCGGGGCGAAGCCCTCGGCCTCCCAAAGCCGGATGGCGAAATCGGGATGGAGCTGGAGCGTGCGTCCGCCAGCCTCGAAGGCGCTTTTGGCGCCGGTGTCGAGGAAACTTTCGGCGGGAAGGTTCTCGGCCAGGATGGCGGCGTGGCGGGGTAGTTCCAGGTGCCAGTATTCGACCTGGTTTGTTCGCTCCTGCGTGATGGAGTGGTCGTTGAGGAGGTATTTCATCGGGACCAGCACGCCCTCGGCGTAGATGGCGTGATCGGGGGAGAGCCACAGGTCGCGCGTCGGGATGTTGGGGCCGAAGGCGTGGGCGCGGATACGGACGGGCCAGACTTTTTGTGGCTGGGGATGGCGGCGGCAATCGACGCGGCGCCGGCCGATCCAGGTGATGGGGGCGGTGCCGCCCTCGGCCAGCAGAACCGGATCACCGATGGCGAGGGTTTCGATGGGGCGGTCTCGGTGTTCGGTGGCGATGCGTGTACCGCGCGCGAAGCAGGCGACGTCGGGGGTGATGGATTGCGAGGTGCCGGTGCCGACCACGGGAAGGTAGTCGGTTGCGAACTCGTTGAAGGCGGTTGAGCCGCCGTCCGGTACCGTGCCGGCGGGAAGGTAAACGTAGCTCAGTTCGATGGTGGCGCCGGTCGATCCGCCGAGCTGGAAGAGGGAGTTGCCGGGCACGGCGACGTCGGCGGTGCCAAAAGAGGAAAGCGCGAGGTCCAGCGTGCCGCTGCCGGTGAAGGCAGTGCGATCGGTGGTGTCGGTCAACGTGTCGGTGAGGCTCTGTGTCGAGATGAGGCCCGAGGAGGACACCCCGGACGCGCCGGCGAAATCGACGGTCCCATCGAAGGCGGGGATGGGGAATGCGGCGCCGGTGGAGAGGGCTGGGGTCATCGCCTCGGTGGTGCCGGGCAGCGCCAGGGCAATCGATCCGACCTGATCGATGTTATACTCGACGCCGACGCTGCCCAGGTTTTCGAAATTGATACTGCTGTCGAGGTCGCCGGTGATCTGGATCGCGACGGCTTCGAGCGTGCCGAGCGAGGGATCGAACTGGACCGCCGGAAGCGAAGCGGACCAATCGGTGATCGTGTCCGGCACGATGAAGGTTTGCGGCGCGGTGGCGACCGACTGGTCCGGGACAGAGGGGAAATCCGGCGGATTGACGATTTGGATGATCACGCCACCGGCTCCGCCGTCTCCACCCGAGGCGACCGTGCCGTACTGATAATTCAGCGTGACCTGGGCGCCGGCGGTGGTTTGGGTCAGCATCTCCAGGTTGGCCGGTCCGCTTTCCGTGACGGACACCTGACCGGAGACGCTGATGGGCACGGTGCCGGTGCCGACGAACGGGCCGGAATCGGCGGAGGCGGTCTGGAGCGTGGAGGCGCTGTCGGTTTGGGTCAGGCCGCTGATGATCGCGCCGGAGGGGCCGGCGTAATCGATCGTGCCATCATATGCGCCGAGGTTTTCGGGACCCGACGACGTGCTCGGCTGCACGGAGGCCGAGAACAGCGGATCGCTCGGCGTGTCCTCCACAAGGGTTCCGACGAGCGTAACGGCGCTGGTGGCCGGATCAGGCTGCAGGTTCTCGATCGCGACGGTGCCGCCGATATCCGCGGTCAGCAACAGGCCGACGGCCTGGAGCGATCCAAGGGCGGGATCGAATTGCTGGAAGGCGAGCGTGGTGGCCCAGTCGGTGGGGGAGTCCGAGACGGTCTGGGTCTGGGTGATGGTCCCCGTGGTCACGGCTGTTCTCCCGGCCCGAGGCTGGGGTCATATCGCATATGGTTTCGAAGCGTCAATGTTATGGGGGGGGTGAGAGGGGCGGGTCAGGGCTGATGGTGCAGGTGGCCGCGAGCGGTTCGCGCTTTCGACGGGCTCACCACGCTAACTCACTGTGGGGAACCGAGACGCAGCGGTCCCAGCGTGTCCGCATCCCGTTTGAACTGCGTGCGTCCGTTCACTCGCCCGCATGCAAATCCTTCATGAGGGCGTCAACGTCCTTGAAGCGCGCCAGCTTCGCACTGCGCGCTCTCCCGAATGGCGGCCATGACGATGGGGGCGGCCGGGCGGAGAGGGTCAAGGCCAGCGCCGGTTGGTATGACCCATCAGGCGCCGGCCCGCGGATTTCGGCTGGTGCCGGCGTGAGCAACCCCGGTGCGCCGGGCGTGCCAGCACATCGATCTTGACGGCCGGTATGCCAAGGCTCTGCCCGAGACGAGCGACGGGCGGCTACTTCCCGTCGATGAAAGCGGGCACGCGTTGCAGCGCATCCGCGCGCGCCGCGGGGTTGGTGCCGGCATGGGCAACGCCGGTGCCGCTGGGCGGCGTGGCCAGCCCGGTGTGCGCCTGCACGGGATGATCCGGCCGGTCGAAATCGTGCCACGCGTCCGGGTACAGGCGCAGCGTGATGAGGTTTGGATATTTGCGGGCCAGCGCCTCGCATGGGGGCGCCGGCGTCCAATCGTCGTTGGCGCCGACCAGGATCATCAGCGGGCCGGAAGGCGCCCAGCCGTTTTCAAGCACGGTGCGGCAGCCCGGGTAGAAGGCGACGAAGCGCGCGAACAGGCCGGGGGGCGGGGCGGGATCACGCGCCGCGGTGTACAGCACGGTGCCGCCGCCGTTGGACCAGCCGACCAGCACCACGCCGGTTACCGGGAATGCCCGGCTGACGGCGCAGCCACTCGGCGGCGGCGATGGCATCCTGCCCGGCGCAGGCCGGACGGCCTCACCGCGCGATGCTTCAGCTTGCATTGGGAGAGGAGGCCGCGGGAGCCGAAGCTGTCGGGAAACAGCACGGCGTGGCCGTCGGCGACGAACCGTCGGGCCCATTGGGCGTCGCGGTCAGGCAGCGGCCCGCCGCAGCCGTGCAGCGCCACGATGGGGGCGCCGTTCGCGGCGCCGGCGGGACGCACCAGGGCGGCCTGCAGCGTCACGCCATGGGTGAGGCTCGGGATGGCGACGCGCTGGGGCGCCAGCCCGGCCGCGTTCAGCGCGGCCAGGAGCGCCAGAAACGGCCGTCATTGCGCCGGAGGCGGAGCCGGCGGGGTGGTTCGCAGCGAGACGCCTTGCTGGCGGAGCTGATCGAGCACCGCCTTGGCGCCCGGGTCGCCCGTCTTGGCCAACTGCTCGGTCTGTTCGGCGAGAAGCTGGAACTTGAGCCGCAGCTTGTCGGCCTGGGCGAGGCCGCCGGCCTGGGCCATCTCGACCGTCTGCAGGGCGCTGCGCTGGCGCACGAGCTGGTTGGTCTGGAACGCGGTGATGAGAAAGAAGGCCAGCACCACCAGCGCGACCGGCAGGTCGAGCCGCAGGGGTTGTTCCTGCTCGGTCATGGCTTGGCGGCCGGGGCCGGGGTGGCGGGGGCCGGGGTGTGGCCGGGGGCGGGTGTGGCCTGGGGGGGCGTGGCTTGGGGGGGCGTGGCTGCGGTGGCGGAGGCTGGCGGGGTGAAGCTGACGTCGGCGCGCTTCAGCACGGCCTCGATCTTGGCATTCCCCTGCTGGGCTTGCTGCACCATGGCACGCTCCAGGAGGGTGGTGATGGTGTTGATCTGGGCGGCCTGGACGAGCACCTGCTGGCGGCGGTTGACGTCTTCCTGCAGGTTCTGATTGAGGCTGGCGAGCACGATATTGACGAGCACCAGCACCAGGCTGACGCCGGCGAGCAGGGTCGCCCCCTGCACCACGCGCTGTTGGCTGGGGCGCTGTTGGCTGGGGCGCTGCTGACTGGGGCGCTGCTGAGCGGGCGTGCGTTCGGATCGGAGCGGCGGAAAGGCCAAGGCGACTCCTCGGGGTCCGCGGGAATCGCGCATCGCTTAATGGCAATGGTAAGGCGGTGCAACGGGGCGGCGGGAGATGCGGGGTGGGGCTTGCCGCCCTGCGACCTCATTACCCGAAACGATCGCTCGATGATCCAGGCCGCGGGGACGGCGCCGGGGATCCAGGCCGCCGGGGCGGGTGCGGAACGAAGGTGCAAGACTCTCAACAGGTTCCGCTCTATGCTGAAGGTCTGAAGACAAGCATCGCCCGGAGTTCGCATGGCCGCTGCCGTTCGGACTGCTGCACCGCCCCGCCGCATCGTCTCGCCGGCCATGCGGTCGCTGATGCAGCGGCGCACCGCGGAGCTTACGGGGCTGGCGCTGGGGTGCGGGGGGCTGGCGCTGCTGATCGCGCTGGCGAGCTACAATCCGGCCGATCCGAGCCTGAACACCGCGACCTCACGCACGGCCACCAACCTGGCGGGGCCGGCGGGGGCGATCGCGGCGGACGTGCTGCTGCAGGGCTTCGGGGTGTTCGGTGCGTTGCCGGCGCTGGTGATGCTGGCCTGGGCGTGGCGGCTGGCGTCGCGACGGGGGGTGAGCGGCCTCGGGGCGCGGGTGGTGGTGATGCTGGCGGCGATGCCGCTGGCGGGCGCGACGGTGGCTGCGGTGCCTCGGCTGGCGGGGGTTGCGTGGCCCGGGTCGGCAGGGCCCGGCGGTGCGGTGGGGGACATGCTGGCCCCTGTGCTGCTGGAACCTGGCCGGGGCCTCCTGGGTCCGGCGGGCGCGGTGATGATGTGGGGTCTGCTGGCGGCGCTGTCGGCCTCGCTGCTGCTGCTGGCGATGGGGCTGACGGGGGCGGAGTGGCGGGCGGTGAGCCGCACGGTGGTGCGGGTGGCGCGGTTCTCGGTCTCGACGGGCTGGGGCGCGGCGAGCCTGGCGGGGCGGGTGACGGTGCCGTTCGCGCGGCTGCTGCGGCGGCGGAGCGCTGAGACGGATGCGCCGGATGCGCCGGATGGGTCGGATGCGCCGGTCCGGGGCGAGCCGGCGGCGGGGCGCGGGCTGGGGGCCGCGCGTGCGGCGCCGACCATTCATGCGCGCAAGCAGATCGCGCAGCCTCGGCGCGCCGGGCAGGAGAGCCTGCCGCTGCCCGAGGCGGGTTGGCGGTTCCCCTCGGTTGCGCTGCTGAATGCGGCGCCGGCGCGGGCCAGCACGGGGCCGAGCGCGGACTCGCTGGAGGCGAATGCGCGGCTGCTGGAGACGGTGCTGTCGGATTACGGCGTGCAGGGGAGCATCGTGGAGATCCGGCCGGGACCGGTGGTGACGCTGTATGAGCTGGAACCGGCGCCGGGCATTCGCAGCGCTCGGGTGATCGGTCTGGCGGATGACGTGGCGCGCAGCCTGTCGGTGACGGCGGTGCGCATCGCCACCGTGCCGGGGCGCAACGTGATCGGCATCGAGGTGCCGAATGCGAAGCGGGAGACGGTGTTCCTGTCGGAGCTGTTGGCGAGCGACGAGGTGCAGCGCCATCCGGCGAAGCTGCTGCTGACGTTGGGGAAGGATATCTCGGGCGCGCCGATCGTGGCGGACCTTCAGCGGATGCCGCATCTGATGATCGCGGGCACGACGGGTTCGGGCAAATCGGTCGGCGTGAACGCGATGATCCTGTCGCTGCTGTACCGGCTGTCGCCCGATCAGTGCCGGCTGATCCTGATCGATCCGAAGATGCTGGAATTGTCGATGTATGAGAGCATCCCGCATCTGATGGCGCCGGTGGTGACGGAGCCGGCGAAGGCGGTGACCGCGCTGAAGTGGACGGTGCGGGAGATGGAGCGGCGGTATCGCGCGATGAGTCAGCTCGGGGTGCGCAATATCGGGGGTTACAACGATCGCGTGGCGGATGCTCGGGGCAAGGGCGAGGTGATCACGCGGCGGGTGCAGACGGGGTTCGATCCGGACACCGGCCGGCCGACCTTCGAGGAGCAGCCGCTGACGTTGGAGGCTCTGCCGTTCATCGTGGTGGTTGTGGATGAAATGGCCGACCTGATGATGGTGGCGGGGAAGGATATCGAGCAGGCGGTGCAGCGGCTGGCGCAGATGGCGCGGGCGGCGGGGATCCATGTGATCATGGCGACGCAGCGGCCGTCGGTCGATGTGATCACCGGCACGATCAAGGCGAATTTTCCGACGCGCATCAGCTTCCAGGTGATCAGCAAGTTTGATTCTCGGACCATCCTGGGCGAGCAGGGGGCGGAGCAACTGCTGGGCCAGGGGGACATGCTGTACATGGCGGGCGGCGGGCGCATCACGCGTGTGCACGGGCCGTTCGTGTCGGATACCGAGGTGGAGAAGGTGGTGGAGTTCCTGCGCGAGCAGGGCGAGCCGGCGTATGTGGAGTCGGTGACGGAGGCGGAGGATGATGACGGCTCGGCTGCCGCTGCCGGGGTTTGCGGGTGCGGATGGCGGGGAGAAGGGATTGTATGAGTCGGCGGTGTCGCTGGTGGCTCGGGAGGGGAAGGCTTCGACGAGCTTTGTGCAGCGGCATTTGAACATCGGGTATAATCGCGCGGCGAAGCTGATCGAGCAGATGGAGAAGGAGGGTGTGGTCGGGCCGGCGAACCATGTGGGGAAGCGGGAGGTGCTGATCCGGGCGGCGGTGGAGGATTGAGGATCACACGCCGCTGATCAGTGTGTGAATGAGGTAGAGCACCAGCGCGAGGCCGAGAAGGGCCATCAGGGCCGCGAGGGCGAGATCCGCCCCCATGGTGTTTATGTTGGGATCGGCGCTGTCGATTGCGCGGCGCGTGTGGACGAAGCGCAGGGCGGCGAGCACCACCATGATGATGCCGGCGATGATCAGCACCACGCCCGCGGCGCCGCCGAAGTCCGTGCGCGACACCGGGGCGGTTTGCTGATCGATGGCAAGGGAGCGTGCGGCGATCCGCAGGAACAGGTCGAATTTCGCGACGAGGAAGCCGAACGCCATGACGGCGATGGCGGTGCGGACCCACGCGAGGAAGGTGCGCTCGTTCGCGGCGTGATCGGAGAAGCGGGTGATCATGGGGGGCGCCTGTGGGTGCCGGGCGGTGGTGGAGTAGCAAGCGTCACACGAGATCGCTACGGCACGTTGCGCGGGCCTCGCGATGACGTTTCTTGCTGCGGGGGGTGTTTGACGGGTGGGGTTGGTGGGCTGGCCCCCACGGTTCGCTTGGGGGCAGGCTCTGGATCGCCACGGCGTTGCTGCGCGATGACGGCGGGAGTGGGCGGGCGCCGGGATGACGGGTCCGCGGTACGGTTCGCCTGGATCGCCACGGCCCGCTGCGCGGGCCTCGCGATGACGTTGTTGCTGCGGGGTGTTTGACGGGTGGGGTCGGGGCGGCCGCCACGGTTCGCTTGGGGGGCCAGGCTCTGGATCGCCACGCCGCTGCGCGGCTCGCGATGACGTGGGCTGGACGGGCGGGGATGACGGTTCCGGTGCGGTTCGCCTGGATCGCCACGGCCCGCTACGCGGGCCTCGCGATGACGTTGTTGCTGCGGGGTGTTTGACGGGTGGGGTTGGTGGGGCTGGCCCCCACGGTTCGCTTGGGGGCAGGCTCTGGATCGCCACGGCGTTGCTGCGCGATGACGGCGGGAGTGGGCGGGCGCCGGGATGACGGTTCCGCGGTACGGTTCGCCTGGATCGCCACGGCCCGCTGCGCGGGCCTCGCGATGACGTTGTTGCTGCGGGGGCCTCGCGATGACGTTGTTGCTGGGGGGCGCCCGGTGGGTGGCGGGCGGGGTTGGTGCGGTTCGCCTGGATCGCCACGGCCCGCTGCGCGGGCCTCGCGATGACGTTGTTGCTGCGGGGTGTTTAACGGGTGGGGTTGGTGGGCTGGCCCGCACGGTTCGCTTGGGGGGCAGGCTCTGGATCGCCACGGCGCTGCTGCGCGATGACGGCGGGAGTGGGCGGGCGCCGGGATGACGGTTCTGCGGTGCGGTTCGCCTGGATCGCCACGGCCCGCTGCGCGGGCCTCGCGATGACGTTGTTGCTGCGGGGTGTTTGACGGGTGGGGTTGGTGGGGCTGGTCCGCACGGTTCGCTTGGGGGCAGGCTCTGGATCGCCACGCCGCTGCTGCGCGATGACGGCGGGAGTGGGCGGGCGCCGGGATGACGGTTCCGCGGTGCGGTTCGCCTGGATCGCCACGGCCCGCTGCGCGGGCCTCGCGATGACGTTGTTGCGGCGCGGGGCCTCGCGATGACGTTGTTGCGCGCGGCCTCGCGATGACATCGTATGGCTCCGTTGCATCGGCGTTGGTGAGTTCTGCATGCTTGGAACGAGGGAACCGTGCAGGACGTGCGCTGATGGGCCAACCGAACGTGATGCTGATCACGGCCGATCAATGGCCGGGCTCGCTGCTCGGGAGCCGCGGGCCATAAGGTGATCCAGACACCGACGTTGGATCAGTTGGCGCGGAACGGTGTTCGTTACAACCGTGCCTATTCGGAATGTCCGATCTGCATCCCGGCGCGGCGGACGCTGATGACCGGAAGCTCCACCCAGAGGCATGGTGACAGGGTGTTCGGCACGACGACGCCGATGCCCGATCTGATGACGATGCCGCAGGCGTTCCGCAACGCGGGCTACCAGGCCTATGCGGTGGGCAAGCTGCACGTCTATCCGCCGCGCGACCGCATCGGCTTCGATGACGTGCTGCTGGCCGAGGAAGGGCGGCCGCATCTGGGCGGGATCGACGATTTCGAGATGTACCTGGCGGATCAGGGCCATGTCGGGCAGCAGTTTGCCGGGGGGATGAACAACAACAACTACATGCACCGGCCGTGGCATTTGCCGGAGGCGTGCCATTCCACCAACTGGCTGACGCAGACGATGTGCCGGGTGATCAAGCGGCGTGATCCGACAGCGGCCGAGCTTTTGGTACCTGTCCTATACGCATCCGCATCCGCCGCTGACGCCGCTGGGTGTTTACATGGATTACTACCGGCAGTTCGAGCCGCCGGCGGCACTGTGGGGCGATTGGTGCGATGACGCCGAGACTCTGCCGTTCACCTTGAAGATGGGGCGCAATTATTGGCGGATGCTGGGGCCGGATGCGCTGCGCGAGGCTCGGCGGGCGTTCTATGCGCTGTGCACGCATATCGATCATCAGTTGCGGGTGGTGCTGGGCACGCTGCGCGAGGAAGGGGTGCTGGATGACACGATCATCCTGTTCACCGCGGATCACGGTGACATGCTGGGTGATTACGGGTTTTACGCCAAGCGGCTGTTCTACGAAGGCTCGGCCAATGTGCCGATGATGCTGATGGGGGTGGCGGGCGACAAGCGGGTGAAGCCGGGCACCGTGGATGGTCGGCTGGTGGGGTTGGCGGATGTCATGCCGACTTTGCTGTCGCTGGCGGGTGTTGAGGTGCCGGAGACGGTGGAGGGCGTGCCGATGGCGGGGGCCCTCGGCACGAGCGTCTTTGTATGGCGACTGCCTGGAGAACAACGGCGCGACCCGCATGATGCATGACGGGCGGTTCAAGATGATCTGGTATCCGGCGGGGAACCGGGTGCAGTTGTTCGATCTGGAGGCGGATCCGCAGGAGCGGACGGATCTGGGGCGTGATCCGGGGCATGCCGAGACGCGCGCCCGGCTGACCGCGGAGATGTGCAAGCACCTGTGGGGGGCTGATCTGGAGCGCGGCTGGGTGAAGGACGGGCGGTTGGTGGGCTATGACCCCGGCCCGTATGTGCCGGTGCCGGATCGCAGTTGGTCAGGGCAGCGCGGGGTGCATTTCCCGCAGCCGCCGTCACTGGCGGCCGAGAAGATGGTGGGGTTCCCGCAATAGCAGCGGGTCGCGGCCGGGGATGCGCCAGAGCGCGACCGCGGCGGTGGCGAGCGCCAGGCAGGCGGCGAGCATGAACGCGAGCCTCGTGCCGTTCACGGCGGGTGCGGCGAACAGCACGCCGAACAGTGCGACGCCGATGGCGCCTCCGGCCTGGCGCACGGTGTTCAATACGCCGGAGGCCAGCCCCGCCTGGGATTGAGCCACGGAACTCAGCAGCGCGGTGGTCATGGCGGGGACGGCGGTGCCGATGCCGGCCGGGATGAGGATCAGGCTCGGCAGCATGAGGCTCCAGGGCGTGGCGGCGGAGAGGTTGAAGAACAGGGCGAATCCGGACGCGGCGATGACCAGGCCCGCGGTGATGGGCAGCCGGGGGCCGATGCGCGCGACCAGCGGGCCGGCGGCGAGATTGGCCGCGAGCAGGGCGAGCGGGACGGGGAGGAAGGCGAGGCCGGCGGCGGCCGGGCCGTATCCCGCGCGCGCCTTGGAAGAACAGGCTGATGAGGAAGATCGTGCCGTAGAGCGTGAGGTTGACGGTGAAGCCGACCAGCAGCGCGGGCGAGACCGCCGGTGTGCGGAAGAAGGCGGGCGGCAGCATGGGGTGGGCGCGGCGCGCCTCGGTGATCAGGAAGGCGGCGGCGCCGAGCGCGGCGATGACGGCCAGTGTTGTTGCGGTTGCTACGGACTTGCTTTCGATGATGGCGGCGGTGACGGCGGCGAGGGTCAGGATGCCGAAGAGCTGGCCGGGGAGGTCGAGGGCGGCGGGGCGCGTGGGGGCTTCTCGGATCATGCGCCGGGCGGCGGCGAGGCCGGCGAGACCGACGGGCAGGTTGAGCAGGAAGATCAGGCGCCAGCCGAACCATTGGATGATGAGGCCGCCGAGGATCGGGCCGGCGGCGAGGGAGACGCTGCCGGCGGCGGTCCAGAGCCCGACGGCTCGGGCGCGCAGTGCTGCGCTTCGCCTTTGTCTTGCAGCGAAATTCACGCGCTCTGACGTATCCGCCTCGCGCGATCTCGCTGCGGCAAGATGATTGAGCAGGGCGAGTGAGGAGGGGACGAGGGCGGCGGCGCCGATGCCCTGGAGGGCGCGGGCGGCGATCAGGGTGGCTCGGCCGGGAGCGAGGCCGCAGAGCGCCGAGGCGGCGGTGAAGAGGGCGAAGCCGGTGAGGAAAACTCGGCGCGGGCCGATGCGGTCGGCGAGCGCGCCGGCGGACAGCATGAAGGATGCAAATGCAACCGTATAGGCGTCCATCACCCAGGCGAGGCCGGCGACTCCGGCGCCGAGATGCTGGCCGATGCTGGGGAGCGCGATGTTGACGATGGAGACGTCGAGCTGGACGAGGACGAAGCCGAGGCTGGTGATGAGGATGCCTCGGCCTGCGTTGACGATCGGCATGGATGTGTCCCGTGCTGTGTCGCTGTGCGCGGGGACATGAGGCGCGGGGGCGGGCGTGTCGCGCGGGATCGGTTCGGTGCGGACCGTAGGATCGGTGTGGCAACCGGGTGTATGGGGGACGCATGCAGATGGGACCGAAGATTGCCGAGGTTGCGTCGCTGATTGGCGATCCGGCCCGGGCGAACATGGTAAGCGCGCTGATGGACGGGCGGGCGCTGACCGCGTCGGAGCTTGCGTTTTGCGCGCACATCACGCCGCAGACCGCGAGCGGGCATCTGGCGAAGCTGGTGGATGGCGGGATTTTGGAGCCGGCGAAGCAGGGGCGGCACCGCTATTTCCGGCTGGCGTCACCGCTGGTGGGGCAGATGCTGGAGGGCATCATGGGTGTGGCTCAGGCCAGCCCGGCGCGTTACCAGCCGCATTGGCGCGGCGGGGAGGATTTGCGTTACGCGCGGCTTTGCTACGACCACCTGGCGGGTGAATTGGCGGTGCGGATGACGCAGGTGCTGGCCGATCGCACGCATGTGCTGCTGAGCGACGACGGCGGCGAGGTGACGGCGGAGGGCGCGGCGTTCCTCGACCGGTTCGGCGTGGATGTCGGGGCGCTGAGGACGTCTCGGCGGATGTTCTGCCGGCCGTGCCTGGATTGGAGCATGCGCAAGCCGCACATCGGCGGGGCTGTCGGGGCGGCGATTGCGGGGCGCGTGCTGGATGCGGGATGGGTGCGGCGGACGCGGGATTCGCGGGCGCTGCAGGTGACGCCGGAGGGCGGGCGGCAGTTGCGGGAGTGGTTCGGGATCGTGCGGGGTTCAGGGGCTGCCTGATTCCATCCGTGCGGCTTATTGCGATAGCCGACCAGCGATTTTCTGTACACCTCAGCCGCCTGAAGCACGCCGATAAGGAGCGATAGAATGGGTCGCACCCTGGACCAGGTCATCGCCGATCTGACGCCGGCACGGCGCGCTCGGGTCGAGAAGCAATACCGACGGCTGAAGCAGGAGGTCGAAGGTTTGCGTGAGTTGCGGAGCCTGGCGGACCTCGACGCTACTTGGGTGAAGGTGGTCCAGCGCTTACCAGTCAAGGTCACTCCCGAAGCCAATCAACCGGACCCGCGCGAGCCGCACGCTAATTAATTCTCAACAAGCTGCGCCAGATAATGATCAAAATGGCACGCATGAGTTGCCGTCACCGAGACTTGGTATCACCCGGCGCGCTATAGGGCGCCGGCCTCTCCCATGAGGGGAGAGGCCAAATTGCATGTCCGAGGAGACGTTTAGCGAATGCCCCCGTCAGCTCATATCCGTGCCATCCGGAGCAGGATCGGACATGATCTGCTGATGCTTCCGGCGGTGGCGGTGGCGGTGTTCGATGACGCGGGACGGCTGCTGCTGGCGCGGGATGCGGCGTCGGGGTTGTGGATGACGATCGGCGGCGCGGTGGAGCCGGATGAAACGCCGGCCGATGCGGCGGTGCGCGAATGCTGGGAAGAGACCGGATTGCTGGTCGAGCCGGTTCGCATTCTCGGCGTGTTCGGCGGGCCGGAGTTTCGCATCACGTATGGGAATGGTGACGTCGTGTCCTATGTGGCCACGGTGTTTGCCGCCAGGCGGATCGGCGGCGATCCGTCTCCTGACGGGGTGGAGGCGACCGCGTTGCGATACGTGTCGCTTGACGAAGCCGCGGCGCTGGAGATGGGGACGTGGACGCGGATGCTGGTGAGCCACGCGTTCGCTTGCGGCGGGGAGACCTATTTCGCCGCGGCGCGCTGGCGTCCTGATGTCGGGCCGCGCGCGCCGATGGTCCGCACATGACGGGTCAGCACGCGCCGCGCCCGCATGGCGTCGCGGGCGAGCGCGATGAGTGCGGGGATCTGCCCCGGGTCGTGCAGCAGCGAGTGCGCCATACGCGGCATATCGATCGCGCCGCGGCCGGTGAGCGCGATCAGCGCGGCGGGCGGCAGGTCCTGTTCCGCGGGATCGCAGACCGCGCGGAGCACGGCGAAGGGAATGCGGCGCCGGCCCGCGACCTCGGCCACCGCGGCGAATTCGAGATCGACCGCATGGCATCCGGTCTGCTGGTGCAGAGCGTGTTTCGCCTCGGCCTGGGCGAGGGGATGTTCGGCGCCGTAGAGGAGGTGCGGGGTGGGGCCGCCCAGGCAGGCCACGAGCGCGGGATCGGCGGCGAAGCGCCCAGCCTCGGTGAGCACCGTCTCCGGCACGATCAGGGTTCCCGCGGCGAGGCCAGGGGCCAGTCCGCCGGCGAAGCCGAAGCTGAGCAAGGCCGATGCGCCGGCGAGGCGTTGATCGATGGCGCGCCGGGCGCCGGCCGCGGTGCCGCCACCGATCGCGACGGGTGCGCCGAGCCGGCGGGCGATGCGGGCTTCGTTCGCCATGCCGACCACGATGCCCAGAGCGCGCCATTCGTTGGTGAAGAAACCGGTCTGTTGCTGGATGTTCGATGTCATGGCAGGTCAGCGGGCATTATCAGATGAGCGGGCCGGACTCGATCGGGCGTTTGGGCGAAGCGCATTCGGTGATGATCCGGCGCGCTATCACGCGGTCCGGCCAGACTATCCGGACTGGGTTTTCGCGACTTTGGCCGAGCGGTGCGGCCTGACCGAGGGAACGGCGGTGTTCGAGATCGGCGCGGGAACCGGAAAGGCGACGCGCCGTCTGCTGGAGCTGGGGGCAAGGCCGTTGGTCGCCATCGAGCCGGACGCGCGATCGGCCGCCTATCTCCGCGCGGCAAATCCCGATGCGGCGCTGGAGGTCGTGATCGCGCCGATCGAGCAGGCGGTGCTGGATCAGGGGGCGTTTGAGCTGGGGGTGTGTGCCACGGCGTTTCACTGGCTCGATGAGCCCGCTGCCCTGAAGACGATCGCGTGCCTGCTCCGGCCCGGCGGCTGGTGGGCGGCATGGTGGAACGTGTTCGGCGATGATCGTCCGGATCCCTTTCATGAAGCGACCAAGACGCTGCTCGGTACGCTGCGAAGTCCGTCGGCCGGGACGCGTGGCATTCCGTTCGCGTTGGACACGGCGGCGCGCATCGAGGCTATGCGCCGTAGCGGTGCGTTCGACCAGATCGAGCATCGCAGCGGTGCGTGGTCGGTGGAACTCGATCCGGAACAGATTGCGGGGTTGTACGCGACGTTCTCGGATCTCAATGCGCGGGCGGATCGGCAGGCGGTTCTCGCCGAACTGGAGCGCATTGCCCGCGAGGAGTTCCATGGGCGCGTCACGCGCAACATGACGACCATTCTTTATCTGGCGCGGCTTACTGGTGGCGGAGAATGACCCAGGTCGTGATGTCCCATGCGTTGCGGATGCCGGCTATCAGCAGCAGCACCAGCGTGGCGGCGAGCAGCGGCACGCCGGCATCCAGGCCGAGGAACAGCGTGATGCCCGCGGCGACC
Source organism: uncultured Pseudomonadota bacterium (assembly GCA_963731335.1). Lineage (GTDB taxonomy): Bacteria > Pseudomonadota > Alphaproteobacteria > Acetobacterales > Acetobacteraceae > CAVSUZ01. The sequence continues at coordinate 445,382 of CAVSUZ010000013.1, read as the reverse complement.
ATGACGAGATAGGCGATTGCCGGGATGATGGCGTACCAGAGCCGGTCGGCGAGGTCGAGGTTCTGGATAAAGTGGTGATGCACCATCCGCCAGCAGGTGACGCTCGCGTAGGCGGCGCCGAAGACCGCGGTGGCGATCACCAAGGTGCCCAGCGCGGGCGCCGAGGGCAGCGGCGCCACGACGATCAGGGCGATGGCGAGGCCGCAGGAGAAGTGCACCACGCTGGGTGAGAGGAAGACGCGGGGCCCGTATTGGCGCTCGGGGCTGAACACGCCGGCACCGACCGAGGCGGCGACGAAGAGCAGGCCGATGAGGGTGGCGAAGGCGGTGCCGATCAGGATGGCGAAGTCGTGCCAGGGTTCGAGGGGCATGGGGCGTGTATAGCAGCCCGCGCTTCAGGTCGGGTCAGAGGTGGCGTTCGCCCTGGGTCGCCACGCCGGTGCTGCGCACCGGCTCGCGATGACGGTGGGCAATTGCGCCGCTTGAGTTGATGGTGACAGAGGCTACCCGATGATGGTGCGGCGGCGGAGTTCGGCGACGACGTGTTCAGCGAGTGCCTCGGGGGGAGCCTCCAGGGTTCGGAGGTGGATTTCCGGGCTGAGCGGCTCCTCATATGGCGCATCGACGCCGGTGAAGTTGCGGATCTTGCCGGCGTCGGCGCGCTGGTAGAGGCCCTTGGGATCGCGGCGGCGGCATTCGTCCACCGGGGTATCGACGTAGATTTCCAGGAACTCCCCCTGTTCCACGCATTCGCGGGCGAGCATGCGCTCGGCCCGGTAGGGCGAGATGAAGGAGATAAGGACGATCAGGCCGGCATCGACGAACAGCTTGGCGACCTCGGCGACGCGGCGGATGTTCTCCACCCGGTCGGCCTCGGTGAAGCCGAGGTCGCGGTTCAGGCCGTGGCGGACGTTGTCGCCGTCAAGGATCATGGTGTGCTTGCCCTCGGCGTGGAGGCGCTTTTCCACGACGTTGGCGATGGTTGATTTGCCGGCGCCGGAGAGGCCGGTGAACCACAGGATCGCGGGCTTCTGGTGATTGAGCGAGGCGCGGGCGATCTTGTCCACCTCCATGTGGTGCCAGAACACCGCGTTGCGGGAGGATACGATGCTCTGCACCAGGCCGGCGCCCACGGTATTGCGGGTGAGGCGGTCGATGAGGATGAAGCCGCCGAGGTCCCGGCTGGCGGCGTAGGGTTCGCAGGCGACGGGGTGTGCGAGCGAGAGCGTGACGGTGCCGATCTCGTTCAAATGCAGTTCGCGCACCTGTTCTTCGTTCAGGGAGGCGAGGTCGAGGCGGGTGTCGATCTCGGTGATGGTGCCCATGACCTGGGTGGCGCCGAGCATCACCAGGTAGGCGCGGCCGCGGAACAGCGGGGTATCGTCCATCCAGACCACGCGCGCGGTGATCTGGTCGGCGAGGTCGGGCAGCGGGGCGGCGGCGAGGACGTCGCCGCGGGAGGCATCGATCTCGCGGTCCAGGACCACGGTCACGGGCTTGCCGGGAGCGGCTTCATCGAGATCGCCGTCCATGGTGACGAGGCGGGCGATGCTGGCCTCGGTGCGCGAGGCGGTGTTGCAGACGGTCTGGCCGACACGCAGCGTGCCGCCGGTGACGGTGCCGGCGTAGCCGCGGAAGCTATGATCGGGGCGGACCACGAGTTGGACCGGCACGCGGGCGGGACCGGTGTCGGCGCGGGCCGGCTCGGCGTCTTCCAGGGCGCGCAGCAGGGTGGTGCCGCGGAACCATGGCATGCGGGCGGTGCCGGGGGCGGTGACGTTGTCGCCGTCGCGGGCGACGACGGGGATGGCGGTGACGCGCACATCGCCCAGCCGCGCCAGCACGGCGTTGAAGTCCTGGCAGATGCGGTCGAAGACGGCTGGGTCGAAGCCGACCAGGTCCATCTTGTTGACCGCGAGCACGAGCTGGCGGATGCCGAGCAGTGCGGCGATGGCGGCGTGGCGGCGGGTTTGTTCGAGCACGCCCTTGCGGGCATCGATCAGCAGCACGGCGAGATCGGCGAGCGAGGCGCCGGTGACCATGTTGCGCGTGTACTGGTGGTGGCCCGGCGTGTCGGCGAGGATGAAGCGGCGGCGCGGGGTTTCGAAGTAGCGGTAGGCGACGTCGATGGTGATGCCCTGGTCGCGCTCGGCGGCCAAGCCATCGACCAGGAGGGCGTAGTCGAGGTCGTTTTCGACGGTGCCGAAGCGGCGGGAATCGCGTTCGAGCGCGGCCATGACGTCGTCGGGGATGGTGCCGCATTCGAACAGCAGGCGGCCGATGAGGGTGGATTTGCCGTCATCGACGCTGCCGCAGGTGAGGACGCGGAGGAGGGAGTCGGGCATCAGAAATATCCCTCGCGCTTCTTCTTTTCCATGGATGCGTCGGTGTCGTAATCGATCAGCCGTCCGGCGCGTTCGGAGATGCGGGTGGTCTGCATTTCGAGCACGATGTCGGCGATGGATGCGGCGTTCGATTCGATGGCGGCGCTGAGGGGATAGCAGCCGAGGGAGCGGAATCGCACGTGGCGTTGGACCGGTGTTTCGCCGGGGCGGAACTGCATGCGATCATCATCCACGACGATGATCATGCCATCGCGTTCGACGGTCGGGCGGTCGGCGGCGAAATAGAGCGGCACGACGTCGATGCCTTCGTGCAGGATGTAGGTCCAGACGTCGAGTTCGGTCCAGTTGGAGAGGGGGAAGACGCGCAGGGTTTCGCCGGGGGCGAGTGCGCCGTTGTAGAGGTTCCAGAGTTCCGGGCGTTGGCGCTTGGGGTCCCAGCTATGGCCCGGCCCGCGGACGGAGAAGACGCGTTCCTTGGCGCGGGAGCGTTCCTCATCGCGGCGGGCGCCGCCGATCGCGGCATCGTATTTGCCGTCGGTGAGCGCCTGCTTGAGTGCATCGGTCTTCATGATCTGGGTATAGACGCCGCTGTCGTACTCGAAGGGGTTGACGTTGCGGCGCACGCCTTCGGGATTGGTGTGGAGGCGCAGGTCGAGGCCGAAGCGCGCGGCGGTTTTGTCCCGGAAGGTGATCATGTCGCGGAATTTCCACGTCGTATCGATGTGGAGGAGCGGGAAGGGCGGCCGGGCGGGGAAGAACGCCTTGCGGGCGAGGTGGAGCAGGACGGAGGAGTCCTTGCCGATGGAGTAGAGCAGGACGGGATTGGCGGCCTGGGCGGCGACTTCGCGCAGGATGCGGATACTCTCGGCCTCCAGGGCATCCAAATGCGCCGGGCGCGGCGCATGAGCACCGTCAACCGGCGCGTTTTCGAACGGCATTATCATGTGTCCTTCCGCGCCTTGCTGCGCTGCAAGGCGCCTGGGAATAAATGAAAGCCGCCGTGGCGGCAACGAAAAAGCTTCACTGTTGAACGCGCCTCTGATGGGATGGAGCGGAATGAACGGACGAACTGGATGATCAGGGACGCACAGGGTCTGATCCTGACGGCGGCGTCAATGGCGGTTGCGCCGGTGTGGAACGATACACTGGCGGGCTTCGTGTCGCAGCGGGCGGATGTGGCGCGGCGGGTCGGCGCCATGCTCGAGGCGGATCCCTCGTTCGCGCTGGGCCACGTGCTGGCCGGCGTGCTGGCGATGGGGAGCTTCAACGCGGCGAACGTGGCGAAGGCGCGGGAGCGCGCGGCGGAGGCGGTGGGGCTGGCGGCGGCGGCCTCGGCGCGGGAGCGGGCGCACGCCGAGGCGCTGCGGGTCTGGGCGGAGGGGGAGCCGGGGCGGGCGGCCGGGCTGTGGGAAGGGGTGCTGGCGGAGCATCCGCGCGATCTTCTGGCATTCCGGCTGGTGCACTTCCTGCGCTTCTGGCAGGGCCGGCCGGACCTGATGCTGCACGCGGTGCGGGAGGCGGAGCGCGCCTGGGAGCCGGCGGTGCCGGGGTGGGGCACGATCCTGGCGTGCCGCTGCTTCGCGCTGGAGGAGTGCGGCCAGTACCCGGAGGCGGAGCTCGCCGGGCGGGCGGCGATCGCGCTGGACCCCGAGGATGTGTGGGCGGCGCATGGCGTGGCGCACGTGATGGAGATGCAGGGCCGCCGCGCGGAGGGGGTGGCGTGGGTGGAATCGCTGTCGGGCCACTGGGAGGGCGCGAACAACCTGCGCCATCACCTGTGGTGGCACGCGGCGCTGTTCCACCTGGAGCGCGGAGCGACCGGGCGGGTGCTGGCGCTGTATGACTCGGCGTTCCGCGACCTGGGCGCGGCGCTGACCCGGGCGGCGCCTGATCTGTACATCGATATCCAGAACGCGGCTTCGATGCTGTTTCGCCTGCAGGCCCTCGGGGTGGATGTGGGCGGGCGATGGGAGGAGCTGGCGGATCACGCGGAGGCGCGGATCGGCGACTGCGAGTTCGCCTTCACGCTGCCGCACTGGGCCATGGCGCTGGCGGGGGCGGGGCGTTTCGCCGCGGCGGAGCGGCTGCTGGAGGCGATGCGAGCGTATGGCGCGGGGAGCGGTGAGAGCGCGGCGGTGGTGCGGACGGCGTCCCTGCCGGTGAGCGAGGCGGTGGTGGCGCATGCGCGCGGGGACCACGCCGGTGCGGTGCGCGCGATGCGCCCGGCTTTGGGCGTGATGCACCGGATGGGCGGCAGCCACGCGCAGCAGGGGGTGTTCGAGCAGTTGTTCCTGCATGCGGCGATGCGTGCGGGCGAGACGGACGACGCGCTGATGCTGCTGGAGCGGGTTGCGGGTTGCTGGGCGGTTCCGCCGTGGCGGCGGGTAGGGTACGCGGAGGCGGCGCGGGCATTGGGCTTCGCGCCGGGAGAGCAAGGCTATCAGGTGAAACCATGTTGATTGCGCAGCTCAGCGACCTGCATGTGTGTGAGGCGGGTCGGCTCGCCAACGGCGTGGTGGATACCAACGGGCTGGCGGCCCGCGCCTTCGCCGCCCTGCGCGAGGCACCGAACCGTCCTGACCTGATCCTGCTCACCGGCGACCTGGTGGAGGGCGGGCGGGCGGAGCAGGACCGCAACCTGGTGGGCATGATGCGGGACTTGCCTGCGCCGGTGTTCGCGATTCCGGGCAATCATGACGGGCGGGAGGCGATGCGGGCGGAACTCGGGGGGATGGTGCCGTCGCAGGATGGGGCGTTCGTCCAGTACGTCATCGAGGATCGTCCGGTGCGGCTGGTGATGCTGGATACGCTGGTACCCGGTGCGGATCATGGGGAGTTGTGCGAGCAGCGGTTGCGGTTCCTGGACGCCGCGCTGGCCGGGGCGCCGGAGCGGCCGACGATCGTGGCCATGCACCATCCGCCCCTGGCATTGGGGATCGACCACATGGATCGGATCGCGTTGCGCGACCCGGAGCGGTTCGCGGCGGTGATTGCGCGGCATCCTCAGGTGAGGCGGATCGTGTGCGGGCATGTGCATCGCCCGGCGTTCGGCTCGTGCGCGCATGCGGTTGTGGCGGTGGCGCCATCGGTGGCGCACCAGGTGGAACTCAACCTGAACCCCGGCGCGCCTGGCGCGTTCACGTTGGAACCAGGAGGCTATTACTTGCACCGTTGGACGCCGGCTGACGGGTTGATCACCCACTTGGCGTTCGCGGGCGAGTACAAGGGTCCATACGTGTTCGGAATTGTGCCGTAGGACGAATCTCATTCCATTTGACGCGAAATTGGTTTGCAGACTGCAACCTTGAGATGTATAAGTGGGCCATGCAGCTCGCAGGTTCATGGGAGCGGTTCACGCAGGCGCTGGGCAGGGCCCGGCATGCGGGAACGGCTGGACCGGACTACCCCGGTACGGGCCGGTTTGGGAGCCGGTTGGGGAACGCCCGCGGGTGCGGGTTTGAAGACACCGAGACCGCGGTTTCCGGCCCCGAGGGCGTCATCCGAACGGCTCTGGCGGCTGTGGCGGCGACGCCGGGTGTGGAGTTGCGGTTCGAAATTGCCTGCCAGCCCGGGGTTGGGTTCCGGGGCGACGAGCAGTCGCTGCGCACCGTGGTGATGACCATGGCGCGGCATGCCGCGGAGGCGGGGGCCGACCGGGTGCTGGTGACGTGCGCGCACAAGACCGGCCGGCTGCGGGTTGTGGTGACGGCGACAGGGGTGCCGGCTGATCCGGGTGCGCACGAGGGGCCGCTGCGGCCTGTCGCGGAGCTGCTGGCGCTGCAGGGCGGCGGGCTGGAGATTGCCGGCCGTCCGGGCCAGGGGGTGGTGCTCGCGGCGTTTTGGCCGGATTGGGTTTCGGAGCAGGCCAGCCAGGCGCCGACCGGCCAGGCTGCGGAGGCGAAGGCGGAGGGGGCGGAGCAGCGGGTGAGCGGCTCGGCCGAGGTGGCGCATCCGAGGTAGGTGGGCCGCGGCGGGGCCGATCCGGGCAGGTGCCGCGAGGGCGGGCCGTTGGCTATGTCGTTCAGTCTGGGGGCGTGTGTGGCGCGGTCGGCCGGAGACCGCTGACCGCGTATTCGCCGGCGTATGATAGAAGAGATTCAACACGGAGACGCAGAGAAGTCAGCTTGCCTTCATCACACGCCCCTTCGCCGGACGGCGAGAGCAACCGATGCTTTACACCGCCGCAATTTGAGATTTTTTGTTCTCCGGCGTCGGCGAATTCCTCAACGATGGTCAGGTTGCCGGCTCTATGCGGTGGGCACAATATACCCAACTTTCGCAGGAAGTTGGGTTGACTCTTGTTTCGCGCGCAGCCGCCACGCCAACCCTGCGCGCGGTATACCCAGAATCCTGCGGATTCTGGGTATACCAAGCGGCATTGAAGATGACTCATGTTGCCGATGCACGGACGAACCGGGCGGTGGGTGAGAAAGGCGTGGATGGCGGGCACAGCATGGCCGGCCATGACGATGGGGGCGGCCGGGCGAAGAGGGTGAAGGTCAGCGCCGGTTAGTATAACAGCTTTCCCGCCATGTATTCTGGCGAATTCCAGCATTCCAGTGCAGTCTCGAAGTCGGGAAACTCGAGACGACGGTGCGTGCGGGGGCAGATTTCCAGCCGTCCAACTTGTTTGCGATCTATCGAACTGCCGGCCGCGGCCATATGATGCGCAGCGAGCACAGGGGACGTTACGCGGATGCCGAAGACCCTTGCCGAACTGGTCGTGGAGACGCTGCACACCGCGCAGGTGCGGCGCGTGTTCGGCGTGGCAGGGGATTCGCTGAACGGCTTCACCGATGCGTTGTCCCGCCATCGCGACATGGCGTGGATTCACGTTCGCCACGAGGAGGTGGCGGCGTTCGCGGCGGGTGCCGAGGCGCATCTGACCGGCTCGCTTGCGGTGTGCGCCGGCAGTTGCGGGCCGGGGAACCTGCACCTGATCAACGGACTGTTCGACTGCCACCGCTCGCGGGTGCCGGTTCTTGCCATTGCCGCGCACATCCCGAGCGCCGAGATCGGTCGTAACTACTTCCAGGAGACGCATCCCCAGTCACTGTTCGCCGAATGCAGCCATTTCTGCGAACTGGTCAGCTCCACGTCGCAGATGCCGGGGCTGCTGGAGACAGCGATCCGTGTGGCGGTGGCGGAGCGCGGCGTATCGGTGCTGGTGCTGCCGGGCGACGTGGCGCTGACACAAGTTGCGACAGAGGTGCGCGCCTCGGCGGCGTTGTTGCCGGAGGCGCCGGTGGTACGGCCGTCCGACGCGGCGATCGCGGAACTGGCGCGGATGCTGGATGCCTCGGCGCGGGTGACGCTGCTGTGCGGGCGGGGTTGTCATGGCGCGCATGAGCAGGTGATGAAGTTGGCCGGAGCGTTGGGGGCGCCGATCGTGCATGCGCTCGGCGGGAAGGAGGCGATCGAGTACGACAACCCGTTCGATGTGGGGATGACGGGGCTGATCGGCTTCAGTTCGGGCTACGCGGCGATGGAAGCGTGCGACATGCTGCTGATGCTGGGCACCGATTTTCCGTATCGGCAGTTCTATCCGGAGGCCGCGCGGATCGCGCAGGTGGACATAAGAGGGGCCAATCTGGGCCGGCGGTGCAGGCTGGATCTGGGTTTGATCGGCGATGTCGGGGCGACGATCGAGGCGCTGTTGCCGCGTTTGAAGGCGCGCACGGACCGCACGTTTCTGGATGCCAGCCTGGCGCATTATCGCACGGCGCGGGCGGGGTTGGATGAACTGGCGGTGGGCCATCCCGGGCGGCGGCCGATTCACCCGCAGTTCCTGGCTCGCACGATCAGCGAGCAGGCGGCGGAGGATGCGGTGTTCACGTGCGATGTGGGGACGCCGACGGTGTGGGCCGCCCGTTATCTGAGAATGAACGGCAAGCGCCGGCTGATCGGGTCGTTCAACCATGGCTCGATGGCGAATGCGATGCCGCAGGCGTTGGGTGCGCAGGCGGCGTTTCCCGGGCGGCAGGTGGTGAGTTTTTCGGGCGACGGCGGGTTCACCATGCTGATGGGCGATCTGCTGACGCTGGTGCAGCATCAGTTGCCGGTGAAGGTGGTGATCTTCAACAACGGCACGCTGGGGTTTGTCGAGCTGGAGATGAAGGCGAGCGGCTTTCTGGATGCCGATGTGGCGTTGACCAATCCTGATTTTGCCGCGGTTGCGACGGCGGCCGGGCTGTTTGCGCGGCGGGTGGAGGATCCGGGCGAACTGGCCGCGGCGGCGCGGGAGGTGCTGGCGCATCCCGGTCCGGCCTTGCTGGACGTGGTGACGGCGCGGCAGGAGTTGGTGATGCCGCCGAAGACGGAATTGTCCGCAGGCGGCGCATTTCAGCCTGTGGGCGATGAAGGCGGTGCTGAATGGACGCGCGGACGAGGTGGTCGATCTGGCGCGGACGAATTTGCTGCGGTGAGTCGGTGCGGTTGTCGGGTGTGGTCAGAATGCGAGCCGGGCACCGGCGGGGAGGCTCCGTCATGCGCTGGATTCCTGCTTTCGCAGGAATGACGGGGGGCGGTTGCTTGTGGTGCGGCAGCGTGCCAATTCTGCGGCATGCAGCCAGCCAATCTTCTGTTCATCATGTCGGACGAGCACAGTCGCCGTGTGCTCGGCTGTTACGGGCATAAGATGATCCGTACGCCGAATTTGGATGCGATGGCGGCGCGCGGGGTGCGGTTCACCGATGCGTATTGCAACTCGCCGATCTGCGTGCCGTCGCGCGCGAGTTTCGCGACGGGGCGGTACGTGCATGACATAAGGTTTTGGGACAACGGGATTCCGTATGACGGCTCGGTTCCGTCATGGGCGCACCGGCTGCGGGCGGCGGGGCATGCGGCGGTTTCCATCGGCAAGCTGCACTTCCGCTCGGCGGAGGACGACAACGGATTTACCGAGGAGCAAATTCCGCTGCACGTGGTGGAGGGGATCGGCGATTGTCCGGGATGATCCGCGACGACATGCCGCCGCGCAAGGCGGCGCTGCTGCTGGCGGAGGAGGCCGGTCCGGGCGACAGCGATTACCAGCGCTACGACGACATGATCACCGACAACGCGATCACCTGGATGAAGCAGAAGGCCGGTGCGGAACGCAAACCGTGGGTGCTGTTCGTTTCCTTGGTGTGTCCGCATTTCCCGCTGGTCTCGCGGCCGGAATACTACAACCTGTATCCCGAGGACGAGGTGCCCTGGCCGTTCAGTTATGGCCAGGAGGAGCGGCCGAAGCACCCGTTCTATCTGAAGATGAGCGAGGCGATGATTTACGACCGCGCGTTCGATGAACGTAAGGTGCGGCGGGCGATTGCGGCGTATTTCGGCATGGTGACGTTCCTTGATCACAATATCGGCCGGCTGGTGGCTGCCCTGAACGAGACGGGGCTGAGTGCCAACACGCGGGTGATCTATACGAGCGATCACGGCGACAATCTGGGCAACCGCGGGATGTGGGGGAAGTCCAACCTGTTCGAGGACGCGGCGGGGGTGCCGCTGGTCATGGCGGGGCCGGGCATCCCGGAAAATATCGTCTGTCACGAACCGGTGTCGCTGGTGGATGGGTTCCCGACCATCTTGCGCGGGCGCGGGGGTGGCGCCCGATCCCGAGGACCGCGGGCTTCCGGGACGGGACTGGTTCGCGGTGGCGCGCGGGCAGGCGGCGCCGGGCGTGATGTTCTGCGAGTATCATGCCGCGGGATCGCCGACCGGTGCGTTCATGATCCGCAAGGGTGATTTCAAATACGTCTATTTCGCCGGGATGCCGCCGCAGCTTTTCGATCTGGCGGCTGATCCGCTGGAACAGCGCGATCTGGGGCAGCAACCCGGGTATGCGGGGCTGGTGGAGGACTGCCATCGCGTGCTGCTGAGCGTGGCCGATCCGGATAAGGTGGATGCGCTGGCGCGGGCCGACCAGGCGGCACGCATTGCCGCGTTCGGCGGGCGGGAGGCGGTGCTGGCGCGCGGCGTGTTCGGCCATTCGCCGGTGCCGGGCACCAAGCCGCGGATGGTGTAGCGCCGGGACTGTCCGGATGTTGGCCGGGTGTGGCAGCATGCCGCGATGGAAGCTTCGATCCCTCGGTTGCCGAAAGCCATCGCGACGGTTTCATTGAGCGGGGCGTTGCCGGAGAAACTGGAGGCGGCGGCAGCGGCCGGCTTCACCGGGGTTGAGGTGTTCGAGAACGACCTGCTCACGTTCGACGGCTCGCCGGCAGATGTTCGGCGGATCGCGGCGGACCTGGATTTGGCCATCGTGCTGTTCCAGCCGTTCCGCGACTTCGAGGCGATGCCGGAGCCGCAGCGCACTCGCAACCTGGATCGCGCGGAGCGCAAGTTCGACGTGATGGAGGCGTTGGGCGCCGAACTGCTGCTGGTGTGCAGCAACGTGCAGGCGGGGGCGATCGACGATGACGGGCGCGCGGCGGCCGACCTGGCGGAGATGGCGGAGCGGGCGGCTCGGAGAGGTTTGCGCGTCGGATATGAGGCGCTGGCCTGGGGCCGGCATGTGCGGCGCTGGGGCGATGCGTGGCGGATCGTGCAACGCGCCGATCATCCGGCGCTGGGGCTGATCGTCGATAGTTTCCACACGCTGTCGCTGGACGATGATCCGGCGGGGATCGCGGAGATACCGGCGGAGAAGCTGTTCTTCGTGCAGCTTGCCGATGCGCCGCGGCTAGCGATGGATGTGCTGTCCTGGAGCCGTCACTTCCGCAACTTTCCGTACCAGGGTGATCTGGATGTCGAGCGGTTTGTGCGGGCGGTGCTGGCGAGCGGGTATCGTGGACCGCTGTCGCTGGAGATATTCAATGATGAGTTCCGCGCCGCGCCTGCTCGGCCCACGGCGCGTGACGGGCTGCGGTCGCTGATCCTGGTGGAGGCGCAGGCGGGTGGGGCGGAATTGCCTCGGGTGCCGGTGTTCGACGGGGTCGAATTCCTGGAGTTCGCGGTGGATGAGGATGCCGGGCGGCGGTCTGGGCGAGATGCTGCGGAGCATCGGGTTCCGCCATGCCGGGCATCACCGGTCGAAGTCGGTGGATTTGTACCGCCAGGGCCGGATCAACCTGGTGCTGAATATGGAGCAGGACAGCGCGGCGAGTGAACATTTTCAGTTGCATGGGCCGAGCGTGTGCGCGATGGCGCTGCGGGTGGACGATGCGGAGCATGCGCTGACCCGGGCGCAGGCGCTGCTTTGTTCCGAGTGGAACGAGCAGGTGGGGCCGGGTGAGCGGCGGATTCCGGCGGTGCGGGCGGCGGATGGGACGTTGATTTACCTGGTGGCGCCGGATGTTGAGGGCCGCACGATTTACGACGATGATTTCCGGGTGTTCGAGGACGTCGCGGCAGGGGAGTCTCCGGTCGGTGCGATCGATCACGTGGCGCAGGCTGTGCCGTTCGCGCGGATGGATGCCTTCGTGCTGTTCTGGCGTGCGGTGTTCGGGCTGGAGCCGCAGGGGGTTTTCGAGCTGCCCGATCCGTACGGGCTGGTGCGCAGCCGGGCGATGGTCAGCCACGATCGGACGCTGCGGCTGCCTCTGAACAGTTCGGAGTCTCGGCAGACCTCGACGGGGCGGTTCCTGACGACGTTCTCGGGGGCGGGCGTACATCATATCGCGCTGGCGACGTCGGACATCATCGCGGCGGTGGAGCGCATGACGGCGCTGGGGGCGAAGCTGCTGCCGATTCCGGCGAATTACTACGATGATCTGGAGGCGCGGTTCGGTTTGGACCCGGCGTTGCTGGAGACCTTGCAGCGGCATCAGTTGCTTTATGACCGCGATGAGGCGGGCGAGTTTTTCCAGGTCTATACGGCGAGTTTCGACGACCGGTTCTTTTTCGAGCTGGTGGAGCGGCGGGGCGGGTACGAGCAGTACGGTGCGGCGAATGCGGCGATCCGGCTTGCCGCGCAGGCGCAGCGCCACCCGCTGGGGGGCGGGTACCGGTAGGGGACAGGGTCCGATCTGATGCGACGGCAAGGACCGGAGTGCGGGAACGGGCACAAAGGCCGATCTTGGGGGCCAGACATGATGGAGTCCCGCCATGACGACCCAAATCCTCGATACCGCCACAACTGAAACATTGCGCTACGGCTACGGCGAGACGACCCTGGGGGCGGTTGCGGTCGCCCAGAGCGTGCGCGGCGTGGTCGCGCTGTTCATCGGCGACGATCGCGCGCGCCTATTGCGCGACCTGCAGGCGAGCTTTCCCGAGGCGGAGCTTATTCTCGATCAAGGCGGGTTGACGGAGACCATCGCCAAGGCCACGGCGCTGGTCGATGCCCCGCATCGTGGGACCGATCTGACGCTCGATCTGCGTGGGACACCGGTGGAGTTGGCGGTGTGGAATGCGCTGCGGACGATCCCCGCAGGCGAGACACGTGGCTATGGCGAGATCGCTCGGAGCCTGCCGACCGCGGCGACCGCCCAAGAGGTGGGCGCGGCCTGCGCGGCAAACCGCATTGCGGTTGCCGTGCCGTGCCACCGGGTCGTGAAGTCCGACGGCTCGCTTTCCGGCTATCGCTGGGGGGTGCAGCGCAAGCGCCGCCTGATCAATATGGAAGGCGTGGCGTGATGTGATGCATGCTACTCTAGGCTCGCGAGCCATTCTTCTGCGCGGTTTCGCGTGCGGACGGGCGGCTGAGCTTATCGCTGCTGTCGGCGCCATCGCCGCGATCTCACCGTTCCGACACATGGTCACGCCGGGCGGCTGGGAGATGTCGGTGGCGATGACCAACTGCGGCGATGTCGGCTGGGTCACCGACCGCGCCGGCTATCGTTATGACGCGGTCGATCCGGCAACCGGCCTGCCCTGGCCGGCGATGCCGCGGATGTTTGCCGACCTGGCCGCCGAAGCGGCCGGCGTCGCGGGATTCAACGGCTTTCGCGCCGATGCCTGCCTGGTCAACCGCTACGCACCGGGTGCACGTCTGTCGCTTCATCAGGATCGCAACGAGCGCGACTTCGACCAGCCGATCGTGTCGGTCTCGCTCGGGTTGCCGGCGGTCTTTCTGTGGGGTGGCCGGACGCGCGCGGACGGGGTTCGGCGCATTCCGCTGCTGCACGGCGATGTCGTGGTGTGGGGCGGGCCGGATCGCCTGACGTTCCATGGCGTCCATACCTTGGCTGAGGGCGAGCATGCATTGACCGGCGCCTGTCGTTTCAACCTGACCTTCAGGCGGGCGCTTTGAAGCCGCTGCAGAACCGCGTCACGCCCATGGGGGAGATCGTCTCGGCCTCCGAGCGAGGGGGTTTCACCGGAAACCGTGGCATCATCCACGATGCACAGACCCGTACGCTGCTCAATCGCCGCTGGAGCAGCCGGGCGTGGCTGATCTGCGTGCTGCACTGGCGCGATGTGCGCCGCCCGGTGATGGGGCCGGGCAGTTGGACCGAGCTGTTCTTCCTGGACGAGGCGACCGCCTTGGCGGCCGGACATCGGCCGTGCTTCCTGTGCCGGCGCGTGGCGGCGCAGGCGTTCCAGGCGCGCTTTCCGACGGACGGAACGGCGGCGCCCAAGGCCCACGAGATCGACGCGGCGCTGCATGCGGAGCGGGCGGACGGTCGCCGCAAACGCTTGCATGCGCTGACCTCGCCGGCGGCTGAGTTGCCGGACGGCGCCATGGTTCTGCGAGACGGGGAGGCTCACCTGATGCTGGACGGTGCGGCGCGGCGCTGGTCGTTTCGCGGCTACGGTCCGCCGGTGGCGGGTTTGCGTGGTGTTCAGTTGATTACGCCGCCATCGACTGTGGCGGTGCTACGGGCGGGCTATCGGGCGGAGATCCACGCGAGCGCTTTTGGCGGGGACGACGCGGGGGCCGTTCGGGTTGAGGGGTAGCTCGCGAACGGGATCGCCTCGCGCATATACCGGTCGGCCCTGGATGAGCCATTGCAGTTGTTATTGCATTGCTGCAGCAGACCCGGTTACAGGAGACAGGGCTTCCGGCAGCATAAGGGCAATCGTGCGAGATGCAGGTTATTCTCAGCACGTCCCTCGGGATTTTTGTCAGCGACGGCACCGAGGGAGGGAAACTTATGGACCACTGACGGAACGAGCCTTGGAACCGTCAACCTTGCCGTGCCGGGGATCGATGCCCCGATTCTCGATCCAAGCGGCTTGCTCGCAGGGCACCGACTCGTTTTCACCGATGTTTACGGCCTGGACGTGACCGATGGCACCGTATCTGGAACAATGCAGCTCAAATCCGGCTCGTTTGGGCATGGAGCGTACCCGTTTGGTCTCGCAAGCCTCGGCAGCATTGTTGTGTTCGGTGTGGCCAGCGGGCCGGACTTCAATGATGCCTCCGGTGGTGATCAGCTTTGGCGGACGGACGGAACGCCCGGCGGCACCGTTCTCGTCACGGACCTTCCAAGACTTTCGATATACGCGGGCATTCACGCAATTTTCTCTATGGGGAGCAAAGCGCTTTTTGCATATGATGAGGGAACCGCGCTGTTCCCCCCGTCGCTCTGGGTAACGGATGGGACGGCGTCAGGAACGTTTGAACTCCCCGGCATTACCAATCCCCATTTCGGGGCGGTTGCCGGAGGCCTCGCGGTTCTGGTTTCCACCGAAGGTCTCGTTGCGACCGACGGCACCGTGGGCGGCACCCGGGTGGTCATGCCGAAATCATCGGGACCAAGCAGCTTCGGCCCGACCACCATGATGGCGTCCCTGGGGAACGAAGTCATCTTTGCTGCCGCTGAACTATATAACTTCGGTGGTCCTGACAATTATGGACCTATAAACCAGCTTTGGGAGACGGACGGAACGACAGCCGGCACCAAGTTGATCGACGTGCTGCCGGTCTCCGGATTATTTGGCGGCATAACCAGTATGGCGAACGCCGGTGACCGGGTCCTGTTCACCTATTATGACGGCGCTGGCCACGCGGGCGTATGGACCACAGACGGAACCGCTGCCGGAACGACCGACTTGCTCGACGGCGCGTCTACACTTTTTACAACGGGCAGTGTCGCCGAGCTTATTCCGCCATGTTTTGCTGCCGGCAGCCTGATCGCCGCTCAAAGCGGGGTGAAAGCTGTTGAGCACCTAAGGGTGGGAGACAGTGTCGTGACGGCAACGGGCAATATACTCCCCATCCAATGGATCGGATATCGCCGCGTGGATTGTCGGCGCCATCCCGATCAAGAGAGGGTCTGGCCGGTCCGCATCGCTGCGCACGCATTCGGTGAGGGGCGGCCGGGACGTGCGCTAATGCTTTCGCCCGATCATTCAGTGTTCATTGAGGATGTGCTGATTCCGATCAAGTTCCTGGTGAACGATACGACGATCAGGCAGATCAGCGTTGATGCAGTCATGTACTATCATGTCGAACTTACTCGGCACGATATCTTGCTGGCAGAAGGGCTCCCGGTGGAGAGCTATCTTGATACAGGGGGACGGGCGGCGTTCGCGAATGGCGGCGAACTTACCGAACTTCACCCAGACTTTGGGCCGGATGAGAGTAGGGTCGGCGAAATCTGGCGGACACTCGCATGCGCTCCGCTGCTGGGTGATGGAGATCAGCTTGCCCGGGCACGCATGAAACTGCACGTGCAGGCGTCCATGCTCGGCGTGTCAGAGTCCGCTGAAGGTCAACCACGGCCGGCGCTTCGGCAGGCAGTTTGAAGCGGACGGACGCGCAACGCAGGTTGATGGGGGGTTGGGCCTGGATCGCCACGGCCCGCTGCGCGGGCCTCGCGATGACGTTTGGGCGTGCGGTACGAACCGGCGAGGTTGGTTGGGTGCGGTTCGCTCTGGATCGCCACGGCCCGCTGCGCGGGCCTCGCGATGACGTTTGGGCGTGCGGGACGAACCGGCGAGGTTGGTTGGGTGCGGTTCGCTCTGGATCGCCACGGCCCGCTGCGCGGGCCTCGCGATGACGTTTGGGTGTGCGGGACCGAACCGGCGAGGTTTGTTGGGTGCGGTTCGCTCTGGATCGCCACGGCCCGCTGCGCGGGCCTCGCGATGACGTTTGGGCGTGCGGTACGAACCGGCGAGGTTTGTCGGGTGCGGTTCGCTCTGGATCGCCACGGCCCGCTGCGCGGGCCTCGCGATGACGTTTGGGCGTGCGGTACGAACCGGCGAGGTTGGTTGGGTGCGGTTCGCTCTGGATCGCCACGGCCCGCTGCGCGGGCCTCGCGATGACGTTTGGGCGTGCGGTACGAACCGGCGAGGTTGGTTGGGTGCGGTTCGCTCTGGATCGCCACGGCCCGCTGCGCGGGCCTCGCGATGACGTTTGGGCGTGCGGTACGAACCGGCGAGGTTGGTTGGGTGCGGTTCGCTCTGGATCGCCACGGCCCGCTGCGCGGGCCTCGCGATGACGTTTGGGCGTGCGGTACGAACCGGCGAGGTTTGTCGGGTGCGGTTCGCTCTGGATCGCCACGGCCCGCTGCGCGGGCCTCGCGATGACGTTTGGGCGTGCGGTGACGAACCGGCGAGGTTGGTCGGGTGCGGTTCGCTCTGGATCGCCACGGCCCGCTGCGCGGGCCTCGCGATGACGTTTGGGCGTGCGGTACGAACCGGCGAGGTTGGTCGGGTGCGGTTCGCTCTGGATCGCCACGGCCCGCTGCGCGGGCCTCGCGATGACGTTTGGGCGTGCGGGTACGAACCGGCGAGGTTGGTTGGGTGCGGTTCGCTCTGGATCGCCACGGCCCGCTGCGCGGGCCTCGCGATGACATTCAGGCGTGGGGAACATCCTCCCAATAATGGTGCGCATATTGCCGGCGGCACGCCTCGCGCAGCGTCTTCTCATCCAGTTCGGCCTCGCGGCCGGGGGCCAAGGGCGAGAGGTCCATCGGAGGCTTGCCGTCGATGATCCAGTGCGCCAGCACCTCGCCGATGGCGGGTGAGATGGACAGGCCGCCGACGCAGCAGCCGCCCGCGATGTAGAGACCTCGGGCGCCGGGCGCGGGGCCGACCGTGTGTTCGCCGTCGGCGGTCATGGTGGGCAGGCCGCCGCGATGCACACGCACACCGATCTCGTGCGGGACGCGCTGGAAGATCGGAAGCTGCTCGGCGACGCTGTCGGCCAGGCGGCGCAGCACGGAGAAATCGAGTTCCAGGTCGGCGATGTCGAAGCCGGCCGGCAGGGCGGCGGCGTCGTATTGCACGGGATGCTGTTCGTAGCCGCCGAGCATCAACCCGCCCTCGTCCGGGCGGACATAGACGTTCGCATCGATCACGCGGGTGATCGGCTGGTTGGACTGCACGCCTGGGATCGGCCGGGTGATCATCAACTGGTGGCGGGTGGGCACAACGGGGACGCGCGCGCCGGAGAGTGCGGCGACGGCACGCAGCCACGCACCGGCTGCATCGACCACAACGTCGCAGGCGATGTCACCATGCTCGGTGCGCACGCCGGTCACGCTATCACCGCGTGTTTGCATGCCGGTGACCCGCGTGTGGGGCAGCATGACGGCGCCGAGCTTTTCGGCGGCGCGGGCGTAGCCCTGCGGAATCTGTGACGGCTCGAGGTAGATATCGGTCGGGCAGTAATTCACGCCGAGAATACCGGTGGCTTCGAGGAAAGGATTGAGGTCGCGCGCCTCGGCGGGGGAGAGTTCCACGAGTCCCGTTTCATAGCGGCGGCCGCGCTCGCGCTCCATCGCGAGTTGCGCGACGTGATCGGGACGGCGGGCGATTTTCAGTGCGCCGGGCTGGTGGAAGACCAGGGGTTCGCCGGTGTCTTCGGCGAAGCGTTCGATCTTGCGCACGGCGCGTTTCGCGAGCGCGGTCATCAGGTCGGTGCCGCGGGCCTGGGAACTCAGCCCGGCGGCGCGCGGGGAAGTTTGCGAGCCGAGCGCGTGCTGATCGATCAGCGCGACGCTGCGGCCGGCGCGCGCGAGGTGCCACGCAGTGCTGGCGCCGAGGGCGCCGGAGCCGATGACCACGCATTCCATGGAATTGATCATGCCAGTCTTCCTCGTCCTAACCGTACTTCCAGATATCGCGCGCCTTTGCCCAGCGGGTAAGCCATCACCAGGTACATGCCGCCGACGAGCAGGTAGAGCGGCATGGGGGTGAAGTATTCGCTGCTGAGGTCGCGGGCGCGCAGCATGAGTTCCGGCGCGGAGATCAGCGATGCGACGGAGGTGTCTTTCAGCAGCGACACGGCGTAGTTCGCGAGCGGCGGGACGATCACCCGGAATGCCTGGGGCAGGATGATGATCCGCATCGCCTGGGCGTTGGTCATGCCGATGGAGAGTGCGGCCTCGCGCTGGCCGTGATGGATGGCGGCGATGCCGGCGCGGTACACCTCGGCCATGTAGGCCGCGTAGTTGCAGCCGAGACCGATGACCGCGGCGGTGAAGGCGGAGAGCACGACGCCGGCGGAGGTGAGGCCGTAGTAAAGCAGGAAGAGTTGGGTGAGCGCGGGGGTGCCGCGCACGAGGTCGATGTAGAGCCGCGCCGGGGTTGAGATTGATTGGCGCTTCGCGTTGCGCCCGAGGGCCAGAATCAGGCCGCCGGCCATCGCGATGAGATAGGCGAACAGGGTGATGCGCAAAGTGCCGACGGCGGCGGCGAGAAGCTGCGGCATCCACTCGCGCAGGTCGTCCCAGCTCATGGGGGTGCGCTCCATGCTTTCTCGGGGGCGGGGCTTGCGAGCTCGCGAGAGTATCGTCGACCTGGGAGATGATGGGGGTGGGCAGTCGGAGTCCACTGCACCACGAGATCGCCACGCCGTCGCTCCGCGACGGCTCGCGATGACATATTCGACGGTACGGGATCTCATGCCGGACGCTCGCGCGCGCGGCGGCGTTCGAGCCGGTTCACGAGGTGGGAGAGCGGCAGGCTCATCATGAGGTAGAGCACCGCGACCATGAGGTAGATCTGCGTGCTGAGATAGGTCTGGTCCACCAGCATGCGGGCGCGGAAGGTCAGTTCGGGCGCGGCGACGGACGATGCGATGGAGGTGTCCTTCAGCAGGCCGATGGCAAAGTTGCCGAGCGGGGGCAGGATGACGCGCATGGCCTGGGGCAGGATGATGATGCGCAGTGCCTGGATGCGGGTCATGCCGATGGAGTACGCGGCCTCGGCCTGGCCGCGATGCACGGCCTCGATGCCGGCGCGGAACACCTCGGTCAGGTAGGCGCCGCCGTTGATGCCGAAGCCGATGACGGCGGCGGGGATGGGCGACAATTTTACCCCGAGTTCGGCGAGACCGAAGTAGATGATGAAGAGCTGGGTCAACACCGGGACGGCGCGGAAGACGTCGACATACACCGTGCCGAGGAGGCGGAGCATGCGAAAGCGGGAGGTTCGCAACACCGCGCCGAGCAGACCCAGCAGCATCGAGAACGCGAAGCCGCCCAGCGTGACGATGACGGTCATTTCCACGCCCAGCAGCAGGACCTGGAGCAGGTAGGGAAATTGTTCGGCGGCGCGGGCCCAGGATCCGCCGGTCATGGATCAATCGGCCGGTTGGAACGCCTGGCGCCCGATCACCGCGCGCAGGAATTCCTGGGTGCGGGCGTGGGACGGCGTGCGGAAGATGGCATGGGGCGGGCCCTGTTCGAGAATGCGCCCGTGGTCCATGAACACCACGCGGTCCGACACGTCCTCGGCAAACTGCATTTCGTGGCTGACGATGATCATGGTCATGCCCTCGCGGGCCAGTTGGCGCATGACGGCGAGGACTTCGCCGACAAGCTCGGGATCGAGCGACGAGGTCGGTTCGTCGAACAGCATCAGCGCGGGATGCATGCCGAGCGCGCGGGCGATGGCGACGCGCTGCTGCTGACCGCCGGAGAGCATTTCCGGATAGGCGTCCTTCTTGTGTGCAAGCCCGACCTTTTCCAGCAAGGCGGCAGCTTCGGTCCGCGCCTCGGCCGGCGGATGGCCGAGCACCTTGATGGGGCCGACGGCGACATTCTCGAGCGCCGTCAGGTGCGGGAACAGGTTGAAGCGCTGGAACACCATGCCGATGCGGGCGCGCATGCGGGCCAGTTCGCGATCGCGCATATCGATCCGCCGCTGGCCGTCGCGGCGTTCGCCGATGGGCTGGCCATCGATCAGGATGTGGCCGGCATCCGGACGCTCCAGCCAGTTGATGCAGCGGAGCAGCGTGGTCTTGCCGGATCCGGACGGGCCGATGATGGAGACCTTTTCGCCCGCGGCGATGTCGAGGTCGATCCCTTTCAGAACCTCCAGTGATCCGAACCGCTTGTGCAGATCGGTGATCCGCACAAGCGGCAGGTCGTTCGTCATGCGAACAAGGAGGAGAAATCCTTCATCTTGTGCGCACCCGGTCCGATCACGTTGCCCTGGGCGTCACGATCCACGCCGATGCGGAGGTCAGGGGATGGCGGCACCAGGTAGTCGGGATTGGAGACGCCGTATTTTGCCATGATCGCCGCGTTCAGTTTCGTCTTCCACAGCCAGCGAACGCCGGCATTCACCGCGTCGAACAGATCGGGGTTGTCCTGATTCAGACCCATCACGGTGTGCTGCTTGCTGGTGAGCTGCGGGAAGGCGTCGTCGTGCACGACGGGCACCTGCTTGAGACCCCAGCCCGGGTTCTGCAGGATCATGTAGTCCACGGTCGGCGCATCCAGGATGGCGAAATTGAGCCGTCCGGCAACGACATCGCGGATGCAGGCGTCGGACGTATCGTACAGCTTGACCTCGGTGGTGCCGGGGACCTTCTTCATCTCCGGCACGATGGTGAAGCCAGTCACGGTGCCGATGCTATGGCCCTTCATGTCGGCGACGGTGACTTTATCCAGCGCCACATCCTGCTTCATGGTTGCGTAAGTGCCGGCGTAATAGATGGCGTCGGTGCATAGCATCACCTTCGCCCGCACCGGGGTCCATCCCATGTTGCCGAGCATCACATCGGCGCGGCCGCTGCGGATGCTTTCGATGGTCGCCGACCACTCCATGAGCGACGGCGTGGTGGTGAGGCCGAGTTTCAGTGCGATCGCGTTGATCATCTCGCCATCGGTGCCGATGAGCTTGCCGTCCTTGACGCTGGCCATGGGCATGTCGCCGTCGATGGCGACCGTCAGCGTGCCGGAGGTCACGGTATGGAGGTGCTGCGACTGGGCGCGCGCGGGGCGGAGCATCGCGGGCGTGCCGGCGGCGAGCAGGGCAGTGAGAAGTGTGCGTCGCTGGATGGCTGCGGTCATCGGCGTTCCCCCGTTTGCAGAGCTTCATGGTCTCCGGCGGACGCGACGCTATGCCCGGTCGGTACCGATTGTCCACGAAGTGCCGTCACCGGATAGTTCCGCTTACGCGCTTTGCGGCGACCCGTCCCCGCATGATAAGCCCGGCCCGATGGGCTATTGGGGAAAGATCATCGGCGGCATGGCCGGGTTCGCCGTGGGCGGACCCATGGGCGCCATGTTCGGCGCGGCGCTGGGCCACGCGGCCGACACCGGGAACGTTGCGAACCTTCGTCTTCCGTTCGGGAGCGACCCGCTGCTCAGCCCGGCCCGCGTGGCGGCGCTGCTGGGCCGCAAGGATCAGCTCTTTGCGATCTCGGTGGTGGTGCTGTCGGCCAAGCTCGCGAAGTGCGACGGCCCGGTGAAGCGGGAGGAAATCGCGGCGTTTCGCCGGCAATTCCGCATCCCGGCGCAGTCGGTGCGCGAGGTCGGCCGGCTGTTCGACATGGCGCGGGATTTGCCCGAGGGGTTTCTGACTTACGCCGAACAGCTCGGCAGCGCGTTCCAGGACAACCGGCCGATGCTGGAGGACGTGCTTTTCATGCTGTTCCAGGTGGCGCAGGCGGACGGGCCGGTGAACAAGTCGGAGCATGAATTTCTGTCGGCCGTGCATCGCGCATTCGGGCTGGACCAGGTTGCGTGGGACCGCGCCCGGGGCGCCGCGCCGCGCCGGCCGCTGAGTGATGAACCGGACGCCTACAGCGTGCTGGGCGTATCACGCAGTGTCGGCAACGAGGAGCTGCGCGCCGCGTGGAAGCAACTGATGCGCGAACATCATCCCGACAGCCTGGCCGCGCGGGGCGTGCCGCCGGAATTCATTGCCCGGGCGCAGGAAAAGGTGGCGCGAATCAACGCGGCGTGGGACCGCATCAAGCGAGAGCGCGGGATTTAGCGGCTTGGCCACACGCGATCTGCCCAGCCCGAACCACGATGAGCGTCCGGACGGCTGTCCGATCGACACGCTCATTCTGCATTATACCGGCACGAAGACCGGCCAGGAGGCCATCGACCGGCTGCGCGATCCGGCGGCGGGCGTGTCGTCGCACTACGTAGTGGATGAAGACGGGTTCGTGCTGCGGCTGGTGGCGGAAGAGCGGCGGGCGTTCCATGCGGGACGCTCGTTCTGGCGTGGCCGCCGCGCCTTGGACGACCGATCGATCGGCATCGAGATCGTCAATCCCGGGCATGAGTGGGGCTATCGGGATTTCCCGGTGATGCAGCTCGCCGCGGTGTGCGACCTGTGCCTGTCGATCCTGTCGCGCCACCCGATTCCCGCCCGCAACGTGGTCGGGCACAGCGATGTCGCGCCGGACCGCAAGCAGGACCCCGGGGAACGTTTCGATTGGGAGCAGCTTGCCCGGAACGGTGTCGGATTGTTTCCGCGCGGCGTGCCGGACCTCGGCACCGGGTTGCCGCTGCGGGACGCGGGGGCGCTGCGGGGTGTGCGGGCGGCGTTGGCCGCGATCGGATACGACGTGGCGCCGGAGGGGGCGCTCGATCCCGCGCTGGCGACGGTGCTGCGCGCGTTCCAGCGGCACTGGCGGCCCGAGGGCGTGACCGGCCAGGCCGATGCCGGTACGGTGGCGCGGCTCGGGGCTGTCGTGCAGCTCATTGCCGGGGACGACTGAATGCTCCGGGGCGTGATGACGGTAGGAGGCTGGACCCTGGCCAGCCGCATCCTCGGGTTCCTGCGCGATTCGCTGATCGCCGCGCTGCTCGGGGCGGGACCGGTGGCGGATGCGTTCTTCGTCGCGCTCAAGCTGCCCAACCTGTTCCGGCGGCTGTTCGGCGAGGGGGCGTTCAACGCGGCGTTCGTGCCCGCATTCGCGGGCATGCTGGCGGCCGAGGGACCGGCCACGGCACGCGCGTTCGCCGCCGAGGCGTTCTCGGTCATGACGTTCTGGCTCGGCTTGCTGACCATCCTGGGCGAGATTTTCATGCCCCAGGTGATGCTGGTGCTGGCGCCGGGGTTCGCGGCGGTGCCGGCCAAGTTCGCACTGGCGGTGACGCTGTCGCGGATCACCTTTCCCTACCTGATCCTGATCTGCCTGGCCGCGCTGGTATCGGGTGTGCTGAACGGGCTGGACCGGTTCACCGCCGCTTCGGCGTCCTACGTGCTGTTCAACATCATCTCCATCGCCTTCATGCTCGGGCTGGCGCCCTATGTGCCGACCATCGGGCATGCGCTGTCCTGGGGTGTGACGGCGTCGGGGGTGGCGCAGCTTGCGGTGCTGATGGTGGCGATGCAGCGCGCGGGGATGGGCTTCCGCCTGCCGTGGCCCAGGCTGACGCCGCCGATCCGGGTGCTGCTGCGGCGGATGGGACCTGGGCTGATCGGCGCGGGCGTGACGCAACTCAATCTCGCGGTGGATGTCATCATCGCCAGCCTGTTGCCGGCCGGAACGGTGTCGGTGCTGTATTACGCCGATCGGGTGCAGCAACTGCCGCTAGGGGTGATCGGGACCGCGGTGGGCACCGCGATGCTGCCGCTGCTGTCGCGCCAGGTGCGGGCCGGGGAGGGGGCGGCGGCGCTGGCGACGCAGAACCGCGCGATTGAATACGCGCTGTTCCTGACCGTGCCGGCAGCGCTGGGCCTGATCGTGGCGGCGCGGCCGATCATTTCGGTGCTGTTCGGACATGGGGCCTTCGGCGGACAGGACGTGGCGCTTTCGGCCCGCGCGCTGGCCGCCTACGCGATCGGGCTGCCCGCCTTCGTGCTGGTGAAGGTGCTGGCACCCGGGTTCTTCGCCCGCAGTGACACCTCGACGCCGGTGCGCATCGGGGTCGTGGCGGTGGCGCTGAACCTGGCTCTCAACCTGGCCTTCATGCGTCCGCTGCAATCGACGGGACCGGCGCTCGCGACCAGCGTGGCCGCGATGTTCAACATGGCCGGCCTGGGCGTGGTCCTGGCCCGGCGCGGGCAGCTCCAGCTTGGCGCGGGGCTGCTGTCGCGTGCGGTGCGCATCGTCGCCGCATCGGCGGTGATGGCGCTGGTGGTGGCGTTGCTGGGGTCGGTGCTGTTTTCGCATCCGCTCGGCGCGGGGCTGCGGGCGGCGGCGCTGGCGGGGCTGATCATCGCGGGGCTGGCGGCGTATGGCGGGGCGCTGGTGCTTTCAGGCGCGTACGATCTGCGCCAGGCGCGCACGATGCTGCGGCGCCGGCCGGTTGCGTCCTGATATACCCAACTTCCGCAGGAAGTCGGGTTGACTCTCGTTTCGCGGGCAGCCGCCACGGCCGCCGGAAGCTCGCGTGACCGGGGCTGCCCGCGACGGAACTCCAGCCCCGCGGCGGGCGCCTTGGTCAGTGAGGCATCAAGCGGCGGCGAGCGCTTCCCGCTGCTCCTCGGAGAGTTCGTCGTTGCGGGTGAGATATTGCCAGGTGTCCGGCTGTTCACGCCTCACTCGCGCGAGCATTTCCGGCAGGTCCACCATGGAGGGCTGGCGGGTCCCGTGGTGGTCCACCACGGCCCCGGCCTGATGGAAATGGATGGCGGAGTGCTGGAGCAGGCGCAGGAGCTTGGGCTCGATCAGGGCGTACCAGTAGCGGATGCCGATGCGATGGCTGAGCAGCACGATGCCGCGGATCAGCTCGAGGCGGGCCTGCTTGGACTGCTCTCCCACCACGCTGCGCAATGTCTTGGAGAGGGCGAAGCGAGAGACCTCGGCGATTTGATGGCGCGGAAGTTGCGCCAAGCGAAACGGTCGGCACACCTGCTCGATCGGCAGGGTGGCAGACGGGTCCCACACCGGCAGAGTGACGAGCCGGACGGTGCCGATGACCTTGTCCGACGGCGTGTGACGGAGCAGAACATGGCGTGAGTGGCAGTCATGATCGTCGGTTTCGAGGCCATTCTGGCCTGGCTCAAATCCACGCTCGAGTGAATAGACTTGATACCTCAGGCGGAAACCTTCGATTTTCTGTTCGATTGTCTCAGCAATCTCAGTTTTGAGAACAGGCTGAGACGTTTGGCGGTCATCAAACATCAATTGAGCGGTTTTCATCCGTTCCCCCAGTCTTGACGGCGGGGGTATTGTCACTAAACCGTGAGACCGGCACAACAACTTTTGAGTTAAGGAACCATTTGACTTCGGCACGATTTCAAATCGTTTGCTTCCTGTAGGAAATTATTTGGCCCCCGGTTTTGGCCGGGTCCCGGCGATCCGAGCCTCACGGCCGCGCGATTGAGGGGGTGGTCTGATCGCGGGAAGTTGAACGCTCTCGGTTGACACCCGGCAGTTGGCGGTCTAACCCCGGCGCGTAGGGACAGCGCACCCGGGGCGACCCCAAGCCCCGGGCCGTTGTCATTGTTTATGTCCCAGGATGAGTTTTTGTCCCGGGGTGGTTTTGTCCCAGGAGTGAAGGCGTGGCGCGTATTGCCGGCGTGAATATCCCCACGAACAAGCGCGTGACCATCGGTTTGCGCTACATCTTCGGCATCGGCCCGACCAAGGCGTCGGAGATCTGCTCGCGGCTGTCCATTCCGGACGATCGCCGGGTCAACCAGCTTTCGGATGACGAGGTGCTGCGCATCCGTGAGCTGGTGGACCGGGAATACCGGGTCGAAGGAGACCTGCGGCGCGAGGTCGCGATGAACATCAAGCGGCTGATGGATCTCGGCTGCTACCGCGGCCTGCGGCACCGCCGGGGTCTGCCGGTCCGCGGGCAGCGCACCCACACCAATGCGCGCACGCGCAAGGGCAAGGCGGTCGCCATCGCGGGCAAGAAGAAGGTTACGAAGTAGGCCCTTAACCCCCCGACTCGCCCTCAGCCCAACCCTTCGGCTTCAAAGGATCAGCTCGTTCCATGGCAAAACCTGCCGCCTCGTCCCGCCCGCGCCGCAAGGAGCGGAAGAACATCATTGCCGGCGTGGCCCACGTCGCGGCCACCTTCAACAACACCATCGTGACGATCAGCGACGCGCAGGGCAACGCGATTGCCTGGTCCTCGGCGGGGAGCCAGGGGTTCAAGGGGAGCCGCAAGTCCACCCCCTATGCCGCGCAGGTCGCCGCCGAGGATGCCGGCCGCAAGGCGCGCGAGCATGGGATGGAGACGCTGGAGATCGAGGTGAGCGGTCCGGGTTCCGGGCGGGAGAGCGCGCTGCGCGCATTGCAGGCCGTCGGGTTCAGCATCACCGCTATTCGCGACATGACCCCGATCCCACATAACGGCTGCCGGCCGCGCAAGCGGCGGCGGGTCTGAGTTCCGCAACCCGTCCGGCCGGCTGCGCGTCAGCCCCCACTGCTGATCCGGTCCCCAGCCTGGGTTGGGGATCGGACCGAAGGATACTGAAACCATGAAGCAAAGCGCCGTCATTCAGCGCAACTGGCAATCGCTGATCAAGCCCGAAAAGCTCGATGTCGAGCCGGGCGCCGACCCCGCGCGCGTCGCCACCATCGTCGCCGAGCCGCTGGAGCGCGGCTTCGGCATGACGCTGGGCAATGCCATCCGCCGGATACTGCTGTCGTCCCTGCAAGGTGCCGCGGTCACCGCGGTGCAGATCGACGGCGTGCTGCACGAATTCAGCTCGATTGCCGGCGTGCGTGAGGACGTGACCGACATCGTGCTGAACATCAAGCAGCTCGCGGTGCGCATGCACGGCGAGGGGCCGAAGCGCCTGACATTGACGGCAACGGGCCCCGGCGAGGTTCGCGCGGGCCAGATCCAGGCCGGGCACGACGTTGATATCATGAACCCCGACCTGGTGCTGTGCACGCTGGACGACGGGGTGCGGCTCGGGATGGAGCTGACGGTCAATCTGGGCAAAGGCTATGTCGCGGCCTCGGCCAACCGTCCGGAGGACGCGCCGATCGGGCTGATCCCGGTGGATTCGATCTACTCGCCGGTGCGCCGGGTTTCCTACAAGGTCGAGCCGACCCGCGTGGGGCAGGTGACCGACTACGACAAGCTGTTGCTGACGGTTGAAACCAACGGCGCCGTCACGCCGGAAGACGCGGTAGCGCTGGCCGCGCGCATCCTGCAGGACCAGTTGCAGTTGTTCATCAACTTCGAGGAGCCGCAGCAGATCCGGGCCGAAGAGCCGCAGGATGACCTGCCGTTCAACCGCAACCTGCTGCGCAAGGTCGATGAGCTCGAACTGTCGGTGCGCAGCGCCAACTGCCTGAAGAACGACAACATCGTGTATATCGGCGACCTGGTGCAGAAGACCGAGCAGGAGATGCTGCGGACGCCGAATTTCGGGCGGAAGTCGCTGAACGAGATCAAGGAGGTGCTGGCCTCCATGGGTCTGTCGCTCGGCATGAGCGTGGCGGGATGGCCGCCGGAGAATATCGAGGATCTGGCGAAGCGGCTGGAAGAGCCGTTCTGATCGGGGAAGTTGAACCATGCGTCACGGTGTAGCCGGCCGGAAGCTCGGCGTCACATCCGCCCACCGCCAGGCCATGTTCCGCAACATGGCGGTGGCGCTGCTCAAGCACGAGCAGATCACCACCACCTTGCCCAAGGCGAAGGAGCTGCGGCCGGTGACCGAGAAGCTGATTACGCTGGGCAAGCGCGGCGGGCTGCACGCGAAGCGGCAGGCGCACGCGCAACTGCGGAACATGGTGATCGTGAACAAGCTGTTCGGCGCGCTGGCCGATCGCTACCGGACGCGGGCGGGGGGTTATACGCGGGTGCTGAAGGCGGGCATCCGCTATGGCGATGCAGCCAACATGGCGGTGATCGAGCTGGTGGATCGCGACGTGGCGGCGAAGGGGCTGGACAGCGGGCCCAAGCCGGAGACGGCCGAGGACGAAGACCAGGCGGCGTAAGGCTGTTGCCGGCGGGCCGAGGCCGGGTTATCGGTTTCGGCGGGCTGGAGGTTTGGTGCCGTGAGCGGCAATGGCGTTGATCTCGGGCATGTCGTGGCGATGCTCGGCACTGTCATCGAGACCCAGCACGAGATGCTGTCGGACATGCGCACGATGCAGTCGGAGCTGCGTGGGACGCAGTCGGATCTGCGTGAGTTGCGCGCGGAGTTTCGTCGCGACATGTCCACGGTCAAGCGGGATATCGCAAGTCTTCGCCAAGCAGTTGCCGAATATCACGCGTCCGTTCTCGGGCACGGCATCCTGATCTCGGATCTGGAAGAACGCGTGCGCCGGATCGAGGAGCACCTGCAGCTTCCGCCCGCGGCCTGAGGCCGCTTGTCTGTCGCAGTCAGCGGGAAGACCTTTCGGTATCGGAATCCGGAGGGCGCGCATGTCGCTTGGCATCAATCCCGTCGTGGCTGTTGGCGTGATCGGCTGCACAGCGCTGACTGATGCGGTCTATGTCCTGTTCAGTGCCGCCGTTGCCGCCCGGCACCGGCTGCGCGCCGCCAACTGGAGCGCGGCCTGGTACCTGCTCTCGGCTTTCGCGGTGATCAGCTACACGCAGAACCCGGTTTACGTCGCCTTCGCGGCGGCGGGGTCGTGGCTGGGCGCGTTCGCGTCCATGACCTGGCTGGGCCGGCCGGCCGGCTCGCAGGAGGGGCGGTGATCTTCGGGGTAGCATCCCGCGCGCCGCGCCCGCTCGCGCACCAGCGCCAGCACGGCGCTGCACAGCGGCATGGGCTGGTCCACCAATACACCGAGTTCGACCACGGCGCCGAGCAGCGCGTCGATCTCCATCGGGCGGCCGCGCTCGAGGTCCTGCAGCATGGATGTCTTGTGCTCGCCCACCTCGGCTGCGCCGTCGATGCGCTTTTCCACGTCGATGGCGAAGCGGGTGCCCAGCGCCTCGGCCACTGTTCTGGCTTCCAGCATCATGCCGCGGCACAGCGCACGCAGCGCCGGATCACCGGTGATGCGATCCAGCGTGGTCATCGTCAGCGCGGAGATCGGGTTGAACGCGCAATTGCCCCAGAGCTTGATCCAGATCTCGTCGCGGATGCGCGGGCGCACCGGGGCCTTCAGCCCGGCGCCGATCAGCAGCTTCGACAGGGCCTCGGCACGCGGGCTGCGCGAGCCGTCGGGTTCACCCAGGCTGAAGCGGTCACCGTAGGTGTGGGTGATGACGCCGGGTTCGGTGACCTCGGCGGCGGGATACACGACGCAGCCGATCGCCTGGGAGGGCGGCAGGACGGACCAGAGCTTGCCGCCGGGATCGACGCTTTCGACCGGCAGGTCGCGGTACGGCGAGTCGAGGCCGTAGAAGTACCAGTACGGGATGCCGTTGATGCCGGTGACCAGCGCGCTGTGCGGCCCCATCATGCGCGCGATCTGCGGCGCGGCGGCGGGCAACGAGTGTGCCTTGAGCGTGACCACCACATAGTCCTGCACGCCGGCTTCCGACGCGCTGCGCGACGCAGCGCGGACGGAGGGTGATGGTCTCGCCGCCGCTGATCAGACGCACGCCGTGCGACTGCATGGCCGCCAAATGCGGACCGCGGGCGATGAAGGTCACATCGGCACCGGCGGCGGCCAGCTTCGCACCGAGGAAGCCGCCGATGGCGCCGGCGCCGAAGATGGCGATCTTCATCCGGCGGTTCTTATCCCACGACTCTCATCCCATTAGGCCGAGCTTCTCCGCCAAACCAATGCGCTGAAGCTTGCCGGTAGCGCCCTTGGGAATTTCCTGCAGGAAGACGATCTTGCGCGGCACCTTGAAGTTGGCGAGGCGTCCGGCGACGAAATCGCGCAACTCATGCTCGGCGGCCTCCAGCCCCTCGCGCAGCACGATGGCGGCGGCGACCTCCTCGCCCAGCATGGCATGGGGCATGGCGAAGGTCAGGCATTGCGCCACGGCCGGATGGTCCATCAGCACCACGTCGATCTCGATCGGGCTGATCTTCTCGCCGCCGCGGTTGATGAGTTCCTTGAGCCGGCCGGTGAGTCGAAGGTAGCCGTCCTGGTCGAGCGTGCCCTGGTCGCCGGTGCGGAACCAGCCGTTGGTGAAGGCTTTGGCATTGGCCTCGGGGTTGTTCTCGTAGCCGGCGGTGACGTTGCGGCCGCGGATGACGACCTCGCCGAGTTCGCCGGGGGAGAGCAGGGTGCCGGCCTCGTCCATGATGGCGATGTCGGGGCCGGCGGCGACGCCGACGGAGCCGGCGTAGTGCTTGGCGGGCGGCAGCGGGTTCGACGCCATCTGGTGCGAGGCCTCGGTCATGCCGTACGCCTCGATGACGGGCACGTGGAACACGCGTCTCCATCGCCTCCATCACCTGCGGCGGCAGCGAGGAGGAGGAGGAGCGGATGAAGCGCAGCCGGCCCTTGCGGATGGTCTCCTCGTGGCGGCCGGCGAGGCCCAGGATCGCCTGGTGCATGGTGGGCACGGCGGTCCACCAGGTCGGGTTGGCCTCCTGGAACCAGGTGAAGAAGCGAAAGGCGTTGAAGCCGGAGGAGCAGAAGACCGATGCGCCGGCACCGAGGCTGGAGAGCGTGGCGGCGATCAGGCCGTGGATGTGGAACAGCGGCATGATGTTGAGGCAGACGTCATCCGGCGTGAGCCGCAGCGTGTTGCGGATATGCGTGGCCGAGGCGGTGATGTTGACGTGGCGCAGCGGCACGATCTTGGGGCGCGAGGTGGTGCCGGAGGTGTGCAGCACCAGTGCGATATCATCGGCCTGCGCCAGGCCGCCCTGGGTGGGATTTCCGCCCATGCCGTCCGGCGCGCGCAGGGTGAACGAACCGGCAGCATCGTCGCCGGCGATGAGGCTCGATGATCGGGATATTCATGGCGTCCGCCACCGCGCGGGCGGGGCTTTCCATGCCCTCGGCGATCACCAGGGCGCGGGCGTGGAGGTCGCCGAGATAGAAGGCGAATTCCTCGGTCCGGTAGGCGGGATTGAGCGGCGCGGTGGTGGCGCCGGCGGCGATGGAGAGGAACGAGGTTGCCATCTCGGGCCCGTTGGGCAGCACGATGGCGACACGGTCGTTGCGGCCGATACCGAGTGCGTTCAGGGCGGTGACGGTGCGCTCGATCTGCGCGCGCAGGCCGCCGTGGGTCATCCAGGGCCGGCCGGGAGCGCCGATGGCGGGAGTGTCGGCCGCGGTTTTTGCTAACAGTTCATTCACCGTGCTGGCCGGATAGTCGGTCATGCCGCTTCTCCCGTCGGAAATGCTGCTGTTCGGCAAAGCACGAAGCGCCAACCGAAGCAACCGGGGCGCCGCCGCACCGTGCTGGCAGATACCGCCGCGGGCGGGGCTGATGATGAACGAGCTGCGGCGGCGGCTGCCACCGGTGGCGCGGCTGGAGAGCGCCGCCGCTGCGGGCGCGGTGCTGGACGGGGTGTGCCCGGTATGCGGGGCCGCGGTGCGGTTTGCCGCGTTCGGCAGCAACCCGCGCGAGGCCGGGCGGTGCGGCGCGTGCGGCGCGACCAACCGGCAGCGGCAGATGGCGTATGTGCTCCGGCGGGTCTTGGGTCTGGGTTTGAAAGAAGCGCTGCGGCTGCCGGCACACTGGCTTGTGTTCAATACCGAGGCGAGAGGCCCGGTGCACGCGGTGCTGGCAGGGCATCCAGGCTATGTCGCGTCGGAATACTGGGGCCCCGAGCATGCCGCCGGCTCGGTGGTGAACGGGGTGCGGCATGAGGACGTGCAGGCGCTGAGCTTCGCCGACGGGTCGGTCGATCTGGTGCTGAGCAGCGACGTGCTGGAGCATGTGCCGGACGCGTATGCGGCGCACCGGGAAATCCATCGGGTGCTGCGGCCGGGGGGCTGGCACATCTTCACGGTGCCGTTCCGCGAGGCGGAGGCGGACGACGTGCGCGCGGTGGCGCGCGGCGGCCGGCCGGTGCTGCTGGCGCCGGCGCTGTACCACGAGGATCCGATCCGGCCGCAGGATGGAACCCTGGTCTGGCGCATTTTCGGCTACGAGATGCTGGCTCGGCTGCGCGGCATGGGGTTCACGGTGCGGGTGCATCGCCTGTTGGTGCCGGGCTGTGGCATCATCGGGCCAGGGGCGGTGGTGTTCGCTGCCCGCACAGTGTCATGAGGTCGGCAGCGCATGGCGCCAGCACCGCTGGAGGGGATTCGCGTCCTTGACCTGACATCGGTCGTGGTCGGCCCGTCCTGCACGTTGCGTCTCGCGGATTACGGCGCCGAGGTGATCAAGCTGGAGGCGCCGGGCGGGGACGTGCTGCGCACCTTGGGCGGGCCGTCGCCATCGGGGGCGCATTCCGGGAAGTATCTTCATTTCAATCGCAAGAAGCGGGCGATCTGCCTTGACCTGAAGCGGCCGGCGGCGCGCGAGGCGCTGCTGCGTGTGCTGGATGGCTGCGACGTGCTGGTATCGAACATGCGGCCGGACGCGCTGGCTCGGCTCGGGCTGGATGCGCGGAGCGTGCGGGCGTCACGCCCGCGGCTGATCCATTGCACGATCAGCGGGTTCGGTCCGGGCGGGCCGTACCGGGGCAAGCCGGCGTACGACACGGTGATCCAGTCGGTGGCGGGCGTTGCGGGATTGTCCGAGCGGCGGGACGGCACGCCGCGCTTCGCGCCGCTGCTGCTGTGCGATCATGTGACGGGAGAAATCACCGCGGGCGCCATCCTGGCGGCGCTGTTCCGGCGCGAACGCACCGGGCTCGGGGCCGCCATCGAGGTGCCGATGCACGAGACGATGGCGGCGTTCGTGCTGCAGGAGAATCTCGGGCCGGCGACGTTCCTCCCGCCGCTTGGGAGGGCGGGGGATGCGCGGGTGCTCGATCCGAACAACCAGCCGCTGCGCACGGCGGACGGGTGGATGACGGTGACGGCCAATACGGACGCACAGGTGAGCGGGTTTTTGCGGGTGATCGGGCGGGCGGAGTTGCTGGACGATCCGCGGTTCCGCTCGGTGGCCGATCGCTTCCGGCATGCGGCGGATTGGTTCGCGCTGCGGCGCGAGGCGTTGACGGCGAGGCCAACGGCGGCGTGGCTGCCGCTGTTCGAGGCGGCGGACGTGCCTGCGGCGATCTGCCACACGCTGGAGACGCTGACGGACGATCCGCATCTGACAGCGGTGGGGCTGCTGGTGGAGGAGACGCATCCGCAGGAGGGGGCGATGCGGTCCATCCGGCCGACGGTGCTGTGGGATGGCGTGCCGGCGCCGGCGGGTGCTCCGGCGCGTCCGCTGGGCGCGGATACGGAAGCGGTGTTGCGCGAGGCGGGGTTGGGCGAAGCGGAGATCGAGCTCGTGGTTGCGAGTGGTGCTTGAGACGGGATGCTCAAGACGCCGTCACCCCGCTGTCCACGGGCAGGATCTGTCCGGTGATTGCGCGTGCTTCGTCGGAAGCGAGGAAGAGTACGGCGGCGGCCACGTCCTCGGGCTGGATGAGGCCGAGCAGATGCGAACTCGCGAGCCGATTGAGCGCGGGGTTGGCGGCGATCAACGCGTGCACCCGCTGGGTCATGGTGACGGATGGGGCGAGCGCGTTGACCCGCACCTTGTGCGGCGCGTAGCCGACGGCGAGCGAACGGGTGAGTGAGACGACGCCGCCCTTCGCCGCGGAATAACAATCCCGTCCGGCGATGCCCATCAGCGCCAGGTTGGACGCCATGTTGACCACGGCGCCGCCGCCCGCGCGGATGATTTCGGGGATGCCGAAGCGGCAGCCGAGGAACGTGCCGAACAGATCGAGTGTGACCACGCGCCAGAACTCCTCGAGCGGCGCCTCGGTGACGGGGCCGTCCTGCAATGAGGAGCCGCCCGCGTTGTTGTGCAGGATGTGCAGCGCGCCGAAGTGATCGACCGTGCGTTTGATCGCGGCGGCCAGGCTGTCGGCATCGCGCACGTCGGTGTGGATGGCGATCGCGTTGGAGCCTGCAAGATGCGCGGTTTCCTCGCCAGACTGCGCGTTGATGTCGGCGATGACGACCTTGGCACCCTCGCGCGCGAACAGGATGGCGGTGGCGCGGCCGATGCCGGTGCCGGCGCCGGTGATGAAGGCGACCTTTCCGTCGAGCCGGTTCATTCTTTTTCCTCCCGTCCGTACGCCGAGCAGCAGGCCGAGGATGATCACGCCATAGACGATGCTGCGGCCGTAATCGGGCATGTTGAGCGCCAGCAGCACGCTAACCAGCGCGACGAGCGTGACCGCACCGGCTGCCGCGCCGATCGAACTGCCGCGGCCGCCCAGGATATACACGCCGCCGATCACCACCGCGGCGATGGACTGGAACAGGTATGGATCACCCATGCCGAGTGCGGCCTGGCCGCCGAAGCCCACCAGCATGATTCCGGCCACAGGCGGAGAAGAAGCCGCTCAGGGCGTAGAGGCTGATGGTGACGGCGGTGACGCGCAGGCCCGCCAGGTAGCTGACGCGCGCGCTGTTGCCGACGGCGTAGGTTGAGCGGCCGAAGGTGGTGAAGCTGAGCGTCAGTGCGACGACGATCAGCACGATGAGCCAGACATAGAGCACCGCCGGGATGCCCAGCAGCGGGCGGTGCACCGCGTCCTGGATCAGTTGCGGGGCGTAGGAGGCGCAGGCCTCGCAGGTCATGCCGCTGGAGAGGCCGAGGGTGAGGCCCTCCATGATGCCGTTCATCGCCAAGGTCATCACCACGGCGGGGACGTTGAAGATGCCGACGCCGACGCCGTTGATGGCACCGACCGCGGCACCCATGCCGAGCGTCGCGACCAGGCCGTAGGCGAGGCGCAGGTTCGATCCGCCGGTGGTGGTGACGAGCAGGATGGCGGCGGCGTTGAGGACCCAGGGACGGAAAGGTCGATGCCGCCGATCAAAATGACAAACATCTGTCCGGCGGCGACGAAGCCGACGAACGACGCGACGACCAGGACCGATTGGATGCCCTGGCCGCTGGCGAAACCGGGCCGGACGATCTGGCCGATCACAAAGAGCAGGATGGCGGCGAAGATGGCGTAGAGGACGCGACGCTGATCGCGGCCGATCCGCAGGGCCATCAGGCGCAGGACCATCACGCGGCCCGCCGCTTCACGACCATGCCGATGCCGTTGGCGGCCAGGACGGCGATGAGCAGGAACAGGCCCTCGTAGAAGGCCTGATAGAGCGGATCGATATGGGCGAAGAACAGGATGTTGACGATCATGTTGATGACGAAGGCGCCCATGATCGCACCGACCGCGCTGCCGCGTCCGCCGAACAGGCTGATGCCGCCCAGCACCACGGCGACGATGGAGGTCAGGATGAAGCCGTTGCCGGTGGTCGCGTCGCCGGCGGTGGCGCTGGCGGCGAGGAACAGGCCCGCGGCGGCGGAGAGCGTGCCGGCCAGCACGTAGGTCAGGATCAAAATGCGGCGGGCGGGGATGCCGTTGGCCTGCGCAGCCTGCGGGTCGTTACCGATGGCATAAACGGCGACGCCGAGGCGGGTGCGGCGAAACGCGGTCCATCCGATGGCGAGCGCGGCGACATAGAGCAGGGCCCAGGGCGCGTTGGTGTTGGTCAGGACGGCCGTGTACATGTCGGGCACCTGGCCGCCCGGCTGCGGCAGCACACGGATGGCGATCCCTTGATAGATCGACAGCGTGGCGAGCGTGACGAGGATGGGTTGCAAGCGGCCGATGCCGACGAGCAGTCCATTGATCAGTCCGCACGCGGCGCCGATCAGCAGCACGACGATCGACCAGAGGATCATGGTGGCGGGTGAGGTTCCGAGCGTCACCGCAGCCGTCGCGTTGCTGAGGTCCATGATGCCGCCGATCGAGAGATCGATGCCGCGGGTCAGCACCACCAGCGTCTGTGCCACGCCGGCGAGGATCAGCGGCATGGTGTTGTTGACGGTGGAGGTGACCTCGAAGCCGCCGGGGAAGCGCTGCTGTTGGGCGTAAAACACCGCGCAATAGGCGGCGATGCAGGCGCAGAGCAGCACGAGCGCGAGTTCCAGCCCGATGTTCTGCGACATCAGGTGGACCCAACGCGGACGGCGGAAGTGGTTCAGGCTGCGATGCGTTCATGAACCGCGGCGGCGACGATCTGTTCGGCGGTGAGTGCGGGCGGGGTCAGCTCGGCGGCGATGCGGCCGTCGCGCATGACCAGCACGCGATGGCAGAGTTCCGCAAGCTCCTGCGTGTCGCTGGAATAGACCAGGATGGCGCGGCCTTCACCGGCGAGCCGGCCCATGAGCTGGTAGATTTCGTGCTTGGTGGCGACATCGACGCCACGGGTGACGTCGTAGAACAGGAGGACGCGCGGATCGGTCAGCAGCCAGCGGCCGAGCAGCACCTTCTGCTGATTGCCGCCGGAGAGCGCGCCCACGGGCGCGGCGATGTTGGCGGTGCGCACCGCGAGCTGGCGCGACCATGGCATCGGCCTGGCGGCGCTCGGCGGCGGGCGACAGCATGCCGAGCGCGCGACAGCCGGTCGAGGATGGAGAGCGTGAGATTGTCGCGCACGCTCATGCCGAGCAGCAGGCCCTCGGTCTTGCGGTCCTCGGGCACCAGGGCGATGCGGTTCGCACGGTCTTTTGGCCTGGCGCGGATTGCGGATGCGGACGGGCTTGCCGGCGATGCGGATGGTGCCGCCGGTCGGGCGCACGGCGCCGAACAGCGTGAGGAACAGCTCGCGGTGGCCCTGGCCGGCGAGGCCGCCGACGCCGAGGATTTCGCCCGGGTGCAGGCTGAACGTGATGTCGCGCAGGCGGGCCGCGGAGAGTGCATCCACGCTGCAGCACCGGTTCGGCCGCCGGCGGCGGCGGACGCGGCGGAAACAGCGCCTCCAGCTTCTGGCCCGTCATCAGCGTGACGGCTTCGTCCTCGGTGAGTTCGGTGAAGGTGCCGACGTCGCGGCCGTTGCGGAAGACGGTGATGCGGTCGGCGATGCGGCGCACCTCGTTCCAGCGATGCGAGGTGAAGACGACGCAGGCGCCGCGGTCACGCAGCGCGCGGATACGCTCGAACAGCCAGTTCACTTCGCGCTCGACGAGTGACGAGGTGGGTTCGTCGAGGAACAGGATGTCGGGATCGTGGGAGAGGGCGCGGACGATCTCGACGATCTGGCGCTGGGCGAGCGAGGTGTCCTCGATGAGCGCGAGGGGATCGATGTGGGTGATGCCCATGCCGCGCATCAGTGCATCGGCTTCGTCACCCATGCGGCGGTGGTTGATGACGCCGAGGCGGCGCGGTTCGCGGCCGAGGAGCAGATTCTCGGCGACGGTCATGCCGGGGAAGAGCATGAGTTCCTGAAAGACCGTCCAGACGCCCTTGTCGTGCGCCTGCTCGGGTCCGGAGAGGCGGATCGGGTTTCCGTTCAGACGGATGGTGCCGTCGTCGGGTTGCAGGCGGCCGCCGAGGACCTTGATCATGGTGCTCTTGCCGGCGCCGTTTTCGCCGACCAGGGCGTGGACCTCGCCGTTTGCGGCACTGAAAGATGCGTGGTCGAGGGCGTGCACGCCGCCGAAGTTCTTCGACAGCGTGACGCCCTCGATGACGTTGTCAGTATCGACTTTCATGGAAAGTCGATACTGGCACTATTTGGCTTTAGTATCGGATTCACACGACGCGACCGGATACTCATCATGCCGACGGCAGGTTCACCTTCAGCGTTCCGCTGCACGGCTTGCCGTCCAGCGCGGCTTCCTTGCACAGCACGACGGTGGCGTTCGGTCCGGAATCGGTGAAGTCCGCGAAGAAGCTGTCCGGCAGGTCGGGGAACACTGTT
This sequence comes from uncultured Pseudomonadota bacterium, assembly GCA_963731335.1. GTDB lineage: Bacteria > Pseudomonadota > Alphaproteobacteria > Acetobacterales > Acetobacteraceae > CAVSUZ01. The sequence continues at coordinate 407,348 of CAVSUZ010000013.1, read as the reverse complement.
TCATTCACCTTCACCGTGTCGTTCGTCACGTAGGGGAAGGGGATGGTGATGTCCTTCTTGGGATACTGCTTGTTGAGGATGCGGCGGGTGAGTTCCAAGGATACCACCGAGAGGAACGGCGGCTGGCCGACGGAGATGCCATCGACCTTGTGGCCCTCGTAACCGAGCATGAACTTGCGGAAGCCGTTTTCGGCCTCGCCGGCGGTGGGCGGCAGGGGCCGCTTGGCGGCGATGAAGGCCTTGAGCACGCCATCGGTGCCACCCTGGCACCAGATGCCGTCGATCTGCGGCAGGGAGTTCAGCACGGCGGCGGTGTTGCGCTCGGCGGTGGAGGAATCCCACATGCCGGTGTAGCGGCTGACCACCTTGATGCCGGGGTTCTTGGCCCAGACGTTGTCGGCGCCCTTGTTGCGGTCCTGATCGACCGAGGTGCCGGCCACGCCGGTCACCATGATGACATTGCCCTTGCCGTTCATCTTCTTGGCCAGCCAGTCGGCCAGGGTTTCGCCGAACTTGATCTGGTCGGTGTTGACCTTCAGCGCCTTGGGTGTGGTGACGATGTTGTCGAACGAAACCACCAGGATGCCGCGCTCGGCGGCCTGATTGAGGATGCCGTTCAGCCCGGTGGGGGAGGCGGCGTCGATGATGATGGCATCCACCCGCTCGGCGATCAGGTTGGTGAGTTGCTGGGACTGCTTGCTGACGTCGTTGCCGGAGTTGAACCAGGAGCCGTCGATCTCGGATTTGAAGGGCTCCATCTGCAGCGCGGCCTTGAAGACGTTCTCCATCTCGATGCGCCACTTGTTGCCGATATAGGAGTTGGAGAGCGCGATCTTGAATTTCTTTTTCTGGGCGATGGCCGGTGCAGCGAGCAGGCTGGATGCGGCGGCGGCGCTGCCCAGCAGGGTGCGTCTGGTGATTGACGGATGCATTGTTTCCCTCCCCGGTTGAGTCCGATGATGCGGCTGAGACCGTTGCTAATCCAGGGACGGGGCGCTGACAACGGCGGGGGTGGTCCAGCGTTTCCCGAAGCCGGTGAGGCCGGCGTAACCGGGCGTTCGCCAGGAAGGCTTGATAGTTCGCTGGGTCCCCGCTTTCGCGGGGATGACGGATGGGGGCAATGCCGCTTCGGCGTGGAGCTTTTCAGCGAACTGTTCAGATGGGGCAGGCGCCCGAGAGGCAGCCAAGGTGCGCCATGTCAACGGCTTCCTGCAGGTCACGGTCGTCGATCCGCGCCGTCAGTTTCACGAAGTCGTCAATCCCGATCTCCTGCTCCGGCAGGTATTCGTAGCCGAGCGCGTCGTCGGGCCGGGTCGGGAGGATCGCGCAGCAGCGCACAGTCGGCTGATGCTGCTGCACCAGGCTGCGGAAATCCTCGAGGCTATGGCGATCGGTGTCGATTTTCAGTGTGTAGGATACCTGGTTGCCCTGTCGGTCACCGATCCAATGGCGCTCCAGTAACCGCAGCCAGGCATAGTGCTGTTCTGGCGTTGCCTCGGGCGCCGTTATCAGCTTGTCGCCGATCGCCAGCCGTTGGATGCGGGGCAGGGTCGGAAAGCCGACGACCGACATTCCGGGGAAGCTCTGCAAGGTCCGCACGGGATAGCCCTTGGCCTGGTAGGCGGCGAGCAGCGGATCGCTGTCATCGGTCCAATTGCCGGCGTGCTGCTTCGATCCCTTAAACTGCACCCAGCGCACGTACTGCCGACGCGCCGGCAGATGCGCGCCCTCGGTGAGGCCGAACAGTTTCGACGTGGTGCCTGCCGGCTTGATTGTCGTGACGGTGAACGACGCCGGCAGGCCCAGTTCGGCGGCATAGTGTGTCGCTTCGGTTTTCGCGGCGGTCGAGAGATGGTCGAGCATCGCCCAAAACGGCGCACTCCGCTGTTCGTCGAGCAGGTCTTCGAACGCCAGGCCGTAGCGCATCCAGGCCCATTCGTGCAGACCGGTCGGGCCGATGCCCATGCGATTTGTCCGCGCGCACCTCCTCGCCATACAGGGCGTCCATAGGTTGGCGCGCATCAGGAAGCGCACACCAAGCCGGACGCTGTCCTCGACCCGTTCGTCCCAGGTTGCGGCGATCGCCTCGGGCACATAGCCGGCCCCGAGGGACTCGGGATCCACGGGACAAGCCAGCAGCGGGGCGAAATCGGCGATGACGCAATAGCCGCCGGTGACGTGCAGCACGATCTCGCCGCAGGGGTTCGTGGTGACGGGAAAGCGCGCCGAGGCGGCGCGGCGTGACAGGGCGGCGAGGAGTTCCGCGGCATGATCCACCCGGTAGCGGCTGGAGCGGAAGTCGCGGCCGTCAGGATGGACGGGCTTCTGCCAGGCCTGGCCGGTGCGGTAATCCTGTAGCAGGTCGCCATTGATGAAGCCGGGCTCGCCGTTGATGTAGGCGCAGCGCGTTGCCTCCTGGAACACGGCACGCGCGTGCCGCGCCGAGGCGTCGTTTTCGTCTGACGGTTCGCTGCGGAGGCACGCCCAGAATTCGCGATCCACCATCACCGAGTTGTTGGCGGTCCACAGCCCGCCCTGGCTCTTGGAGCGAATGAAACGAATGATGCCGGGATCGCGCCAGGACTTGGTGGCCATTCGCGCGGCCCGTCGGGCGCCGCCGATCTGCACCTCGGCTGACAAATAATGGTCGGTCAACAGCGCCTGTTCCCAGGGCTGGAGGATGTCGGATTGTGGGTCGCGGACGCGGGCCGGCGCGATGACCTTGTCCCTGATGTTGATGAAGGCGCGCATCAACGAAAGCGGACCCGAGGCGGGGCGCCCCTGCATGCCGCGGATCGGCGCCCCGCGCGGCCGGATCGCGGAGAAATCGAGCAGGAGCGTATCGGAGCGGCGGCGCGCGAAGGCCATGCTCTCGAGCAGCTCCACGGCTTTGGCCCAGCCTTCACGGCTGTCGTCTATGCGGTGGCATCGGGTCTCGGGAGGCAAGGACGCCAGGTCCGCGCGCAAGTTGGAGGTGATCCACCGGTGCAACTGTGCGTCCTGCTGTGCCGACAGATCGTCGGGCCGGGCGTCGGGGGCGAGCAATCCGAACTCCTGACCGATGCGCACGAGATCGGCGGGCGTGCGCGGAAAGTCCGGATGGCCGGGATCGAGATGCAGATGCAGCTCGGGCGCCTGTGCCCAATCCACCGCGATCAGCTCATCATCATAGGAGCGTCCGACGCCGCTGCCGTTCAGGAGCAGGTAAAATTTTGTGAAACTGGCAATGGCGGTGGCGCAGTTGGTGAACAGCTCCATGTTGCGCGCGGGCTGCGAAGCATCTCCGTGTTGCAGATGCCGCCCGGCGGTCAGCAGTGCGCCGGTCGCGATGGCATTGCGCAACCTGGCGCGCTCGGCCCTGTCGTCGGCGGTCAGCTTGCGGCGGAGCAGTGCGAGACTGCCGGCCGAGACGCGGTCGGCCACATGCCCGAAGGACTCGTGGTCGTCCGGGCGGAACACGGTGCGCCGGGCGACGGCGAGGCCCATGCCGTGATCGAGGGGGCGCGGCGGCAACGGTGTTTCGCCGAAGCTCGCACCAGGGATCGCGCCGTGCGCAGCGGAGGAGTGTTCCATGCGAGGCTCCTTCCGGGTCGAGGGCGGCAGGTACCGCGACTGCGGATGACACTATATATAGTGGTTACAGCCCATCGTGGATACAAGATGCCCCAATAGCCTGTTCCGGCGTGGTTCCGGATTTGTGGGCCTCGTTCAAGGGCTCGGGTGCATCTGGAGCTTGGCGAGGATCGTGCCGGGCCATTGTTCCCAGGCCTCGGCAAAACGGCGGTGGTGCTGTCCGAAGATCGCGAGAAGTTCAGGATCGAACATGCTGGGGCCGGTCCGACCTGACGGGTCCCCAACAAGAAGCGCTCGCACGACGTCCTGATGGGCCATGCCCTGTTTGTAAGGACGGTTTTCCCGCAGTGCCGAATAGACGTCGCAGATGCTGACGATGCGCGCCGAAAAGGGAATGCCCTGTCCCTTGAGGCCCTGCGGATAACCGGTGCCGTCCCAGCGTTCGTGATGGCTGAGCGCTACGTCGGCGCAAACCACAAGGCCGAGCCTTCTCAGCCGTTCCGCTCCGCGTTCGGGATGGGTGCGAGCCAGGCGGCGTTCGTCCGGGCTGAGTGCGGTCGGCTTGCTCCAGATCGAGGAGGGGAGGTCGAGCTTGCCCGCATCGTGCCAATAGGCAGCATGAAAGAGCAGTTCTGATTGTTCGGCCGGCAGTCCCAATAATTGACAGAATTGCATCGTGCACAACGCGGTGCCGCCGGCATGTTCATCCACGTGCTGATCCTTGGTTCACTGACACGGTTCGCCCCAGGGTACTGTCATGCAAAGATGAAGAATGCGCTGCTCCAGGTGGGTTCCGGTGGACGCAGAATGGGGGTGTACTGCTTCTCGGCCAAGGCGGCGAGGGCGCAGGCGGCATTCGAACGGAGCTGCAACATGACGACACCCAGGGTTCCCGCGGGACATTTGCGGCTTAAGCGGGTGTATGAGCCGGCGGCAGCCGAGGATGGCGTGCGCGTCCTGATTGACCGGCTCTGGCCGCGCGGCCTGAGCAAGGAGAAGGCCGCTGTCGATCACTGGATGAAGGACATCGCCCCGAGCGCCGAGCTGCGCAAATGGTTCGGTCATGATCCGGAGCGCTGGGCGGAATTCCGCCGCCGCTACATGGAGGAATTGCGCCAGCATACGGCGCTGCTGGACCAGTTGCGCGAGATGGCCGGCAGGCAAACGGTGACGCTGGTGTTCGGGGCGCATGACGAAGCGCACAATGATGCGGTGGTTCTGCATGAGGTCCTGCTGAAGGGTCTGCACCCGGGCTGACCGCGCGTTGGCCCAGTCTTGCTTCATCGTTGAGGTCGCGCCGCCATTCCGGCTGGACCTTACGGTGTGGGCGCTCCGGCGTCGCGCGATGAACCAGATCGACCGATGGGACGGCACGTGTTGGCGGAGGACAGTTTTTGCCGGCGATGCCCCGGTTGCGTTGTCGGTGAAGCAGACTCGGAAGCGTGGAGGCGCCGCGCTTGCTTGTTGATCTTGCCGGGGACGAGCCAGGCATTTCGCACGAGCCGATCCGCCAGATGCTGGATCGGGTGCTCGGGCTGAGCATCGATCTGGCGCCATTCCACAGGATCGCCGCCGGGGATCCGCGTCTGCATGCGCTGGCGACGCGGTTTCGCGGCATGCGGCCGCCGCGGTTTCCGACGGTCTTCGAGGCGCTGATGAACGGTATCGCCTGTCAGCAACTCAGCCTGGAGGCCGGGCTGACGGTGCTGAACAGACTGGCAGAGATTTATGGTCAGGCAGCCGCATCGGGGCCTGAAGCGGGCAGAGCTTTTCCGCGACCGTGTGATCTGGGCGGCGCCACCCTTCAGTCATTGCGTGCGCTCGGCTTCAGCCGCGCCAAGAGCGCTGCCATCATCGAGGCAGCATCGGCCGCGGCGGGTCAGGGCGTGAACCTTGAAGCACTCATGGTTCTGGATGATGCCAGCCTATTCGCGAAGCTGGACGCGCTGCGCGGGGTTGGCCGGTGGACGGCGGAGTACGTTCTGCTTCGAGGCTATGGACGCCTCGGTGTCTTTCCCGGCGACGACATGGGTGCCCGGAACGGATTGCAACGGTGGCTCGGATCGAGGCGGCCTCTTGATTATGAGCGCACGCAGAAAGTCTTGCGTCGATGGCGGCCCTATGGTGGCCTGGTGTATCTGCACCTGTTACTGAAATACCTGGACGAGAGAGGCATGATATCCGGGGCAGAGCGTGACGGATAAAATCGGGCTTCGCTCACGCTGCCGTCCTGCGGATTTTTGAATTCGCCGGCAGCGCGAATCGCAGCACCGTCAGCCGGTACCTTCGCCATTTCGGGAGGCATCGGCCCGCCGCCAGATCCAACCTGGCGGATCACTTGCCGGGAAGGATTGCTCCGAGGCGGTATCCACCACGTCGTACGCCGGCGTCGTTGCTGATCCGGCGGTGAGGGCTTCAACCCGCCGCAAAACCTCGATGACCAGTTCGGCATGGATCTCCGAGAGGTGGCCTTCGCAGGCATCCTCGGCGTCGGTCACGCAGGGGCAGAAGGTCTCGGTGACGATACGGGCAGCCAGATCATGCACCGGGGTCGGAGGTTCCGTCACCGACAGCGAAAGGACGCGTCGTGCAGCGGCGTTGAGCCGGGCATCATCCACCGCATCATGATAATCGTTGCTCATCAGAGAGTTCTCCCATCGCCCTTGGGACGAGACAGCCTGTCCTGCTTCGCTCGAAACGCGGCCCCGCAGTGACGAACATCATGCTTGTGCCGTCCCAGCGCGACGCCTGGGCCGCGAGCGCATGCATCACTCCTCTGTGATGTGTCTGACGCCATCGGAGACACGTCATCGGAGACGTCATCGGCGACGTCATCGGAGACGTCATCGGATCTGGGGCAACACCTCGAACGTGTGGTGCGGGGGCGGAGATGGCAACGTCCATTCGAGTGTTGTCGCCCCCTCGCCCCAATAGTTGGCCGGCACCGGTTCCCTTGCGGTGAATGTCCGGTACACGACGTAGAGGAAAACCAGCAGGCCGACGCCCGAGATGTAGGAGCCGAGCGAGGCGATGAAGTTCCAGCCGGCGAAGGCCTCGGGGTAGTCGGGATAGCGGCGCGGCATTCCCGCCGCACCCAGGAAGTGCATGGGGAAGAACGTCAGGTTGACGCCGATGAAGGTGACCCAGAAGTGTACTTTGCCCCAGAATTCGGGATACTGGTGACCGGATATCTTGCCGATCCAGTAATAGAAGCCGGCGAAGATCGCGAAGACGGAGCCAAGCGACAGAACGTAATGGAAATGCGCGATGACGTAGTAGGTGTTGTGCAGGACCTGATCGATTCCGGCATTCGCGAGCACGACGCCCGTGACGCCGCCGACGGTGAACACGAAGATGAAGCCGATGGCCCACAGCATGGGCGTCTTGAACTCGATTGTGCCGCCCCACATGGTCGCAAGCCAGGAGAATATCTTGATGCCGGTGGGCACGGCGATCACCATCGACGCGGCCATGAAATAGGCACGCACGTTCACGTCGATGCCGGAGACAAACATGTGGTGCGCCCATACCACCGAGCCGATGAAGCCGATGGCGACCATCGCGTAAACCATGCCGAGATAGCCGAAGACCGGCCTTCGGCTGAACGTGGACACGACGTGGCTGATGATGCCGAAGGCCGGCAGGATCATGACATAGACCTCGGGGTGACCGAAGAACCAGAACAGGTGCTGGAACAGCACCGGATCACCGCCGCCCGCGGGCTCGAAGAAGGCGGTGCCGAAAAGACGGTCGCAGATCAGCATGGTAATGGCGCCCGCCAGCACCGGGATGGTGATCAGCAGCATGAACGCCGTCACGAGCTGGGCCCAGACGAACAAGGGCAGCTTGTGCAGCGTCATTCCCGGCGCGCGCATGTTGAAGATGGTGGTGATGAAATTGATCGAGGCGAGGATTGAGCTGGCGCCGGCGAGGTGCAAGCCGAACAGGGTGCAGTCCATGCCGATCCCGGGCTGGAAAGCACTGCTCGACAGCGGGGGATAGAGGGTCCACCCGGTGCCTGACTCGCCGAGCAGGAGTCCGGTCATGACCAATCCGAAGGCCGGCACCAGCAACCAGAAGCTGATGTTGTTCAGGCGTGGAAAAGCCATGTCGGGTGCGCCGATCAGCAGCGGGATGAACCAGTTGCCGAATCCGCCGATCAGCGCGGGCATCAGCGTGAAGAAGATCATCACCAGCCCGTGGGCGGTTACGATTGCGTTCCACTCTTGCCCCGTTGCCACGACGTGCGAGCCGGGGTGGAGGAGCTGGGTTCGCATGATCAGCGACAAGGCGCCGCCGACAATTCCTGCCGAGCAGGAGAAGATCAGGTAGAGTGTGCCGATGTCCTTATGATTGGTGCTCATCAACCAGCGCGTTACGAACCCGGTGAATGAGGGGTGGCCGGGATGAAGGGCGTGTGCGCTGGCCGTTGTGCTCATGTGCTGTCAGTCTCCGACGAGAGCGGCCTTCAGGTACACGGTCGCAGGGAGAGGCGGATGATGCGGACCGGGAGCCGTCCGCGTGCCTCTTGCCGCGATGCCATGCTGCCATAAGGTCTATCGAGCATCGATCTTATGATGGTTGACGGCAAAAGCAAGAGCTGCGACATGCCTTAAACAAGGATGAGAAGCGGCGGGGCCGAGCGGAGCGCGCGGCGTTCCGCCCCGCGGAGGATGCGCGCGTGCGACTGACCAATTATACCGACTACACGCTGCGGACGCTGATATACCTTGCGCTGGCACCGGATCGGCTGGTGACCATCGCGGAGATCTCGGAGCACTACGGCATTTCCGAGGCTCATCTCAACAAGGTGGTCCACCAACTCGGGATTGCCGGCGATATCGAGACGGTTCGCGGCAAGGGCGGCGGGCTCCGGCTGTCCCGCCCGCCGGAGGTGATCCACGTCGGAGAAGTGGTGCGGCGGTGTGAGCCGGACATGGCGCTGGTTCCCTGCTTCGGCGAGCATGGGTCCTGTGCGATCGAGCCGGACTGCGTGCTGCGCACGGCGATTGAGGGTGCGTTGGCGGCGTTCCTCAAGGTGCTGAATCGCTACACGCTGGCCGACCTGATCGCCCCGCGGCGGAGGCTTGCGGCACTACTCGACCTTCCGCTGGTCGATCCTCCGCCGGGGGCGCCGGGCCAGAGGCCGATCGGCCGCAAACCTGGTTCGGTTCGCGCGCGGGCGCGCGTGGCCTGACCCACCGGGCCGCTGTCGCGGACCGCCTGATTTTGCGAGGCGCCCTTGCCAAGAGGGAGAGGTCAGACTAAAGATATAGCGTAGATGTACCTTAATATGGGAAGCGGGCGCATGGTATCGATTCCATCAACGGGTGACCGCGTTTCACGTCGGACGCCAGCCATCGTCGCCGGCACATTCATCAACCTCGTGGTCGCGCAACTGCGGCTGATGAGCGGGATCGGCCGGAAGGTCGAGGGCCGCACGACGGCGGCCCGGGCAGCGGCGCGATGACCTATGTCGTGACCGAGGCTTGCATCAAGTGCAAGTACATGGATTGCGTCGAAGTATGCCCGGTTGATTGCTTCTATGTCGGCGAAAACATGCTGGTGATCCATCCGGACGAATGCATCGATTGCGGCGTGTGCGAACCGGAGTGTCCGGCCGAGGCAATCGTGCCGGACAGCGACGCCCAGGCGCCTGCCTGGGCGGCGCTCAACCGGAGCTACGCACAGCAATGGCCGAACATCACGCGCAAAGGCGCGCCGCCGGCAGACGCAGATGAGTGGAAGGGTGTCGCGGAGAAGTTCAAACGCTTCTTCTCACCGAAGCCGGGCACGGAGGGATAACGGGATGGCCCGGACCGAGGGGTGGATGGAGGGCGGGGAAATCGAGTGTTGCCTGCAAGCTACCCGGTTCGATGTGTGTACCGGCACGGCGTTGTCTCCGCCGGCTGGCGTCGGACTTCTGATTAGAGGCCCGCATGGATGACATCCATGGATGACATGGCGATTGCGCTCGCGCTGCATGTGCTGGCGGTCGTGCTGTGGATCGGGGGAGCCGGCTTTGCGACGGTGGCGCTTCTGCCGGCGCTTCGACGCGTAGCGGACGCGGACGAGCGGATTGCGATGTTTCAGGCGGTGGAAGGCCGGTTCGCGCCGGTTGCCCGGGTGTGCATCATCATCGCGGGCGCGACGGGTCTTTACATGGTGTACCGCCTGGATGCGTGGACCTGGTTCACCGAGCCGTCCTTCTGGTGGATGCACGCCATGGTGACAGTGTGGGTGCTGTTCGCTGCCATGTTGTTCATCGTGGAACCGCTTTTCGTGCATCGGCGTTTCGCGGCGCGCGCACGGGTGGCCCCGGATGCAGCGTTCCGCAGGATGCAGCGGCTTCACTGGGTTCTGGTCGGGCTTGCCGTGGTGACGATCGCGGGTGCCGTCGCCGGCAGCCACGGGGCGTTCGGATAAGGCGCCGCCCGTTCACCGGCAGGCATCGCACGATTGGCCGTGATCACGCCTCGTCGGAGGCGGGGAATTCCGCGTCGTGGTGGACCGCGACCGACAGCAACAATCCGAAGCCAACCATGGTCGTGAACATGGCCGAACCGCCGTGCGACACCAGCGGGAGGGGAACGCCCCCAACCGGGATCACCCCCATCACCATGGCGATGTTGACGAAGACGTAGAGGAAGAAATTCATCGCCAGGCCGAAGGCGACCAACCGGCCGAACTGGTGCCTGCAGCGGAAGGCGATGCGCATTCCGCCCAGCACGATCAGACAGAGCAGCACCATCAGTGCCAGCGCGCCGACGAAGCCGAACTCCTCACCGATGATGGTGAAGATGAAGTCGGTCTGCTTTTCGGGCAGGAAATCGAGATGGGCCTGGGTGCCGTGCAGGAAGCCCTCGCCCCACATGCCGCCGGAGCCGAGGGCGATCTTCGATTGGATGATGTTGTAGCCGGCGCCGAGCGGATCGCTCTCGGGGTGGAGGAAGGTCTCGATGCGGGCCCTCTGGTAACCATGCAGATGCTCGTAAGCGATGCGCGCGGCGAGCGGGATCGGCGCCAGAACGAGCACGAATTTCCACCATCGCACGCCGGCGGCGAACATGATGGAGCCGCCGAGGGCGACGAGGATCACCGCGGTGCCGAGATTGGGTTCCTTGAGGATGAGCAGGGCGGGGACGGCGATGGCGAGCACCGGGGGGATGAGGAAGAAGAGATTGCCGATGCGCTCCCACGAGGCGCGATGGAACCAGCGGGCCAAGCCGAGCACGAGGGCGATCTTCATCATCTCGGACGGCTGCATCTCGAGCCCGCCCAGGCTGATCCAGCGCTGCGCCCCCTTTCCCATGTGGCCGGCGACCCCGACCGCGGCCAGCAGCGCCAGCGCGGCGAAGTAGGTCGGCCATGCCAAGCGGGCGATGACGCGGATATCGACGAGCGCGAGCCCGAGCATGATCACCAGGCCAAGCGCGAAGCGGATCGCATGGCGCGCGGCATAAGGCTCGGGCGATCCGCCGCCCACACTGTACAGCGCGGCATAGCCGACGCCGGCCAGCGCGCACAACAGCAGCACGAAGAACCAGTCCACGCGCAGGAGCTTGGCGGAGAAGTCGAACGGCGCCTCGCGCCAGATGCGCCGCTCCATCATGCGGGCTCGGCGGCCGAGGCGACGGCCGGTTCGTCGGGGGTGGTGGAGCGGTTGGCGGGGTCGCGCTGCAGGGTGGTCAGCATGATGTCGCGCGCGACGGGGGCGGCAGCGGTGGCGCCGGCGTTGCCATGCTCGATCACCACCGAGACGGCATATTGCGGGGCGACGTAGGGCGCGTAGGCCACGAACAGGGCGTTGGGCCGGTATTTCCACGGCAGCTTCGAACTGTCGAAGCCATGTTCCCGGGCGTAGCGGGAGACGGCGCGGACCTGCGCCGATCCGGTCTTGCCGGCGAGTTGCCAGCGCGGATCCGGCAGCCGCGCATCGGGAGCGGTGCCGCCACGTTCATTCACGACGGCCCACATGCCTTCACGCACCGCGGCGAGGTAGCGATCGGGGAGTTCAAGGCTGGGCCAGTCGTTGGCGTTTGCGCCGGGCAGCAGCTCCCCACCGATGCGGCGCGTGACGTGCGGCTGCACCGCGCGGCCGGTGGCGACGCGGGCGGCATAAGTCGCGAGCTGGAGCGGCGTGACCTGGATGAAACCCTGGCCGATGCCGCTGACGACGGTATCCCCCAGGTTCCAGGGCTTGCCCTTGGAGCGGCGCCAGGCGCGCGTGGGGATCAGGCCGGCGCGTTGGGTAGGCAGATCGAGATCGAGTTGCGTGCCCATGCCCAGCCGGTGGGACATGGCGGCGATCGGGTCGATGCCGCATTTCAGCGCCACCTGATAGAAGTAGCAATCGCAACTGTTCTTCAGGCCGCCGCGCAGGTCCAGCGATCCGTGGCCGCCCTGCCGCCAGCAATGGAAGCGCGCGTTGCCGACATCGATATAGCCGGCACAGAAGAATCGCTCGGCGGTGGTGATGGCGCCGGATCGCAGTGCCGCGAGCGCCACGGCCATCTTGAAGGTGGAGCCGGGCGCGTACACGCCATCCGTGGCCTTGTCGATCAGCGGCGCGCGCTGATCGGTGGTCCAGGCCGCCCACTGCGCCTGGCTCACGCCGGAGTTGAACAGGGACGGATCGAACGAGGGATTGCTGGTCATGGCGAGGATTTCGCCGTTGCGGCAATTCAGCACCACGGCGCAGGCGCTTTCGTTTCCCAGCCGGTTGAGCACGGCCTGCTGGAGCCCTGCATCGATCGCAAGCTCCACATCGTCTCCGGGTGCGCCCTCCTGCCGGGCCAATTCCCGGATGACCCGCCCGTAGGCGTTGACCTCGAGCTGCACTGTTCCGGCGCGTCCGCGCAGCTCCGTTTCGCGGAATTTCTCCACCCCGGCGCGGCCGACCCTGATACCGGGCAGGGACAGCATCGGATCATCGCCGACGTCGTCCTCGGTCGGCGGCGCGACGTAGCCGACGATATGCGCCATCTGCTCGGCCAAGGGATACATGCGCGTGGCACCCGCATCGACAACGATGCCGGGCAGGTCGGGCGAATTCACCTCGATTTCCGCCATCTGCTCCCAGGTCAGGAATTCGCGCACCATCACCGGGATGAAGCGCCGGTGGCGCTTCACATCGCGCTCGATCCGCGCCCGCTCCCGCTCATCCAGCGGCACCAGCGCGGAGAACGCATCGAGGGTGGCGGAGACATCCGGCGTCTGCTCCGCCACCAGAAGAGCGCGCCAGTTCTGACGGTTGCCGGCCAACAGCGCGCCGGAGCGGTCGAGAATGCGTCCCCGCGGCGGGGCGATCATGCGGACGCTGACGCTGTTGTCGTGCGCCAGCGTGGCGTATTTCGACCCTTCGGTGATCTGCACCTGGTAGAGCCGGGTGCCCAGCACGCCGAGGGCGGCGAGTTGGCCGCCCATGACGAGCAGTGCGCGCCGGGAGAACACGCTGCTGCGCTTCACCTCCCGCCGCATCAGGCCTGCTCCACCGCGGCGATACCGCGATTGGCCCGGCTGAGCGGGATGGCGAGCGCCGGGTAGAGGCAGGCGGTGACCAGGGCCTGAAGGCCGGCGCCGGCGGCGGGCAGGAGCTGCCAGGAGAGGGCGGAGGTGGCGGCCCAGATGAACGCCGAGGCTCCCGCGGCGACCCCGCCGAAGACAACCCACACCGTCGGGATGCCCTGCGATCCCAGCCGCATCCATCGCAGGCTGAGCGCCTGCACGATGAGGAGTGTCGCGCTCCCGACGCCCAGCGGCAGCCAGGCCAGCAGGTCGAGCAGGAGGCCGAGGATGCAGGTGACCGGCGGGGGCAAGGCGGAGGGGCGGTAAAGCGACCAGAAGAACACCGAGATCACCGCGACCGCGGGCACGAGCACCGGCTGGCCCGGAATCCCCAGCGGGGCATTGGCGAGCAGCATCAGGAACACCGTGCATACCACCGGGACCATCCGGCGGGCGCCACGATCGAGGCGGCGGCGCAGATCCTGCGGCGGACGGATGCCCGGCGTGCGATCGACGTCAAGCATCAGCCGCCATGCGCGATGCCGGACGACGGAGCCTGCCCGGAGAGGTCGAAATCGAACACCCGGAGGAATTCCATCCGGTCGAGCTGGGCGTCGGGGGTGACCTCCGGCACGTGCTGGGGCGAGTAGGTCACCGTGCCGACCGGCAAACCCGGCGGCAGCGCGCCGCCCTCGCCGCTGGTGACCACCCGTTCACCCTGCTCCGGCGCGCCTTCCGTCCAGTACATCAGAAGCGGCCTGGGTCCGTTGGTGCCGGCCAGGATGGCATGGGAGCGGCTGCGTTCGAGCAGCACGGGGATGCGGCTGTTGATGTCGGTGATCAGCAGGACGCGGGCGGCACGCGATCCGGCATCGGTGATGCGGCCGACCACGCCGCGGTCGTCCAGCGCGACCATGCCCTTGCGGACGAAGTGATTGCCATCGAGGGCGACGAGCGCAGCGCGGGCGTAGATTCCGCCGGCATCGCCCACCACCCGTGCGGTGATGAAGGGCGACGGCGGGGTCGGCACCCAACTCAGGCTGGCCTTGAGGCGCTGATTTTCTGATTCGAGCGCGAGCGCCACGGACTGCCACTGGCGCAGACGCTCATTCTCGTTGCGCAGCCGCTGCAATTCGGCGTCGGTGTTCCACAGGCCGGCGACGCGGTCGATGCCGGCGTGGATGTTGGCGGCGGGAACGGCCATGACGGCATAGGCCGGGGCGAGCAGATCGGCCAGCGAGATGCGCGCGCGCTCGGCGAGCATGGCATCGACCTTGCCGAGCAGAACGAAGCCGAACGAGAGCACGAAGAGGACCGGGAAGGTGAGCTTGGCGAGCGCCTGACGGGCCTGGATGGAAAGCCGGATCACGCCACCCCCTTGCTGTGCGTCCCCGCCGAAACTCCGGTTAGTACATGGAGGTTAGCACGTTGCGCAGCCGCTTCATCTCCTCCAGCGCGCGTCCGGTTCCCAGCGCGACGCATTGCAGCGGTTCCTCGGCCACGGCCACCGGCAGGCCGGTGGCATCGCGCAGTACCTGGTCCAGGCGGTATAACAGACTCCCTCCGCCGGTGAGCACAATGCCTTTGTCCACGATGTCGGCGGCGAGTTCGGGCGGGGTGTTCTCGAGCGCGACCTTGACCGCCTCGACGATCTGGCCGACGGGCTCGGCCAGGCTTTCGGCGATGCTGCGTTGAGCCACAACGATTTCACGCGGTACGCCATTCATCAGATCGCGGCCTTTCACTTCGCGCCACGGTCCGTCGTTGTCCTCGGGCGGGCAGGCGGCGCCGATATCCATCTTGATCCGCTCGGCGGAGGACTCGCCGATCAGCAGGTTATGATTGCGCCTGATATAGCTGATGATCGCTTCATCCATCTTGTCGCCACCCACGCGCACGCTGCGCGAATAGACGATGCCGCCGAGCGAGATCACCGCCACCTCGGTGGTGCCGCCGCCGACATCGACCACCATGCTGCCGGAGGGTTCGGTGACCGGCAGTCCGGCGCCGATCGCGGCGGCCATGGGTTCTTCAATGAGGAAAACGCGGCGGGCGCCGGCGCTTTCGGCACTTTCCTGGATGGCACGGCGTTCCACCGCGGTGGAACCGGACGGGACGCAGACGATGATCATTGGGGAGGCGAAGGCGCGGCGATTGTGCACGCGGCGGATGAAGTGCTTGATCATCTCCTCGGCGACTTCGAAATCGGCGATGACCCCGTCACGAAGCGGCCGAATGGCAGAGATGTTACCAGGGGTGCGGCCGAGCATCTGCTTGGCTTCCTCGCCCACGGCCAACACCTGTTTCTTGCCGCGGACATCGGCGATGGCGACGACGCTGGGTTCGGCGAGCACGATGCCGCGGCCTTTGACGTAAACCAGGGTGTTCGCGGTGCCGAGGTCGATAGCCATGTCGGCGGACATGAACCCGAGCATGCGGGAAAACATCAGTGAGACCTATGCGTGTATCGGGGGGCGTGTGTCGGGAAGCGGCAGGGGGCATTAGACCTGCCCCACCGGGTTCACAAGGGGCATTCACAACAGGGTGTGGGGCGCGCCACCGGATTGCCCCATTCGCGCCATGGGTTTTCCTTACGCGTCGTGTTCGTTGCGATGAGAAACAAGACGGAGAGCCAGGAATGACACGCAAGTTCGGTCTGAGCATGCTGGCGGGTGCCTTGATGCTGACGCTGGCCGGGTGCGGCTACAGCCCGGGCGAGCGGGCGGTGACGGGCGGCGCGCTCGGTGCGGGCGCGGGCGCCGGCATCGCGGCGGTCACCGGCGGCAGGCCGCTGACCGGGGCGCTGATCGGCGGCGGCGCCGGGGCGCTCGGCGGGGCGTTGACCGCGCCCTGATCCGGAGTTCCGGCTGACCGGCGGTCGGGGAGTGGCCTGAACCACGATTTGGTGCCATTCGGTGGCTGGTGATCGAACCCGCCGCCGGATGGCTCATGCGTTGGTCTCTGCTTTGGTTATTGGTGGGGTTGGCTGCGTGTAGCGCGGGGGGAGGCGGACCCGCGGGGGTTCAGGCGCCCGCCCCCCCGGCGCCGCCGGATGATGCCGTGATGAACAGCCCAGGGCTGCCCGCCGGCAGCGACACGTTCTCGCCGAACAACACGCCAACCACGCAAGGCGGCCGTTACTACGGCTACAACTGATCCCCTGTTCACCGGGTGGCGGTCCGGGTAAAGGCCCGGCTCAGTGAACAGGAGACCGACGGATGGCTGTTGAACGCACGCTCTCGATCATCAAGCCTGACGCCACGCGCCGGAACCTCACCGGAAAGATCAATGCGTGTTTTGAAGAGGCTGGACTGCGCATTGTGGCGCAGCGGCGCGTGCGGCTGACCGCCTCGCAGGCAGAGGCGTTCTACGCCGTGCACAAGGAGCGGCCGTTCTACCGGGGGCTGGTGAGCTTCATGACGTCGGGTCCGGTTGTGGTGCAGGTGCTGGAGGGCGAGAATGCGGTGGCGCGCAATCGGGACGTGATGGGCGCGACCGATCCGGCGAAGGCGGCCGAGGGGACGGTGCGGCGGCAGTTCGCGGAAAACATCGAGGCAAATTCGGTGCACGGGTCAGACAGCGCCGAGAATGCCGCCGACGAGATCGGGTTCTTCTTTGCCGCGGTGGATATAACGGGGTAGGGATGTAACTCTCACACGAAGTTATTTGGTCAGCTTCGCACGGTTGCGGCACTAATCGGACGTGACGCTGTCACCATTCCTTCGCATTCCGAACGATCACCGCACGAATCATCTGCGGGGCGGTCCTTGCCCTTGCGACGCTCATCGGCTGCCAGGCCCAGGCCCAGACGCCGTCCCCACTTCAGGAGTGGCAGTATCCGAGCGGGATCGTGCTGCGCTCGATGTTCGAATCCAGAAATTCCCCAATGGCAGATCACACTAGGCGGCGCGCTTTCGCTGGCCCCGCTCTATGACGGGGCAGCCTCCTACCACGTAAGGCCGGGGCCCACGATTGACGTGCGATATCAGGACATCGCATTCGCCTCGGTGGGAGAGGGTGTCGGCGTCAACATCCTTCACGGTCCCGGGTACCGGCTGGGACTTGCGCTCGGCTACGATCTCGGCCGCCGCGTTTCCGACTACCCGAGCCGGCTGCACGGGCTTGGCAACATTTCTCCGGCGCCCGCGCCCAAACTGTTCTTCGCGTACGCCATCTCGAAGGATTTCCCGCTGGTGCTGCGCGCCGACGTGCGGCGATTGATCGGCGGGGCCAACGGCGTGATAGGCGACATCAGCGCCTATATGCCGCTGCCGGGCAGTTCGGAACGGCTGATCCTGTTTGCCGGCCCGTCAGTGACTTTGGCGGATGCCACGTACATGCAGAACGAGTTCGGCGTGGGGGAGGCGCAATCGTTCTACTCCGGCTATCCGCAATTCCACGCCAAGGCGGGCCTGAAATCGGCCGGCTTCGGTTTTTCTGCGACCTGGTTCTTCCTGCCTCATTGGCTGCTCAATACCGACGCCGCGGTTTCCCGCCTGCTCGGCAGCGCCGCCAGCAGTCCGATCACACAGAACAAGACTGAAGGCACGGTGGCCTTGAGTTTGGCTTACGAATTTTGACGCCGAACGTGCCACGATTTGATCACGGAGCAGGCCGGAACCCGCCGTAGTAACTGCGTTTTCTCGCCCTGGGAACCAAATACCGGAGGTGAACAATGCGCATCGGTCATATCGTTGCTGGTTTGGCTCTTTTGGCGGCAACGCCAGCGCTGGCGCAGGTGGTGGTGACGACACCGGGGGCGGACTCCGGGTACCATCAGTATCGTGCGGATCAGAGCCGCGAGGCGGCGCATCAGGACATGCGGGCCGCGCGGGCCAATGCCGCGGCGGGGAACTACGCGGCGGCGGCGCAGGACCAGGAGGCGGCGCATCAGAACTGGCACGCAGCGCATCACGAGGAACGCCGCGCGGAACGGGATGCCACCGGCCGGGTGGTGGTGCTGGGTCAGCCGTAGTGTCCCGATTCTGAAGTCCGTCACGTTGGTAACGCCCTTCAGTTCGGGCCACTAATTTTTGTGTCCAGTGGCCTGCTGATCCCTTCCGTTCGCCGTAGAGCGCGGCGAATGGAAGGGGCACTGGCTGATGGCGAATACAGGGGCCGCCCGTATTGGGCGGCCCCCTCCATATTCAACCTATGCGTGTAAATGATTGATAGTTGGCACGTGAGTTCCGTGCGATACGTGCCAGGAACTGCTGGACGATTTGTCCACTGTCTCGGTGGATAAACCTGTGGGTATTCTCCGGGATAAGTCGCGTTACCTGCGATAGGTCGCGAGGCACCGACGGGTTGCCCCTTGCGCAGGCAGCGCGCTGTGCAACGCCGAAGTGCGGAGGGCGTCGGGGTTGGTGGAGGGGGTTGGATTCGAACCAACGTAGGCGTGCGCCAACGGATTTACAGTCCGTCCCCTTTAGCCGCTCGGGCACCCCTCCGCAGGCCCGCCGCAGTAGGGCGAAGCTCCCCGGCTGTCAACGAACGGGCGCTTATTCACCAGGCCGATCCGCGCGATGATACGGGTGTCCGGCGGCGATCGCGCGCGCCCGGTAGATCTGCTCGGCCAGCATCACGCGAGCGAGCTTGTGCGGCCAGGTGAGCGCACCGAGCGACAGCCGCGCATCTGCCCGCCGCAGAACCGCCACCGGCAGCCCATCTGCTCCGCCGATCATGAAGCACACCGGGCGGCCTGACCCCAGCCACCGCTCCAACAGCCGGGCGAACCCGGCGCTGTCCGGTGCGTCGCCGCCCTGGTCCAGCGCGATCACGAAGCCTCGCGGCGGCACCGCGGCGAGCAGGTCGGCGCCGTCCTCGAGTTCCGTCACCGACAGCGCGGGGCGGATGCGCGCCGTATAGCGGGCCACCAGCGCGGCTTCGGGGTCGCTCCGCAGCCGGCCCACGGCAATGATGCGGATCAATCGAACACACCCCTGTCGAACATATCCCTGGGCTGAATGGCAGGCGGGTCTATACTCCGGCGCACAAGAACCGGGGAGCAGGAGAGATGCCCACAATCAGCGCCAGCAATCCACCGGGTGTGCGGGAGCCCGCGTCGCGCTACTCCCATGCCGTGCTGGTCCAGAGTGAAACGCGCCGGCTGGTCATTTCCGGCCAGGTCGGGATGGATCAGGACGGCTCGGTCCTGAGCAGCGGCGAGGCGCAGCTCGCCCAGGTATTCCACAATCTTCGCGCGATTCTGCGGGCGCACGGGATGGATTTCGGCAACGTCGTGAAGACCTCGGCCTTTCTCACCGACCGCTCGCTGCTGGGGGCGTATCGCGCCGCGCGCGACGCGGTGTTCGCGGAGCATGCGCCGGCCTCCACGCTGTTGCTTGTTTCCGGGCTGGCGGACCCGCGCTTCGTGGTGGAGATCGAGGCCGAAGCGGTGGCGTAGAGCGTGGATCACGCGGTGCAACCGAAGGGGTCACGATGGCGCGGCGCCTGATCGATATTTCCGTGCCGCTGAAGGCGGGGATCCGCAGCGATCCGCCGCACATGCTGCCGGAGATCGAGTATCTGGACCACCATCGGACCGCGCCGCAGATGGCGGAGTTCATGGGCATCGGCATCGAGCAACTGCCCGAAGGCGAGTACGCCGCGGTGGAGCGCGTGCGGATCAGCACGCATAACGGCACGCACCTCGATGCGCCGTACCACTACTTTTCGCGCATGAACGAACGTCTGAAACCGGGTGGCGAACCATCCTGGCGCATCGACGAGGTGCCGCTGGAGTGGTGTTTCCAGCCCGGGGTGAAGCTCGATTTCCGTCATTTCGATGACGGCTATGTGTGCCGTCCGGACGACGTCGAATGCCGAGTTGCGACCGGATCGGCCACACGCTGCGGCCGCTGGAGATCGTGCTGGTCAACACGCGGGCCGGCAGCCGGTACGGACAGGATGATTACGTGGATTCCGGCTGCGGCATGGGCAAAGCGGCCACGCTATGGCTGCTGGAGCGCGGCGTGCGGCTGGTGGGCACTGACGGGTGGAGCTGGGACGCGCCGTTCAGTCACACGCGCCGGCGCGTGGCGGAGACCGGCGATGCCGGGCTGATCTGGGAAGGGCATCGGGCGGGGCGGGAAATCGGCTATTCGCACCTGGAAAAGCTGCACAACCTGGAAGCGCTGCCGGCGGACGGGTTCCAGGTGGTCTGCTTCCCGGTGAAGGTGCATCGCGGGTCGGCCGGCTGGACCCGTGCCGTGGCGATCGTGGATGAGTGAGCGCAAGCGCCGGATGGCGGCGAGCCGCGGGGATCATCAGATTGAGCGCATGATGAACACCGATCTTGCAGAAACCGCCATGTGGAACGCCGTGGCGAACCGTGCGCCCGGCGACTTCCTGTATGGCGTGCAGACCATGGGGGTGTATTGCCGCCCTGGCTGCCCATCACCGCGGCCGCTGCGGCGTAATGTCCGCTTCTTCCACTGCTGCGCGGAGGCGGAAGCCGCGGGCTTCCGTGCCTGCCGCCGCTGCGATCCGAAGGGCGATCGCGCGCGGCTGGCGCAGGACGTGGTGCGCGATGCCTGCGCCTTCATCGAGGCGAGCGATGAGATTCCCTCGCTCGACGCGCTGGCCCGGCGCTCGGGCTACTCGCGCTTCCACTTCCTGCGGATGTTCCGTGACCATACCGGCGTGACGCCGCGCAGCTACGCGGAAGGGGTGCGGGCGCGCCGGCTGCATGCCGCGCTGGCGGCGGGGGAGCGCGTGGCCGATGCGGTCGCGGGCGCCGGCTTCGGGTCGGAGAGCCGGGTCTATGAGCGGACCGGCGAACTGCTGGGGATGACGCCGGGCGCGGCGCGGCGCGGCGGGGAAGGTGAGACGATCCGCACGGCCGTCGGCAAATCACCGTTCGGCCCGCTGCTGGTGGGGGCGACGGAGAAGGGCGTGTGCTTCATCGGCTTCGCCGAACCGCAGGAGGCGTTGTTCGGCGATCTGCACCGGCGCTTTCCCAAGGCGCGGATCGTTACTGACGATGAGGGATTGCGCGGTGAGTTGCGCTCGGTGCTGGCGTTCATTCGCGAGCCGCGTCAGGCGTTGGAGCTGCCGCTCGATCTGCGCGGCACGGCGTTCCAGTTGCGGGTGTGGGAGGCGCTGCGCCGCATTCCGGCGGGCGAGACGCGCACCTATGCGGGGGTGGCGGAGATGATCGGTGCGCCGAAGGCGGTGCGCGCGGTGGCGCGAAGCTGCGCGACCAATCCGGTGTCGCTGGCGGTGCCATGTCATCGCGTGGTGGGGAAGGACGGCGATCTGACGGGCTATCGCTGGGGGCTCGCGCGGAAGAAGGCGCTGCTGGAGGGGGAGCGCGCGGCGGCAGTGGGGAGTGATGGTAACGCACGTTATGTGATCGTGAGTGCGACTGCACCACGAGATTGCCGCGGCTCGCTTCGCGAGCCTCGCAATGACAGCGCGGTCAGGCGTGACGCTGCCTGAGTCAGGCGGTTATAAACCGGCGCGAGGTGCGCGACGGTGGTGGGCCAGGTGCGCTCGGTTTCGATGAAGCGGCGGGCGGCGGCTCGGGTGGCGGCGTGACGTTCGGTGGCGTTCGCCACCGCGATGACGCGGTGCGCCAGCGCATCGGCGTCGTCGGCGGAAAACAGGAAACCGGTGTGCCCGTCGCGGATCAGTTCGCGGTGCCCGCCGACATCGGACGCCACCAGCAGCCGTCCCATGGCCATCGCTTCGAGCGGCTTCAGCGGCGTGACCAGCTCAGTCAGGCGCATGCGCCGCCTCGGCAGCACGATCAGGTCGATCAGGTCGGCGTAGCGCGGCACGTCGTGATACGGGACCCGTCCGGCGAAGCGGATATGCGGGGTGACGCCGTGGGCTTCAGCGGCGTCGCGCCAGGCGGCCTCGGCCGGGCCGCCGCCGACCAGCAACACGGCGGTATCGGGCCGCGCCGTGCGGATCACCGGCAATGCCTCGAACAGCAGATCGAGGCCTTCATAGGGATGAAAGGAGCCGACGAAACCAAGCACGAACCGGCCGGTCAGCCCCAGGCGGGCGAGCAGCGCCTGATCCTTCGGTTGTGCCTCGCGCAGCATGGCGGGATCGACCGCGTTGGGCACGACGGTGATCTTTTCGTCGGGAATGCCGCGCGTCACCAGATGGCCTCGCATGCCTTCGCACAGGGTGACCACCGCGTCAGCCCGGTGCATCAGCGCGGTTTCCATGCGCCCGGTGGCGCGGTGACGCAGATCGCCGTGCCTGCCGTGGCCGAGATCGACGGCGGCGTCTTCCCACAAGCCGCGGATCTGGTACACGAACGGGATGCGCGCCCGGCGGGCGGCGTGCAACGCCGGCCAGCCGATCTGCACGGGTGAGTGGGCGTGCACCACGTCCGGCGGTTGATGCGCCATGACCTGCAGCAGCCGGCGGCGCAGCGCGCGCATCTCGGCGACGGTGCGCAGCCCGGGGACCCGCAGCGGCCGCGGCAGGCGGCGGGTGCGGTGGAACCGCCAGCCGTCCGCCTCCTCCCACGGGCCGGGGTGGTCGTTCTGGCCGGGACCGGTCACCTGCACGGTGTCCCAGCCGAAACCGCGCTCCGCCGAGAGGATGCCCAGGGAACGATAGACGTAGCCGCTTTGCAGCGGCAGGGAATGATCCAGCGCGTGGAGGATGCGCATCAGCCCAGGGTGTCGGCTAAACTCTGAAAAAGCTCTTGATACGGCGCGCCGCGACGGAAAAAGGCCGGGGGTTGTCCCAGCGGCGCGGCGACCGTCGCTTCCTGGCCGCCGGCGAAGGTGCGCCCGGTCCACAGGTGGACCCATTCGTCGCCGGCGGGCAGAGCCACAGGCCAACTCCCGCGCCCCTGGGCGCAGCACCGGCGCGACCAGCATGTCGGGACCGAGCAGGAATGTGCCGTCGGCGGCGAGGGCAAGCGGATCGGCGGGATAGTGCAGGAACAGCGGGCGTTGCAGCGGCAGGCCGTGCGCGCGCGCCTCTTCGATCAGGGAGCGGCGGTACGGCGCGAGGGCCACGAACAGCCGCACCATGCGGGCGAAATGGCTCAGGATCTCCGGCGCGCTGTCCAGTTGGATGTTGTCGCGCGGCCGGTTGCCTTCGTGCGTGCGCATCACCGCGGTGAAGGCGGCCATCTCGGCCCAGCGCATAACAGCTCGGGCGTGCGGCGCGCACCGAACAGGCTCATGTAGCCGCCGATGTCGCTGTGGTGGTACGGATTGCCCATCAGGCCGGAGGACAGGGCGGCGCGGATCGCGCTGGGCAGCCCGTCATGGGGGGAAAAGTCCACCGACTGGTCGCCGCCCCACAGCAGCGTGCAGTGCGGCTGGATGCCGGTGAAGCCGGAGCGCATGAAGAACAGCGCGTCACCGGTGCGGCCGGCCTCGGCAATGGCGCGGGCGTTCAACTCGGCCCACAGCGCCGGCCAGGCGTTGTGCAGCAGCAGCGGATCGCCCTCGTGCAGCCGCGCATCGGCCGGCAGGAACTCGCCGAAATCGGCCATCCAGCCGCTGACGCCGAGATCGAGCATGTTGGCGCGCAGGATGGTGTCGATGAACCAGCGGACCGCCTCGGGGTTGGTGAAATCGACCATGCCGCCGTTGAAGCCGCCGAAATCGACGTCGTAGGCCTCGCCGGCGTTGTCGCGCACCAGGAAACCCTGCTGGCGGGCACGCTCGAACAGGCCGCCCTGGTTGTTGAGATAGGGATTGGCGTAGGCGAGGAAGCGGATGCCGCGCGCATTCAGCGCGGCGATATGCGCCGGCAGGTCGGGATAGCGCTCCTGGTTCCATTCCCAGTTCCAGAACAGGCGCGTGCCGAAGCTGGTCTGCTTCACCCCGGCCCAGTCCTCGCACCACAAGCCGCAGACCGGCACGCCGGCCTCGATGATGCGCTCCAGCCGGGGGAGGCTGTTGGCGCCGTCCTTCAGTCCGATGATGGCGCCGGTGTCGGTCCAGGCGGGCAGGGCAGGGGGGCGGCCGAAGCGGGCGGACAGCATGCCGACCAGGGCGGCGGGCTCGGTCGGCGGCGAAGAATTCCAGCGCGCGCGGCACCTCCCAGCATTCGATTTCGGGCGCGGGCCGGCGGAAGTCGAAGCTGCTGTAGGCGGTGCTGTCGAGATGGACGGCGATGCCGCGGGAGGAGATCACCGTCGGCTGGGGATAGTAGGTGTTCCAGTCCTCGCCGGCCCGGCCGCTCTGGCGCGCCTGGAAACTGACGAAGGAGCTGTCGTCGCGGCCGACGCCGGGCTCGGAGACCCAGAAGGGGAAGCGCCGGCCTGCGAGGTCCAGATGGGAGAACTGTTCGCCGCCGCCCCAGAACGTTCGCCAGGTTCGCCGGGCAGGCGCAGCCAGATGCGGTTGATTCCCGGGCAGGGCGCGAATTCCAGGCGGAGATGGTCGCGATCGCCGTGAACGGTCACGGTCAGTGCGGGACGGCCCGGGGCGCTGCACTGAAGCTCCCACCCCGCCGCGGTCTGTTGCGGCGACACATCGCGCAGCGCCATGCGCTCGGAGACGAAATCGGTGATGCTGAAATAGGCGTTCTGCATCCGGACGTCCGGCTCGCCGTGGCCGGCGAACAGGAAAGGGTCGGCGGGATCGTGGCGGAGCACGATCCGGCCGGCGAGGGAGAGGGTGAATGCCGCGCCGCTGCGTTCGAGCCGCATCAGGTCTCGCGCACCATCAGAACACGAAGCCGGGCCGGCGCTGCAACGAGGGCAGGAGCGGTGTCGCGCAGTCGAAGGCAGGCCGGGGGCGCAGACCGACGGGGGTGGGTTCCGCCAGCACGGCCTGGCCCAATCCCGCGCCGGGTTTGAGCACGGTGGCGAGCCGTCCGGTATCGGCCCGAAGCTGGGTGTTCAGCGTGGCGGGTATCTGCTGCACGGCGCCTTCGATCAGAATCAGGTCGTAGGGCGCGGCCTTGGGCCAGCCGGCGTCCAGCGGGCCGCTGACCAGCATCACCTCGGGCGAGATGCGGGTGAGGATGTTACGGGCGGCCTGGAGCAAGTCACGGTCTTCCTCGAGGGCGGTGACACGGACGCCGCAGGCGGCCAGCAGCGCCGCGCCATAGCCCGTGCCGCAGGCGATCACCAGGGCCTGCTCGCCTTCCTCGGGCGCGAGCAGTTGCACCAGGCGGGCGATGACCATGGGTTCGAGCAGATAGCGGCCGTTGCCGATGCTCACGTCCTCATCGATGTAGGCGAGGTCGCGCGCCTGGGGCGGGACAAAGGCTTCGCGCGGCAGGTCGCGCATGGCGGCGATGATGCGGGGGTCGATCACCTTGTTCGGCCGCACCTGGCTATCGACCATGTTGTTGCGGGCCTCGGAGTAGTCCAGCGCGGAAGCGTCCATTTCGGTCCTGATCCTGAGTGCCGGGGCTTATAGAGCAGGATCGCGGTAGGATCGACTTTCATCGAAAGCCGATCCGTCGCGATTTGCTCCGAGTATCCGAAGCGTTCAAGGCGATGCGACGAAGAGCTGTCCGGTGGCAAAGGACAGCCAGACGCGGTGGCTGCGCAGCCAGTCGGCGCCCGAGCAGCAGATCGAGCGGGAAATGCATTTCGGTGGTCAGCAGAAGCGGGTTCATCTCGACCACCCCCGCCACGGCGAGGTCGGCGTATTGCCGCACCTGTCCGGACAGGCGCTGCGGGCCGATCCCGACGATCGTCGCATGGCCGCTGGTCAGCACGCCTGGTCCGGCATGGAACTGCCCCGGAGAGGTCAGCAGCGACATGGCCGTGCCGCTGTCGAGCATGGTGCGCAGGGCGTGGCCGTCCAGCGTGGACAGAAACACCATCGCATTGCCAAAGGCCGGCAGCATCGGCACCGCGCGATAGGGCTGCGTCCACGGCAGGAACCGTCCGCTGCACCCGTTCACGTCGTACAGCGCCAATCGCCGCTTCGGAATGTCGATGTCCAGATCGTAGGCCTGCAGCAGGTCCCGGCCGAGCAACCCGTCGGCGGCATCGATGGCTGCCGGCAGCGGCGCGACCGACAGGCTCAGGCCCCAGATGCCCCTCTGGTGCAGCGCCAGTGCGCCGATGGTGAACGAGTCGGGCAGCGTGTTCTGATGCTGTTCGACCCCTCCGACGCCGTAGAGGGTCGATCCGACCCAGCGGTCGAGCTTCAATCCGTGCCGCTCCACGCCTTTGACCGACAGCGTCGTGCGGCCCGCGCCGGTATCCAGCACCATCAACCCCGGGGTGCCGTTGATCTGCACCGGAACCAGCGGAATGTTGTCGATGAACTGGAGCGGGACCGCGGCCTTCTCGGTCACCTCGCAACCCTGGCTCTGGCAGCCGGCGAGGAACAGCAGCAGCAGCGCAAGCAGGAGCCGGCGGACGGTCACATGCCGGTTTCCGTCAGCCGAGGACGCGGCGCAAGACCTCGGACAATTGCTGGATGGAAAAAGGCTTGGAGACGAAAGGACGGCTGCCGCCCGCCAGGGCATTGATCTGGTCCGGGGCGCCGGACATCAGGATGACCGGGATGCCCTTCCGGTCGGCGGCGGCGATGACGTCTGCGGCGCGGCCGCCGGGGAGAAGACAATCCAGCAGCACGGCTGCAAACCGCCGCGCCTCCAGCTCCTGCTCTGCCGCGGTGGCGGATGCGGCGATGGTGACGACGAATTGGTCTTCCAGTGCGGTCGCCACGGTTGCGGAGACCAGCGGCTCGTCTTCCACAACAAGAATGTGCGCCGGATCGGCCATTCGCACACGATAGTGCTTCCGGAGTGTGCTGCAAGAGCCTTTTTTGCACGGAAGGCCGCACCCGCTGGGTGGCGCGTTCCGTCAGGGCGTTCCTCGTGACATCATGGCGGGATGATCGATCCCATCACCGTCGCCGTGCTGCAGAACCGGCTGAACGCGATCGCCGAGGAGATGGGCGAGGCGATGCTGCGCACGGCGTATTCGCAGATCCTGAACTCGTCGCGGGATTTCTCGATTGCGCTGATCGACGCGCAGTGCCGGCTGGTGGCGCAGGCGGACCACATTCCGGTGCATGTGGGCGCGATGTCC
This sequence comes from uncultured Pseudomonadota bacterium, assembly GCA_963731335.1. GTDB lineage: Bacteria > Pseudomonadota > Alphaproteobacteria > Acetobacterales > Acetobacteraceae > CAVSUZ01. The sequence continues at coordinate 380,278 of CAVSUZ010000013.1, read as the reverse complement.
TGGGCGACGAAGGCGCTGACCGAGGCGGTGCCCCAACCGGAACCGCGCGCGGTCTATCTGCTGAACGATCCGTACCGCGGCGGCAGCCATCTGCCGGACCTGACGATCTTCGTGCCGGTGTTCGACGGCGCGCGCCTGGTGTTCTGGTCGGTGGTGCGGGCGCATCACAGCGATATCGGCGGGGCGACACACGGCGCGTACAATCCGGCGGCGACCGAAATCTGGCAGGAGGGGCTGCGCATCCCGCCGATCCGGCTGACCGAGGACGGTGTGTTGCGCGAGGATCTGCTGGCCATGCTGGCGCTGAACGTGCGCCATCCACGCGATTTCCGCGGCGATCTGGCGGCGCAGATCGGCGCGGCTCGGCTCGGCGAATCGCGGCTGCAGGCGGTGATCGCCGAGGTGGGCGGGGCCGGGCTGCAAGACGCGGTGGAGGCCATGCTGGATTCGGCGGAACGGCGCACCCGGGCGATCGTGGGTGGCTGGGCGGACGGGGTGTACGAGGGCGAGGCGTTCCTCGATGATGACGGTTTCGGGCGCAACAACATCCGCATTCATGCGAAGTGCACGGTGGCGGGCAGCGACGTGACGGTCGATCTGACCGGGTCCGATCCGCAGGCCACGGGATTCGTCAACTCCTCGCACGCCAACATGCAATCGGCCGTGACGATGGCGTTTGCCTTTCTGCTGGACCCGGACCAGGCGCGGAACGACGGTGCCTTCCGGCCGCTGCGTGTGGTGGCGAAGCCGGGTACCATCGTCTGGGCGCACGAGGGGGCGCCGGTGACGATGTGCACCAGCCACTGCTCCAACGAGATCATCGAGGCGATCATCGTGGCGCTGGCTCCGGCCTGTCCGGAGCGCGCCATGGGGGGCTGGGGGCGGCGGTTGCGCATCGCCATCACCGGCGAGGACCCGCAGCGGCGGCGTCGTTTCATCTGGCACATGTTCCAGGCACGGCCGGGCGGCGGCGGCTCGGTGGCGGGCGACGGCTGGTCCACCATCGGCGAGTGGCACTCGGCCGGGGGGATCAAGTTCGGCAGCATCGAGGTGGCGGAGACGCGGTTTCCGCTGTTCTTCGAAAGCCATGAGTATCGGCCGGGCTCGGCGGGCGACGGACAGTTCCGCGGCGGCTACGGCGGGGATATGCGGCTGCGGGTGGAGACGGCGGCGCCGGCGGTGGCGAATACGGCGGGCGAGGGCATCGTGCACGGTGCGCGCGGGATGCTGGGCGGGGCGGATGGCGCGCCGCACGATTACCGGCTGGTGGCGCCGGATGGGACGGAGCGGACGCTGCGCAGCAAGGAGGTGGGGATTCCGGTGCTGCCGGGCAGCGTGTTCCATGTGCGCTCGGGCGGAGGCGGGGGGTATGGTGATCCGGCGCGGCGTAATCCGGCAGCGCGGGAGAGGGATCGCGGGGCGGGGTTGGAGGTATAAACTCGCCGGTGGATTGCTGGACCCCGGCGATCATCATCACCGAGGTCGGGTCTCGTGAACGGGAGTCTCCAATGCCGAACGCCCAAGCACTACTGGAACGGATTCAGGCATTACCGCCGGAACGCATCGCGGAAATCGAGGATTTCGTCGAGTTCATTGCCGCGCGTGAGCAGGAACGGGCGCTCATTCGCGCTGCCGCCGGGGCGAGCGTCGCCGCATTCGCCGCAGTCTGGAACAATCCGGATGACGATGCTTATGACGCGTTATGAGGCAAGCGTTCGAATTTGGGGATGTCGTGTTGGTGCCATTCCCTTTCACCAGTCAGGCTGCGTCAAAGAAGCGGCCTGCTGTCATCGTAAGCAGTAGAGCCTACAACGGCGCCAAACCCGATATCGTTGTGATGGCGATCACCAGCCAGTTCCGCCCCAACCCCTGCGCTCGGTGAGGTGTGGTTGGCCCATTGGCAAGCTGCGGGCCTCATCAAGCCGTCGGCGATCAAGCCGGTGTTTGCCACCCTGGAACAAACGCTCGTGCTTCGGAAACTTGGTACGCTTGGCGCGTCCGACCAGGGCGCGCTCAGAAAGGCCATCGCTGAGACGCTCGGGTAGTGCCTTGGTTTTCGGGCCTTCGGACCGCCGGTATGAGAAGGAACGATGATCGCGGTCCTCGCCGCGCCTGGAGCGCGCGAGTATCTGCTTAGTTGCCGAGGGGAATTCGGAGCTGAAATCCAGGCACCGGCTCGATGGGATGAGTGCCCTTGGTTATGAAATAATACAGGTTGCTCTGCGGCTCGGTCCGGCAAAGGCCGGCCGGGCAGGGATCCAGGCCGACGCGTCCGAGCGATATGCTCGGGCCCTTATCGATCTGCACTTTCGGCGGATCGGTTGACAGATAAATGGGCGTCCCGGCGACAGCGCGCGTCGCGATCAGGATCGCGGGGATCGCGAAAGCCAGGGCCTGGGCGCGGTTTCGTTTCACCCGAAAGATCTGGTGGCGCCGGGCTTGGAGTCAATCAGTGCCGTAGGCGCTCAGGAAGGCATCCACCGCCGAAGTCACCGTGGCGTCGATTTCCGCCTCGTCCGGCGGCGGCGGAACGCCGAGGGCTGCGCGGCCCCAGGCGGAGCCCTTGAGCATGCCGAAGAACTGCTCGGCCGCACGGAGCGGGTCGGTCAGGCGGAGGCGCCCCGCATCGGCCTGCGCTTTGAGCCATTCCCCGAACAAACCGGAGGAGGTGCGGGGGCCGTTTTCGTAGAATGCCCGGCCGAGTTCGGGGAATCGCACGCTCTCGGCCATCACCACGCGGTGGATTGCCAAAGCCCGGTCTTCCAGCAGGAAGCGGAGCATGCGGCCGCCGAGTTCCAGCAACGCCGCGCGGGTATCGGCGCCATGGGTTTCGAACGCGCCGAATGTCAGGTTGGATTGGCATGCCTCGCGGATGATCGTGGCGAAAAGTGCGTCCTTCGATCGGAAATAGGCGTAAAGTGTGGCCTTGGAGACGGCGGCGGCCTTGGCGATGGCGTCCATGCTGACCGCGCCGTAGCCGTGGGCGATGAACAGCGCGGCAGCGGCATCCATGATCTGGGTGCGCTTGGGCGAGTCCTCGAGGCGTTGGGCCGTTCCGCTCATTGACGCAAGATTTGGGCCAAGCAGGCGGCGGCTGCAAGATTAAAATTGAACTGAACGGTTCAGTTCCGCCTTGACGGCGGCCGAGGCCGGGCCAATCATCCGCGGCGCTGAACTGAACCGTATAGTTCATCTCCGGAGAAGCCGTGAACGCCGTCGTCGAAAAACCAATCCCCGAAATCTCCTCGGCTCAGAGCAGACCCAGCCGCCGCAGTGTCAGGCGGAAGCTGCCGTGGGTGCTGGGCGGGGTTGCGCTGATCGGCGCGGTGGTCTTCGGCAACTGGTACATGGTCGAAGGCCGGTTCCTGGAGACCACGGACGACGCCTATGTGCAGGGCGACATCACGGTGCTCAGCCCGCGGATCGATGGGGATGTGCTGTCGATTCCGGTCTCGGACAACCAGCCGGTGCATGCCGGCGACCCGCTGATCATGCTCGATCCGCGCGACTGGCAGACCCGGCTGGATCAGGCCCAGGCGGCGGCTGCGGAGGCCGATGCCGCCGTCACCACTGCCGCGCGGCAGGTGATGCAGCAGCGCTCGGCAATCGCCGCGGCAGAGGCGGCGGTTTCGCAGGCGCAGGCGGGGCTGGTGCTGGCCAACGCCGATGCGGCGCGGGCGGCGGAACTGGTGCGCACCGGCGCGGTGTCCCGCCAGTTCAACGACCAGGCGGTGGCGGAGCAGCGCAAGAACGACGCCGCCACGGTCTCGGCCCGGGCACAGGTGACCGCGGCGGAGCAGCAGCTTGCAGGTGCTGAGCGCGCAGCTCAATCAGGCGCAGGCGCGGCAGCAGAGTGCGGCGGCGGCGGTGCGCCTGGCCAGGGACAATCTGTCCTACACGGTGATCCGCGCGCCGTTCGATGGCGTCGTCGGCAATCGCGCCGCGCAGCTCGGCGAGCATGTGCCGGCGGGGACGCAGTTGATCGCCGAGGCGCCGGCGCGCGGTGCGCTCTACGTGTTGGCGAATTTCAAGGAGACCGCAGCTTGGTCATGTCACGCCGGGCATGAAGGTGCGGGTGGTGGCGGATATCGATCCGGGCGCATCCGGTCGAGGGCAATGTTGCGAGCCTGGCTCCGGCGACCGGCGCGCTGTTCAGCCTGCTGCCGCCGGAGAATGCCACCGGCAACTTCACGCGCGTGGTGCAGCGGGTGCCGGTGAAGATCGTGCTGGATGCGGGCCCAACGCGCCGTGGCTGCGGGCGGGGCTGTCGGTGACGGCGAGCGTCGATACGCGCGGGCCGGAGGCGAAGCGGCTCGGGTATTGGGGCGCGGCGGCGGCGACCTTGCGGCGGCTCGTGCCGTGACGGATCAGCGCCTGACCTGGCGCCAGTGGGCCGGGTTCATGGCCATGGTGGTCGGGATGTTCATGGCGATCTTGGACATCCAGATCGTCAGCGCCTCGATCAGCGAGATCCAGGCGGGGCTGGCGGCCAGTCCCGATGAGGCGGCGTGGGTGCAGACCAGCTACCTGATCGCGGAGATCGTCATGATCCCGCTGTCGGGCTGGCTGTCGCGGCTGCTTTCGACGCGCGTGCTGTTCACGATCAGCGCGCTGGGGTTCACGGCGTTTTCGTTGCTGTGTGCGTGGGCGACCAGCCTGGGCGCGATGGTGGTGTTCCGCGCGGCGCAGGGCTTCATCGGCGGCGCGATGATCCCCACGGTGTTCGCCACGACGTTCCTGCTCTTTTCGGCCGAGAGGCGGAACCAGATGTCGGTGCTGATCGGGCTGACGGCGACCCTGGCGCCGACCATCGGCCCGACGCTGGGTGGCTGGCTGACCGATCATTACTCCTGGCACTGGCTGTTCCTGATCAACGTGCCGTTCGGCGCGGCGGTCGCGCTGGCGGTGTGGAACTGGCTGGATATCGACCAGCCTGATCGCTCGCTGCGGCACGGTTTCGACCTGTGCGGGGCTGCTGCTGATGGCAGGGTTCCTCGGCTGCCTGGAGTATGTGCTGGAAGAGGGCGAGCGGTGGGACTGGTTTCAGGATGAGACGATCTTCTGGGCGGGGATCGTGTCCGGGTTGTGCGGCGTGCTGTTCTTCTGGCGCATGCTGACGCGGCGGAACCCGCTGGTGGAGCTGCGGGCGTTTGCCAACGTGAACTTCGCCTTCGGCTCGCTGTTCAGCTTCGTGCTGGGGATCGGGCTATACGGTTCGATCTACGTGCTGCCGCTGTTTCTGGCGCGGGTGCGCGGCTACGACAGTTTGCAGATCGGCGAGACGATGTTCGTGACCGGCGCGGCGATGTTTTTGTCGGCGCCGCGCGGCGGGGATGTTGGCGCGCGTGATGGACATGCGGGTGATGCTGGCGATCGGGCTGCTGGCGTTCGGCGGCGGGCTGTGGTGGATGGCGTCGCTGACGGTTGACTCGGCGTTTTGGGAGTTGTTCGGCCCGCAGGCGCTGCGGGGCGCGTCGATGATGTTCATCATGCTGCCGGTGAACCAGATCGCGCTTGGCACGCTGCCGCCCGAGGCGGTGAAGAATGCCTCGGGCTTGTATAATTTGATGCGCAATCTGGGCGGCGCGGTCGGGCTGGCGATGATCAATACCATCGCGACGTCTCGGCTGGCGCTGCACACGGTGCATCTGCAGGAGCAGGTGACGTGGGCGCGGCCGGGGGCGATGGCGGTGATGCAGGGGATCGAGGGGGCGATCAGCGGTGCGAAGGGTGCGGCGGCGCATCTGTCGGCGCTGAAGCTGCTGGACCGGATGGTGCAGGCTCAGGCGCTGACGCTGACGTATAACGACGTGCTGATGCTGATGGCGGGGGCGTTCTTTGTGGTGTTGCCGCTGACGTTTCTGCTGGCGAAGCCGGTGATGGGGGGTGGGGCGGAGGCGCATTGAGTTCGGAGCGAGTCTAGCCGCTGTGACGATTGTCCGACACGCTGCGGCACGACTATGATTTAACCGACTCGTCTTGTGCGCCGACAGACCGGGCGTGGGGAGCAAAATGCAGCCTGGCCGCAAGGCAGTCGCGGTAATCGGCGCGGGAATGGTCGGCGTCTGCACCGCGAGCTGGCTGCAGAGAGACGGCCACGACGTCACCCTCATCGATCCGCAGACACCCGGGCAGGGCGCGTCATTCGGCAATGCCGGCTGCTTCAACCCTTCATCCATCGTGCCGATCGCCGGCCCGAACACCTTCCGCAAGGTGCCGGGCTACCTCGCCGATCCGCTCGGCCCGCTGGCGATCCGCTGGTCATACCTGCCGAAACTGGCGCCCTGGCTCATCCGCTACGCCATGGCGGGCACCGCACCGCGGATCGAGGCGCAGGCGCGCGCCCTCAAGACCCTGCTCGGCCCGTGCCTCGATACGCTGATGCCGCTGGTGCGCGATGCCGGCGCCGAAAGCCTGATCGCCCGCGCCGGCATCCTGATCGTCTATCGTTCGGACGAAAGCTGGCGCAATGAGGATCGGGCCTGGGACTTGCGCCGCCGCAACGGTATCGAGTGGCAGGAATTGTCACAGGACGAACTCCGGCAATTCGATCCCAGCCTTTCGCGCGATCTCGTGCGCGGGCGCTTCATTCCCGGCAATGGCCACACCATCGATCCGGGCGGGCTGGTGCAGGCTTTGGCCAACGCGGTGCAGATAAATGGTGGCAACCTTGCTGCGCCGGCGCGCGCTCGGCTTCGATTTCGATGGCGACCGGCTTCGCGCGGTTCGCACCGACAGCGGCGACGTGCCGGCTGACGCCGCCGTGATCTGCTGCGGCGCGCATTCCAAGACGCTCGCTGCCGCCGCTGGGCGACCGCGTCCCGCTGGAAACCGAGCGCGGCTATCATCTCATGATCCGCGCGCCGGAGGTGATGCCGCGCATTCCGACGACCGATGCCGACCACAAATTCGTCGCCACACCGATGCAGGCCGGGTTGCGGCTCGCCGGCACCGTGGAATTCGCCGGCCTCGACGCCGCCCCCGAACTGGGAGCGTGCACGGATCCTGCTGCAACGAGCGGCCCATCTCTGCCCCGCACTTGCGGCCACCTATCCGGAAGACCGCACCTCCCGATGGATGGGGCATCGGCCAGGCATGCCGGATTCGCTCCCCGTGCTTGGCCCCAGCCGGCGGTCGCGTGACGTTCTGCACGCCTTCGGCCATGGTCATGTCGGCATGACCGGCGGCCCCTACACCGGACGTGTGATCGCCGACCTGGTCGCGGGCCGGCCCGCACCGATCGATCTTTCACCCTTTCGGCCCGACCGATTCTGAAGGAATGGCGGAACACCATGGCTGATGCCCCTCGCACAAACACTCGGCGCTCTGATCGTCTCCGCCGCCACCGGACTTGGCGCCGCGTTGCTGGTCCCGCGCGCGCATGCACAAACCGCCGGCTGCGAGGAAGACACGCTGGATCGCATCAAGCGCACGCAGGCCTTCAATCTCGGCGTGCGCGATGCCACCCCGCCTTACGGCTACAAGGATGCCAGCGGCAAGTATGTCGGCTTCGCCACCGAGCTCGCCTTGGCCATCTATGATGCCGTCAACAAAGAGCTGGGCGGAAAAATCCAGCTGACCGAAACCCCGGTCACCGGCCAGACCCGCGTGCCCCTGCTCCTGAACGGCACCATCGACATGGAAGCCGGCGCCAGCGTCATCACCCAGGCGCGCGCGAAGGTGGTGGACTTCCCCGAGCCCCACTTCCTCACCGCCACCGCGGTGCTGGTGCCGGCCGATAGCCCGATCAAATCCCTCGCCGACCTCTCCGGCAAGCGGATCGGCGTGCCGCAGGGCGGGCTCGAAGACCGCTGCCTATCGCCAGATGAACGAAAAAAAGGAATGGCCTTCCGCCGGTTCGCATCATCGGCTTTCCCGACCATCCCCAGGGCGTCGCCGCTCTGCAGACGGGCACCATCGATGGCTACAGCTCCGACGAGCCGATCCTTTATGGTTTCGCGACCGACCGCACCAAGTGGCGCGTCGTCTCGCTCAACTTCAACACCTTCCTGCAGGCCTTCCTCATCCGTCCGCAAAGCTCGAAGTTTCGTGCCATCGCCAACGTCACTCTGGCCGAGGCCTTCGCCAGCGGGAAATGGGCGGCCCTCTACGACAAATATTTCGGCCCGAGCAGCGCGGCGCCGTTGCCTATGTCCGACCAGTTGAAAGTGCTGGCGTTGATGAACGCCTGGCCTCCGCAATAAACCCTTCCCGGCGTGGGCGGCCTCGACTTCTCCGTTCCTGTGGCGGCCGCCTTATGGAGCGCAGATCGTCGATGCGGTCTGGCTCAGCGTCGAGATTGCCGTCGCGTCCTGGATTCTCGCGATGCTTCTCGGCGTGCTCGTCGGCCTCGCCCGCGACGCGCCGCTGCGATCCGTGCGCGCGGTCGCCACCGCTGCATGTTGAAGTCTTCCGCAACATCCCCGTCCTCGTGCAGTTGTTCTTTGTCTATTTCGTGGTTCCCAGGCTCCTGCCGCTTTCGGCCCGCCACGTCCTCTTCGACCTGGGGTGGGAGGAAATCGCCGCCGTCATCGCGCTCTCCCTCTACAGCTCCGCGAAAATCGCCGAGCATGTGCGCGCCGGATTGAACGTGGTCGGCCGCGGCCTGCAACAGGCCGCGCTCGCCAGCGGGCTCACCTGGTGGCAGACGCAACGCCACGTCGTGCTGCCCCTGTTATTGCGCGTCATCGCCCCCAGCCTGACCTCGGAATTTGTCACCATCTTCAAAGGCTCCTCCCTGGCGATGACCGTGGGCGTGGCGGAAACGGCCTATGTCACGCAGCAGATCGGTGCCGAGACCTTCCGCTGGGTCGAGGTCAGCCTGTTCGGCACGTCCGTCTATCTCGTCTGCGCCTGGCTGATTGCCGGCGCGATGGCGGTCGTTGAGCGCCTGACATTCGTGCCAGGATTGATGCGACGGAACCCCACGAAGTGAGCGACGCGCGCGCGGTTGCCGCGATGCTGATGGCGCTGGTGCAGTACAATCTCGGCCTTACCCTGGCCGCGATCGCTATCGCTCTGCCGCTGGCTTGCCTCATGGCGCTGGGCCGGCTGGCCAATTCACACCTCATCCACGGTATCACCACCGCGTACGTCAACATGCTGCGCAGTTCACCGCTCGTGATGGTCATGTTCTGGGTCTATATGGTTGGTCCGATCATCACCGGTCGGCCAAGCTCAGCTTATTTTTCCGCGCTGATTGCCCTGGCGGCGTTCGAAGTGGCGTATTTCGCCGAAATCGTCCGCAGTGGGATTCAATCGGTCGCCATCGGCCAGCGTGACGCCGGGCTCGCCATCGGATTGAGCAGTTGGCATGTGACGTGGCTGATCGTTCTGCCGCAGGCACTCCGTCGCATGGTCCCCTCGCTCATGACGCAGTCGTTGATCTGTTTTCAGGATTCTACAATCGCCAGTATCATCAGTGTGCCGGAAATCCTACAGACCACGAACATAATCAACGCGCGCGACCAAGACCCGATTTTCCTCTATGCGGCACTGGCCATCATCTTTCTGCTGCTGTGCTGGTCCACGAGTATCGTGATCCGCCACCTGGAACTGCGCAACAAAGGGCGGCTCATGTTGGAAGGCCTCTCGGTCTGATGAGCGGCCGCACATCGGGTCAGCATGCCCACGGCGGTACTCGCGACAACAGCGGCCGACGGCGCGGTGGTCGCGTCCTGGTACGCGAAGGACGTGGCCGGCGCCGGTCGGCCAGGCGATCCGAGGAGTATCGCCGTCGGTACGGTTCAGGCCGCTCCGGTCAGCCGTGCGATCAGGTCATGATACTCCTGAAGATACACATCCATCCGCAGATGCTGCTCCGCATGAGCCCGTGCGCCCTTGCGCAGGGCTGATGCGAGTGTGCGATCCTCCAGCGCCTGCAGCACCCGTTGCGCGACGCGATCCGGCTGAAGGAACGGCACGAGCAAGCCGTTCTCTCCGTCGCGCACGAATTCCGTCACCGTCGGCGTGTCGCTGCCCACCACCACGCAGCCGGTCGCCAGTGCCTCGCGCAGCGACCACGACGCGACGAACGGATAGCTCAGATACACGTGGGCATCGCTGCGCTGGAGCAGCTTCACATAGGTCGGATAATCGAGCTTGCCGGGAAAACACACGCGGTCGGGATCGAGCTGCCCGTTCAGCTCCTTCAGCATCACTTCGCGCCACGGGCCGGCCGGTGAGGCCATGCCGTAGCTCACGCCGTCGCCACCGACCATCACGACGCGAATATCCGGGCGCTCGCGCAGCAGCGTGGGCAGCGCGCGCATCATGATGTGAAAGCCGCGATACGGTTCGAGGTCGCGGGCAACGTAGGTGACCAGCTTGTGCTTCGGCGTGATCACCATGTCGCCGATGCGCAGATTGCGCCGCCGGGCCGTCGGATCGGGCTTGCACACATCGAGGTTCGCGCCTTCGCGGATCAGGGTGATCCGCTGTTGCGCCCAGTCCGGATAGGTGGAGAGCTGCCATTCGGTCGGCGTTTGCCCATGGCCGGGCGATTCCAGCGCGATCAGGTTGATCGCGTTCTTGGCGCGGATGCGCGCGTATTCCGCCGCCGAGGTCGGAAACTCCGGATCGAACCCGACATCGGCCTGGTCGATGCGATAGAAGAACTCAAAGTAGCCCAGGATCGGCGTGCCCGGCCACACCTCCGGCAGGTTGAGCAGCTCACCCCAGCCGTGATGGCCGATGATGATGTCCGGAACGAAGCCGAGCAGCTTGAGGTTGGCAGCGATCCGGCCGACCGACTCGCCCCGGCGCGCCGCGGCATCGAGGTCGCGCGCCGAGGGATGGGTACTGGCATTGCCCGGTTCCGGCCGGCCATACGGCACCTTGCGCACGCCGCGCAGATGGTTGCTGTTCGGCTCCGTCAGGAAGACGACGTCGTTGGTGTCCGTCGCCGCGACATCGCGCGCGATATGGAGGAACTGGCCGGGAAAATTCTGATGGACGAAGAGGTATCGCACTCCGTGTCAGCGCGTGCGACGCCCCGTCTTGCGCGGCGCGGCGCGCGCCGGGGTTTCCGCGCCGATCCGGCGCGGGTGGATGGCGATCTGGAAGGCTTCCAACGCGGCGAGACTTTCGCATTCGCAGGCCTCATCAGCGCCCACCGGCCCGGCCGCGCTGCCATCCACGAAGGTGGCCTGGAGGCTGATTTCGTGGGTCGTGGCCGCCGCATCCTTGAGGCGAACGCGCAGCCCGAGCAGCGGCAGGGCCATGCCCCGGCTGCCGCAGAATTTGCCACCCTCGATCCAGGGGGACAGCCAGCCGCGGCCCAGCACGCCCTGATACTCGATGTGTTCGGGTCCGATGTCGCCGCGGGGATGAACGCCAAACCCCTCCACCCACAGCCTCGAACCCTGAACCCCGACCCAGTCGCCAAGCTTGCCGCCGATATCGCCGGTGCGCTGGACGTGGGCGACAACCTCGGTGTCGGGAGGCAACGGGGCCGCGGTGGCGGCAGCCGCGGGTGCGGCTTGTGCCTCGGATCCGAGGCGCATCACCTGCAGGCGGGGCGCCAGTTCGGGGGTGAGCCCGGCGCCTGATAGATCGTGACAAGGACCTGAGCCGGAGCGTGATTGACCCGCACCAGGGCGGCGCCATCGCCGCCGTTCAGCCAGCCGTCCTCGCGGAAGGTGCTGATCATGACCGCATCGGGCCGCCTCTGGCCGGGAGGCTGGGAGACCCGGATTCCGGGCAGGCCATCCGATCCCGCCGGCGGGGAACCAGGCTGCTGGAAAATGCAGAACATGCCCGGCTCCAGTGTCATCAGGTGCCCCGACACTTTCAGCTCCATCATTCTGCTCGGGTCAGGGCGAGGCCCCGGTTGGGCTGCTTCAGACATGCTCCTCCGTTACGTCTTCACTGCGAAGAACGCTGCCGCGATCAATGTCTTCATGGACTCACATGCGAGAGAGCGCAAGCAGCGCCTGATTGATGCGGGGCGGTGAGAGAGCGAGAGGCAACACGGCGCCGCGGCCGCTCGCGCGCACCCGCTCGGCCTGGGCGCCGATGTCGAATACCACCGCTTGCAGTCCGGCTTGCCAGACATCACTCAGCGCGAAGCACCAGGTCTCGGGCCAGATCGACGGCAGCCATCCGATCGCGGCGCCTTGCTCTCGCACGAGGCGGCTCGCCTCGTCGGGCATGAAGGGGCCGGTGATGAAGACGCGTCCGGTTCGCAGCAGCGGCTCATCGGCGATGGTTGTCCCGACCACGGTGAAGCGCAGCGGAAGATTGCGGGCGGCGGCGTCCTCGGCGCACGCCAGCAGCACCTGGTACCCCTTCTGGATGCCGATCGCACCCACGACGCAGACATGGTGGGGCGGCTGTGACGCCGGTGCGGCGGCCGGGGCGTGTGGCGCGCAGGGTTCGTGGGGCACCACCGTCACGCGCTGGGCCGGCCGGTAGCGCCGCAGCCGGGCGGCGGTGTCCGCGCTCGGGGCGATGACCCGCCGCGCCCCGGCGAGGATGCTGCCGCAGCGCTCGCGGAATGCGGCGGTGGAGGTCACCCAGGAGAAGGCGGTGCCGGCGCGCGCGATGCATTGGTCACACACGGTGGCGTCCGGCTCGCCGCAATATCGCCCGGTCGGATCAATCAGCACGACGCGGGGACAGACCCAGCCATGGTCGTGAATGTGCACGCTGTACGGGATGGCCAGACGATCCGGCAGATCGGCGATCTCCGGGTCATGCCCCAGCAGGTGATGGATTTCGGCTTCAACCGGCTGAACGGCACGCAGGAACCGTAGCAAGGCCGCGCGTTCCTGCCGTGCGAAACGCAGATGGGGATAGCGCGCCTGATCACCGTCGCTGACCAGCACGGTGCCGTTGTCCGCGGGGCGCAGCACCACGGCACACCGCCCGGCCGCGCCATGCGCGGCGACCGCGGCGGTGACGGCGCGTTCCACGCCGCCGCCCTCGTTGTGGGTGATGATCAGGACGGAGCGCCGGCCCCGTTGTTGCAAGCGGAACCGTGCGGCATCGAGCCGGCGGCGCGCCGGATGCAGCGGATCGGCAGCGGCCTGGGCCTGGAGCAGCGCATCGTAGCCGGGATGGAGGGTGCGCAGAATGCGCCGGTTCCTGTGCATGAGGGCGTCGGCGGCAGGATCGCGGCGGTCGCTGCCGCAGCGGGCAGCGAACACCCCGCTGGCCACGACGTGCCGCCATCCGAGTGCGCGCGCACGAAGGCAGAAATCATGCTCGGCGCCCCAGCCTTGGGCGAACAGATCGCGGCGCAGCAGGCCCGTGGAGTCGAGACAATCGCGGCGGAGGTAGAGGCAGTGCGGTTCGCCGAACGGGACGTCAATCACGTGATTGCCGTTGGCGCGCCAGGTGAGGGCCGCAAGCTGCTCGGCCTCGGCCTGATCGGGCGCGAGGGGCATTGCTCCGTCGTCGGTGAGCGCGGTGGCGGTGCCGATGTCGCGCGCAGCGTAGGCAGCGCCGCGCAACCGTTCGATCCAGTGTCGGCCGATCCGGGCCTGGGCGTTCAGCAGCACGGCGTCGTGCGGTGCGGCGGCGCGCAGCCCGGCATTGATCATCGCGGCACCGTTCCCGGGCTGGCGAAGACGCACCAGACGAATGCGGCGGCCGGGATCGAGCGCGCGGAGCAGAGCGCTGGACGGCCCGTGGTGTGTCACGACGAACACCCGGCATTCGGCCGGGGTATTGCGCAGCACAGAGGCGAGGCAGTCGCGCAGGTCGGCGAGCGTGCCGCCGGCCGCGATCACCACATCCGCCGGACGCCCGCGCGGTGCGCGTCGGGGGGGTGGTCGGCCGCTGCCTCGGGGTGCTCCCGCGGGCGTGGGGTGCTGTGCGGCGCCGAACACGACGGGGCTGCCGGGCAGATCGCGTCCGTATGCATCCAGCAGGTGAACGCGGCGGCCAAGCCCGGCCCAAGAAAGGCGAAAGGCGCGCGGACGGGCGAGCAGTGTGCCGGCCTCCGGCTCGGCCGGCTGTGCGGCAACGAGGGTGAAGCGCGGCGCCTTGTCCGGCACCACCGTCAGCACCGGATCGCGCTCGGGATCGTGCGGGTGCCAGGCCCATCCGTGGATGTGCCCGGGGTCGCAATCGACCAGGCCTTCGATCTGTGCCGGATCGAGCGGAGCCCCGTCGGCAGGTGCGCCCAGGGCAGCCAGCCCGGCGCGCACGGCCAATCCATCGTGTGTCTGCGCAAGGTCCCGGAGCAGCTCTTTCGCGCGCGCGGGATCGGTGCGGAGGCAGGCCGTGGCGAGCAGCAGCTTCAGCGTGGGATCGCGCGGCAGCAGTCGGCAGGCGCGACCGAACCAGCGGATCGCCTCGTGCTGATTGCCAGAGACCATCGCCCCTTGTGCATGCTCCATCGCTTCGCGCGCGAGGGACGCTACGTCCTGCTCCGGAACGTCAAGGCCGAAGGAGAGTGTGGCCGGAGGCCGTTGATCCCTGCGCTGCCCGCCGTTCATCGCGCCGCGGCGCGGGCTTCCTCGGGGGAGGGCTGGGGCAGGGCGGCAAGGTCCGCACGGGCCTCGGCCACCCCCTGGGCGATGGCGCGCTCCAGCCAGGTGCGCGCTTCGGCCAGGTTCTGCGTCCCGGCGAGGCCGCGCGCCAGATAGCGTCCCAGCATCATCTGCGCGTAGGCGTGGCCCTGCTCTGCGGCGGCGCGGAACCAGCGCTGGGCGGCCGGCCGATTGGTCGGAAGGTCATAGCCGCCGCCGGTGAGCGCGCCGCAGACGAACATCGCGCCGACATGGCCGCGGCCGGCGGCGCGTTCGAACAGGGCGAGCGCACCCGCATGGTCGCGCGATCCACCCAATCCGTTCACCATCATCTCGGCGAGGGCGACCTCGGCCTCGGCCATGCCGATATCGGCGGCCTTCTTGATCCAGACCCGGCCTTCCTCGGGGTTGGCATCGACGCCGCGGCCTTCGGCCAGCATGCGGCCATACCAGTACTGGGCATTGACCACTCCGTCGGCGGCGCGGCGGAGCCACTCGGCGGCACGACGGTCGTCGCGTTCCACGCCGACCCCTTCGGCGAGGCACACGCCGAAGTTGAACGCCGCCACGAGATCGCCCGATGCGGCGGCCTGCTCGAACCACTCCCTGGTGCGAATGGCGTCCTGCTGGGGTCCGGTGCCCTGCAGCATCAGGTTGGCGAGATCGACCCGGGCCTTCTCGTCGCCCTGGTTCGCCGCCAGCCGGAACCAGTGCGCCGCTTCTTCCTGGTCGCGCGGCACGCCGGCCCCGGTGAGATAGAGCATGCCAAGGGCGCGGGCAGCACCCTTGTGTCCTGCTTCGGTCGCGCGGCGGAACCACATCCCGGCTTCCGCGTAGTTGGGCGGCAGCCGCCCGCCCTTGGCGTAGAGATCGCCGACCAGCGCGGCTGCCTCGGCATCACCGGCGAGCGCCGCCCGGCGCAGCCAGGATTTGCCTTCGGTCGGATTGGCCGCGACGCCGCGTCCTTCCAGCAGGGCCAGTCCCCAGCGGGCCTGTGCGGAGCGATGCCCCTTGATGGCGGCCTGCTGATAGAGCGGCGCGGCCTTGGCGGGGTCCGCCTCGATGCCCAGCCCGCGCTCATGCACCTCGGCGAGCAGATAGAGCGCGGTGGGCAGACCGGCATCCGCGGCGCGCTGCAGCCACGTGTGCACTTCGGCGTGGTCCTCGGACCTGGTGGCGGCGCGCGAGAGCGACAGCGCGTAGCCCAGCGCGCCAGGCGGGCATCCGGCGGCGGCCGATTTGCCGTACCAGGAGTGCGCAGCGTCGAGGTCGCGCATGTGCTCGGGACCCGACGTGAGGATGTAGCCGAGCACCGCCTGCCCGTCGGCCGATCCGTTGTCGGCGGCACGTTTCGCCCAGGGCAGGGCATGCTCGAAATCCGGCTTGCCGTCGGTCTCGACGGTGGCGAACAGGCTTGCCGCCGGTCCCGAGCCGGGCGGCACGGGGCCGTGCAGCAACAGCGTCGCGAGCAGCGACTGCGCTTCGACGAAGCCGTGTTCGGCGGCCTTCTCCAGCCAGCGCACGCCGTCGATTTGGCTGTGCGGGACGCCGCTGCCTTCGAGGTAGCAGCGGCCGACGCGGTATTCCGCCTCGGGCAGACCGGCGCGTGCCGCCTGGGTCAGCAGCCGGAAGGCCGCCGCAAGCCGCTTCTGCTCGGTAAGCCGGATCGAGCGGCGCAGCGCCGCGCGGGGCGAAACCGGAGTGATCAGCCGGTCGAGCAGACGTTTGACCATTGCGATGGCCGGATCAGGGCTCGCGCATCGCCTCGGAGGCGACGGGGATCACGCGGCCGAGCAGATAACGCAACACGGTCTGCCTGCCGACCTTGATATCGGCGGTCACCGGCATGCCGGGTGTGGGCTGGAAATCGGCAGGCACGCCGTGCAGGGCGAGCCGGTCGATGGCGATGCGCGCGCGGTAGTAAGGCTCGGTGTCGTTGGCCGAGACGGGCACCGCCGCACTCTGGTTCGCAGCCTGGTCCTGGCCGGTGAAGCTGTTCGCAGTCACCACCCGCAGCGTGCCGTAGGCCATGCCGTAACGGGAGAACGGGAAGGTATCGAACTTGATGGCGACCGGATCGCCGACGCGGACGTAACCATCGTCGCGGCCGGAGATGTTGGCTTCCACCTCGAGCGGCGTGTCAGTCGGCATGAGCGTGATGAACTGCTGGCCGGATTGCAGCACCGAGCCGACCGATGCCCTGGCGACAGTCAGCACCGTTGAATTGCGATCAGCGCGCAGTTCCACCAACTGGCGCCGCAACTGCGCCTTGCGCAACTGCTCGCGCGCGTCCGACAGCTTGCTGATGGCTTCTGCCAGTTTCTCGGAGGTGTCGGCATGCCAGGACTGCACGTAGCCGTCCCGCTCGGCGATCATGGCGGACAGGTCGCGCGCGGCGGCCTGTGCGGATTGAACCGCGTTCTGATAACTGCGCTCCATTTCCGCCCGGCTGTCCATCGCTGCGAGCGTGTTGAGCTTGCTGCCGACATTGAGCTTTTCGAGTTGCCGGCGCATCTGTTCGACATCGGTGGCGACGGCGAGACGGGTGCGGTAACCCTCGGCGTCGGCATTGGCGCGCTTGATCTGCGCCACCAACTCATCGATCTTCTGTTTGTAGTTTTCCAGCTTGTAGTCGTATTCCGCCTTGCGCTGCGCGTAGATCGCCGCTTGCAGCGCGAGATCGGGGTTGATGCCGGAGTAGGTGAAGGCGCTTGCGTCGGATTCGGCCTGCAGGCGACTGACCGAGGCCTGGAGCGAGGAGACCTGGGCGGCCAGCGATCCGACATCGGCCGCGGCGAAGGTGGGATCGAGCCTGGCGAGCACCTGCCCGGCCTTCACCTTGTCACCCACGCGCACGTCCACCTCGCGCACGATCGCGGTTTCCAGAGGCTGGACCACGAGGACGGGGGTCTGGGAGACGAGTTGGCCGCGGGCGGAAACCACGCGATCGACCTGGATAAGACCCATGGCCGCCAGCATGGCGGCGAACATGCTGCCGACGATCCACACGGTGCCGCGGGCCCCGCGCGGTACCGGCTCGTTGAGCACTGCGGTGGACGGCGACTGGAACTCGAGGACGGCTGGAAGTGCGGGATCGTTCCGCTCGACCAGTTCGGTTCCCTCAGTCCCCTTGGACGAGCGTGGGAGTAGAAGCGGCATAGCGGGGACCTTGCGGTTCAAGATGGCGGTTCTGCTGGGCCCAGAGCTGCCGATAGACGGAGCAGCGTTCCAGCAGGATGCGGTGCGGTGCCATGTCCATCACCTTGCCGCGGTCCAGCACCAGGGTCAGATCGCATTCGGTGAGGGACGACAAGCGGTGCGAGACGATCACCATGGTGCGGCCGCTGCCGATGCGCAGCAGGTTGGCATTGACCAGGGCCTCACTCTCGGGGTCGAGCGCGCTGGTCGCTTCATCGAGGATCAGGACGCGCGGGTTCTGTATCAGCGCACGGGCGATGGCGAGACGCTGGCGCTGGCCGCCGGAAAGATTGGGCGAGCCTTCCTCGATATAGGTTTCGTAGCCCTGGGGCATGCGCTCGATGAATTCTTCGGCGCCGGCGAGGCGGGCGGCGTCAATGGCATTTTCCAGGGTCAGTCCGGGACGGCCGGCGAGGATGTTGTCGCGGATCGAACCGCGGAACAGGAAGTTTTCCTGCAACACGGTGCCGAAGCTGGAGCGCAGGTGGCGAAGGTTGATTTCCCGCAGGTCGGATCCGTCGATCTTCACATAACCGCTGAAGTCGCGGTTGATGCCCTGGAGCAGGCGGGTGATGGTGGATTTGCCGGAACCGCTGCGGCCAACGATGCCCAGCATCGTGCCCGCGGGGATCGAGAACGTCACCTTTTCCAGCGCCGGGATCTTGGTGTTGGGATAGGTGAAGGTCACGTCCTCGAAGCTGATGGCGCCCTGGAACTTCGGCCGCAGGCCGCCGGAGGCGGCATCGGCCTCGAGCGGGCGGTTCAGCACCAGCGCGGCCTCACCGATGGCGCCGCCCACTTCCTCGAAGTCCTCGATCAGTCGGGCCATTCCGACCAGCGGCTGGGCGACGCGTTGGGACAGCATCATGAAGGCGAACAGCGCGCCGACCTCGTACCCGCTCTGGTCACGCAGCGCGATCGCGACGCCGATCATGATGACGCCGACCCACATGAAGCGCTCGATCGGGGTGACGAGCGTCTGCGGCCAGTTGGCCATGCGGCCGAAAGCGAGGCGCCACTTGCCGGCTTCGGCGACACGCTCATCCCACAGCGAGCGGCGCTGCGGCTCCAGCGCGAGCGACTTCACGGTGCGGATGCCGAACACGGTTTCACCGAGCGCGGCGTGGCGGTTCACCTCGGCCTGGATGACGCGCGAGAGCAGGATGCGCAGCGGCCGGAGGAAGGCGAGGATGATCAGCGTGATCAGGCAGGCGCAGGCCAGCACGATCCAGGCGAGCGTGCTGTTCATCCAGAACAGGAAGGGCAGCAGCACCACCAGCGTCATCATGTCGAGGAAGGTGGTCAGCAGCTTGCCGGTGAGGAATTCACGCACCCGGTGCACCTGGGTGACGCGGTGCATCGTCTCGCCGGCCGGGTGACGTTCAAAGTAGTCGATGGACAGCCGGATGAGCCGGTTGAAGACGTGCAGGTTGAGCCGCGTGTCGATGCGCACGCCGACCTGGAGCACGATGAGCCGCCGGGCGTAGCCGAGCACCGTTTCGTACACCACGAAGATGCCGAGGATGACCGAGAGCAGCGTGAGGGTGGACCAGCTATGGTGTTCCAGCACGCGGTCCACGACCATCATGACCACCAGCGGCGGGAAGATCGCCAGGAAGCTCATGGTCAGCGAGGCGATGCCGATGTCGCGCAGCGACTTCTTTTCCTGCAGCACGAGGCCGGCGAGCCAGCGGATCGAGAACGGGGCGTCTGCCTCCTCCAGCCCGCGGCTGGCGCGCAGCAGCACTGCGGGACCCGACCAGACCTCGGAGAGCCGGAGTTCATCGACCGGCACGGGCGCCTGGCCTTCCGGCGCCAGCGGGTCCTTGATGAAGACGATCTTGTGCTCGGCATTGGCGCCGACGAGCAGTCCGGCGCTGCCGTCGTTGAGCAGAAGAATCACCGGGCCGGTTTCGTGCAGGCGCTGGAGGTGGCGCCAGCGCAGGCGCACAGCGCGCGACCACATGCCGGCCTCGCGGACCCAGGTCGCCAGCGAAACGGCGGAGGGCGTCGCTGCATGGTCCAGGTTGCGGAACTCGCTGGGGTCGAGCTCCACGCCGTAATAGCGGGCGGCGTAAATGACGGCCTTCAGACGCGGATGGAGCGTCTCCTCCTCGCTGTGCGGCGGGAGAGCCGCGTCCAGATCCGGTGACGCGTTTACCTCGGAATAGTCCACGCGCACTCCTTCTCACCTGCCGGGCAGGTCTGCCAGCAGAACCCCCGGATCATCTTAGCACACCATCCTGGGCCATGCTGCTTCGCGCCGCAGGGGGAAGGGGCGGGGCAGCTTGGATGCGTGCTGTCCGCACGGTCAGCCGAGTGTGCCGCAACGAGCGGCGGGCACGCAAGAAATCCCTGGGCACATCCCGGCCGGCGTGCAGTTCTGCTTTCGTCCAGCAATCACACCTCGTATGACATAGTCCTGCTCTCACGGAAAAGCGATTTCGCTTCCCGCGAGCCCGACGATCCGGGGGGCGATCCGGACCGAAAACATCAGCGGGGACGACGGCATGCTGGAGATTGAGGAGCAGGAAGGGCCGTTCATTCCGGGGCCGCGGGCCGGGGCTGGGCCGACGGGTCACGGCCCGCTGGACGGACTGACCTTCGCCGCCAAGGACGTATTCGACGTGGCGGGCACGCTGACAACCTACGGCAATCCGGATTGGGCACGCACCCATCCGCCCGCCGTGGCGCATGCACCGGCGGTGCAGGCCTTGCTCGAGGCGGGGGCGAGCCTGATCGGCAAGACCAAGACGGTGGAACTGGCCTGGGGCATAACCGGGGAAAACCCGTGGCACGGCACGCCGCGCAATCCTCGCGCGCGGGACCGGCTACCGGGTGGATCGAGCGCCGGCTCGGCCGTGGCCGTGGCCGGGGGACAGGCGGATTTCGCGCTGGGCACGGACACCGGGGGATCGGTGCGGGTGCCGGCGAGCTATTGCGGGCTGTTCGGCATCCGGCCCACGCATGGGGCCGTCAGCGTGGCGGGGGTGTGCCCGCTGGCGCCGAGCCTGGACACGGTGGGCTGGTTCGCACGCTCCGCCACGTTGCTGGCGCGCGTGGGTGACGCGCTGCTGCCGGGCGGTCACCGCTCCGGGCTGGGCGGTCCGATCCTCATGATCGAGGAAGCCTGGGTCAACGCGCAGCCCGCGGCGGCCGAGGGGTTGCGCCCGGCGGTTGAACGGCTGGAGCGGCTGTGCGGGCGCGCGCTGGCGCTGCGCCTGGTACCGGAGGGGCTGGACGTAATCTACGATCACTTCCGTGCCATCCAGGCGCAGGAGGTCTGGGCGACGCTGGGCGGTTGGGTGACCAGCGTGCGGCCTCGGCTGTCGGCCGCCGTCGCCGACCGAATGGATGCGGCCGCCAATCTCGATCCTGCCGTCGCCGCCGATGGCCGGGCGTTCCGCCGCTGCCTGCAGGCCCGCATCCGTCCGCTGCTGGAGGGTGGTGCGGTGCTGGTGGCGCCCACCAGTCCGTGCGTGGCGCCAATTGCCACCGCCACGCCGGCCGAGCTCGAGATCGTGCGGCAGAGCACGATGGGGGTGACGACGCTGGCCAGCCTGTGCGGGCTGCCCGAGGTCACGCTGCCGGCGACGTCGGTGCGCAGCGGACGGGACAGTCTCCCGGTCGGTTTGTCACTGATCGCCGCGCCGGGGCGGGATCGTGCGCTGCTGGCGCTGGCGGTGGAGTGCGCCGCGGTCCTGGGGATCGAGGGATGACACGCGGCGCTATGCCGCCCGGCGCTGGCCCGCCAGTTGCGCCCCGAGGAATGCCGCGATGGCGCCAGGCCCGGACCGCGACGGTGCCGGCGATTCCGGCATCGGCCTCCGCCTCCGGATTGTAATTGGTGTTGGTGTTGACGTCGTACACCAGGCGGCGGCCGTCCATCGCTTCGATGAACTCCACGCCGGCGATGTCGATGCCTGACGCTGCCAAGAACCGCTCGATCTTGTCGCGCAGCGGCGCATCGATGCCGCCAATGATCCGGAACCGAGCCGCCGGCGCCTCGCCCACCGGGCAGGCCGCGTCGCCGATGGCGCAGACATCGGCCGGGCAGAGTTCGAACCCTTGGGAGGTGTCCACCTCCACGGCATAAAGGAAGCGGCCACCGACGAACTCCGCGCGGGTGATCACCGGCCGCGGGGCGCGGATGTATTCCTGCAGGAGTTGCAGTCCATCGACGGGCGGCTGGTAGTCGGCGCTGTGCACGTGGGCCGCGAGGGCGTCGGTATTCTGAAAGAGCTGCACGCCCAGGCCCTTGCCGCCGCGGTTCGGCTTGAGGATCACCGGACCGGTTCCGAAGTGCCGGCGGGCGGCTGGCACGATCTGATCGCGCCCCGCAGTCAGCACCGTACGGGGGACGGCGATGCCGTGGCGCTCGAGCGCGGCGTATTGGCGAACCTTGCTGATTTCCAGATCGAGCGCGTTCGGGCCGTTGATGACGGTGCGGCCCCAACGGGTGAGCCAGGCGAGGACCGCGGCGGCGAGTTCGGCGCTGAAGCGATGGTCCCGCGTGTGCGAGGACGCGCTCATGCGGTTGTAGAACACGCCCTCGGGCGGGGGCGCGGCGAGGTTGAAGATTGCCTCGTGCAGGAACCACTCGGTCCAGGGCAGGCGGGCACGGTCGAAGGCTTCGGCCAGGGGCGGCAGCCAGGCGGGGTTTTCGTGCAGGACGTGGATGCGTGGGGGCATGGGTCTCTCTCGGGCGATAGACTGCTGAGGAGAGAAGGAATTTTCCTGGCGAGCGCAAGCCCGGCGGATAAATAGCGAAGGAGCTCTACAACGAGCACTTGGTGGGGAATGGATTTCCACAAATCGAAGACGCCAGAGTGCGATCATCCGCCGCGCGCGCAACCGCCGCGAACGTCCGGATCAGCATCGGGTCCTTCACCCCCGGCGTACGCTCGACGCCCGACGACACATCGACCGCGGTCGCGCCGGAGATGCGGATCGCCTCGGCAACGTTGTCCGGTGTGAGGCCGCCGGCGAGGGTCCAGGGCACCGGCGCCTTCCAGCCGCGCATGATCCGCCAATCGAATGTCGCGGCATTGCCGCCGGGGCGGGTGGCACCGCGGGGCGGCTTCGCCTCGATCAGCAGGCGCTCGGCCCGGGGCGCCGCGCGGGGCAGGTCGGCTTCGGTCCCCACGCCAATCGCCGGCCAGACGGGCATGCCGAAGCGCTCGCGCAGCCCGGCGACGGGGCCGTAGATTTGCAACGCCGCGAGCGGCACCGCGTCCAACACCGCGCGCACGGCAGCGTCCTCGAAGGGGGCGACGAACAGCCCGACCAGGCCAGCGCCGCCGGTGCCGCGGGCGGCGAGACGGCCGGCTTCGGCGGGCGTGAGGAAACGGGGGGAGCGGGGGAAGAAGTTGAGGCCGAGCCAGTCGGCGCCGGCTTCAACCGCGGCATCCCAGCCGGCTTCCTCGCGCAGGCCGCAGATCTTGATCCGGACGGTCATGCCGCGATGGATGCGGCGATGTCGCGCGCCGCGGCGGCGGGGTCGGACGCGGCGGTGATGGGACGGCCGACGACGATCCAGTCCGCGCCGGCCTCGGCCGCCTCGCGCGGGGTCATGGGGCGGGCCTGGTCATCGGCGGCGGAGCCGGCGGGACGGATGCCGGGGACGACCAGGACCGGCTCGGGTCCCAGCGCCTGACGGATCGCGCCGAACCTCGCGCGGACTGCACACCAGCCCGTGCGCCCCGCTCGCCACCGCGAGCCGAGCCAGCCGAACCACCTGATCCTCCACGCCGGATGGCACGCCCGAGCGCGCGAGCGCCGCGCCATCCAGGCTGGTCAGGACCGTCACGGCGAGCAGGATCGGGGGGGTCGGGGGCGTCGCGGCAGGCTTCGCGGGCGGCGGCGATCATGCGGGCGCCGCCGCCAGCGTGAAGGGTGAGCATGCGCGGGCGAAGCGGCAGGAGCGAGCGGACCGCTCCGGCCACGGTGTTGGGAATGTCGTGCAGCTTCAGATCGAGGAACACGGGCCGATCGGTGACTGCCCGCACGCCGGCCGGGCCGTTGGCCGCGAAGAACTCCAGGCCGAGCTTCACCAGGCCGCAGAACGGTCCGACCGCCCGCGCCCAGACGGCAGCCTGGGGCGGATCGGGCGTATCCAGCGCGACGACGAGCTGGCACGGCATCAGGCAACCGGGACGGTGGTGACTGCAACAGGCTGAGCCTGGACGGCCTTCAGCCTCGCCTGCAGCGCGGTTACCTGCTCTTCCAGGAGCCGGACGCGGGCTTCGGCCCGGCGGGCGCGGCGGCGCTGCCCCAGTTCACCGATCCACACGATGACGGCGCCGAACAAAAAGGCGATGGCGGCGCCGATCAGCACGGCGATGGAGAGCGGCAGGTCCCAGGCGCCATCGGTCGGCCACAGGCCGAGCGAGACTGGCTGCCGGTTCGACAGCACAAACAGGATGAGGAAGATCAGGAAGGGGATTGAGATCAAAAGGCGCATCGGTGCGACGTTGCCCGCGAGATTGCTTCGGCCCCGCTAAAGACCGCGTGACGGCGTCGCAGGCATGACCGCGCCCGGCACAGCCAGCGAGGCTCGATGGTCCGCTGGGTTCCCGCTTTCGCGGGAATGACGGGCGAGAGCAGTCGGTGCGATTTCTTCACAGCCTTGGAGCGGGGCCCTCGCAATGGCAGGCTGCTCGGACGCAGTCAAACCCGTGCGGAGGCACGCTCGGTCCGGGCCTGGCTGTCGGTCCCGGAACCATGATCAACACGTTCCCGCAACTCCTTCCCGGCCTTGAAGAAAGGCACCACCTTTTCATCCACCGGGACGGTCTGACCGGTGCGGGGATTGCGCCCGGTGCGGGCCTGGCGGCGCTTGACGGTAAAAGCGCCGAAGCCCCGCAGCTCCACCCGCGCGCCCTGGGCGAGGGCACGGGTGATCTCGTCGAAAATGGTCGTCACGATGACTTCGATATCGGCTGCGCGCAGATGCGGATTGGCGGCAGCCAGCTCAGCGATCAGCTCGGACTTGGTCATCCCCCGCCTTTCAGGGGTTTAGCAGACGATCCAGGCTGACGTGTCAGCCTGACGCGCTCTACACCGTTGTTTTCGCTCTATTCATCGGAACGTTGCCAGAGCGCGCTGCGCGCGTCAAGCATAAGCCATTGTGTTCCAATGCTTTTCCCGACGGCGTTGATGACCGGTGTCAGCATGGTGGAGAACAGGCGAGCGACCAAGCCGCTGGTCGATACCTCTTCGGTGGGCAGCGAGAGCGGGATGCCGCGGTTCTGCGCCAGCCAGTCACGTGCCTCGGGCAGGCCGCCGATCGCATCGATCAGCCCCAGTTTCAAGGCCTGCTGGCCGGTGTAGGGCCTGCCGTCGGCGATCTGGCGGACCCGGTCAGGCGCCATATGCCGCCCGTCCGCCACCATCGAGACGAACTGTTCGTACAGGTTCATCACCAGGCCTTGCAGCATCTGCCGGCCCTCGGGCGAGAGCGGCTGCGTGAGGCTCGGTTCGTCCTTGAGCGGCCCGGATTTGATGACCTCGGTACTCACGCCGACCTTGCCGAGCAATCCTGAGATATCCGGCGCTTCAACGAAGACGCCGATGGATCCCGTCAGGGTGCCTTCGCGAGCGAAGATGCGCGCGGCAGGGACGGCGATCATGTATCCGGCGGATGCTGCCACGCCGCCCATGATGGCGACCACCGGCTTGACAGCGGCGACGCGCGCGATGGTGTCGTGCAGCGCCTCGCCCCCGCCGGCGCTGCCGCCGGGGCTGTCGATTGCGACGATCATGGCGCGCGCGGAGGGGTCGCGGCCGACCTGGGCGATGGATTTCTGGAGGTCGGCGTCATCGGTGATGATGCCGTTTATGCGCACAAGAGCGACGTGGCCGCCGCGCACGCCGAACAGTCCGTTGCCGCGCACCCCCACCAGCACGGCGGCGACGACCGCGAGCACGGCGATCACCCGCCAGACGATCAGGCGGCGCTTGAGGCGCCGCCGGTCGATCAGCAGGTCGGTTTCGAAAGACAGTGGCCGGTGATCAGTGATCAGTGATCAGTGGAGCCCCACCGATCCTGTCACCAATCCCCACCGCCTGCGGCGCACTGATCACTGGTCACTGGCCCCTGATCACTAACTCTCGGTCACTAATTTTCCGACTGGGCCTGCTGATTGCGACGGCGAATGGCGGCGCCGAGGATGTCGCCCAGCGAGGCGCCCGAATTCGGAGGAGCCGAATTCGGCCATGGCCTGCTTCTCCTCCTCCATTTCCTTGCCCTTGATGGTGAGCTGGAGCTTGCGCGCCGAGCGGTCGATCGCGGTGACCTTGGCGTCCACCTTCTCGCCCACCGCGAAGCGATCGGGCCGCTGGTCGGCCTTGTCGCGGGCGAGTTCGGAGCGGCGGATGAAGCCGGTCAGCACCTCGCCGATCTTCACCTCGATGCCGTTGGACTGGATCGCGGTGACCACGCAGGTGACGATGCCACCCTTGTGCACGCCCTCCAGCGCCGAGGCGGCCGGATCGTCCTTGAGCTGCTTGATGCCGAGGCTGATGCGTTCCTTCTCCACATCCACATCGAGCACCTTGGCCTTGACCATGTCGCCCTTGTTGTAATGGGCGATGGCGAGCTCGCCGGGTTCGTCCCAGGAGATATCGGACATGTGGACCATGCCGTCGATGTCGGGGCCGAGGCCGATGAACAGGCCGAATTCGGTGATGTTGTGCAGCTCGCCTTCGACTTCCGTGCCGATCGGATGATCGTCCACGAACTGCTCCCACGGGTTGCGCTGCACCTGCTTCAGACCGAGCGAGATGCGGCGTTTGGAGGCGTCCACATCCAGCACCATGACGTCCACCTCCTGGCTGGTGGAGACGATCTTGCCGGGGTGGACGTTCTTCTTGGTCCAGGACATTTCCGAGACGTGGACCAGACCCTCGACGCCGGGTTCCAGTTCGACGAAGGCGCCGTAGTCGGTGATGTTGGTGACACGGCCGGTGAACTTGGCGCCGACCGGGTATTTGACTTCGACGCCTTCCCACGGATCGGTCTCGAGCTGCTTCATGCCGAGGCTGATGCGCTGGGTCTCCGGGTTGAAGCGGATCACCTGCACCCGGACCTGCTGGCCGATCTGGAGCGCCTCATTCGGGTGGTTGATGCGCTTCCAGGCGATGTCGGTGACATGGAGCAGGCCATCGACGCCGCCGAGATCGACGAAGGCGCCGTAGTCGGTGATGTTCTTCACCACGCCATCGAGGATCTGGCCTTCCTTGAGGCCTTGGATCAGCTCGCTGCGCTGCTCGGCGCGGGTTTCTTCGAGGACGGCGCGGCGGGAGACGACGATGTTGCCGCGGGCACGGTCCATCTTGAGGATTTGGAAGGGCTGGGGGGTGCCCATGAGCGGCGTGACATCGCGCACCGGGCGGATATCAACCTGGGAGCCGGGCAGGAAGGCCACGGCGCCGCCGAGATCGACGGTGAAGCCACCCTTCACCCGGCCGTAGATGGTGCCGTTGACGCGCTGCTGGGTCTCAAACGCCTTTTCCAGGCTGGACCAGGCTTCTTCCCGCCGGGCCTTTTCGCGCGACAGGACGATGGAGCCGTCCTTGTCCTCATACCGTTCGATGTAGAGGTCGATGGCGTCGCCGGGCTGGACCTCGGGCTTGCCGCCGCCGGGCGGGGCGAATTCCTTGAGGGGGACGCGGCCTTCCGATTTCAGGCCGACATCGACGATGACGAACTCATCGGTCAGCCGTTGGACCCGACCGGTGACGACGGAGCCGTCGAAGCCGCTGTCGCGGCCCAGTGTCTCGTCGAGCAATGCGGCGAAATTCTCGCCTTTGAAATGATCCTGTGCAGGCTCGTAGGCGCGGGCGGTGGCGGATGCTGCCATGTGGTGGGTCTGTTCCGTTGTGACCTGAGAGCCGCCCCATTCAGAGGAATTTGGCGGCTGGAGGGTTCGGTTTGCGCGTTCGGCTCGGGGAACACGACTTGCCCGCAGGGGAGATCCCAGCGGGCCGGGTTGCAGATAGCAGGCGAAGAGACGCGTTTCGCGCGACGGGGCAGAGATACGACGCCGCGCGGGTAAGTCAAGCCGAACGGGGCGGTTTCTACGGAGCGCTCAGGACCTCGCCGGTTTCGGGATCGAGCCGGAGCGCCGCCGTCTTTCCGCCGGTGGGGGTGAAATCGAACATAGCCATGATCGAGCCGGCGGAGGCGTCGAACGAGCCCTCGCCCAGCCGTTCACCGCCAAGCCAGTTGTCTTCGATGAAGCGGATCACCGAAGCCTGGTCGATCTGGGCGTGGCTGATGGCGTTGGATCTCGGCCCAGGGCGAAATCACCAGGAAGGGAAGCCGCGGCCCGAGGCCGCAGCGGCCATTCACCGGATGACCGTTGATGCCGGGGAGCGGTGTTCCGAAGCCGCACCTGCCGGGGCCATCGAGTTGATCGGCGACCTTGTCGTAGGAGGGGTTGGTCGGCGCGGTGAAGCCATGGTCGTACCAGCCGTCTGAGTCGTCATAGGTGATGATGATGGCGGTGTCGGTCCAGCCGGGCTGCTGTTCGATGAAATTGACGACGGTCACGATGCCGGTCTGCTCGTCCAGGGGGTTTGAATAGCCGGCGTGGCCATCCTGGTAAGCCGGCAGCTTGATGAACGACACCGCGGGAAAATCGCCCGCCTTAACCGCGTCGTAGAAATCATGCAGGCCGTACTCGTGGTTGGCCGGATCGCGGGTTCCGTCCGGGGCGAAGCTGTAGCCGATATCGGCCACAGACGCCGGCCGCGCGTGGGTCGGGTTGGCGGTCGATGCATAGGTACTGGAACCAGTTGTGGTGCGGGATGTAGTCGGTGATCGCCCGCTTCATGACGGCTGAATAGGTGGTACGCGCGCACCCCGTGGTGGCGTTCGGGTTTTTTGCGGTGAGATCGAAGCCGCCCATGAAATCCGCCCCAGCTAATGCCAGCGGCATTGAGCAAGTCGCCGATATTGTCGCCTTCCATCACCACCTGGTCGGTGCGCCTGGAGCAGACATCGTAGCCGGGATCGAGATCCTGGATCATGGTCAGACCGCCGATGCCGCTATCGACATAGGCGAGGCCTGCTTTCGTTGCGTCTGTCTTGGTGCCGGCAACGAATTCCTCGCCGTTGGTCTGGCCCGCCACGACTTCCAGCGCGCCCGGTGTCGATGGTCCGTAGGTGTTGCCGTGCATATTGTCGCTCATGGCGAAACGCTGCGCATAGTTCCACATGGCGGTGACCGTATTTCCGTCGAAATACCCCATCACCAGGCCGTTGGTGCCGAGCACGCCTGCGCCGCCGAAATTGGCCTTGCCGACATATTTCGGAAAAAGATCGGCCTTGCCATGGTCGTAGGCGAGCTGCTCGGGCGTATAGGCGTGGTTCTGGTCCGCGGTGGCGGCCTGGATGCGATCGAGGCGGAACGGGTTGGTGGCGCCTGCGCCATTCTCGGGGTTGGTGGCATTGGGATTGTTGGTGAGCAGGTGCGCGGTGACGAGATTGCTGGACCAGGGTGTATCGGCCGCCGCGGCGAAGGGGGCTCGCCGGGCGGATTGGCCGCGGTCGGATAGGTGGCGAAGTAGTGGTCGTATGAGATGTTTTCGTCATAGATCACGACCAGATGCCTGATCGGTGTCGCTGTCGGCCATGTGGGAGAGGAGCCGATGCTTGCCGGTGCGGTCGCGCCGCCGGCGAATTGGGCCGATGCCGCGGGAGCGTATGCGGCCACGCCGGCGAGCAGCGCGGCGGCGACGCTGGAAAGCAGCATCTTGTGTCGGCTCATGATTTCCCCCACCGATTACGAACCATGGCTGCCCGACCCCACTTCGCTTCGCGCGCGATTTACAAATGTCATTCAGCACGACCGCAATGTGCGGCGTATATTTGTTGGCCCGCGCACAGCGTAGATACCATTGCGATGCAGGGCAACAGCCGGGTACGCGTGGTGCGGTGGACGGAGTTTGTTGTTACAATCGCTCTGGCAATTCTTTTGCCTCTAAGCGTTCTGCTACACGCAGAGCCGCGGCCGGCGGGTGGGTATTATACGACATCACAGGCTGACGCAGGGCGGTCGCTTTACAAGCAGGCATGCGCGATGTGTCATGGCGAGGGTTTGCAAGGCGGGGTTGGCCCGGCGCTGGCGGGCAAGGACTTTCTGAGCGCGCTGCAAGCCCAGCAGATCACTGGAGAGTACCTGTATCGCTTCATGTCGAGTCACATGCCGCTGGCAAATCCTGGGAGCCTGACCGAAAGCCAGTATCTCGACCTCATGGCCTATCTTCTTGAAGTGAACGGCTACCCCTCGGGGCCGAACCCGTTGACGGCGGCGGACCAGGCGCTGAAGCGCATCACGATCGCGCCGCAACCTTAATCTCCGGCACCGTTGATCATGCTTGACGTGCTGGCCGGCGCAGCCGCACGCTGCGTTGTCTGCACAAGGAGGGATCAATGATCCGGTATCTCCTCCCCGTCCTGCTCCTGTGTCCCGCGGCCCAGGCGGCCCAAACGGCGGCGCAGCCGGTCGATGTGGCGCTGGTGATCGTCGATGACGTGTCGGGCAGCATCAACGATGACGAATACAAGCTCGAAAAACAGGGTTACTACGACGCGTTCACCAACCCGGCGGTGATCTCGGCGATCCAGGGCGGCCCGATTGGCAGCATCGCCGTGTCGTTCATCGAATTCGCCGGGTCGGGACAGGTGCAGACCGTGCTGCCCTGGACCGTCCTGACGGACGCCGACACGGCCAAGAGCTTCGCCGAGAAGATGCAGGCGGCGCCGCGATCCTCGTGGGGGCATACGGCAATCGGTGATGGCGTTACCGCGGCGGAAGACGAACTGAAGCACAGCGGGGTGCAGGCCGCGCGCCGCGTGATCGACGTGGCAGGTGACGGGACCAACAACTCGGGCCGCCCGGTGCAGGACGCCCGGGATGAGGCCGCAGGACAGGGGATTGTGATCAACGGCCTGGCGATTGCGAATGAAAGCGACATCCCGTGGTTGCAGCGGCATACGCATCCGCCGGGGGGGCTGGCGAACTACTATCGGCAGAACGTGACGGCGGGGGAAACCAGCTTCGTGCTGGAAGTGCATGACTACAAGACGTTCGGCGATGCCGTTCTGCGCAAGCTGATCCAGGAGATCGCGTTTTCGAGCAGTAACAGTCGTTAGTCGGATTTCGTGTCGCTGGGAGAGTGAAGCGACGCCACCGGGCCTGGCGACAGCGGCAGCGCCCAGTCGTTTGGCCATCGTCGCTTGGCCGGCTGCATGGTCCGGCACAGCCGGCATTCCCGCGCAAATCCCCCGGTGCCGTCCAGCCACCAGCACCCCGCGGCGCCGGGATGGGATTTGCAGGCGGCGAGGCACGCTGCCGGGGTGCTGGTGTCGCCCAGGCGGGTCACGTCGGCATCGGAGG
The DNA here is from genome assembly GCA_963731335.1 of uncultured Pseudomonadota bacterium. Lineage (GTDB taxonomy): Bacteria > Pseudomonadota > Alphaproteobacteria > Acetobacterales > Acetobacteraceae > CAVSUZ01. The sequence continues at coordinate 349,197 of CAVSUZ010000013.1, read as the reverse complement.
GGCATTTGTAGAAGTGGCGAAACCCGAGCGCCTGCGGCGAGGCGGGAATTGCGAGGCCGGCGATCAGGAGCAGGGGCAGTTGATTTATTCGGCGGCGCGCAGATTATGCCGAAGCGTTGCGGTTGGCGAGTTTCGCCTCTCCACGGTCCAGCGGCGGATGCGATCGATGATCGCACCGGTGATTTCGTCCGGCAGATCGGGGAGCGCGATGCGCAGCATCCAGCATTCACCGCCGGGCGTGGGGAAAGCGTCCATCACGGCGAAATCAAACGCGAAGCTGCCGGCTTGCCGCGCCGGAAGCTCCGCTTCCCGTAGCCTGGCCGCAAGATCGCGTGCCGCATCCCGCGCCTGGTCCTCGGTCCATCCGGCGTCCAGGTCCAGGGTCAAGAACAGCCCGTGATGATAGCAGCGGCCGCCCAGCGTACGCGCCGCGTTCCGGTTGTTGCGGATGATCCGAGCCACCCGCGCGCGGGTCAGCGCCCGCCACGCCTCGGTGCCGACAAAGGGCGGCAGATGCTCCGGCACGGCGGCCGCGCCGAGCAGACGGATCGCGTTCTTGCAGGCGGTGCTGAGACGATCGGCCAGTGCGTGTGCGGCCGGCGGCGCGGCCAGAACCACGGAACCGAGCCGGCCGTATTCGATGCCGAGCGAATCGAGCTTGGTGTGGCTGCGCACCAGCGCGACGGCCATGCCGGCATGCGCAGCCGCTCGCAACACCGAGGCGATGCGGCCGGACGAAGCGGTGAGGCATGTCGTGTCGAACACCAGCAGGCGAATCCCGGCCGGATCGAACAGGCCAGGGTCGGCAGGCGTGCCTGAGTCTCGCACCACGACGGCGGGCGCCGCGGCGGCCTGCGGGGGTGCATTCAAAGACAGGCCGAGGCGCGTCCCGTACGTGGCGAGAAGCTCGCCGTTCTCCGGGTAGCCCTCGGGGTCGGCGCGGATGGCGGCGCCGGGCAGGACCTCGCTGATGGCGAACACCACCGCCGCCAGCGCCGCCATCCCGCACGACGTGTAGTCGCAGCTCACCTGCGCCAGCCCGGCCGGCAGGGGATAGGTCGGCGGACCGTGCACGATCAGGTCGGCGCGCTGGTAGTTGTATTCGAGCCGGAACGGGCCGATGCGGAGCTGCGACTCCCTTGTCCAGTGCGTTTCCGTAAAACGCCAATCCGACCGCGCCTGCTCCGCTTTCAGCAACGCGCCGAGCTGGAATTTCCGCGCGGCGATCTGCGCGACGTCGTCCGGCAGCCCTGCATGGGGCGGCCGATCGAGCGCGGCTTCGATCAACGTGATCTCATCGCACTTGCGGCTGAGATAGGCGGAAAGCGTTTCCACGATGTCCCACTTTGCGAGCGGATTGACGCGCTCCGACCTTCGGCCCCGCGCGATCCCGTGCTCCGACCTTCGGCCTCGCGCGATCCCGTGCCTTTAGAGCGGGATTCACGCGCTCCGACCTTCGGCCTCGCGCGATCCCGCTCTGGGGTTGAGAAACACCCGGGTCCAGGTCAGGTTCCGGCAAACCAATGGAGAGAGCGCATGAACGGGGCGGAATCGCTGGTGCACACGCTGCTGGGCAGCGGCGTGGAGGTGTGCTTCGCCAATCCCGGCACGTCGGAGATGCATTTCGTCGCGGCGCTCGACCGTATCCCGGGCATGCGCTGCATCCTGGGGCTGTTCGAAGGCGTGGTGACCGGCGCGGCGGACGGCTACGCGCGGATGGCGGGCAAGCCGGCGGCGACGCTGCTGCATTGCGGACCGGGCCTGGCGAACGGGCTGGCCAATCTGCACAACGCGCGTCGGGCGTCGTCGCAGATCGTCAATGTGGTGGGCGACCAGGCGACGTATCACCGGCCGCTGGATGCGCCGCTGACGGCGGATACCGAGGGTTGGGCGCGGCCCGTCTCGGGCTGGGTGCGCGCGGCGACACGGGCGGAGACGGTGGGACGGGACGCGGCAGTGGCGGTGCAGGCGGCGCGCACGGCACCGGGGCAGATCGCGACGCTGATCCTGCCGGCCGACACGGCGTGGGACGCGGGCGGGGTTGTGGCGGAGGCGCTGCCGGTTGCGGCTCGGCCGCGGGCGGAGGCGCACGCGGTGCACGGTGCGGCCCGCGTGCTGCAGAGCGGCGAGAAGGCGCTGCTGCTGCTCGGCGGAGACGCGCTGCGGGAGGCGCCGTTGCGGCTCGCGCACCGGATCGCGGCGGCGACCGGTGCCACGGTGATGGCTCTGGGGTCGAATGCGCGGGTGGCGCGGGGGCGCGGGCGCGTGCCGGTGAACCGCATCCCGTATCCGGTGGACCAGGCGGTGGCGGCGTTGAGTTCGTTCCGACATGTGATCCTGGTGAATGCGCGCAAGCCGGTGATTTTCTTTGCGTATCCCGGCAAGCCGGGTTCGCCGGTGGCCGATGATGCGTCGGTGCACGTGCTGACCCGGCCGGAGCAGGACCCGGAAGCGGCACTGTTGTGGCTGGCGGAGGAGGTGGAAGCGAAGGAGGCGGCGGTTCCCGATCCGGGGCCGGCACCGGAGGCGGGGCGTGGTGCGCCGACGCCGGATGTATTCGCTCGGACGCTGGCGGCGCTGCTGCCGGAGCAGGCGGTGGTGGTGGATGAGGCGATCACGTTCGGACGGGGGTTCTATCCGGCGACGTATGCGGCCGCGCCTCATGACTGGTTGCAGGTGACGGGCGGCGCGATCGGCGGAGGGCCGCCGCTGGCGACGGGGGCAGCGGTCGGCGCGCCGGGGCGGCGGGTGGTGAACCTGCAGGCGGATGGCTCGGCGATGTACACGCTCCAGGCGCTGTGGACCCAGGCGCGCGAGAGGCTGGACGTCACGACGGTGATCTTCGCCAATCGGAAGTATCAGATCCTGATCGGAGAACTGGCGAATGTGGGGGCCAATCCGGGACGGACGGCGATGGATATGCTGGATCTGGGCAGCCCGGAGTTGAACTGGGTGGGGCTGGCGAACAGCATGGGGGTGGAGGCGGCGCGAGCGGAGACGTGCGAGGCGTTTGCCGATTTGTTTGTGCCGGCGAACCGGCGGCGTGGGCCGTTCTTGATCGAGTTGGTGATCTGACGCGTCTGCGCTGCTCTTAGCTGTACGGGCGCTTTACCGCGGCAAAGAAGCTGGTTCGGAGCATGCTCCGAACCAGCCGTATCAAACGGTTTATCCCTGCTGATGCGCGTGTCTGTGCGCCGCCATGTGCTGATCGCGGGCGCGGAACAACTGGTCGGCATTCTGGCGCTGTTCGGGTGTCATGTCCTGGTATAGCGCCTGGAACGTCGCGGCCATCTGCTGCATGTCCTGCGCGTGCACCTGTGCGAGCTGGGCGTAGGACTGCATGTTCTGCGCGGCATCCATGCTGCCCATCTGCGATCCGCGCTGGTCGATCGCGGTGCGCATGTTATCGGCATTCTGGCGCATGATTTGCGCGAAGGCGTCCCATTGCGATTGCTCTTGCGGCGTGATGCGAAGCTGGGCGTGGAGATGCTGGATGCGCTGTTCCACGGCCGCCGGGCTGTGCGCGGCGGCGTGGGGTGCGATTGCGGCGGGGGGAGCGCCGGCGGGGGGCGCCCCATTGGAGGTGGCGCCCGTGGACGTCGCCGCGGTTTGGGCCAAGGCGGGCGATGCGAGCAAAGCCAATGTACCGGCGGCAAGGAGCAGGCTACGTGCGTTCATGCTGTCAGGTTCCTTGTGTGATCAATAGCCGTAAACGACCGGCGGGGGCGCGTAGTACGCGGGTGGCGCCGGGGGATAATAGACTGTGGGGGGCGGGGCGTAGGCATAGGCGGGCGGGGGTGCGGCCATGCTGCCGATCGCGGCGCCTACGCCGAGGCCCAGCAGGGCGCCGCCGATGATTGCGCCAGCGTCATTGCCGCCGCCGTAATACCCGCCGCCGTGATATCCGCCACCGTGATACCCCCCACCGTGCCAATCGTGGTGATCGCCGTGACCATCGTGATGCCAGTTCTCGGCGAAGGCCGGGGCGGCGGGCAGGGCCAGCCCGGCGGTGAGCGCCAAGGCGAGGCCGATGCGGGCAAAGCCGGATTTCCTCATGGATTTTCTCCTTCCGGACGGGGGTATGGGGAGCGCCCGGGACAAAATTGCGGACGCTGTCGCCACAATATTGACGCGTGGAACGCCGGAGGGCAGCGAAGGTGGCGCGGGGTTGTGGGGGCGGACCGGCGCGGGGCAGAGTACGCACATGGGTGAAAACAGGTGAGCGGGCGCTTCTCGGCCCTTCGCGTGCTGCGGGAGGCGGCACGGGGGAACACGGGGTGGCGGCCGCAATGGCGCGAGGCCGATCCGAACGCGCGTTACGACGTATTAATCGTCGGCGGCGGGGGACATGGGCTGGCCACTGCGTACTATCTGGCCAAGGAGCATGGTCTCCGCAACGTTGCCGTCCTGGAGAAGGGCTGGATCGGCGGCGGCAACACAGGGCGCAACACGACGATCATCCGGTCCAATTATTTGTGGCCGGAGAGCCAGGGCATCTACGAACATGCCGTGAAGCTGTGGGAGGGCTTGTCCCGCGAACTCAATTACAACGTGATGTATTCACCGCGCGGCGTGATGATGCTGGCGCACAACCATCACGACGTGATCGTCACGCAGCGCCACATCCATGCCAACCGGCTGTCGGGCATCGACAATGAGTGGCTCACGCCTGACCAGGCGCAGGCGTTCTGTCCGATTCTGAATGTCGGAGGGCGCTATCCGGTGCTCGGCGCGGCGCTGCAACGCCGCGGCGGCACGGCTCGGCACGACGCAGTGGCGTGGGGGTATGCGCGCGGCGCCGATCAGCGCGGGGTGGACATCATCGAGAATTGCGAGGTGACGGCGATAAGGCGCGACGCCTTGGGTGCGGTGAGCGGCGTGGAGACGACGCGGGGGGCGATCGCAGCATCGCGGGTCGGGGTGGTGGCGGCGGGGCACACCAGCGTGCTGATGGCGATGGCCGGGGTGCGGATGCCGCTGGAAAGCTTTCCGTTGCAAGCATTGGTATCGGAGCCGGTGAAGCCGGCGATGCCGTGCGTGGTCATGTCCAACACGATCCACGCGTACATGTCGCAATCCGATAAGGGGGAGATGGTGATCGGGGCGGGGACGGACGCCTACACGTCGTACAGTCAGGCGGGGGCGCTGCACGTCTCGACCCACACGCTGGAGGCGGTGTGCGAGCTGTTCCCCGTGGTGCGGCGGCTACGCATGCTGCGCAACTGGGGCGGGATCGTGGATGTGACGCCGGATCGCTCGCCGATCATCGGCGCAACGCCGGTGCCGGGGCTGTTCGTCAATTGCGGCTGGGGCACGGGCGGGTTCAAGGCGACGCCGGGATCGGGACACGTGTTCGCGCATACGATCGCCCGCGGCGAGCCGCATCCGATCTGCGCGCCGTTCACGCTAGACCGGTTCCGCACGGGGCGGCTGATCGATGAAGCGGCGGCGGCCGCGGTGGCGCACTGAGATGCTGCTGATCTTTTGTCCGTTTTGCCGGATGGAGCGTCCGGAGATCGAGTTCCGCCATGCGGGCCATGCGCATGTCGCGCGGCCGGCAAATCCGGAGGCGACGGATGACGAGGCGTGGACCGCGTATCTCTATTGGCGGGACAACCCGAAGGGTGAGATCGCCGAGCGCTGGTGCCACCTGCACGGCTGCGGGCGGTTCTTCAACGCGCGTCGCAGTACCGTTACCGACCGGCTGAGCGGGACATACAGGCCTGGAGAGGCGCGAGCGTGACGGCATTTCGGCTGCCGACCGGCGGGCGCATTGATCGCAGCCGGCGTCTGAGTTTCCGGTTCGACGGGCGGACGTATGCGGCGCATCCGGGGGACACGTTGGCCTCGGCGCTGCTGGCCAACGGCGTGCACCTGGTGGGGCGCAGCTTCAAATATCACCGGCCGCGGGGGATCCTGGGGGCGGGGGCGGAGGAGCCGAACGCGCTGGTCACGATTGGAACCGGTGCGCGGCGGACCCCGAATCTCCGGGCGACGCAGGTCGAGGTGTATGACGGGCTGGAGGCGGAGAGCCAGAACCGGTGGCCCTCGCTGGCGCATGACGTGGGAGCGATGGCGGGGCTGGCGGCCCCGGCGCTGTCGGCCGGGTTCTACTACAAGACGTTCATCGGGCCGGGCGGCGCCTGGAAGCGTGTGTATGAGCCTCTGATCCGGCGCGCGGCGGGACTGGGCCGGGCACCGGAGGCGGCGGATCCGGACGTCTATGCGCACCGCTACGCCTTCTGTGACGTGCTGGTGGTGGGGGCCGGACCGGCCGGGCTGGCGGCGGCGCGAGAGGCGGCGACGCGCGGCGTCTCGGTGATGCTGGTCGATGAGCAGGCCGAGGCGGGCGGGGGTCTGCTGGCGGAGCCCGCGGCCACGATCGAGGGCCAGCCGGCCGAGGCGTGGTTGGCGCAAACACTGATGTGGCTGAGGCGGGTGGGAACGGTGCGGGTGATGAGCCGGACGACGGCGTTCGGCTATTTCCTGCAGAATTTCGTGGCTCTGGCGGAGCGCGTGACAGACCACCTGGCCGTGAAGCCTGATGGGGTGGCGCGCGAGCGGCTGTGGAAGATCCGGGCAAAGCGGGTTGTGCTGGCGACGGGTGCGATCGAGCGCCCGCTGGTGTTCGGCAACAACGACCGGCCGGGGATCATGCTGGCCGGGGCAGCGCGGGAGTACGCCAATCGGTGGGCTGTGCGGCCGGGCACGCGGGCGGTCATGGCAGTTGCAGATGATAGCGGATACGCCGTGGCGCGCGACCTGGCGCTGGCGGGTGTGAGCATTGCGGCGGTGGCGGACGCGCGCCGGGCGTCCGGCTGCGACACCACAGGGTTGCCGGCGCGGTTCGGCACTTCGGTGGCCGATACGCGCGGCGGGCTTCGGGTGGAGCAGGCGGTACTGTCGGACGGATCGAAGGTGGATTGCGACCTGGTGCTGATGGCGGGCGGGCAGACGCCGTCGTTGCATCTGTTCTCTCAATCGCGCGGGCGCGTGGTGTTCGACGCGGACCGGGGCGCCTTCCTGCCGGGCGAGCCGGCGCAGGATCAGGTGTGCGCTGGCGCATGCCGAGGCGTTACCGGTGCCGCGGCCTGCGTGGAGGATGGGCTGGCGGCGGGAGCGTGGGCGGCCCGAGGCGGTACGGTGCCTGCGCGCGCCTTGCCGCCGGGCGGGGAATCGCCACCGGTTCCCGTGGAGCAGGCGTGGGCGTTCGTGGATTTCCAGAACGACGTGAAGGCGAGTGACGTGCGGCAGGCGGTGCAGGAAGGGTTTCGCTCGATCGAGCATGTGAAACGCTACACCACCGCGGGGATGGCGACGGATCAGGGCAAGACGTCCAACGTGAATGCGCTGGCAATTGCGGCGGACGCGCTGGGGCGTCCGGTGCAAAGGGTAGGGCTGACGACATTCCGCATGCCGTACACGCCGGTGACGTTCGGAACTTTCGCCGGGCTGGCGCGCGGCGCGTTGTTCGACCCGGTGCGGCAGACGCCGATGCACGCGCAGGCGGAGGCGCTGGGCGCGGTGTTCGAGGATGTGGGGCAGTGGAAGCGGGCGCATCATTTCCCGCGGACCGGCGAGGACCAGGCGGCGGCGCTGGCGCGGGAGTGCCTGGCGGTGCGCCACGGGGTCGGGATGTTCGATGGCTCGACGCTGGGGAAGATCGAGGTGTGCGGGCCGGACGCCGCAGCGTTCCTCAATCGGATCTACACCAATGACTGGACCCGCCTGGCGCCCGGGCGCTGCCGCTACGGGGTGATGTTGAGCGAGGCCGGGTTCGTGATGGATGACGGCGTGGTGGGGCGGCTGGCGCCGGACCGCTTCCATGTCACCACCACGACCGGCGGCGCGGCGCGGGTGCTGTTCCATATGGAGGACTACCTGCAGACCGAGTTTACCGATCTGCGGGTCTGGCTGACCTCGGTCACCGAGCAATGGGCGGTGATCGCGGTGCAGGGGCCACGCGCCCGGGGGGTGATCGCGTCATTGGCGGAGGGGGTGGACCTGGCGGCGTTCCCGCACATGAGCGTGGCGGAATGCCGCGTGTGCGGGGTGCCGGCGCGGCTGTTCCGGGTGAGCTTCACGGGCGAGGCGGGCTACGAGATCAACGTGCCCGCGGGCCATGGTCCGGCGGTGTGGGAGGCGGTGGCGCAGGCGGGTGCGCCGTTCGGGATCATGCCGTACGGAACCGAGGCGATGCACGTGCTGCGCGCCGAGAAGGGCTACATCGTCGTGGGGCAGGATACGGACGGGACGGTGACACCGGACGATGCGGGCCTGTCCTGGGCGATCGGGCGCAACAAGGCGGATTTCGTGGGCAAGCGCTCGCTGCGCCGGCCCGATTTGGTTGCGCCGGGGCGGATGCAGCTTGTGGGTTTGCGCACCGAGGAGCCGGGGATCGTGCTGGCGGACGGGGCGCAGATCGTGTCGCGCGACGATCCGCGCACGCCGATCGGGCACGTGACCTCAGCGTATTTCAGTCCGGTGCTGGATCGCTCGATTGCGCTGGCGATGCTGGCGAGCGGGCGCGACCGGATGGGCGAACTGGTGCGGGTTCCCATGGCGCAGGGGGCGGTGGCGGCGCACGTGGTCTCACCCGTGTTCTACGACCCGGAGGGGGCTCGGCTGCATGGTTGAGCTGCGGGATGTTGGGCCGGTGTCGCGGTTTATCCTGCGAGGGGATGGCGGTGCGGTGGGGCTGCCGGGCGATCCGTGCCGCGCGGTCGGCGATTGGGCGCTGTGGCTCGGGCCGGACGAGTGGCTGCTGCTGGACCCCGGCGAGCGCATGGCTGCGGCGGATGGCTGCGTGCTGGTGGATGTATCACACCGGCAGGTCGGGCTGGAGTTGCGCGGTGCGGATGCGGCCGCGCTGCTGAACGGGGCGGTGCCGCTGGATTTGACCGAAGCGGCGTTTCCGCTGGGAATGTGCGTGCGGACGGTGTTCGAGAAGGCGGAGATCGTGCTGTGGCGGCGCGGTGCCGACGCGTGGCGGATCGAAGTAACGCGGTCCTACGCGCCGTATGTCCGCGCGTTGCTGCGGGCGATCGCGGCGGCGGACGGGACGGCGTTGGGCTGAGCGTCAGAGACTTGTTTCGCGCGCAGCCGCCACACCAACCCTGCGCGCATACCAAATCTCGATGACCGCATGAATCGCGGTCACCGGACTTGGTATTTATTCCTCTTCCTCCCGCGCGGACTGCACCGTCTCCGGCATGAAGAGCCAAAGAAGCACGAGACCTCCGGCGGCGACCACCGCGAGAACGAGGAATCCGACAGTGAAGCCGAAAGACTGCGCCACGAAGCCCACCGCGGTGGTGCTGATCGTGGCGCCGACCCCGCTGATCATGGAGACGGCGCCGAGAGAGAAGTTATAGCGGCCGGTGCGCTTGGTGCAGTCGGCGACGACCAGGGGGGTGAGGATGCCGATAACGATTGCGGTGAGGCCGCCGAGCGCCTGAACCGCGACGAGGAACCAGGGCGAGAAGGCGAGCGCGAACAGCGCCGCTCGGGCGATCAGGGCGATGAAAGCGGCGACGAGGGGTAGTCGTCGGCCCCATTGGTCGGCCTTGCGGGCGATCCAGGCGGCGAGCGCGGCAGAGACAAGCTGGGGCACAATCACCAGGGCCGAAGTGACCAGCTCGGATTCGCCCTTGTAATTCGCGGCCAGCCGTTCGCTGGCGAGCGGCAGCATCGACGCGTTGGCGAACTGGAAGCAGACGAGGCAGGCGGCAAAGATCAGCAGCGCGCGGTTGCGCAAAAGCTCGTGCCAGCGCGCGAAGCCTTGTTCCTTTCGGCCGGCAGCCTGGCGCGCGCGGGCGTAGTCGATTTCCTCGCCGCGAATGAGAGCGAGCGCCGCGGCGGCGGGCAGGCACAGACCGGCGGCGGCGAAGAACGGAGCGGCGGGCGAGACGAACGCGCCGAGGCCGCCCATTGTCGCGGCGGTCGCGGCGTTGCCCAGCGAATCGTAGCGGTGGTTGCGGCCGACCCGCGTGTGGAAGGCACGGTGACCGACGAGCCCGATGGCGATGGCGGCGACAGCGGTGCGGACCGCGCCGCCCGTGACGCCGTGCAGGGCCTCGCCCGCCACGACTGTGAGGTAGTGCGGGAACAGCGCGATCAGCAGGGCGCCCCCGGCGATACAGGCGAGACAGAGCAGGACGACAAGGCGCTTGCGGTGAGTCCAGTCCACCAGGGCGCCGGCCGGGGTTTGGGTGGCGAGGGCAACGGCGCTGTTGATCGTGATGACGGTGCCGATCTCCCCTTGGGCCCAGCCGTTTGATGCGAGATAGACGGCGACGAAGGGGCCGAACGCCGTTTCCACGTCGGCGATGAAGAAGTTGAGCCAGTCAAGCCCACGCTGGCTGTGGGCTGAAGGTCGGGGAGGGGACGCCATGACGGAGTAAACGCCGGAGGTGTCGAGGGCGGCATGGACAAATCGGGGCGATGGCCCTTATGCGCCCACCTCGCCGAGATAGGCGCGGCGCACCCCTTCATCGTTGCGCAGTTCGCTGACCGGGCCTTCGCGCACGATCCGCCCGGTCTCCATCACATATCCCCTGTCCGCCACGCTGAACGCCGCGAACACGTCCTGCTCCACCAGCAGCACCGTCACGCCCTGCTTGCGAATCTCGGCAAGGATCTCCAGCAACTGATCGACGATCACCGGCGCCAGTCCCAGGCTCATTTCATCAACCGCAAGAAGCCGCGGTGCGGCCATCAGCGCGCGCGCCATCGCGCACATCTGCTGCTCCCCGCCCGACATGTTGCCCGCCAGTTGCCGGCGCCGCTGCTTCAGGATCGGGAACAGCGCATAAACCCGCTCGAACCCGCGGCGCCGCTCCGCCGCATCCGGCTGACGCTGCGCGCCCATTTGCAGGTTTTCTTCGACCGTCATGCGACCGAACAACTGCCGCCCCTCCGGCACCTGAACCAAACCCCGCCGAAACACCTGCTCCGGCGTGAGCGAGCCGATATCATTGTTGTCGAACAGCATGCGGCCGCGCGAGGGAATCACCCGTGCGAGCGCGCGCAGCAGCGTGGTCTTGCCGGCGCCGTTGCTGCCGACCAGCGTGACGATCTCTCCGGCCCGCACCTCCAGGCTGACCTCGAACAACACCGGAACCGCACCATAGCCCGCCCGCAGATCGGTGATTTGCAGAACCGCTTCGGTCATGCGCGGCGCTTGCCGAGATAGGCTTCCACCACGGCCTGCTGCGCGAAGACGGATTCGACGCTGCCCTCGGCGATCTTTTCCCCGTGGTGCAGCACCATCACCCGGTCGGACAGGCTGCGGATGGCCCGCATCACATGCTCAACCACCAGGATCGCCACGCCCTGGCCGCGTATCTTGCGGATCACCTCGATCACGTCGTCCACCTCGGTGGCGTTCAGCCCGGCCATGACCTCATCCAGCAGCAGCACGCGCGGACGCATGGCCAGCGCCTTGGCGAGTTCCAGCCGCTTGCGGTCCGGTCCGCCCAGCGCATCGGCACGCTGGTCCATGCGATGGTCGAGCCCGGTGAACGCCAGCATCTCCCGCGCGGCTTCCCGTGCTCGCTCGCGCGAGTGCATGCCGCCGCCAAAGCCGAACAGCGCGCCGACAGTGACGTTCTCCAGCACCGAAAGCCCGGGGAACGGCTTCATCACCTGAAAGGTGCGGCTGATCCCCAGATGGGCGCGCCGGTATGGGCGTTTTCGATCGACGCGTGCGCCCTCGAAACGCACTTCGCCCCGATCGGGCCGCAGCGCGCCGCTGAGCAGATTGATCAGCGTGGTCTTGCCGGCACCGTTCGGTCCGACCAGGCCGAGGATTTCGTTCGGCGCGAGCGCGAGACTGACATTGTTGACGGACACCAGGCCCTGGAAGCTGCGGACCAGGCCGCGCGCCTCCAGCAGTGGCGCGGCGCTCATATGCGGTTCGCCTGCACGTTGAGCAGCAGGTAGCGCGGCCCGAACCGACGCAGGCCGCCGCCGAGGTCCATCAGGCCCTTCGGCATGAAGATCACCGCGAAGACGATCACCAGGCCGAACAGCAGCGCGGCGGCGGTGGAGATGCTGCTGGACAGGTAGTCGTAGATCACCGACAGGATGAAGGCGCCGATCAGCGGGCCGAGCACCGTACCGGGGCCGCCGAACACCGCCATGATCACCATCTGCACGTTCAGCGTCAGATCGAACGCGCTGGCCGGGTCGATGAAGGTGATCCAATAGGCGTGGATGCCACCAGCCAGGGCGGTGAACAGCGCCGACAGCATGAGCGCGAGCACTTTATACAGCGTCGTGTTCACCCCCATGGCGTCGGCGGCGTCTTCGTCCTCCCGGATGGCGATCAGCGCGATGCCGAAGCGGCTGCTTGCCATCCACGCGACGGAAAGGGTGGCAGCCAGCAGCAGCGCGAGGGACAGTTCATAGAACATGTCATCCGCGCGGGTCAGCGGCAGGATCAAGCCGATATTGGCACCGGCGATGGGCAGGTTGGCGAAGATCGCGCCCATCGCGGCGGACAGACCCAGTGTGGCGATGGCGAAATAGGGGCCTCGCAGTCGCAGGATCGGCAAACCAAGCAACAGCGCGCAAATCACGGCCAGCACCGCGCCGGCGACCAGCCCCAGCCAGAACGACTGATGGAACTGCGCCATGAGAATGGCGGTGCCATAGGTGCCGAGGCCGTAGAAGACGGAATTGCCGAAGGAGACGTAGCCGGTGAAGCCGCCGATGATGTTCCAGCCCTGCGCCAGGGTTGCGACGAGCAGGGTGGTGATGCCGAACTGGATGATCACCGGGCTGGCGAACCAGGGTACCGCCGCGACGAGCAGCAGCACCGCCAGGGCGATGAGCCATTTGCCTTTCATGCCGCGCGCAGGCTGCGCGCCGGGCGGATCACGAGGATCAGCACCAGCAGGCCGAAACTGATGACGTTGGTGTAGGTGGAGCCGAAATAGACGGCGCCGAATGCCTCGGCGATGCCGATCAGGCAGCCGGCCAGCACGACGCTGAACGGATTGTCCAGCCGGCCGATGATGGAGATGACGAACGACATGGCGGTGAGTTCGGCACCGATATAGGGCGTGAGCTGCGAGACCATGCCGTACAGCCCGCCCGCCGCGCCGGCCAGCGCCGTGCCGATACCGAACGTCACCGGATAGAGCAGCCGGGGATCAACGCCATACAGCCTCGCGGCGACCAGGTTCTGCGAGGTCGCGCGGATCGAGCGACCCAGCTTTGTGCGGTAGAGGATCCACCACAGGGCGCCGGCAAGGATGAAGGCGATCACGAACGCGGCCAGCCGGATCAACGGGATGATCACGCCGTGGATGGAGATGTTCGATCCGGCATAGGTCGGGTTGATGGTGCGGAAGTCGGCGCTGAAGCCGAGTTGCGCCAGGTAGGTGATGACCACGTCCAACCCGAAGGTGATCAGCAAGGTGTTCAGCAGCGCCGAACCGACGATGTAGTTGATGATGAAGCGTTGCACCAGGAAGCCGAACACGAACATCGCCAGCATGCTGATCGGCAGCGCGAGGAACGGGTCGATGTGCAGAAGGGTGAAGCAGTAGTACGCCACGTAGCCGCCCAGCATGATGAAGGAGCCGTGCGCGAGATTGACGATGTCGAGCACGCCCCACACCAGCGCCATGCCGAGCGCCATGAGGCCGAACAGCCCGCCGAGCAGGATGCCGTTAACCAGGATCTGGACGTAGAACATTCAGATCTCGGGCGCGGGTGACTCCTAACGCTCGTTCCAGGGCGGGACAGGGAATTTCGGCTGGTTGATGAACTTGTCGGTGTAGATCGGTACGACCTGATCGTTCTGGATTTGCACGACGATCTGGGGCAGTTGGATCTGGCCGTCCTTGGCGTAGTGGATGTGCGCGTAGAGCGATTCGAAATCGATCCCGGCGATGGCATCCCGCACCTTCTGCGGGTCGAGCGAGTTGGCCTTTTCGACCGCCTTGACGAAGGTTTCCACATCGGCGACGGCCGAGGCGGCGTGATAATCCGGATCATAGCCGTATTTCGCCTTGTATTGTTTTGCGAATTGATCCGCATCGCCGAACCACTGATCCTTCAAGGATGCCGTCGGCAGCCAGGATGTCATGCCGAACGCGTAGTTGGCATCCTTCCCCAGCGCCTTACGGAAATCCGCTGTCGGCACGCCGACGGTGAAGGAGAACATGTTCTTTGGATCGACAGCCAGGCTTTTGGCCTGACGGATGAACGTGAGAGCCTCGGACTCATGGCTGGCGAGGAACACGGCGTCCGGCTTGGCGGACTTGATCTCGGTCAAGATGGTGGAGAAGTCGGACGCATTCTCGTGATACGTTCTGTCCAGCGCGATCTTCATGCCGGCATCGGCGAGCAGCTTGCGGGTGCCCTTGGCGACCGAGACGTCGAAGCTGTCATCGGCGGACACCAGGGCGACGGTCTGCGTTTTCGGCGTGAGCTTGCCCAGCATGTCGATCGTGCTGGCGAAATAATCATCGGCGGGCGGCAGGGTGCCGAAAATGTATTTATAGCCACGGCTGTAGATTTGGGTGGAGGCGCCGCCGCCCTGGACCATGGGAATCTGGTATTTCTCGGCGACGGAGCTATCGTCCAGCGCAAAGTTGCTGGCGAACGGGCCGAGCAGGAAGTTTACTTTGTTGCTGGTGACAAGTTGGACTGTCTGACGGACGCTGAGGTTGACGTCCGATTGGTTGTCCAGCAGGTCGAGGACGAGCTGATACTTCTGGCCGTTGACGGTGACTCCGCCTTTTTCGTTGATTGTGTTGACGGCCATTTGGTACGCATCGCGATAGTATCGACCGGTATTGGCCAGAGAGCCGGAGAGTTGGACGGACGCACCGAGTTTGATGGTGTTGCTTTGGGCGATGGCGGAAGGCGCCGTGAGGGCAAGGGCGATCGCTGCCGCAAGCGGAAGCGCGAATGGTTTCATCTCGCAACGTCCTTCCATAAGTCCCGGTTTGGAAGGTACTTGGAAGCGCATCAGCCCTGCTGCAAGGCAGGCTTCACGCTGTGCTGAACACGCAATGAGCGTGTTCGGTTCGCGTTACGGGTTGGTGCGGTGCGGCGCCGTTGCGAGGAACTCGGCAAGTTGCGGGGCGTAGAACTTCGCCATCGACGTGGTGCCGTGCCCGCGTGTTTCGGTGCTGGCGGGGATCAGATACAGGCGGGCGTCGTGGATGTGCGTCAACGCGTTTTGCATCACGCCGGTCTCCGTCGGGTTGCGCTCATCGTCGGCGGAATTGATGGCGAGAACCGGCGCCTCGATCCGTTCGAGCATGGGTTCGGGATCGTAGTCCGCGGATGAAGCCCACTGATAGACGAAGTCGTTGGCGTCCTTGGGCGGCGGCGCGGCGAGCAGCTCATCGACCAGTGCGTCGGTCTTCGCGTGGGTGCCGGTGCGCGCCTGCCACGCCAGCGTGCCGCCGCTGGTGGCGACGCCGAACATGGTGACGATGTAGCGCATCAACGGCGGCTGGGCGGTGTAGTTGCCGTTGTCATATTCCGGATCGTGCTGGATGGTTTCGACCATCAGTCGGCGCATCATCCAGTTGCGGCTCGCCATGGCGGTGGGCAAGGAAGCCATGGGAACCAGGGCGTCCATGAAGCCGGGATACATCTCCCCCCACATCCAGGTCTGCATGCCGCCCATGGAGTTGCCGGTCACGAGCCTCAGGTGGTGGATGCCGAGGCCTTCCGTGACCAGGCGGTACTCGGCCTGCACCATGTCGGTGTAGTCGTAGTGGGGGAATTTGGTGCGCAGCCCGTCCGAGGGTTTGGTGGAACCGCCCGTGCCGATCGTATCCGGCAGGATGATGAAGTATTTGCTCGCGTCGAGCGGCTGGCCGGGACCGAACAGCACGCCGGCATAGGCGGGCGTCAGCATGCTGGCGCTGGACCCGCCGGTGCCGTGGATGATCAGCACGGGTTGCCCGTGCGGGTCGCCGACGGTGACGTAGTGCAGCTTGAGCTCGGGGAAGGTTTCACCCGTGTGGAAGCGGAACTCGTGGGCGATCCAGTCGCCTTGCTGCGGGGCGGGGTAGTCGGCGGCGTGGGCCGGTGGCGTGGCGACAAGGTCGCAACGAGCGGATAAGGAGACATGCGCATCGTTTGGCCGAAGTTAGAAATCCGTGGCACGATATGCTTCCCGCAGGGGTACGCGCAAAGCCGATGGAGTGCAGGTCGGAGTTCGTCGTCGGGGCCGAGGAATTCCGGCTGTGATGGCCAGGATTGATCGGCTTGGCGACGTAGAATTTCCGCTTCGATCCTGTCGGACCGGAGAATGACGATCTCGGTAACCGATGGGATCGAGGTGTAGGTCCAGATGTTGGTCCGGGTTTCGATCTCATTCGAAGGGGACAAGAATTTCGATCAGCATGACCGGATCCGGCATTGCCGACTTCCCGGGTTAACGGGCGCAGGTGATGCCGATGTCGGGAATCCGAAAGTTTTCGGCCGAGCGGATCCGCGGGATCGACGCCGGGAGCGATGACGACGCTGCAGTGACTGTCCCGATCGTTCGGAGATGCATGCCGACAGAAGGTTGCTCAGCTCTGCCTTGAATGCGACCGTGCCGCTCCGAGGCCGGAGCCATCATCTCCGGCTCGCCGTCGCAGAGTTGCCAGCGCGTGGAGGACTGATCCGCGCCGGCCCATTCCAGGAACTCGGCGACGGTCATGTGGCGGGATGGGAGCTTAAGGGCTGCGGACATGGCTACGCCGCATTATGCCGTTCGCGCAGAAAGTGGAAGAACTCCACCCCCTCACGCAACCGGCGCTTCATCATCTGCGGGCTGCGCACCATTTCGTTCACGATGGACGCGATCTTCGGCGCGCGGAAGTAGAACCGCTTGTAGAACGTCTCCACGTTGTCGAAGATTTCCGTATGGCTGAGGTGCGGGTAGTGCAGGGGGGCGATCTGGATGCCGTGGTCATCCACCAGCTCGGCATGCTCGGCATCGAACCAGCCATTCTCCACCGCCTGGTTGTACAGGAAGGTGCCGGGGTACGGCGCCGCCAGGGACACCTGGATGGTGTGCGGGTTGATCTCGGTGGCGAAGCGGATGGTTTCCTCGATGGTTTCCTTCGTCTCGCCGGGCAGGCCGAGGATGAAGGTGCCGTGGATCTTGATCCCTAGGTCGTGGCAGTCCTTGGTGAAGCGCTTCGCGACCTCGATGCGCATCCCCTTCTTGATGTTGTACAGGATCTGCTGGTTGCCGCTCTCGTAACCGACCAGCAGCAGCCGCAGGCCGTTGTCGCGGAGCACCTTCAGCGTCTCGCGCGGGACGTTCGCCTTGGCGTTGCACGACCAGGTAACACCGAGCTTGCCGAGTTCGCGGGCGATTTCCTCGGCGCGGGGAAGATTGTCGGTAAAAGTGTCGTCGTCGAAGAAGAATTCCCGCACCTGGGGGAAGCTGGACTTCGCCAGGCGGATTTCCTCCGCGACGTGCTGGGGGGAGCGCACGCGGTAACGATGCCCGCCCACGGTCTGCGGCCACAGGCAGAAGGTGCAGCGGGATTTGCAGCCGCGGCCGGTGTAGAGCGACACGTAGGGGTGCAGAAGGTAGCCGATGAAATAGTCCTCGATGCGCAGGTCGCGCTTATAGACTTCGGTGACGAAGGGAAGCTGGTCCATGTCCTCCAGCACCGCGCGTTCCTTGTTGTGCACGATTTCGCCCGAGGAATCACGCCAGGTGATGCCGTCCACGGCGTTCAGATCACGCCCCTCGGCGATTTCCTTGATGGTGAAATCGAATTCGTTGCGCGCGACGAAATCCACCGCCTCGCCGGCCTGCCGCAACGACAGCTCCGGCTCGACGGCGACTTTCGCACCGACGAAGCCGACCGTCAGCCGCGGATTTTCCTGCTTCAGCCGGGCGGCGGCGCGCACGTCCGCGACGAACGACGGGGTGGAGGTGTGAATGATGCAGAGATCGCGGGACTTCGCCGCCTCGATCACCGTGTCCATGCCGATGCGGGCCGGCGGGGCATCGATCAGCTTGCTGCCGGGCACCAGGGCCGCGGGCTGGGCCAGCCAGGTCGGATACCAGAAGGAGCGGATTTCGCGCTTTGCCTGGTAGCGGGAGCCGGCGCCGCCGTCGAAGCCGTCGAAGGACGGCGGCTGCAGGAACAGCGTGTTCATCGTCACGGTTGTGCTCTCTCCTTGGGGCGCGCGGGCCCGTCAGCGATCATGGCGTGGCCGCGCCAGTCCACCCGCAGCCCGGCGTAGCTGGCGATCATCACGGCAACGGACATAAGCTCGCGGAGGGGGAGAAGCCACCCCCTGAGCTTCGGCGGTGGCGTGGGAGTGAGCGGCGCGATGGCGCGGTCGATCCCTCTCGCGGCGATTGCGCGGGCCAGCCAGGCAAGGAAGAAGGGTATCCAGCCCCAGGCGGGCGCCAAGAGCAGCGCCAGAAAGCCCCAGAAGATGGGGTATTGCAGCACGGAGGCGGCGAACGGGCCAGGCGCGAGGGCGCGGATGGTGCGGGCCCAGCGCAGTTCGTGGCGGAACAGGGCGGCGAACGTCTCCTCCGGCACCGTGGTGAGCGGAATGGTGTGGGCCAGGCGCACAGCCAGTCCGGCAGCCTGCACCAACCGGCCGAGCGCGTTGTCGTCCGCGAGGTGGTTCACCAGCGCTTCGAACCCGCCGATCCGGATCAGCATGCTCCGGCGCAGCGCCATGGTGGCGCCCAGGCAGTCCTGCCGGCCCATCGCGCGCGCCAGCAGCGCGCCGGGCAGGAAGGCGTGGGTGATCTGGGTTGCGCCGAGCCCGGCCGGCAAGCCCGCGGTGGCGGGCAGGCCGGCATAAAGCGTGGTGGCGAGGCCGGTCGCCGGCTGCTCCAGCGTAGCGAGCAGCCGTTGGAGGTAGTCGGGCCGGACGTGCAGGTCGGAGTTGGCGATCACCAGAATATCGTGCCGCGCGGCGGGCAGCATGTTCATAAGATTGCCGACCTTCAGGTTCGGCCCGTGCCGGGCGGGGTCGATGACCAGCGCGATGTCGCGGCCGGGGAAGTGCGACTGCAGACGGCGCACCACGGCTGTGGCGGGATCGGCAGCCGATTGGACACCGAACACCACTTGATAGGCCGGATAGTCCAGGGTGCAGACGGTGCTCAGGGCGGCCTCCAGCAGCGGCTCGTCGCCGTGCAGCGGCTTGAGAATGGTCACCGGCGGCAGGGCGGTGGGCCCCGGGCGCGGCGCGCGGGCGAACCGAACGGCGAACCCCCAGCCGGCCAGGATTTGCACGATCCCGACTGCCGCGAGTGCGGTCGCGATGGCCGCGAACAACCTATCCGGCGCTGAGCAGCAGCGCCTCCCGCCCAAGCGCCGACAGCGCAGTTGCCACGATGTCCCGCGCGGTCAGGTGCGCCTCCGCAAGTTGCTTCGCCTGCGAATCATGATCGATGAAGCGGTCGGGCAGGACCATCGGACGCACTTTCAGCCCCTGCTCGAGCAGGCCCTTCCACGCGAGATGGTGCAGCACGTGTGAGGCGAAGCCGCCGATGGAGGCTTCCTCGATGGTGATCAGCACCTCGTGATGGCGCGCGAGCTGCTCGATCATGCCGGTGTCGAGCGGCTTGGCGAAGCGGGCGTCCACCACGGTCGCGGGCAGGCCGCGCGCCGCCAATTCATCCGCTGCCTTCATCGCGTCGGCCAGCCGCGTGCCGAGTGACAGGATCGCAATGCTGTTGCCCTGCCGCAGCAGACGCGATGTGCCGATAGGCCAGGCCTCGGGCTTGTCGGGCAGGGCGATGCCGATGCCTTCGCCGCGCGGGTAGCGCAGCGCGCTCGGGCGGTCGTTGATGGAAACAGCGGTGGCGACGGCGTGGACCAGCTCGGCCTCGTTGGCCGGGGCCATCAGCACGAAGCCGGGCAGGCAGCCAAGATACGTGACGTCGAAGCTGCCGGCGTGGGTGGCGCCGTCGGCGCCGACCGGGCCGGCGCGGTCCATCGCGAAGCGCACCGGCAGGCCCTGGATGGCGACGTCGTGCACCACCTGGTCGTAGGCGCGCTGGAGGAAGGTGGAATAGATCGCGCAGAACGGCCTCATGCCCTCGCAGGCGAGGCCGGCGGCGAAGGTGACGGCGTGCTGTTCGGCGATGCCGACGTCGAAGCAACGATCGGGAAAGCGCTTGGCGAACTTGTCGAGGCCGGTGCCGGAGGGCATGGCGGCAGTGATGGCGACGATGTTCGGGTCTTTCTCCGCTTCGGCGATCAACGCTTCGGCGAACACCTTCGTATAACTCGGTGGTCCCGGCGGCGCCTTCGCCTGCTCTCCCGTGATGACATTGAACTTGGACACGCCGTGGTATTTGTCGGCCGAGTTTTCCGCCGGCTCGTAGCCTTTTCCCTTCTTGGTGATCACATGCAGCAGGATCGGCCCCTGTTCGTCCGCTTCGCGCACGTTGCGCAGGATCGGAAGCAGGTGATCGAGGTTATGGCCGTCGATCGGGCCAAGATAATAAAAGCCGAGTTCCTCGAACAGCGTCCCGCCGGTCAGGATGCCGCGCGCGTATTCCTCGGCCTTGCGGGCGGTACGCTCGATGCCGCGCGGGAAGCGGCGGGCCACCTTGATGCCGATATCCCGCAGGGTGAGGAAGCTGCGCGATGACATGAGCCGCGACAGGTAGGCGCTCATGGCGCCCACAGGCGGCGCGATCGACATGTCATTGTCGTTGAGAATGACGATCAGGCGCTTGCCGAGGTCGCCGGCGTTGTTCATCGCCTCGTACGCCATGCCCGCGCTCATGGCACCGTCGCCGATGACACAGATCACGTTCCGGTCGTCATGCTCGCCGCGGGCGGTTTTCAGGTCCCGGGCGACGGCCATGCCGAGGCCGGCGGAGATGGAAGTGGAGGAGTGCGCGGCGCCGAACGGGTCGTATTCGCTTTCCAGGCGGCGGGTGAATCCGGACAGGCCGCCGCCCTGGCGCAGGGTGCGGATGCGATCGCGCCGGCCGGTCAGGATTTTGTGCGGATAGGCCTGATGGCCGACGTCCCACAGCAGCCGATCGAGCGGCGTGTCGAAGACCGCGTGGATGGCGACGGTGAGTTCCACGACGCCGAGGGCGGAGCCGAGATGACCGCCGGTGACGGAGACCGCGTCGATGACCTCGGCGCGCAGTTCATCGGCAATTTGGCGAAGCTGCTCGGCGGAGAAGTTCCGCAGATCGGCGGGAAAACGGACCCGGTCGAGCAATGGCGTTTTGACTGGACTCATGCGCTGATCAGCTCCGACGGGTGACGACGAATTCGGCGAGCGCGGCGAGCAGGTTCGCCTTCTCGCCGAAGCTTTCCAGATGATGGGCGGCCTGGCGGGAGAGCATCTCGGCGTGGGCGCGGGCCCGTTCACGGCCGAGCACGGCGACCATGGTGGCCTTGCCGGCCGCCTCATCCTTGCCGGCGGTCTTGCCGAGCGATTGGGTGTCGCCCTCGGTGTCGAGCAGATCGTCGGCGATCTGGAAGGCGGCGCCGAGATCGCGGCCATAGGCGGCAAGGTAGTGGCGCTGCGCCAACGGCGCGCGGCCGAGGATCGCACCGGCCTCGGCGCTGAACTGGATCAGGCGTCCCGTCTTCAGCGCCTGCAGCCGGGTGACTTGCGGTGCGTCCAGGCTCTGGCCCTCGGTGACCATGTCGATCATCTGGCCGCCCACCATGCCCCGGGCGCCGACCGCGGCGCCGAAGGCGAGCACCAGGTCGCAGCGGACCTGTGGGTCGGAATGGGTGTCGGGGTCGGCCAGGACCTCGAAGGCGCGCGCCTGGAGCGCATCTCCGGCGAGAATGGCCGTGGCGTCATCGAAAGCGCGATGACAGGACGGCTTGCCGCGGCGAAGATCGTCGTTGTCCATGGCGGGCAGATCGTCATGCACGAGGGAGTAGGCGTGCAGCATTTCAACCGCCGCGGCAGCGCGCGCGGCGCACGTTTCTGATACGGCGAACATTCGGGCGCTTTCGCTCACCAGGAAAGCGCGCAGGCGCTTGCCCCCGTTCAGGGTGGCATAGCGCATCGCCTCGGACAGCCGGGCTTCCGGCCCCTCCGGCAACGGCAGCAGCACGTCCAGCGCCGCTTCCGTCAGTGCGGCCGCTCTGGAGAGCGCGGCAGAGATATCCGGTCCGACCGGTGCCAAGCTCATACGTGTCGTTCAACCCCGATGTTGGCACGACTCGCGTGCGCGGTTGTTATATCGTGGACCGACCGGCCAGGGCCTGAGGCGGGCGGCACTCCGGCTCCGACCTGTTGCAGGCGCGCCACAGTTCATTCAAGTGGTGTTGTTCGAGTCCGGCAAGCGGGGCGGGGAGATACTACCTTCGCCCGGCAAGCAGCGGGGATGTCCCGGTCGCAGCCAGGATTGCCCTGGTCACGAGGGACGTGCAATAGCGAACCGTTGCACTCTTGCAGCCATGATCAGAGAGGGCATGGCTAAGCGGGGGCATTGCGAGGTTTAACGGATGTTTCGGGTGATCCTGGCCCAACCGCGTGGCTTCTGCGCCGGTGTCGAACGGGCGATCGAAATCGTGGAACGGGCGCTGACCAAGTTCGGCCCGCCCATCTATGTCCGTCACGAAATCGTGCACAACCGCCACGTCGTGGAGAGCCTGCAGCAGCGTGGCGCGGTGTTCGTGGATGAACTGGATGAGGTGCCGCCCGGCGCGATGACGATCTTTTCGGCGCACGGAGTGGCGCGGCGGGTCGAGGAACTGGCGCAGGAGCGCGGCCTTCCGGTGATAGACGCCACCTGTCCGCTGGTCGCCAAGGTGCACAACGAAGGCCGCCGCTATGCCAAACAGGGCCGGGAGATCGTGTTGATCGGCCACGCCGGACACGCGGAGGTCGAGGGCACCATCGGCCAGATCGACGGGACCGTGCACCTGGTCCAGACCGCGGCGGACGTGGAGAAGCTGCGGGTCGGTGACCCTGACAAGCTGGCCTACATCACCCAGACCACGCTTTCGGTGGATGATACGCGCGGGATCATCACCGCGCTGAAGGGGCGCTTTCCGGCGATCGTGGGGCCGGAGGTCCGGGATATCTGCTATGCCACCCAGAACCGTCAACAGGCGGTGCGTGAGCTGGCCAAAATGGTCGATATGATCCTGGTTGTCGGGTCGAGAAATTCCAGCAATTCGAACCGGTTGCGGGAAATTGGCGAGGAGTTGGGCAAGCCGTCCTATCTGATCGACGATGCCTCGGCCCTGCGGGGGGAGTGGTTCCAGGGGGTGGCGTCGGTGGGACTGACGGCCGGAGCCTCCGCGCCCGAGACATTGGTGCAGGGCGTGCTGGAGGGGTTGCGCCGGTTCGGCGAGATTGACATTTCCACCCTGGAAGGCGTTGCCGAGGACGTGCGTTTCCGCTTCCCCGCGCAACTGGCCGACGCCGCAGCTTAGGGATCATTCGTCAATGTCCGTTCCGCTTCACCAAGCGCTTCGGGTCGGCGGCTATGTGCTGAAGCAGCACCTGGCCGGCCGCAAGCGCTATCCGCTGGTGCTGATGCTCGAGCCGCTGTTTCGCTGCAACCTGGCCTGCGCGGGCTGCGGCAAGATCGATTATCCGGCGGAGATTCTGAACCAGCGCCTGTCGGTTGCCGAGTGCATGGAGGCGATCGAGGAATGCGGCGCCCCGGTGGTGGTCATCGCGGGGGGCGAGCCGCTGCTGCACAAGGAGATCGACCAGGTCGTCGAAGCCGCGACCGCGCGCAAGAAGTTCGTGATCGTGTGCACCAATGCGCTGCTGCTCGAGAAAAGGATGCACCTGTTCAAGCCGGGCCCGTACTTCACCTGGTCGGTGCATCTGGACGGCGACCGTGAAGATCATGATCGCTCGGTCTGCCAGACCGGCGTGTATGACCGCGCGGTGGGGGCTCTGCGGGCGGCGAAGGCGGCGGGATTCCGGGTGATCATCAACGCCACGCTGTTCGACAACGCCGAGCCCCAGCGCATCGCGTCGTTCTTCGATGACGTGATGGAGATGGGAATCGACGGCATCAGCGTCTCGCCCGGTTATGCGTATGAGCGCGCGCCGGACCAGCAGCATTTCCTCAACCGGCGCAAGACCAAGGAACTGTTCCGCTCGATCTTCGCGCTGGAAGGGAAGGGGAAGTCCAAGCGGCGCTGGGCGTTCAACCAGTCATCGATGTTCCTGGATTTCCTCGCCGGCAACCAATCGTTCAAGTGCACGCCGTGGGGTAATCCCACGCGCACGTATTTTGGCTGGCAGCGGCCCTGCTACCTGTTGGGTGAAGGCTATGCCAAGACGTTCAAGGAGTTGATGGAAGAGACGGAGTGGGACCGCTACGGCACCGGCAATTACGAAAAGTGTGCCGATTGCATGGTGCATTCCGGCTACGAGGCGACCGCGGTGACCGAGACCATCCGCAAGCCGTGGCGTGCGGCGGCGCAGGCGGTGCGCGGCATCCGCACGGAAGGTCCGATGGCGCCGGAAATCCCGCTGGAGGGGCAAAGGCCGGCGGAATACGTGTTCAGCCGGCACGTGGAGCAGGCGCTGGCGGGAATCCGGGCGCGGGGCAAGGGTGGCGACCACGTGGGCGAGGCGGCGGATTAGGCGGCTGGCTTCCACGGCAGGGGGACCGGCGCCAGCGGCCTTCAATGGTGCATCAGGCTCATAACGATTACAAATAGCAGTAATGCCGCCCCCTGGAGCAGAACCCTCCAGCGCATCAGTTGATTGGAGCGCATGGGGTCGCCACCGCCACGCGCCAGGCCAAACACACCGACCAGAAGCACCCCCACCGTGGCGAGCATCAGGATCACGACAGGGATCAGCAGAAAGATCATGGCCGTTCACATTGTGTCGCACCCTTCAAGGTAAGCGATGCTGAGCGGATTTTCACGTCTTTTGGTTCTCCTGCTGCTGATCGCTGCCGCGGTCGCCACGGCCGGCGCCGCTCCCCCCTGCGGCGGCCCCGGCGCCGGCCCAGCCGAGCCTGACGCCCGCGCAGGCCGCCGCGGCGATCCAGGTGCTGAACGACCCCCAGCAGCGTGCGGCCGTGATGTCCACCCTGGAGGCGATCGCACGCGCGGCGCCGGCGCCACCCGCCACGCCGGCGGCGACCGCGGCACCCACCGCCCCATCGGCCGCCCCATCGGCCGCCCCTCCGGCCGCCCCATCGCCCGCGCCGGCGACCGCCGCCTCTCCCGCCGGATCCACCCCCGCCTCCGCCGCCGCGCCGGAGCCGCAGAAGGTCAGCCTCGCGCCGGGAAGCCTGGGTGCCGCCGTGCTGGTCAGTGCCTCGGGGGTGGCGGCCCAGCTCTCCGACGAGGCGCTGCGGGCCGCCGCCACGGTGCGCAGCATCCCGCTCCTGTGGGGGTGGCTGGTGGTGATGGCCACCAACCCCGTCGCGCACGGGTTGTTGCGGCAGGCGATCTGGCGTGTCGCGTTGGCAGCAGCGTGCGGGCTGGTTCTGCGCTACGCTGCCCTGCTCCTGGTGCGCCGCCCGATCCTTGTTCTGGAGGGCCACGCCACAGGCCCTGCGCCGC
Source organism: uncultured Pseudomonadota bacterium (assembly GCA_963731335.1). Lineage (GTDB taxonomy): Bacteria > Pseudomonadota > Alphaproteobacteria > Acetobacterales > Acetobacteraceae > CAVSUZ01. Next base: position 323,701 of record CAVSUZ010000013.1, on the reverse strand, counting down.
CCGCCGACGAGCCGGCGGACGCTGAGGCGGACGCTGAGGCGGACGCCGAGACTGAAGAGCCGCCGGCGCCGCGGCGGGTCCACCGCAAGGTCGCCGCGGCCATCCTGCTGCGCCGCGTCCCGCTCGTGCTGGCCCGGTTTTTCCTCGATTTGCTCCCGGTGATCGGCTTCGTCATCGGCGGCCACATCTTCGCCGCCTCGCCGCTGGCCGGCGGCGTACAGACCCGCCTCATCGTGTTGGCAATGATCGACGCCTACGCCGTCTGCGCCGCGGTGTTCTGCTTCGTGCGCATGCTGGTTTCGCCCGAGGCGGGCCGGCTGAGGCTCTTGCAGGTCTCCGACGCCACGGCCGGATGGGTGATGCGCTGGGCCCGCCGGATCGTGCTGGTGTTCGTCTTCGGCTACACCATCGCCGAGGTCGGCGCCGTGCTGGGCATGTCGCTGCAGGCGCATGACGGGCTGCTGAAGATCGCCGGCCTGGTGAACCACATCTTCCTGGCGATCATGGTGTTGCAGAAGCGGCGGGCGGTGAAGCGCCGGCTGCGCGCACCGGCGGGGGCGACCGGCGTGGTGGCGCGCCTGCGCAACGCGATCGCCCCGGTCTGGCACTGGATCGCGCTGTTTTTCCTCGCCGCGCTTTGGTTCGTCTGGGCGGTGGAGATCCGCAGCGGGTTTGCCAAGGTCCTGCGCTTCTTCGTTGTCTTCGTCGCCGTCGCGATCGTCAGCCGGCTGGTGCTGATCGTGCTGCTGGGCTCCGCGGAACGCCTGATGCGCCCATCGGCCGAGGTGGCGGAACGCTACCCCGGCCTGCCCACCCGGTTGCGCGTCTATCACCCCATCGTCGCCGGCGTGATCCGCGCGATCGTTTACGCGGTGGCCGGCATCTTCCTGCTGCAGTTCTGGGGCGTGGATATCATCAGGTGGTTCCAGAAGAGCCTGATCGGGCTGCGGCTGGCCGCCGGGTTGGGTACCATGGTGGTAACGGTGCTGCTGGCGCTGGTGGTTTGGGAAGCCGCCAATGCCGGCATGGAGACGCATCTGGTGCGGCTCGCCCGCGAACAGCAGGTGGCGAAGTCGGCGCGGCTTCGCACCCTCATGCCGCTGCTGCGCACCGCGCTGCTGGTTGCCATCGTGGTGATCGCCGGGCTCACCGTGCTGTCGGAGATCGGCATCAACATCGCCCCGCTGCTGGCCGGCGCGGGCATCATCGGCGTGGCGATCGGCTTCGGCTCGCAAAAGCTGGTGCAGGACCTGATCACCGGCATCTTTCTGTTGCTGGAAAACGCCATGCAGGTCGGGGACTCGGTCACCGTCTCCGGCCTGTCGGGCACCGTGGAGAATCTCTCGGTCCGCACCATCCGGCTGCGGGCAAGCGACGGATCGGTGCACATCATTCCGTTCAGCGCGGTGACCAGCGTAACCAACACCAACCGCGGTCTGGGCAATGCCGCGGTCAGCGTCACGGTACCATATGAGGAGGACCCGGACCGGGTGATGGAGGTGCTCCGCCAGATCGCGGCAGAGATGCGCAAGGAACCCGATTACGCCTCCCGCATGCTCAGCGATATTCAGCTCTGGGGTGTGGACAAGGTTGACGGCGCATCCATGACCATCGCCGGCCAGATTCCCTGCGCCGCTTCCGGTCGCTGGCCGGTGCAGCGGGAATTCAACCGGCGGGTGCGCAAGCGGTTCCAGGAACTCGGGATCGCCATCTTCAATCCGGCACAGACCTACGTGGTTCCGGCGATGCGGACGCCGCGGCCGCGGGCACTGCCGCCGCAGGAGGAGGCCGCGGAATGAACGCGATCGAAGAGCAGGTGCGGGCCGACGGATTTGCCTTTGTTCACGGAGCCGATATGCGCCGGGCGCTGCAATCGGTCGGGCCGATCAGCGATTGGCCGGCGTTTGCCGCAAGCTGGAACGACCTCGGTCTGGATACCTACATGGCCGATGGCGGGCGCTACCGGAAGCGCCGACACGCCGTCTTCGCCGCCGACGAGCGGGAGATCGTGCGCAAACCCGACCAGCCGCACTACCAGAGCCGCGACTACAACCCGCTGAACGGCGGCATCGCCCGCTGGTTCGAGCCGGTCAAGGATGAAATCGCCGCCGGTGCGACGCTGCAGACCATCCTGCGCGCATGCCGGGATTGGTTCGGTGCGCTCACCCCGGTGCCCGCCTGGCATATCGAGGTGCACCAGTTTCGCATCGAGGCGCGCGCCGGTCAGGCCGGCAAGCCCACGCCCGAGGGCACGCACCAGGACGGTGTGGATCACGTGCTGGTCCTGCTGGTCGGACGGGAGAACGTGCGCAGCGGCGAGACCACCGTTACGGATCTCGGGCGCCGCCCGCTCGGCAGCTTCACGCTGACCGAAGCGTTCGACAGCGCGGTGGTGGACGACAATCGGGTGATGCATGGCGTCACGCCGGTCGAACCGGTGGATCCCGCCCATCCGGGGCATCGCGACGTGCTGGTGGTGACGTTCCGCCGCGCCTGATCCGTGCGCATCATTGCCGGCGCGTGGCGCGGGCGGCGCCTGATTGGACCGGCCGGGCAGGGCACACGGCCGACCGCCGACCGGGTGCGTCAGGCGCTGTTCGACATGATCCTGCACGCGCCGTGGGGCGGCCGCGATGCGATCGAGGGTGTGCGCGTTGCAGATGTGTTTGCCGGCACCGGCGCGCTGGGGCTGGAGGCGCTGTCACGCGGCGCGGCGTTCGCGACCTTCGTGGAGAACGAGCGCGCGGCATTGGCAGCGCTGCGGGCCAATATCGAGGCGTGCGCCGCGGCGGGACGTTCACGCGTGCTGGCGGCCGATGCCCTGGCGCTGCCGCGGGGTGAGGGGTGCGGGCTGGTGTTCCTCGATCCGCCCTATGGCGGTGATTTGGTTATGCGTGCGGTGACTGCGTTGCGGCAGCGCGGGTGGCTCGCGCCGGGCGCTCTGGTTGCGGTTGAAACCGCTGCGGTGGAGGATGCGTCGATTTTCGTCGCGCCGCTGGTGTCGCGCGTCCACGGCGCCGCGCGGATCACGGTGTGGCGGGAGGAGGTCTGACGCGCTGCGCCAGTCCGGCGGCATCAGCCGGCGCACGCACCTTCGCGTCGTTGTCGAAGTAAACAAACACGTCCCGCCGTTGCGCGGGAGCGGGGCCGCCGACGCGCTCGGCGTCCGCGGGTTCGGTGCCCTCGGCCCACGCGGTCACGCCGCGCCGCCCAGGCGTCGAGCGCCGCATCGTCGTAGCCGCTGACATAGAGCTGTTCCGATCCGTGCAGCCGGCAATAGATGAAATCCGCGGTGACATCCATCAGCCGCGGCCATGCCACCGTGTCGGCGCAGACCAGCGCCACGTTGTAGGTGCGCAGCAGCGTGATGAAGGCCGGATCGCGGAAACTCTCGTGGCGGATTTCCATCGCGTGGCGCAACGGCGCGGGGCGCATCCGTGCGGGTGTGCGCCCGGCCGTTCAGGCGCGCGTCATGCCGGCGCGCCACTCGAGCCGCCGCGTCCGTGTCATGCGGTAGTAGCCGGAGGAAAGTTTCCAGCCGTTCCGGATCGAAGGCAAAATTCGGCGGAAATTGCCACAGGATCGGCCCCAGCTTCGCCCCGAGGCACAGCAGTCCGCTGGCGAGGAAGTTTGCCAGCGGCGTTTCGGCGTTCCGCAGCTTCAGCATATGGGTGATGTAGCGTGGCGCCTTGACGGCAAACACGAAATCCGCCGGCGTCCGCGCTGCCCAATCGGCGAAGGCAGCGGGCCGTTGCAGTCCGTAAAATGTGCCGTTGATCTCGATGGTGCGAAACCGGCTGGCGGCGAATTCGAGTTCCTTCGCGTGCGCCAGTCCACGCGGATAGAATACGCCGCGCCAAGGCGGATAGGTCCAGCCGGAGATGCCGATGCGGATGTCGCCGCGACGGTCCCGTTGGCCGGTCAGGGATGCTTGTGGATCGGATCCACCCAGTGCACCGATTCCGGCTTTTCCACCGGCTCGATATCCAGGTTGACCACCACCGCCTCATTGTCGCTGCGCACCAGCACGCATTCCAGCGGTTCATCGGTGCTGGCATTGATCTCCTGGTGCGGCACATAGGGCGGCACGAAAATAAAATCCCCGGGCTCCGCCTCGGCCACGAACTCCAGATGATCGCCCCAGCGCATGCGGGCCCGCCCGCGCAGGACATAGATCACGCTTTCCAGCTCACCATGATGATGGGCGCCGGTCTTGGCGTTGGGATGGATGCTGACCGTGCCGGCCCAGATCTTCTGGGCGCCAACTCGCGCCGCGTTGATCGCCGCGGCACGGTTCATTCCCGGCGTTTGCGCGGTGTTCGGGTCCAACTGGCTCCCCTTGATCACGCGAACGCCGTTGTCACGCCAATGGGAGTGCGGATGTGCCGTGTCGGTCATGGCCGTTGCATATAGCACGATAGCCGCATCTTGCGAGGCTATGCTCCGCTATTGCCGGAACGGTGCGGGGCCGCCATCATCGCTGAAAGCGGACAGGCGGGGAGGGCGGCAGTGGCGGATTTCGCCGAACGGACAAAACTGGTGGATCAAATCAATCAGGCGTTTTCGGCCAGGAACATCCAGGCCACCGTGCAGCGCCTGTCACCGCTTCGCCCGACCGCGGATTTCCTGGAAATCTGTCACCGGCTGGGCACCATGGACCACATCATCCGCCGTGACCTGAGAACCTATCGACGTGAGCTCACCATGCCGCAGCTCAGCCGTCGGATCATGACGGTGGCATTCCGCGCCTCGCTGCTCAACCAGCCCGATCCGATTCCGCTGCAGATCAGCATCACGGACGGCGAGAACGAAGCGGTGGAAGTGACGCACACGGCCACGCAGATTTCCATCAGGCTGACCAGAACGCGGCCTGCGCTGCGCCGCCGAAGCTGAGTTTCGCCGGAGACTCGTCCTTCGTTATAGACTGGGCCGAACGGGGGCGAGGGCTGAGGGTTGATCTCCGAACTAGCCGGGTCTCAGAGGCTGCGTGCCGCCAGGCGCGTGGCCGGAGTAGCTGCCAGACCGCACACCGCTGACGCCGACGGCACGGACGCTGAACTCGGGCGTGTGTCGCTGCTGTTTGCCGATATCCACGCCTCCACCGATCAAATCAGCACGCTGGAGCCCGAGCAGGCGCTGGGATTGCTCGGGCCGCCGGTGCGCATGATGGCCGAGGTGGTGCAGCGCTATCACGGCGCTGCAAGCATGCGCGGCGACGGCATCATGGCGGTGTTCGGCCGCCCGATGCTCGCCGAGGGCCACGCCATCCGCGCCTGCTTCGCGGCGCTGGAAATCCTCGAGGAGGCCGCGGCCCTCGGCACCGGCATCCGCGTGCGGGTCGGCATCCACGTGGGCGACGTGGTGGTCGGCATCGGTGCCGATGGCGGGCTGCTGATCGAACAGGTGTTCGGCTCGGCGGTGCATGTTGCGGCACGGCTGGAGCAGACCACGCAGCCGGGCACGGTGTGCATGAGCCGTGCGCTGCATGAGATGGTACGCAACCTGGTGCACGTCGCACCGATGCCGCCGGTGAACGCCAAGGGCATGAACGAGCCGATCGAGCGCGCGCTGCTGCTCGGCATCAACCACGCTCCGAACCGCTGGCGCGGCCCCGCGGCTCAGCTCGGGCGCTTCTTCAACCGGGAACGGGAGCTGGCGATGCTCGCCGCGGCATCGCGCCAACCCGGCCTCCACGTCGTCCAGATCGTCGGCGAAGCCGGCATCGGCAAATCGCGCCTGCTCCGCGAATTCGAAGCGACCGATGCGGCGCACCAGGGCTATATCGTGCCGCTGGTCGGGCACAAGCTGCGCCGGCACGTCCCGTTCGACACGTTGGGCGATTGGCTGCGCGACATCCTCGATCTGCAGCGCGCGACCGCGGGGCACGGCAGGCTGCACGCCGCGCTCGCGCGCCTCGGGGACTTCACCGAGCAGGATATCGCCCTGCTCGAGCGCGTGCTTGGGCTGCAAGAGCCGAAGCAGCGCGACGCAGCAGAGCAGGGTGCGCGGCTGTTGCACGATCTGGCCAATACCGTGGGAAAGATCGTCAGACGCGCCTCCGGCGGGCGCAGAGTGCTGTTGCTGTGCGAGGATTTCGACCTGTTCGATCCCACCACCAGGCTGTTCCTGCCGGATCTTATCGAGGCGCTGGCCGATGGGCCGGTTGCGGTCATTACCACCAGCCGCAAGCTCCTGCGCTTCAAGCTCGCCGCGTGTCCCGCGCCCCAGACCATTCGCATGCGGCCCCTCTCGGCCGATCATGCCACCCGGATGCTGACCGAACTGATGCCGCGCCGCGCAGTCGAACCGGGCCGGCTGACCGCACTTCTGCAAAAGACCGGGGGCAATCCGCTGTATCTGGAAGAAGTCGCGACCCTGGCGGGGCAACAGGAAACCGGAACCGGCGAGGAAATTCCCGACAGGATCGAGTCCGTGATCGTGGACCGGCTGTCCCGCCTGCCGCGGGACCAGCGGCAGCTTCTTCGCATGGCGAGCGTGATCGGGTTCGATGTTCCGACGCGGCTGCTGTCCAGCCTGAGCGGCATGGAGCTGGAGCCGCTGGAGCGCATCCTCGCGCGCCTGCAAACCGAGCACATACTCTACGACACCAGCGGCTTCGGGGATCACCGCTGCAGTTTCAAACACGCGCTGACGCGCGAGGTGGTCTATAAATCCATCCTGCGCCGCGAACGGCGCGAGTTGCACGGCCGCATCGTCGGGCTGATCGAAAGCGATCCCCAGCTCGCGGGTGAGGGACGGCTGGCCGATCTGTGCCATCATAGCATCCAGGCCCGGCTGTGGGACCGAGCCATCCACTATCTGCAGGATGTCGCCGCAGTCGCTGCCGAGCGCGGCGCGCTGGAACAGGCCAGCGAGCATCTGAAACAGGCGCTGGCGCTCGCGGACAATCTGCAACCCGAGGATCAGCGGCTGCGCACCCGCATCGCCATCCTGCTTGGGCTGCGCACCGTCGCGGTGCTTGAACTGCGCTACCAGGATGCGCTGACCCTGCTGGAGGAGGCCGAGGCACTCGCGATCGCGCTGAACGAGCCGCTTGCGGCACTCACCGTGCGCGGGCGGCGGCTGCGCATCCTGAACGTGCTCGGCCGGCTGGAGGAAGCGGCCGAGACGGGAGAGTCCCTGCTCGGTGAGTCGCGCAGCATGGATCGTGCCGACCTGACCGCCGATCTCGCGCACGATCTCGGCCAGACGTATTTCTACAAGGGCGACTTCGTGCGCGCCCACGCGGTGTTCACGGAAGCGGCGGAGCAGGCGAGTCTGACGTCCGCGGGGCCACTGTTCCGCGCGGCAAGCCTTTCGCTCGCCATCATCGCCACGAGCGGCGCGAGCCTCGCGTTTCTCGGCCGCTTCACCGAAGCCGAGGAGCAGATCGCACGCGCGCTGGCCCTGGCCGATCAAACCGCGCGACCCTACGACCTGGTGTACGCGCGCTTCATCGACGGATTGCAGCGTCTGCTGCGGCGCGAGCTCGACGACGCCATCCGGATCTTCCGTGCGACCCTGGCGGAGGCCGAGGCGAACGGCGTGCACACCTTCATCCCGTCGTTGCAGACCGGGTTGGGCCACGCTCTGCTGCTGCAGGCCGAAGCGCGCCGGGATGCGGTGCAGCCGGTGATCGATCTGCTGACCGGCGCGCGCACCACGGCCACCGATCGGCGGCGGGAGATCATCCGGCTCTGGGCGACGCTGGTGCTGGGCATGGCGCATTTCAGCGCGGGACACGACCGACAGGCGCTGGAAATGAGCCTGGACGCGGTGCAGGTGGGCACGCGGTTCGGCATGCATGGCTTCCTCGTCACAGCGCTGCGCTATCGCGGCCTCATCCTCGCGGCCGATCCGGGAACCGCGACCGAGGGGTTGCGGTGCGTGGTTCAGGCGCTGCGGCTCGCGCGGCGGCTGCGCATGAGCGTGGAGGTGGCGCACGGTCTTCTGGCCGCCGACCTGGTCTGCGGCATCCGCACCGATCGGCGGATCAGCAGGGCAGGCTGCATCCTGGCTGCCTGCGGCATGCAGGGATGGCGTCGCACGTTGCTGGAGCGTGCGGGCAGGCTCGCGTTGCGGCGGGCGTTTTAGTTGCATGGCCCGGAGCGACCAGCTTAACTCCTTCGCCCTCGGAGCAGCGCCGGGGTGCCACAAGAAAAGCGGGGGCTTGGGTATGAGACGACGCGCCTTCATGCAGTCCGCCGCGGCGGCTGCGGCCAGCATCGCCCCGAAGGTCTGGCCAGTGGTCAGGGGCGTGTCAAAGGCCTGAGATGCTCGCCTACGCCACACGACGGGTCCTCACCACCATTCCGGTGATGCTGTTCGTCGCCTTCTTCGTCTTCTCCCTGCTCTATATCTCGCCGGGGGACCCCGCGGCGATCATCGCCGGCGACCAGGCCACCCCGGCCGATATCGCGCGCATCCGCATTTCGCTCGGGCTGGACCGGCCGTTCCTGGTGCGCTTCGGCGACTGGCTGTGGCACGTGCTGCACGGCGATCTGGGCACGTCGATCTTCACCAACCTGCCGGTGACGCACATGATCGCGCAGCGGCTGGAACCCACCGTCTCCTTGATGATCCTGACGCTGATCCTGTCCATCGTGGTGGCGATCCCGATGGGCGTGGTCGCCGCATGGAAGCAGGGATCGTGGATCGACCGCTCGGTGATGGCGCTGGCGGTGTTCGGCTTCTCCACCCCGGTGTTCGTGGTCGGCTACATCCTGGCCTACATCTTCGCGCTGAAGCTGGGCTGGCTGCCGGTGCAGGGCTTCACCCCGATCAGCCGCGGCCTGTGGCCCTTCCTGCGCACGCTGATCCTGCCCTCCGTCGCGCTGGGGCTGATCTACATCGCGCTGATCGCGCGCATCACCCGCGCCACCATGCTGGATGTGCTGAGCCAGGATTACGTGCGCACGGCGCGCGCCAAGGGCGTCGGCCAAAGCGCAATCCTCTACGTGCATGCGCTGAAGAACGCCGCGGTGCCGATCATCACGGTGATCGGCATCGGCGTCGCGCTGCTGATCGGCGGCGCCGTGGTCACCGAGACGGTGTTCGCCATTCCCGGGCTCGGCCGCCTGACCGTGGATGCCATCCTGCAGCGCGACTACCCGGTGATCCAGGGCGTCGTGCTGATGTTCAGCTTCGCCTACGTCATCGTCAATCTGATCGTCGATCTGCTCTATACGCTGTTCGACCCGAGGATCCGGTATTGAGCGCCTCGTCGTTCCCGCAAGCCGCGCCGCTGCCGGATGTGCTGCCGCCGCTGCGCCGCCGCGGGCGGGTGCGCACGGTCATCCACCGCCACCCCACCATCGTCTTCGGCGGCGTGCTGCTGGGCGCGATGATCTTCATCGCGATCTTCGCCCCCTGGCTGGGCACCACCGACCCCACGGCGATCGCGCCGGCCAAGCGCATCCGTGACCCCTCCGCACTGTTCTGGTTCGGCACCGACATGCTGGGCCGCGACGTCTATTCGCGCGTGATGTACGGCACGCGCATTTCGCTTCTGGTGGGGTTTTCGGTAGCCGTCGTCGCCTCGGTGGTCGGCACGGCAATCGGCGCGATCTCCGGCTTCGTGCGCCCGCTCGATTCGCTGATCATGCGGGCGATGGACGGGCTGATGTCGATCCCGCCCATTCTGCTGGCGATCGCGCTGATGGCCCTGACCCGCGCGTCGGTGCAGAACGTCATCATCGCGCTCGCGGTGCCGGAGTTTCCCCGCGTCGCACGGCTGATCCGCGGCATCGTGCTCAGCCTGCGCGAGCAACCGTTCGTCGAGGGCGCCATTGCCGCCGGTACCCGCCTGCCGCGCATCATCCTCCGCCACATCCTGCCGAATGCGTTTGCGGTTTTACTGGTGCAGGCGACCTTCATCTGCGCCTCGGCGATGATCAACGAGGCGATCCTGTCCTTCATCGGCGCCGGCACCCCGCCCACCATTCCAAGCTGGGGCAACATCATGGCTGAGGGGCGGGCGCTATGGCAGATCAAGCCCTATATCGTGTTCTTCCCCGCGCTGTTCCTCTGCCTCACCGTGCTGGCGGTGAACCTCCTGGGTGACGGACTGCGCGACGCGGTCGATCCGCGGCTGGCCAAGCGCCTGTAGGATGCTGCTCGAGGTCCGCCAGCTTCAGACCCATTTCCGCACCCCGGACGGCGTGGTGCGCGCCGTGGAAGGGCCTGTCGTTCGCAATCGATGCGGGTGAAACGGTCGCCATCGTGGGCGAATCGGGCTGCGGAAAATCCGTCACCTCCATGTCCATCCTGCGCCTGATCCCGGAACCGCCGGGCAAGATCGCCGGCTCGATCCGGTTCCAGGGGCGGGAACTTCTCGCGCTGCCCGAACACGAGATGCAGCACATCCGCGGCAACGACATCTCCATGATCTTCCAGGAGCCGATGACCAGCCTGAACCCGGTGCTGACCATCGGCCGGCAGATCGGCGAGACCCTGCGCCTGCATCAGGGCCTGGATGCCAAACAGGCGGAAGCCCGCTCGATCGAGATGCTGACCTTGGTCGGCATCCCCGCGCCGCGAGCAGCGCGTCCGCGAGTATCCGCACCAAATGTCGGGCGGCATGCGTCAGCGCGTGATGATCGCCATGGCGCTGGCCTGCAATCCCAAGCTGCTCATCGCCGACGAGCCGACCACCGCGCTGGACGTAACGATCCAGGCGCAGATCCTCGACCTGATGCGCGACCTGAAGAACCGGCTGGGCAGCGCCATCATGCTGATCACCCATGATCTCGGCGTGGTGGCGGAAATGGCCGAGCGCGTGGTGGTGATGTACGCCGGCCGGAAGGTGGAGGAGGCGTCGGTGCGCGCCATCTTCGCCCGCCCGCTGCACCCTTACACGCAGGGGCTGCTCGGTGCCGTGCCGCGGCTTGGATCATCCGTCGCGGCGCATGGGCGCTCGCGCCTGACGGAAATCCCCGGCCTGGTGCCCAGCCTGCGCGAGCCGATCGTGGGCTGCGCTTTCGCCGGACGCTGCCCGTTCGCCACCGATCTCTGCCGCACGGTTGCCCCCGCGGTGGAGGAGAAGGCGCCCGGGCATGTCGCGGCGTGTCACTACGCCGATGCGTCGGCCTCGGCGCGCGCCGAGACAATGCGGGTTGGGGCGTGATGGCGCTGCTGACCGTCTCCGATCTCGTCAAGCATTTCCCGATCCGTGGCGGCGTGTTCGGTAACACCACGGCCGTGGTACGCGCGGTGGACGGCATCAGCTTCGCCATCGACCGCGGCGAGACACTGTCGCTGGTCGGGGAATCGGGCTGCGGCAAGTCCACGGTAGGGCGCGCGATCCTGCGGCTGATCACGCCGACCTCGGGCGAGGTGCATCTCGATGGGCAGCGGATCGACAATCTGCCGGCGGGGCAGTTGCGGCCTTTGCGCCGGCGCGTCCAGGTGGTGTTCCAGGACCCGTTCAGCAGCCTCAATCCACGCATGACCGTGCATGATCTGCTGGCTGAGCCGATCAGCAATTTCGGTCTGGCGCACGGTGCCGTGCGCGAGGAGCGTGTGGCCACGCTGATCGACAAGGTGCGGCTGCCGCGCGATGCACTGACACGCTACCCGCACGAATTCTCCGGCGGCCAACGCCAGCGCATCGCCATCGCGCGCGCGCTGGCGCCGGGACCGGATGTGGTGATCTGCGACGAAGCGGTCTCGGCGCTCGATGTCTCGGTGAAGGCGCAGATCGTCAATCTGCTGGCGGACCTGCAGGACGAGCTTGGGCTTTCGCTGCTGTTCATCAGCCATGACCTGGCGATCGTGGAGCACCTGACGCACCGCATTGCGGTGATGTATCTGGGCAAGATCGTGGAACTGGCGGACCGGACCACGTTGTTCGCGGCATCGCACCATCCTTACACCCGGGCACTGTTATCAGCGGTGCCGGTGCCTGATCCGGATGCCAAGCGTCACCGCATCATCCTGAAGGGCGACGTACCGAGCCCGATCAATCCGCCGAGCGGCTGCCGGTTCCACACCCGCTGCCCGTTCGTGTTCGACCGCTGCCGGGTGGAGGAGCCGCTGCTGCGCAACGTGGGCGAGACCGGGCACGTGTCGGCGTGCCATTTGCCGGCGGAGCAGCGTGCGGAGGCGGTGGTGCCGGAGGTCGTCGGTTGAGTGAAAGTGCTTCTGCCTCTATGCCCTATACGTCCAAAAACACCGTCTCACCCTCGCCCTGCAGTCGTATATCCAGCCGCCACGTCCCGGGTCCGTCGGGGCGGGCGATCAGCGTCTCCCGCCGCCGGGGATCGTTTACGGAATTCAGCAGCGGGTCGGTTTCGTTCAGCGCCTCGTTGGCGAAATAGGCGCGGGTCACCAGGCCCCGCATCAGCCCGCGCGCCAGCACGCACAGCGCGACATGCGGCGCCTGCTGGACATTGCCGCGGCCGCGGACCGGGCCGGGGCGAAGCGTGGTGAAATGATAGACCCCGTCGCGATCGGTGGCGCTGCGCCCGAATGCAGGAAAGGCCGGGGTTGCTTCCGGGTCGGACTGCCACAGCTCGATGCAGGCTTCGGGAAACGGCAGGCCGTCTCCATCGGTCAGCGTGCCGCGCAACGTGATCACCGCGCGATCGGGGAACGCCTCGCGCGCGCCGAAGCGGGTGAGATCGGACCACGACTTGTCCTCGATCAGATGCCAGTAGGGGCCGATCGTCTGGCTGGCGGTGGCAACCCGCTTCATGCACGGTTCTCCATCGGCGTCCCGGCCCGGCCGCGCAGCACAATGTCGAACCGGTAGCCCAGCGCCCAGTCGGGCACCGTCAGCTCGAGATCGAACATCGCGATCAGCCGGTTGCGCGCTTCGGGTTCCGGGACGCCGTTGAAGATCGGATCGAGCGGCAGCAGCGGATCGCCCGGGAAATACATCTGGGTGATCAGCCGTGTGGCGAAGGCTGGGCCGAACAGGGAGAAATGGATGTGGTTGGGCCGCCAGGCATTCGCGTGATTCGGCCACGGATAGGCGCCGGGCAAGATCGAGATGAACTGGTACCGCCCCTCGTTGTCGGTGAACACGCGCCCGCCGCCCAGGAAGTGCGGATCGATCGGGGCGTCGTGCTGATCGCCGGGATGGTGGTAGCGGCCGGCGGCGTTGGCCTGCCAGATCTCGACCATGGTGTCGGGAACCGGACGGCCGTCCTCGTCCATCACGGTGCCGGCCACCACGATGCGCTGGCCCTGGGCCTCGCCGCCCGGGACGCACCGCGTGAGGTCGGCGGTGGGCGGGAAGCGCTCGGCGGTGAAGCGCGGCCCCGTGGTTTCGGTGACCGTATGGGGAAGCGGATGCAGCGCCTGCTTCGGATGCCGCTTGTGCGTGCCGAGATAGCCGGGCACGTCGTAGGGCGGTTGCGTTCCCGGGGTGTAGGGCCGGAAGTCGATTGTGTCGCCCATTGGTCTCCTCCGTTTCGCGAGGATGCTACTCGGGGGCGAGGGCGCGGACCAGCGTGCGCGCTTTCGCGGCGACAGCCTGCGGCGAGTCACCCGCGCGATAGATGGACGAGCCGATGCCAAAGCCGGCGGCGCCGGCATCCAGCCAGGCGGAGAGATTCGAGGCATCGATCCCGCCCACCGGCAGCACCGCTGTGTCTTGCGGCAGGACGGCGCGGAGGGCGCGCAGAACGGCGGGGCTGGCGGCTTCGGCGGGAAACAGTTTGATCCCGTCGGCGCCGGCGGCGAGCATGGCGAACGCCTCGGCCGGGGTGAAGAAGCCGGGCACCGCGAGCAGGCCGTGGGTTTTGGCGGCGCGGACGATGTGCGGATCGGCGTGCGGGGTGACGATCAGCTTGCCGCCCGCGGCGGCGATCTCGGTGACCTGGGCCGGGGTCATGACCGTGCCGGCGCCGATCAGCAGCCGGTCGCCGCAGGCTTCGGCCAGGCGGCGGATGGACTGATCGGTGACGGGGAGTTGAGCGGGACTTCCACGATGGCGATGCCCTGGGCTTCCAGGGCGGCGGCGATGTCCAGCACCTCATCCGGGCGGACGCCGCGCAGGATCGCGATCAGGCCGCAGCGGCGCAGCCAGGGTTTCAGCTCCATTGCGCATGCTCGCCGATCAGGGCGAGGCCGCGGGCGGCCGCTTCGCCGTTCAGACGTTCGGCCATGCCGCCGCAGGCTTCGATGGCGCGGGCGTAGAGGGCGGTGAGTTCCGGCGCGCCGATGATGTGCACCACGGTTCCGCCTGGTGCCTCGGCCAGGGCGGCGCGCGCCTCGTGGCCGATCAGCACGCCCGAGAGATACGACGCGCCGGAGGCTTCCGACAGCCGCCCGGTCAACGCGAGGGCGCGCACGCCGAACAGGTGGTGCAGCAGTCCGCCGGCCTCGCCGGAGCGCCGGACGCCGGCGTCGAAGGCGGCGGGCTCGGTGGCGCCGTCGCGCATCATGCGGCCCAGGATGGTGTGGCCGCGCAGCGCGGAGAACGCTTCGCCGGTCAAATGGGTGGTGAAGCGGGTGATGCGGCCGGATTCCACCTGCGCCCATTTGGAGTGGGTGCCGGGCAGGCAGGCCCAGCCGGAACCGCTGCCGAACTGGGCCAGGACGCCGGCGAGCTGGGTTTCCTCGCCGCGCATCACCTCCGGCACGCCGGCGGGGTCGGCGCAGGAGAGGCCGGGGACCACGCGAAGCTGGGCCCAGTCGAACGGGATTTCGACCAGGCCGCGGGCGATCTCGGCGGCGCCGGCAGGGCAGGCCAGGTACGGCGCTTCGACCCACCCCTGGCGGCTGCCGATCATCCCGGAGAGCAGCACGTGGCGCTCGCCCGACCGCGAGCCAGGGTCCGATCTCCTCCCGCAGCGTGTCGGCGAAGCGTCCGTCCGGCACCGCCATGATACCGCGGGGGACGGATCGCCGGTCGCGAATCACCCCCTCACGCGTGAGCCGATAGGCGCGAAAGCTGGTTGTGCCCCAATCCACCCCGATCATTGCTTCCCGAGTCCCTGGTCCGGCGCGGCACAGTGTAGTGTCTTGGCCGCATGGTTTGCAGCGAGATTGCTGAACGAATGGAGCAAACGCCGCCCGCCGTCGCGGGTTGGCAACCGGTCCGCCGCGCCGCGCTGCCGAGCGGAGCCGAGGCGCTGGCGCGCTGGCTGATCGGCAAGCTGGTGGTGCGGCGGTTCCCCGAAGGCGAGGCGGCGGGACGTATTGTGGAGACCGAGGCGTATCTGCCGTATGACCCGGCGTGTCACGCGTATCGCGGGCCGACGCCGCGCAATGGCGCGCTGTTCCTGCGGCCGGGCCACGCTTACGTCTATATCGCCTATGGCACGTCGATGATGCTGAACGTCTCCAGCGAGCCGGAGGGTGTGGGCTCGGGCGTGCTGGTGCGCGCGCTGGAGCCGGTTGCGGGCGTCGCACTCATGCTGGCACGCCGAAACGGAGCGGACCGTCGGGATGTGGCGCGGGGACCCGGACGGCTCGCCGCGGCGCTGGGAATCGACCGTTCCCTGGACGGGCGCGATCTGTGCGCACCGGGTGAACTCTATCTCGCGGATGATGAGACGATGCCGGACGTTGGGATCAGCACGCGGATCGGTCTGACCAAGGCGGCCGACCTGCCGTTGCGCTTCTATGCTCGGGGGAGTGCCTGGCTCAGCGGTCCGCGGCGGCTGAGCCCGATGAGTCAGCGCAGCGCGGTATAGGCGGCGAGGGCGGCGCCGAAACCGCCATAAATGCAGGCGATCAGAACGCCGAGCACGCCCCAGAGATACGTTCGCGTGGGCAGCTTCGCGAGCTGCTCTTTGGTAGCCAAATGGGGGATTGTGGCGTCGAACTTGGCTTCGAGGCGCCCGACAGATGCGTCCATCTTGGCCTCGAGGCGTCCGACCGACGCGTCCATCTTGGCCTCGAGGCGCTCGACGGACGCGTCCAGCTTGGCATCCATGCGCGCGATGGTCATCCGGATCTCGTTCATATCCGTTTTCATCGCGTCGAGATTGTCCTCAACCCGTGACACCCTGGCCTCCAGTCCGGGAGGGTAAGCGTGAGGGGCTGAGGGTTCAACAGGGCTGGTCGGGCATCCGGTCCTCGGCTTGTAAGTGGCTCCCCAGGATGACGGGCGATTCTTGATCAGATATGAACGCCCGTGCAACGCCCGGAGCCTGCGCATGAGCGAGCCTTGCGATCTTGATGCCGTAACCGCCCGCCGCCTGATCGGACAGAAGAAGCTCTCCTCCTCGGAGCTTCTGGAAAGCTGCATCGCGCGCATCGAAGCAGTGGATCATGCGGTGAATGCGATCCCCGAGCGGGGCTTCGACCGCGCTCGGCAAGACGCGCGGCGTTGCGATGCCGCCGTGAAGGCGGGCGACCAGGCTCGGCACGCTGCACGGCCTGCCGCTCGGCGTGAAGGACCTGGAAGACGCCGAGGGCCTGCGCACCACGTTCGGCAGCTCCATCTTCCAGGACAATGTCGCGCCGGCTGATCAGCGCAGCGTCGCCGCCATCCGCGCCGCCGGTGCAGTCGTCATCGGCAAGACCAACACGCCGGAATTCGGCGCCGGGGCGAATACCCGCAACACGGTGCATGGCGCTACGGGCAATCCGTTCGATCCGACCCGATCGGCAGCCGGCTCATCCGGCGGATCGGCGGTAGCACTGGCGACCGGCATGGTTCCGATCGCAACCGGCTCCGACACCGGCGGATCATTGCGCAATCCGGCCGCGTTCTGCGGCATCGTCGGCTTCCGCCCGACGCCCGGTCTGGTGCCAAGCGAAAAGCGCGGCCTCGGCTGGTCCAACTTGTCTGTCCTCGGGCCGATGGCGCGCACCGTGCCGGACCTCTGCCTGCTGCTCTCCACAATGGTGAGTGACGACGCACGCGATCCGCTGGCCACCACCATCCACGATCGTGCCGTCCGACAAGCCGAAGATTTCGCCTCGCCGGACCCTGTTGATCTCTCGACCCTGCGTGTCGCGCTGACGCCGGATTTCGGCTTCGCCCCGACCGAGCGCCACATAAGCAAGGTGTTCAGCGAAAAAACCGACCTCTTCCGCCATGTCTTCGCGCGCGCCGATGACACCACGCCCGATTGCCGCGACGCCGATGAGGCGTTTGAGGTGTTGCGGGCGCTGAACTTCCTCTCGGCGCATCTGCCGAAGCTGCGCGCCGGCCAGCCGATCGGCCCCAACGTGCGCGCCAACATCGAAGAAGGGCTGCGCTACTCGGCCGAGGACGTCGCCCGCGCCATGACCGCGCAGACCGCGCTGTATCGCCGCTGGCAGGACTTCTTCCGCGGCTACGACGTGATCCTCACGCCGGCCATCACCATCAGCCCGCGGTCGTGGCGGGAACTCTATCCCGCCGAGATCGACAGCAAACCCACGCGGACTTACTTCCACTGGCTGGCCATGGCCTACGCGGTCACCCTGGCGGGACATCCTGCGCTGTCGCTGCCCGTCGGACTGGACCATCAGGACATGCCGTTCGGCTTGCAGATCGTGGGACCGCGCGGCGGCGATGCGCTCGTGCTCTCGGTCGCGGCGGCGTTGGAAACCATGCTGGCGAGCGACGCCCGGACCGCGCGGCCGACGCCGGATATCGCCCGGTTGAAAGCCGCGCCGCCGATCCGGGAGATGGCGGAATTCCGCGGATTCGCATAGCGCCGGGCCGCGGTGCTAAAGCCGCGCCCCCATGCAGCATTTCCTGGATTTCGAGCGTCCGATCGCGGAGCTCGAGGAAAAGATCGCCGAACTGCGGCGCATGTCCGACCCGGCCGGGATCAACATCACCGAAGAAGTCGCCCAGCTCGAGCGCAAGGCCGATACCGAGCTGCGTGCCGCCTACGCCAGGCTGACGCCCTGGCAGAAGGTGCAGGTCGCGCGCCACCCCGAGCGGCCGAAGGCCTCCGCCTATATCGACGCGCTGATCGAGGAGTTCACCCCGCTCGCCGGTGATCGCGCCTTCGCCGATGACGCGGCGGTGCTGGGTGGGCTGGGGCGGTTCCACGGCCGGCCGGTGGTGGTGCTCGGAACGGAAAAGGGATCGGATACCGAGAGCAGGATCCGGCACAATTTCGGGGCGGCGCGGCCGGAGGGGTACCGGAAGGCACGGCGCCTGCTGGAATTGGCGGGGCGGTTCGGCCTGCCGGTGTTGTCCTTCGTCGATACCTCAGGCGCGTTTCCCGGCATCGACGCGGAAGAGCGCGGTCAGGCCGAGGCGATCGCCCGCTCCATCGAAGCTTGCCTGCAGGCGCCGGCGCCGATCATTGCCACCATTATCGGCGAGGGCGGTTCGGGCGGGGCGATCGCGCTCGCAACCGGCGACACCGTGCTGATGCTCGAGCATGCGATCTATTCGGTGATTTCACCCGAGGGTTGCGCTTCCATTCTCTGGCGTGACGCCACCCAGGCCCCGGTCGCCGCCGAATCGTTACGTTTGACAGCGCAAGAC
The DNA here is from genome assembly GCA_963731335.1 of uncultured Pseudomonadota bacterium. Classification (GTDB taxonomy): domain Bacteria; phylum Pseudomonadota; class Alphaproteobacteria; order Acetobacterales; family Acetobacteraceae; genus CAVSUZ01. Next base: position 305,310 of record CAVSUZ010000013.1, on the reverse strand, counting down.
CTGCTCCGCTTCCGGCTGATCGACCAGGTTATCCCCGAGCCCTTGGGCGGCGCGCAGCGGGACCCTCAGGCGGCCATCGAATCGGTGGGAGCGGTAATTGCCGAGGCGTTGGAGCCCCTGGTCGGCCTGAACCCGACGGCGCTGCGGTCCCGGCGGCAGGAAAAGTTCCTCGCGATGGGGCGGGAGAGCCCGGCGTAAGCCGTGATCTGCTTTCCGCTTGCATCCAGCGAAAGCTGCGGGCATGCAGAGGCCGTCTAACGTGTCTGGGAGTCTGTTCGTGCGTGCATCCTTGTTCCCCGCTGCCGCTGCCGCCCTCTGTCTCGGGCTTTCCGCCGTTCACGCCGCGCCACGATGCGCCGACGAGGCGGTGTTCAATGTCGAGGCGCTCAAGAGCGAAATGATGGTGCTGGCCACTGCCTGCCACGACGACTCGCAATACAACGCCTTCATCAACCGGTTTCAGCCCGAACTGATCGCCAACGAGCATGCGCTGGATGCCTATTTCAAGCGTGCCTATGGCCGCCAGGGCCAGACCCAGCACGATTCCTTCATCACCAATCTGGCCAATGCCCAGTCCGATGTGGGGCTGAAGCAGGGCACCGATTTCTGTCCGCGCAACGCCACGCTGTTCCAGGAAGCCATGGCCGTGAGCAGCCAGGAGCTGCCGGAGTTCGCCGCCGGCAAGGACCTGGTCCCGGCAACCCTCGCGACCTGCGAAACAGGACTGTCCGAACCGTCACGCGCACCGGCCCGCCGCGTGGTCCGCAAGGTCGCCGGCAGGAAGTAGCGCCGCCTACCTCATCGCCACGGCGCGCCGGCCGCCTGGTCACGCAGCTCGGCAAGCCGCAGCATCAGGTCGTGCAGCACATAGGCGCGCCGGGTGCGGCACCAGGGCTGGCCGGAATCCGGATCGTAGTCCGACGGCATGGTGACCCCGGCAGGAGCCCACGCCTCGAAGCCGCTTCGCCGCGCCGCCGTCACCGCGCGCCGGAGATGGTCGGCAAATGCAACCACCAGCACCGGGCCGCTCGTGCCGCGAAGCCGGTGCATCTCATTCGCGGTCTGTTGCGTGCCGAGATACAGCGGCTCGCCGCGCGCGTCGCGTGACGGATAGATCGCGGTCGCGGGAATGCCGGACGGCAGTGCCTCGGCCACTTCCCACTGCGCCACGACCGGCGCCCCGGTCTCGCGCGAGAGCGCGGCGGCGATCCGCGCCAGCGCCTGGTTCACCGGACCCGGTGTGCGGTTGCCCGACGGCAGCATGCGATTGCCGAAGGTGAAGCCCAGGATCAGCGACGCGCCGGCAAGCGGGCGCTCCGGCGCGCGGAAGGTCAGCACGTCTTCAGCGAGCACCCGCGCCATCGAGCCGGCGAGGTCGGCGTCCCCGAGCTCCGCCCCGAGGAACGCCGCCAAACCCGGCGTGATGCTCTGCGGCACCCGCGCCTCAGCGCGCGACGTTGACCACGACGCGAATGACAGGCCGGCCCGGCAACAGCGTCACCCTGAAACTGTCGGGTCCGGTGTAGCCGCGGTCGGGCGTGTAATCGATCCGGGTGTCGTCGCCCACCTGATGGATATAGACCCGCCCGTGCGCCGGCTGGGTGTTCAGCAGTCCGGCCTCGTACGGTTCCGCTCCCGTCTGGCGCACCTTGATGTCGCACCACCCGCCGTCGTTCCCCACCGTCATGTTCGCAACGGACTCCCGCCCCGGATTGATCGCGAAGGCATTGACGGTGCACTGCCGCGCCCCGCCCGACAGATCGATGGAATAGAGGGGCCGGCTGGATCCCGCCGCCACCGGCGCCTGCTGGGTGCAGGCGGACATCAGTGCGGCCGCCGCAATCGGCGCGAGGCTCAGGGAACGGCGATACGGGACTCGCACGTGGTTCAACTCCGATCAGAAGGGCGGCGGACCCTAGAGCGCGATCGCTTCGGGCTGCAAGCCAGCGAAGCGTGAATCGCGCTCCCGGCTAGAGCGCGATCGCTTCGGGCTGCAAGCCAGCGAAGCGTGAATTGCGCTCCCGGCTAGAGCGCGATCGCTTCGGGCTGCAAGCCAGCGAAGCGTGAATCGCGCTCCCGGCTAGAGCGCGATCGCTTCGGGCTGCAAGCCAGCGACGCGTGAATCGCGCTCTCTCAGCAAGCGTTGAGTTCCCGCTTCTCCTTCCAGCCGCCGAGCCGGCAGATCAGCCGCCAGTGTTCGGCCGAGACCGGCATGACCGAAAGACGGGATTGGCGAACCAACGCCAGTTCCGAAAGCCGCCGATCCGCCTTGATCTCGGCCAGGCCGACCGGCCTGGGCATCGGCCCGACCGCGCGCATATCCACGCACACCCACGGGCTGCCCGCCTCGGCAGTCGGGTCCGGATAGGCCTCGCGGACCACCGCGACCACGCCCACAATCTCCTTGCCGGTGTTCGAATGATAGAAGAAGGCGCGGTCGCCGCGCTTCATCGCCGCGAGGTTGTTGCGGGCGGCGTGGTTGCGCACACCGGTCCACGGCTCCGTCCCGTTGCGCACCTGATCGTCCCAGGAGAATGCCTCGGGTTCCGACTTCACCAGCCAGGTACCTGCATGCCCCATGTGGTACTACGCGGAAGAAATCGGCGAAACGCTTCATCCCCTCGCTGCTTTGCGATAGAGAAGCGGCGGACCGATCGACCGTGGACGCAACCGCCAGTGGACGCAACGGCTAGCCTGGCGCCCCGCCGGCGCACCTTGCATCGTTTTGCCAATCCGGGGCGGTTCACACGCGCCTGCGGGGTGGTGCTGCCGTGGCTCAGCGCGGCCGCCCTGATCGTCACCGCGGCGGGGCTGGTGTGGGGCCTGTTCTTTTCACCGCCCGACTGGCAGCAGGGCGACGCGGTCCGCATCATGTATATCCACGTGCCGGCGGCGTGGCTCGCGTCCGCCGGCTACGCCGGCCTGGCCATCTGCTCGGCCATCTCGCTGGTCTGGCGCCACCCCTTGGCGGACCTCGCGGCGATGGAGATCGGCCCGGTCGGCGCCGGCTTCACCGCCCTTTGCCTGATCACCGGCAGCCTGTGGGGCAAGCCGATGTGGGGCGCGTGGTGGGTCTGGGACGCGCGGCTGACCTCGGTGCTCGTGCTGTTCTTCCTCTATCTGGGTCACATCACCCTGATCCGGGCGTTCGACAATCCGCAGCGCGGATACCGGGCGGCGGCGATTCTCGCGCTGCTCGGCGCTGTTGATTTGCCGATCATCAAATTCAGCGTCCAGTGGTGGAACACGCTGCACCAGCCGGACACCATCACCCTGACCGGCGCGCCCAGCATGTATATCTCCATGCTGTGGCCCCTCTTGCTCACCACAATCGGCTATACCCTCGGCTTCGCCGCCATCGTGCTTTCCAGACTGAGCGCCGCGGTGAACGAACGCCGCCTCCGCGGGCTGCTGCTCGCGCGCACCTCCGGAACGGGCGCATGACGCACCTGCCGTTCGTCGCCGCGTCCTATGCACTCGGCGTGCTGGTGCCGTGCGGCTACGCCGCCGCGGCCTGGCGCCGCCTGCGCCGCTCGGCCCGCAAGCTGGCCGCGGTTGACCGCGGGCGGCGGACATGAAGCGCAAGCACCGGCGGCTGCTCGTGCTGCTGGCCTGCGGGGTGGGCGTGGGGTCGGCCAGCGCCCTGGCGCTCGCCGCCTTCCAGAGCAGCCTGGTGTATTTCGTCTCACCGTCGCAGATCGCGTCCCATGCGGAGCAGCCTGGCCGCACCATGCGCCTGGGCGGTCTGGTGCAGGCCGGCAGCGTCCGCCATTTGGTGAACGATGGCCACCCCGAAGCGCTCTTCCGCGTGACCGATGGCAAGACCGCGATCGACGTCGCCTACCAGGGCATGCTTCCCGATCTGTTCCGGGAAGGGCAGGGGATCGTTGCGATCGGAACCGTTACCCCCGCCGGCGGGTTCCGCGCCAGCGAGGTCCTGGCGAAACATGATGAGAACTACATGCCAAAGGAGGTCGTGGAAGCGCTCAAGGCGAGCGGCCACTGGGACCCGTCTCAGGGAGCGCCCCGCCGCCCGCCACGTGGGACACGATGAAGGTGGGCAAAGGCGGATGACCCCAGAACTGGGCCACTTCGCCCTCGCCCTTGCCGTCGCGCTGGCCGGCGCGCAGGCGGTGCTGTCCCTCACCGGCGCCACCCGCCGCGATCCGCGCCTCATGGCCGCGGCGCCCGCGCTTGCCGCCGGGCAGTTCCTGGCGCTGCTCGTCTCCTACGGCTGCCTGATCTGGAGCGCGGTGACCGACGACTTCTCGGTCTTCAACGTGGCCGAGAACTCCGCCTCCACCGAGCCGCTGATCTACAAGATCACCGGCACCTGGGGAAACCACGAGGGATCGGTGCTGCTCTGGTGCCTCATCCTGGCCGCCTGCGGCGCTGCCGTGGCCGCGTTTGGCCGCAATCTTCCCTCTGGCCTGCGCGCCCGCGTCATCGGCGTGCTGGGCCTGGTGTCGGCCGGCTTTCTGCTGTTCACGCTCACCACCTCCAACCCGTTCGCGCGGGTTTGGCCGCCCCCCCTAGAGGGGCGGAACATCAACCCGCTGCTGCAGGACCCCGGCCTCGCCATGCACCCGCCGGTGCTCTACGCCGGCTATGTCGGCTTCGCGATTCCCTTCGCCTTCGCCGTCGCCGCGCTAATCGAAGGCCGAGTGGACGCCGCCTGGGGCCGCTGGGTCCGCCCCTGGACCCTGGGTGCCTGGTGTCTGCTCACCTGCGGCATCGCCCTCGGTTCCTGGTGGGCGTACTACGAGCTCGGCTGGGGCGGCTTCTGGTTCTGGGACCCCGTCGAAAACGCCAGCCTGCTGCCATGGCTGACCGGCACGGCGCTGCTCCACTCCGCCATCGTCGTGGAAAAGCGCGACGCCCTGAAAACCTGGACCATCCTGCTGGCCATCGGAACCTTCTCGCTCTCGCTCTGCGGCACGTTCATGGTGCGGTCGGGCATCCTCAATTCGGTGCACAGCTTCGCCACCGACCCCACACGAGGCGTCTTCATCCTCGCCCTGCTCGCCATCGTCATCGGCGGCAGCCTGCTTCTGTTCGCCCTGCGCGCCCCCGCCATGGCGCCCACCGGGGTCTTCGCGCCGCTCTCCCGCGAAGGCGGGCTGGTGCTCAACAACGTGCTGCTCTGCTCCATCGCCGCGGTGGTCTTCACCGGCACGACCTATCCGCTCGCCGCTTCCCTGCTGTTCAATGCCAAGCTCAGCGTCGGCCCGCCCTACTTCCACCTGACCGTGCTGCCGCTGCTGGCGCCGCTGTTCCTCGCCATGAGCATCGGCCCCACCCTCTCCTGGAAGCGCGCCGACCTGCTCCCGGCCCTGATGCGCCTGTGGTGGGCCGCTTCCATCGCCGCGCTGGTCGGCATCGCCACCTTCTTCGGCGTGCGGCAGGCCTTCGCCGCCCTGGGCTTTGCCGCCTCGACCTGGCTGATCCTCGGCGCCTTCGGCGAGATCGCCGAGCGCACCAGGCTGTTCCGCGCCCCGCTCTCGGCCTCCCGGCAACGGCTGGTCTCGCAACCTCTCAGCGTCTGGGGGGCAGCCATCGCCCATGCGGGGATGGGCGTCACGGTGGCCGGCATCGCCGGCATGTCGCTGGCCGCGAGCACCATCATCGCGGTACAGCCTGGCCATACCGCCCATTTCGGCGGCTATGACTGGACGCTGGAGCGGCTGCACGACGCGCCCGGCCCGGACTACCAGGCGCGCGTCGCCGATCTGCGGATCGACCGCGATGGCCGCACGATCGCGCTGCTGCACCCGGCGCGGCACAGTTTTACGGCGCCAGCACCAGACGGTGGAGGACACCGCGATCCAGACCAACGGCTTGCGCGACCTCTATGCCGTGCTGGGCGAGGAAAACGGCGGCTCGGTCGTGCTGCGGCTGCACGTGAACTACCTCGCACCCTGGATCTGGATGGGCGCGCTGATCATGGGCCTCGGCGGCGGCCTGTCACTGGTTGACCGGCGGCTGCGGGTCGGTGCCCCGACCCGCCGCCGGGTGCCCGGCGGCGTTGGCGGAGCGCGCATGACACCGCTGACCCGTCGCCGTCTGATGATGATGGGGCCGCTTGCGGTGGCCGCCGCGGCCGGCGGCGGATTCTGGGGCCTGCTCATGCGCATGCAGGAGGGCCGTTACGATCCGCATGCGCTCCCCAGCATGCTGGTCGGCAAGGACTGCCCAGTTTCTCCCTGCCCGGGCTGCCGCCCTCCGCCGGCTTCTCCGGGGCCGATGTGCGCGCCGCCGGCAAGCCCGCCCTGGTCAACTTCTTCGCCTCCTGGTGCGTCCCCTGCGAGCAGGAGGCACCGGCGCTGATGGCCTTGCATCAGAAGGGCGTGCCGCTCTGGGGCATTGCCTACAAAGACACTCCAGCCGCGGCCGCGCGGTTCCTCGACATCCACGGCGACCCGTACGCGCGCGTTGCGCAGGACGCGTCCGGCACGGTGGCGATCGACTTCGGACTCTACGGCGTGCCGGAAACCTACGTCGTGGACAAATCCGGCATCGTCCGGCGCCGCATCGCCGGGGGCCTGTCCGATGACGTGGTGCAAACCAGCCTCTTGCCGCTGCTGTCGTCGCTGGCGTGATCCGTATTCTGCTCGCGCTGCTGATGCTGGCCGCGCCGGGCGCGGGGCCAAGGGCCTGGGCCGTGAGCAGCCCGGCTGAGATGCTGGCCGACCCGGTGCAAGAGCATCGGGCCGAGGCGATCGGCGATCAGCTCCGTTGCCTGGTGTGCCAGAATGAGAGCGTGGAGCAGTCCGATGCCGATCTGGCGAAGGACCTGCGGCGGATCATCCGCCAGCGCGTCGCCGCGGGCGAGACCAACCAGCAGGTGATCGCCTGGATGGTGGCGCGGTATGGCGACTTCGTCCGCCTGCGTCCGCCGTTCGAGCCGATGACGCTGGTGCTGTGGTTCGCGCCGTTGATCGCGCTGGTGGTCGGCGGGACGGCGGTGGTGCTGGCGCGCCGGCGCACGCCCGCCGGTGCCCGAGCCGCTCAGCGCCGCCGAGCGCCGGCGCCTCTCGGACCTGCTCTGATGTTCGAACTGTGGGTCGGCATCGTCGTGCTGGGCGCGCTGTGCCTGCTTCCGCTCGGGCTGTGCCTGCTCCGTGCCCGCGCGACGCGTGGCCGGCGCGAGGCCGCGCTGGCGCTGCACCGCGCGCAACTGGTGGAGCTGGAACGCGAACTGGCGGAGGGTCGCATCGGCGTGCGCGAGCATGAAGCGGCGGTGCTGGAAGTGCAGCGCCGATTGCTCGCCGCGGCGGATATGGCCGAGACGCGCACCGCTGCCTCCTCGCGTGCCGGCATCCTTGCGGCGCTGGTCATGGTGCCCTGCGCCGCGCTGCTGCTCTACCTGGTGGGCGGATCGCCGGAACTGCCCGCCATGCCGCTGAAGGCGCGCATGGCCGCGATGGAGCAGCGGGTGCACCAAGAGGCGGAACTGATCGACGAACTCAAGGGCGTGCTGAAGACGCTGGATCCGAAAACCGACAAGGCGCGGGAGGGCTTCATCCTGCTGGGCAATGCCGAGGCGCGGTTGGGCGACATGAGCGAAGCGGCCCAGGCGTGGAAGACCGCGCTGGACGCGCGCTTCGATCCGACACTGGCGGTGGAAACGGCAGAAGCGATCAGCGAAGCCAACGGCGCGGTCACGCCGGAAGCCGAGCGGCTGTTCAAGCGCGCGCTGGCGGAAGGCGATCCGCGCGCGCCCTGGCGCCCGATGGCGGAAAAGCGGCTGCAGGACGTGGCGCCGGCGACGCAGTAGCGCGCGGCGCGATCGCTTGCCGAGCCTGCCCGCTATATCTATATGGGTATAATGGACCCGTGGCAAACACGTACGTCGTCAAACCACTCGTCTGGGTCGGAAGCAGCAAGAAGGATCTGTTGAAGATGCCGGAAGAGGTTCGGGACGTGTTCGGATACGCCCTCCACCTGGCCCAAGCCGGCTCGAAGCACGAGCAAGCCAAACCACTGAAAGGTTACGGATCAGCGGCGGTGCTGGAAGTCGTGGAAAACTGGCAGGGTGATACGTACCGCGCCGTCTATACGGTGAAATTCCCAGCCGCGATCTACGTTCTTCACTGCTTTCAGAAAAAGGCAACAAGAGGGATCGCCACACCGAAGCCCGATCTCGCTCTGATCGCCAGCCGGTTCAAGTTCGCAGAGGCGCACGCCGCAGGAGGATCACGGTGACAGAAACGGAGATCGAGGAAGGCAGCGTGAATGTCTATGCCGACCTGGGCCGGCCGGACGCTGACGAAATGCTGTTTAAGGCCCAGCTTGCCACCAAAATAGGCGAAATTATCAAACGTCGCCGACTGACGCAGGTCGAGGCTGCCAACATCACCGGTCTGCCACAACCGAAGCTCTCCGGCCTGTTGCGCGGGCAGTTCCGAGGAATCAGCGAAGCCAAGATGCTGAGTTGCCTGACGCGCCTCGGCCGCGATGTAAAGATTGTTGTGGGTCCGGCCCGCCGAGGCGCCGCGAGAAGGGCATATAAAAGTGCTGTCGGGTTGAGCCACCTGCGTAACTCCGCGCCTCCGCTGCCGCACTAGTATCCGGTACCCGAGATGCTGCATTTGCCACCTGCCTATTTCCAGCATGTCGTCGATAGCTTCCGGGGCAACAAGTAGCCGCCAAGCCCGATCAACTATTTCCGTGGCTCCGGTCGAGGCAACTCGTTGGGCGTGCCCCAACTGTCAATCCAGGCCTCCACCTCTTGCGTTCCCCGAGTCCGGTGACGCACGAGTAGCCGGTCGCAGAGAAGTGCAAGGCACAGAGTGACCGCGCTTCGCCGCGTGAACCGGATGCTGAAGCGAAAGAGCTACGTCGAATAATCGCTGAACGCCGCCCCGGCATACCGCGCGCGATAATCCGTCTTCACGTTCACCACCGCCACCATCCCCTCATCCACCTTCCGCTGCGCGCGCTCCAGCGCCGGGCGGATATCCTCCGGCCGCTCGACATACTCCCCGTAACACCCCAGCGCCTCGCCCATCTTATCGAACCGCGTGTAACCAAGATCCCGCCCCGGCTTCTCCCGCTTCGGGTCCGCCGTCCATCCGCCGTTCAGGCTGATCACCACCAGGATCGGCACCTTGTGCCGCACTGCCGTATCCAGCTCCATCGCGTTCAACCCGAACGACCCGTCCCCGTGCACCACGATCACCTGTGCGTCGGGCCGCGCGATCTTCGCACCCACACCGAACGGCAGCCCCACCCCCATCGTGCCGAACGGACCCGAGTTCAGCCGATGCCCCGGCGCGAAAGTCGGCATCGTCTGCCGCCCGAAATTCAGCGTCTCCTGTCCATCGACGCACAGGATCGCGTCACGGTCGGCGAAGTTCCTGATCTCCTCCAGCAGCCGCACCGGATGGATGTCGCCATCCTCGGCGTACTTATTCGCACCCGCGCTGGCACGCTTCGCCGCCTCGCCCTCCGCCAGCTTCTGCCGCCAGGCCTTGTATGTATCGGTCGTGATCCGCGCGCCGATCCCCTCCAGCACCTGCTGCAACACCATCTTGCAGTCGCCCACCACCGGGATATCGACGTACCGAGCCGCCGCCGCGATCTCCTCCGGATCGATATCGATCCGCGCGATCGTGGCATTCGCGCCGAAACGCGGCGGCGCCGCATGACCGATGATGTAGTTCATCCGCGTGCCCAGCACTACGATCAGGTCGGCATCGCGGAACGCCGTGCTGCGCATCGAAAGATACGAACAGGGATGATCGTCCGGCAGAACGCCGCGCCCCTGCGGCGTGGTGTAGAACGGAATGCCGATCTTCTCGACCAGCGCCGCCATCTCCGGCCATGCACGCGACCAGATCACCCCGCTGCCCGATACGATAATGGGCTGCTTCGCACCAGCCAGCGCATCCACCAGCTTCGCCACCATCTGCGGATTCCCCAGCGGCCGGGACTCCAAAATCGGCCGCCCCGCAAAACTCCAATCCACCGCGCTCTCGTCGATCTTCTGGTACAGAACGTCGCCCGGAAAATCGAGATAAACCGGCCCCGGCTTGCCAGCCATCGATTTCTGGAACGCGAAGTTCACCTGCTGCGGAATGCGCTTCAGGTTGTGGATGCGATCGGCGTATTTCACGCAACCGCGCATGATCGCCATCTGATCGATCTCCTGGAACACCTGCCGCCCGAACTGGCTGATGGGGGACGACCCGCCGATCGCCACCACCGGGCAGCAATCGATCAGCGCATTCGCCACGCCGGTCACCAGGTTGGTCACGCCCGGACCGCTCGCCGCCATGCAGGCGGACGGTTTCTGCAGCAACCGACTATACGCCTGAGCCATGAACGCCGCCGCCTGCTCGTGCCGCACGTCGATCATGCGGATGCCTTCCTTGATGCAGGTCGCCTCCGCCAGCAGCATCGGTCCGCCCATGATGAAGAACAGGTGCTCCACACCCTCCTTCTTCAGGCACTTCGCGAGGATCTCCGATCCGGTCAGTTCCGCCATGCTGTCCTCCGCTGGTGTCCTGCCCCTGAAGTTCGCCGCATTCCGCGGCGAACGGAAGGGATCAGCAGGCCACTGAACATAAAGCTATGATCCGACGATCTTCTGCTGGCGCAGCGTGCCGATCCGGTCGCGATCCAGCCCCAGCCAGTGCGCAAGCACATCATCCGTATGCTCGCCGAGCAACGGCGCCGGCTTCAGAGTGGGCGGCCGTCCCGAAAACCGCACCGGCCAGCTCGGCATCGTGTATTCCCCGGCCGTGGGATGCTGCACGGTCTGCACGATGCCGCGCTCCGCAAAACTCGGGTCGTGCAGCAGCTCGGCAGTATCCAGCACCGCGCCCGCGGGAATGCCGGCCGTGCCGATGATGCGCATCGCCTCGTGCTTGTCGTGCCGGCGAGTCCAGGCGCTCACCATCTCGTCCACCTCGGCCTCGCGCTCCCGCCGCGCATCCGGCGTCGCATAACGCTCATCGCCGATCAGCTCCTCGCGCCCGATCACCGATAACAGCCGCCGCCAGTGCTCGGGATTGGCCCGGCTGGTATAGACATAGACGTAATCATTCGGACCGCCGCCCTTGCACGGATATGTCCCCATCGGCGGATTCTTCGACAGCACGCTGCCCGACCCGGCACGGTGCGCCGGCGCGCCGGTGCGCGTCTGGGTCGCGAACGCCCCGCGGATATACTGAAACATCGCGTCCTGCATCGCCACCTGGATGTGCTCGCCCGCTCCGGTGCGCGTCCGCCGGTACAGCGCGCCGAGAATTGAAATCGCCAGCAGCATCCCCGTCCCGGTGTCGCCGATCGTCGCCCCCGGCTTCAGCGGCGGACCATCCGGCTCGCCGGTGATCGACATCGTGCCGCCGCAGGCCTGCGCGATCATGTCGAACGCCAGGTTGTTCTCGAACGGCGAACCCGCGCCGAACCCCTTCACCTGGGCATAGATCAGCCGAGGATTGCGTCCCCGCAGCACCTCCGGTCCCAACCCCAGCCGCTCGATCGCCCCAGGCGCGAAATTCTCGGCAAAAACATCCGCCCGGTCCGCGAGTTCCTGCACCAGCGCAAGTCCCGCCGGCTGTTTCAGATCGACCGTCAACGACTTCTTGTTCGCGTTATACTGCAGGAAGTAGTGCGCATCGGCCCCCGGCGGCGGATTGATATTGCGTCCCGGATCGCCGTGCCGGGGATTTTCCACCTTCACCACCTCGGCGCCCAGCCAGGCCAGCGCCTCGGTGCAGGACGGACCCGCCTCGAACTGCGTCAGGTCCAGCACGCGCACGCCGGCCAGGCAATCGTCCCCGCTCATGATCTCGGGCGCTCCTCAGTGTTGCCGCCAACCTTAGCGGCCCACGCGCCGGAGGCGCAAACCTGCGTCAAGCGCCCAACCCGCAAACCTTGCGCCCCCCGCCGCGCGGTGCACCATGCACCTCGACGCTCCGGGGAACCACCATGCTGCCAGCCAAGGACCAACTGACCATCTGCTTCGCCCATGTCGCCTACCAGATGCAGGCGCGCTTCGACGCCCGCAACACCGGCATTCGATGCTTTCAGGTGAACGCATTGCCGGAGCTTGAATCCCGCATCGCCGAAGCCGACGTCGTCTCCGTCTCCATGATGTGGCGCAACGAGCTGATCGAGCGTGCCCCGCGCCTGCGCTTCATCCAGTCGATCAGCGCCGGCATCGATCAATACGACCGCGACAAGCTGGCCGCGCGCGGCATCCGCCTGGCGAGCGCCGCCGGCGTCAACGCCCGCGCAGTGTCGGAACATGCCATGTCGCTCATCCTCTCGCTCGCCCGCCGCCTGCCCGAGGCGCGCGACAACCAGGCCCGCCGCCTCTGGCGCGGCATGATCAGCGACCTGACCCAACGCGAGGACGAACTCGGCGGCAAGACGCTGCTCATCGTCGGCCTCGGCCGCATCGGCGGCCGTCTGGCGCAACTCGCCAAGGCGTTCGACATGCGGGTGCTCGGCATTCGCCGCGATCCCGCCGCCGGAGCCGGCGCGGCCGATCACGTGGCGGGACTGGACGCCCTGCCGAAGCTGATCGCCGAGGCCGATTACGTCGCGCTGACCTGCCCGCTCACGCCGCAGACCGAGACGGCTGATCAACGCCGACACGCTCGGGCGCATGCAGCGCTCGGCCTACCTGATCAACGTCGCCCGCGGCCGCTGCGTCGATGAGCCGGCGCTGATCGCGGCGCTGCAACAGGGCCGCATCGCCGGCGCGGCACTGGATACGACCGTCGAAGAACCGCTGCCCGAGCCGTCACCCCTCTGGACCATGCCGAACGTACTGATCACGCCCCACACCGCCGGCGAAACCCGCCGCTACGAAGACAACGTCATCGACATCCTGCTCGAAAATCTCGATCGCCTCTGGCGCGGCGAGACAACCCTGCGCAATCAGGTCGTGTGATACCGCACAACCCGCCCCTCGTCATTCCTGCGCAATCGGGAACCCAGCGGCTACCATGCGCCACGGACCACCCGAGAACTCCCTACCGCGTCTGGTCGAACCCAAGAAAACCCGCGTTCGGGATCGGCGATCCGCCGTCATTGGCATAGAGCCGCGGCAACTGGCGATCCGCGGCAGGCACCTTCTCGGTCACCCGCACATGCGCGACGCGCGCCGGCTTCTCAGCCCGTGCCGCCGCGCTGCGCCCGCCGGCCTTGCCCCCGGTGAGCAACTGGTTGCCGGACGGCGCCAGCTTCGCGCCGGGCGGGCCGCCCGAAGCACGGCCGGCACCGTTCGATAGCAGCAGGAACGTGATGTCGTTGTGCCCCAGATCGACCGAGACCTGCACCGGGGTCAGCCCCAGCTCGTTCTCACCATTCACGTCGGCCCCGCGGCTGACCGCGTCACGTGCTGCCGTCAGGTCACCGCGGTTGATCGCGTCGAACAGTTCCTCCGTCGGGTCCAGCATCGCCGGCGGCGTGCTGGGCAGCGCCGCGGTGTTCGGCTGGCTCTGTGCCCCCGGCAGCCCGGCCGGAGGCGGCGCGGCGGGCCGGCGGAACGCCGGCGTCGCATCACTGCCGCCGATACTCGGTGCGCCGTGCAGCCCGCCGAAGTTGCCGCTGGCCGGATCCGTCAGTTGCGCCCACGCCGGCCCAGACGCCAGCAACAGGCTCACGCCCAACGCAAATCCGGAAACCGGGTTGAAGAAGTCATATCGCATGGCAATCCTGTCAGCCCTGGAACGGATTCAACAAAAAGAATCCTACACTCAAATATAGCGCAAAAAGCGTCCAGGCGGCATAGGGCGTCATCAACAGTGCCGCCGGCCGATGCACATTCCAGAAGCTGCGGATTGTTTGCAACACCACCCCCGCCAGCGTGATCAGCACCGCCAGGGCGAGCAAAGGATTGCGCAGGCGAAAGAAAACCGGCGCCCAGGCTGCGTTCAGTGCTAATTGCCAGCCCCACAACCGCAGTGGGCGAGACCCGCCGCAGCGCCGCCACACCAGCCAGCCCGACACGCCCATCATGACGTACAACACGCCCCACACCGGTCCGAACACCTGCTTCGGCGGTGTCAGCGGCGGTTTCTGCAACGCGGCATACCACGACTCCGACGGATCGCGAGGTCAGCGCCGCACCCGCCCCGCCCGCCAGAAGACACAGCCCGACGAACCCGATCAGCGCCACCGTCGGGCCGAGCGGCGAGGGGGAAGACGGTCCGGGCCGCCAACTGTGGCGATCCAGGCCCTGGAACACGCGAAAAGGTCCGAACACCGTCAGGTCCCTTCGCGCCGCCACGTCACGATCAGCAGGCCGAGCATCAGCGGCAGGGCAGCCCACGCCGGGAGAAGCCGCAGTGACGCGACGCCGGTCACCAGGTGGTCATCGCGGCGCTGCAGCCCGACCCAGTCATCGCCCGACGCGGCACGATCCGGGGCCGTGCGGCGAAGCTCCGGGATCACCGCGTGGCCCGTCCGGTCCTCCAGCCAGTGCACCCCGCCGCCGGACGCTTCGGCCATCGGCTGCAGTTTGGTGGCGGTGGCGCGCAGATCGGCGATCTCCTCCGGGTTGGCGGCCCCCGCCGCGGCAAACGCGCTCAACGGCCCGTTCGTCACCCGCCAGACCCCGGGCATCGTGGCCGGCAAGCTGGCGCGCCAGCGTCCCGGTCCGGCCGGCGTCAGCTTCACCGTCTGCTCCTTGCCGTCCGGATCGGTCACCGTGACCTGGGGCGGCGGATAGGCCGAGATCGAACGGCGCTCGATCGTCAGCGACCCGTTCTGCACCCGCGCCGTGATGGCATTCTCCTCCAGGTCCGGCTCTTTCATCAGCCAGTGCGCAATGCGGCGCAGCAGTTCGGCCTGCGGTCCGCCGCCGTCATGGCCGCGCGCCCACAGCCAGATCTGGTCGGACAGCAGCAGCGCGGTGCGGCCCTGGCCGACCCGGTCCATCACCAGCAGCGGCTCGCCGTCCGGACCGCTCATCAGCACCTGGCCGTGCACCTCGCGAGGCCAGGATGCGGCGATACCACGGGCCCCATGTGGGCTTTAAGTCTGTCGGCTTGGCGTCTGCCGTGTCAGGTGGATTTTCCCCGGCCAGTCCGGCTGTCACCGGGTCGCGCTCACCCAGCGCGGTCACCACCGGCTGAAACCGCCCGTCCACCACCGCATTGTCGGGCGCCGGCCCGGCCGGCAGCACCTCGCCCAGCGGCGTGTCATACAGGCTGGTCTGGCCGGAGAACTCCGGCCCGACCGACAGCAGCAGCGCGCCGCCGTTGCGCACATATTGCGCGATGTTCTCCAGATACGGCTGTGGCAGCAGGCCGGTGTTCTGGAAGCGGTCCAGGATGATCAGGTCGAACTGGCTTATTTTCTGCTGAAACAGCTCGCGCACCGGAAACGCGATCAGCGACAGCTCGCTCAGCGGCGTCAGGTCATCCTTCTCCGGCGGCCGCAGGATGGTGAAGTGCACCAGATCGACCGACGGGTCCGCCTTCAGCAGCCGCCGCCAGGTACGCTCGCCAGGATGCGGCTCGCCGGAAATCAGCAGCACCCGCAGCCGGTCGCGCACCCCGTTGATCTCCACCACCGCGCGGTTGTTCAGCAGCGACACTTCGCCGGGCAATTGGTCGGCGGCGATCTCGACCACCGATGGACCCTCCCGCGTGATCGGCACGTCGAAGGTCTGCGGCTCGCCCACCGGCACGCTCTCCACCACCGGCTGTTCGCCGTCGCGGCGGATCGTCACGCGCGCCGCCCGCCCGCCATCCCGGGCGCCGAGATCATCCACCGCGAAGCGCAGCGTCACGGTCTTGCCGACGATGCCGTAGCCAGGCGCCTCGATGATGCGGATGCGCCGGTCCGCCTCCTCGCCCTTGGCGGGGATCAGCACATTCAGCGGCGCACCGCCCGGCGAGGCGTTCTTGTCTGTCGGGATATCGTGCACCTGGCCGTCAGTGATGGCGATGGTGCCGGCGAAGCGGCTGCGCGGGATATCAGCCAGCGCCTGGCCGATCGCCCCGAACAGGCGGGTGCCGGCATTGCCCGCCTCCGGCACGGTAATGGTGCGCAGTTCCAGCCCGGGCAAGCCTGCCGCGTCATGTGCAATGGCCGCGCGCGCGGCGTTCGCCAGCGCGGCACGGTTGCCCACCTGCATCGACGCGGTCTGGTCCACCACCAAGAGGCCGATGTCGGACAGACCCTGCTGCGTCTCCTGCACCAGCCGCGGCCCGGCCAGCCAGAGCAGCAGAACCGCGAAGGCAGCAGCGCGCAGCAACGCGCCACGCGCCCGGCGCAGCAGCGCGACGGCAACCGCCACGACACACAACACGCTAAGCGCGATCAGACCCCACAGCGGAATCAGTGTCTCGAAGCGCACTGCGCTGATCGCCTGGTGCAGCGGCATCTATTGGCCAAGCCGCTGGAGGATGGCCTTCACGTGGACCTGGTCTCCTTTGTAGTTACCGGTCAGCGCGTACATCACCACGTTCACGCCGAACCGGTAGGCCAGAGTCCGCTGCCGCTCGCCGCCGGGCATCACCGCGTAGGGATGGCGCCCGTCCGGATCGGCGGCCCACGCCGCCGCCCAGTCGTTGCCGCCGATGATCACCGGACTGACGTCGTCATTGCCGCGGTCCTCGCCCTCCTGCACCCACACCGTGCCGCCGTCGTAGCGGCCGGGGTAGTCGCGCAGCAGATAGAACGTGCGGGCCAGCACGTGATCGATATCGAGCGGCGTCAACGGCGGAATGCGCAACCCCGCCGTCGCCCGCCGCAGCAGCGCATCATCGCCGCCCTCCAGCCCCGCGCCCGGCGCGCCCGAGGACGTGTCGATCAGCAGGATGCCGCCGCGGCTCATGAAGTCGTTCAAGGACTGCGCGGCGCCCGGCGCCAGCGCCGGGGCGTCCGCGGTGATCGGCCAATACAGCAGCGGATAGAAGCTCAGATCGGTCTTGCCCGGCTGCACGCCGTCCGGCTCATACAGCGTCGCCGCCGTGCGGCTATTGACGTAATCCGACAGGCCCTCCAGCCCCTGGCGGGAAACGCTGTCCGCCTGCTCGTCGCCCGTCAGGATGTAGCCAAGCCGGGTGCCCAGCGCCGGATTGTCCTGCCGCGGCAGTTGCGCCTGGGCATTCGACATCGATGCAATCAGCAGCAGGCCCGCGGCGATCCGTCCCGCCGCCGCCGGCCGCATCAGCCCCCGCATGAGCAGCGAAATCAGCAGATCGGCGGCGAGCAGGATCAGCGCGGCGGTGAGCAGCAGCGGGCCGAGGGCGCGTTCCGGGGCCACCGCGCTGTAGCTCTCGCGCCGCGCCCCGCTGATGATCGGGGCGGCCTGCGGCAGCGCCGCCATGGTCGAAAGATTGAGCGCCTGGCGCCCGTTCTCCGGCCCATACAAACCGGGCGGGTGCGCCGGCGAGACCGGCGTGGAGGCGAACTTGTCAGCCGCAAGGCCGCTCGCGGCCGGCGGCGGCGCCGACAGCACGCCATAGCCATCCAGGGTCTGCACCGGCGCGAGCACCGCGTTGCCCGCGGCCGGCTTTACCCCCGCCGACAGGCTCACCACCCGCCGCAGCATATCCACGAAAAGGCCCGACAGCGGCAGGTTGGACCAGTCGTCATTCGCGGTGACGTGGAACAGAACCACTTGCCCGCGCCCGAGCGAGGCGGCGGTGACCAGCGGCGTGCCGTCGGTCAGCGTGGCCCAGGTGTGCGCGCCCAGCGTCGGCGATGGCTCCGCCAGCACCTGCCGGCTCACCGTCACATCCGCCGGCACGCTCAGTCCGGCGAACGGCGATGACGGGGCGAACGGCGCGAGATGCGCCGGCTTGCTCCAGGACAGGGCACCGCCGAGCTGCCGGTCCCCTGACAGCAGCTTCACCGGCATCAGCTCGTCGCCTGTCTGATCCGCCGCCGCCAGGCTCGGGCCGGCAAAGCGCAGCAGCAGCCCGCCCTGCTTCACCCAATCCGCCAGCGCATCGCGCTGCGCCCCATCGGGCAGCGTCTCGTCGGCCAACACAATCACCGACACATCGGCGCGCAGAAGCTGGTTCAGCCCGGCCTCCCGTACATCGGTGAACGGCCCGAGCGCCCGTTGCAGATAATAGAGCCGCCCGGTGAACGGTGTATTCGCCGCATCGGGGTTGGCCGCCGCAAGCCCGACCGGGCGCCGCCGCCAGCTTTCATCCAGCAGCACCACCGCCCCGGCCGAGGACGCCCCGGCGATCTGCAGCCGCGTCAGCCGGTTGCGCAACTCGGGCGGCAGGGTCATGCTGCCGCTGCCCACCGATTGCCCGGCGGGAATCGCAACCACCGCCTGGGCCAGGCTGCGTCCGTCACCGGTCTGCGCCAGCACATTGATCTGCGTTGCCGCGGGGTGCGGAAGCTGCGCCACCCGCACCACCAACTGATCGCCCTTGCCCTCGGCGGGCAGCAGCAGCCGCGCCGGCTGCGCGTCGCAGCAGATTTCCGTGACCCCGCCGGCGTGCGACATCGCCTGGGCGAAGCCCTCGAAGCCCGCCCCATCGGTCATCCCGTCGGCCAGATAAACCACCGATGCTTCCCGGCGTGATCGAAGCCGGTGAGCGCCCTGGTTGCCGCCTGCCGGTCCGCCGGCCAAGCCCGCGGCCGCAGCGCGCCGATGCGTGCGCGCAGATCGTCCGCCGGCATCAGCGGCGTGATCGCGGGGCCGGCGCCGGTCTCATCGGCCGCGGTGGCCAGCAGCGCGGTGGACCGGCCGGCGCGCGCCGCGCGGTCCAGCACCAGGTTGGCCGCCTGGACCCGGCGCGGCCAATCCGGCGCCGCCGCCCAGCCATTGTCCATCACCAGCAGCACCGGCCCGCGTCCCGGCAGCGCACTGCCGGGCGCCAGCACCGGCCCGGCCAGTGCAACGATCACCAGCGCCGCCGCGCACACCCGCAGGATCAGCAGCCAGATCGGCGTGCGCGCCGGCGTCTCCTCCTTGGCCTTCAGGCCCAGAAGCAGCCGGATCGCGGGAAAGCTCTCGCGCCGCGGCGCCGGCGGCGTGACACGCAGCAGCCACCACAGAAGCGGCAAGGACGTGAGCGCGATCAGGACCCAGGGCGCGGCGAAGATCATCGATCCGACAGCGAAGTGAAAAGTCCGAGCAAAGCCGTTTCGGCGGGCTGATCCGTGCGATGCACGGCAAAGCCGAACCCTCCGGCGATGCACAAGGCGCGGATCGTCTCCTGCTGCGCCCTCAGCCGGCTTGCATAGGCGTCACGGATGTTCTCCACCCGCGGCACCAGCGCTTCGCCCTCCCGTTCCAGTCCGCGAAAGCGAATGCGTCCGCTGTACGGCAGCGCCACCTCCGCCGGATCGAGGATCTGCAGCAGGCAGGCGGTGACGGGAATGCCCGCCAGCCGCGACATCATGGCCTGGATCTCCTCGATCGGCGCGAGAAAATCAGAGAACAGCACGACCCGCGCATGCCGCGGCAAGGGCGTCTCAGGCGGCAGCCCGGCGCCGTCGCCGCTGCCGAGCAGCGCCTCGGCCAGCCGCTCCAGCCCGCCGCGGCCGGTGAATGCGCGAGCCGGATCAGCAATCAGCCGAATCCGCTCGCCGCCGCGCAGCAGCAGCGACGCGAGCGCGAGTGTCAGTTGCGCCGCCCGCTCCTGCTTCTCCACCGGAGCGGCGGCCGAGCGCCAGCGCATCGACGCAGAGGAGTCCATCCACAGACAGACGGTCTGCGCCGCTTCCCATTCCGTCTCGCGCAGGAACCAGCCATGCGGGTCCGGCCGGCCCGACTTGGCCGATTGCCGCCAGTCTATCCGGCTGATCGGGTCTCCGGCCACGAACGGACGGAACTGCCAGAAGCTGTCGCCCGACCCCACGCGCCGCCGTCCGTGCACCCCTTGAGCCACGGTAGCAGCGACACGCTCGGCGGCGACCAGCAGCGGCGGCAGGCGGGCCGCAAGCGCTTCGGCCTGTCTGGCGCCCTGTCTGGCGCCCTCTCTGGTAAACGTACGCGGAGCCGCTTCAGCCAAGGCGTTCCACCAACCCGTCAATCACCTGTTCCAGCACCACGCCGTCCGCCCGGGCCGAGAACGTCAGCGCCATGCGGTGGCGCAGCACCGGGCGCGCCAGCGCCGCGACGTCATCGATACTGGGCGCCAGCCGTCCCTCCAGCAGCGCGCGGGCACGGCAGGCCAGCATCAGCGCCTGCGAGGCGCGCGGCCCCGGACCCCACGAGATGTTGCGCCGGATGGACTCCTCGGCGGCGGGTCCGGCCGGGCTGACCGCACCAGCGATAGGATCGCCTCCACCACCGACTCACCGACAGGAACACGCCGCAGCAGGGTCTGCGCGGCGAGCAGATCCTCCGGTCCCATCACCGGTGAGGGCCGGTCCTCGATGGCGCCCGTGGTCGCCAGAAGCATGGTGCGTTCCGCGGCAAGGTCGGGGTAGCCGACATCGACCTGGAGCAGGAAACGGTCGAGCTGGGCTTCGGGGAGGGGATAGGTGCCTTCCTGTTCGATCGGGTTTTGCGTCGCCAGCACATGAAAGGGGCGCGGCAACGGATGCTCGGTTCCGCCGGCGGCCACCCGGCGCTCCTGCATGGCCTGCAGCAGCGCCGACTGGGTGCGCGGGCTGGCGCGGTTGATTTCATCCGCCATCAGCAACTGGCAGAACACCGGGCCGGGCACGAAGCGGAAGCTGCGGCGGCCCTGCTGCTCGTCCAGCACTTCGCTGCCGACGATGTCGGCCGGCATCAGGTCCGGCGTGAACTGGATGCGCTTGGTCCCCAGGCCCAGCACCACGCCCAGCGTTTCCACCAGCCGGCTCTTCCCCAGCCCTGGCAGGCCCACCAGCAGCACGTGCCCGCCGCAGAGCAGCGTGATCAGCGTCTGATCCACCACGTCCTGCTGGCCGAAGATGATGCGGCCAACCGCCGAGCGCACCAGCGCGATGCGGGCTCCCAGCGCCTCCACCTCGGCGACAGCCGGGTGGCCCGAAAGATGCGGTCCGATTTGGGCCGCCGCCGCCATGCTGGCTGTCATTCAGGTCTCCACATGCGATTTCCGCGACGAAGAAGACAGTATGCACTTTTCCTCGCTGGGGGAGGCTACCTATATCGCGCTGGCAAGCACCGTCCCAGGGCAAGGAGACGAAGACGTGAACAACGCCGGCGCGCCCGGGCCGCTGATCGATCTGGCAGGGGCGAATGCGGCGGCGATGACCCCGGCCGTGACCCCTCCGTTGGCCCGCGGCAATCCCGGAACCATCAGGCCTCGCCGAGTTCCGGTCGATTGCGGCGCGCTGCCGTTCCTCATCAAGCGTGACGGCACGTGGCTGTACCGCGGCTCGCCCATCGGCCGCAAGGAACTCGTCTGCCTGTTCGCCAGTGTGCTGCAGCGCGATGAGGACGGCAGGTTCGTGCTGGAAACCCCCGCCGAACGCGGCACCATCGAGGTGGAGGACGCGCCCTTCACTGCCGTGGAACTCGACTTCACCGGCGACGGACGGCGCCAGGTGCTGTCGTTTTGTACCAATGTCGATCAGGTCATCACCGCGGGTCCCGAGCACCCGATCCGGGTGGCGCATGATTTGCTGACCTGCGAGCCACCCCGTACGTGGTGGTGCGGCCCGGACGCGGGCACTTGAATGTGGAGGCTCGCATCAACCGCGCGGTGTACTACGAGTTGGTCGCCCTCGGCGTGTCGCAGATGGTGGGTTGCCGACGCATGCTCGGCGTGTGGTCGAGCGGGATGTTCTTCCCCCTCGGCGAATTGCCCCCCGGACAGGACTAGCGCTCCGACAGTGGACGAAGCCACGTTGCGCCGGCGTCTGGCCGACGTCCTGCGCAGCGAACAGCCTGGGCGTCTGGTCGGTGGCGGAGAGCTGCTGATCGCCTTGCCCGATCCGCCCGTTGCCGCCGCGGTGCTGGTCCCGTTCGTCGCCGGCGCGCCACCGTCCTTGCTCCTCACCAAGCGCAACGAGCGGCTGCGCCGCCACGCCGGCCAGGTCAGCTTTCCCGGCGGACGGATCGACCCCGAGGATCGCAACGCGACCGCCGCCGCGTTGCGCGAAGCACAGGAGGAAATCGGCTTGCGGCCCGCCGATGTCGATGTGCTCGGCCTCACCGGCGACTTCATCACCGGCACCGGATTTCGTATCACCCCCGTCATCGGCATCCTCCCGCCGGGCCTCCACCTGACCGCATCCCCCTGCGAGGTCGAAGCCGTCTTCGAGTTTCCCCTCGACACCCTGCTCGACCCGGCCGCCCCCCGCCGCGAGCGAGCGGAGCGCAACGGCGTGATGCGCGACGTCTGGATGTGGCCGCATCCCCGGCATTACATTTGGGGTGCCACGGCCGCCATCATGGTGCACCTGGCACGCCGGCTGCGCGGTGGCGATGCCGGGTGACACGCCGGCCTTGCGGCTCCCGCCGCCGGCGTTCCTCGCCGAACGCGACGTGGCGCGCGTGCTGCGCGTCCTGCCCGGCGCCCGGGTGGTCGGCGGCGCGGTGCGCGACACGCTGGCCGGCGTCGCAATCGCGGATATCGACGTCGGCTCGCCGCTTCCGCCCGAAGATGTGGTGCGCCGGCTGCAGGCCGCGGGGCTGCGCTGCGTGCCCACGGGCATCGCGCACGGCACCGTCACGGCAGTGACGCCGCACGGTCCGATCGAGATCACCACGCTGCGCCGGGATATCGAAACCGACGGACGGCACGCTGTTGTGGAATTCACCGCGGACTGGCGGGCGGACGCAGCCCGGCGGGATTTCACCATCAACGCCCTGTCGCTCGCGCGAAGACGGCGCGGTATTCGACTATTTCGGCGGCATCGGCGATCTGCGCGCCGGGCGCGTGCGGTTCGTCGGCGACCCGGCCGCCCGCATCACCGAGGATTACCTCCGTGTCTTGCGCTTCTTCCGCTTCTTCGCGCGATACGGCGGCGAACTGCCTGACGAACCGACCGCATCGGCTTTACGGGCAGGCGCCGCCGGGTTCGGCCGCCTCTCCGCCGAGCGCGTGTGGAGTGAACTGAAGCGTATCCTGTCGGCACCCGATCCCTCGGGCGCGGTCCGCTTGATGGCCGCGCTTGGCGTGCTCCAAGCGGTTCTTCCCGAAGGCGCCGATCCCGATGCACTCGAACGCCTGATACGCGCCGGTGCGCCGACGGACCCGTTACTCCGCGCATCGGCTCTGATCACCGGCGATGCGGATGCCGTCGCGGACCGGCTGCGCCTCTCGGCGCACGAGCATGATGTCATCGCCGGCTGGCGCACGGGCCCCGTGCCTCGTCCGCAAGATGACGATCCGGCGCTGCGCCGACTGCTGGCCGATGAACCGGCGGACTGCCTGATCGGCCGCACCTGGCTCGCCGACGACGGCAGCCCGGCTTGGGGAATGCTGCGCGCGCGGCTGGCGATGCCCCGCCCGGCCTTTCCGCTCTCCGGCCGCGACATCGTCGCGCTCGGCGTGCCCGAAGGCCCCCGCATCGGCGCCATGCTCCGCGATGTCCGCGACTGGTGGATGGCCGGAGGCTGCCTCGCCGACTACCAGGCATGCCTGGCAGAAGCGCGCCGCAGGCTCCGCTGATCTTGCCGGACGCGGGTCGCGCTGCGTATATGCGGCCCAGGTGTCGGGGTCCGGTGGCAGAGTGGTGATGCAGCGGACTGCAAATCCGCGTATGGCGGTTCGATTCCGCCCCGGACCTCCAATCGACCCCGCCCTCCCAATCGAATAGTGCGCCGGCTCCGCTCCCGGCTGATCTCCCGACGACAGCTTCGCCAACTGCGGACGAAGTCGCTGCGGCTCCGCCAGCAGATGCTGTTTCTGCTCGGCGGCTGCATGGTCGGCGTTGCCGGCGTGGTCATGGCGATCGGCGCCTCATGGGCCGAGCGCGGCTTCGCCCGCCTGATCGGCCCTTCGCACCTGCTCGCGCTCCTCATCACCCCGCTCGGCTTCGTCGCCATCGCATGGACGACGCGGCGCTACTTCCCCAATACCGAGGGCAGCGGCATCCCCCAGGCCATCGCCGCCCGCAAGCTGTGGGGCTACGAAGAACGCCGCAGCCTCGTCGGCCTGCATCTCGGCATCGGCAAGATCTTCCTCACCCTGTTCGGCCTCCTGTGCGGCGCCTCGATCGGCCGCGAGGGACCAACCGTGCAGGTCGGCGCCTCCATCATGTTCGCGGCCGGACGCCTCTGGCCGTCACGCCAGCCCGGCCTGATCCTCGCCGGCGCCGCGGCCGGCATCGCCGCCGCCTTCAACACGCCGCTCGCCGGCGTGATCTTCGCCATCGAGGAAATGAGCCGCTCCTTCGACGAACGCACCAACGGGCTGGTGATCGGCACCATCGTCGCTGCCGGCCTGGTATCGATGGCTGCGCTCGGCAATTACACCTATTTCGGCGTCACCTCCGCCGTGCTCGGCACCGCCGCGGGCTGGTCCATGGTGCCCGTCTGCGGCGTGGTGGGCGGCATCCTGGCCGGCCTTTTCAGCCGCGTCCTGGTGGAAATGGCCAAAGGTCTGCCGGGCGGAATCGGCCCGCTGCTCAAGCGCCATCCCTTCCTGTTCGCCGGAGCATGCGGCCTGCTGGTCGCGGTATGCGGTATCGTGTCAGGTGATACCGTATTCGGAACCGGCTACAGTCATGTCAAGGCGGTGCTGAATCAGCACCAGTCATTGCCCTGGCTGTTCGGCCCGCTGAAATTTCTCGCCACCACCCTCTCATCCATCGCCGGCATTCCGGGCGGGCTGTTCTCGCCGTCCCTCGCCGTCGGCGCCGGCCTCGGCTACGACCTCGCACGCCTCGTGCCCTGGGCATCCACCGGCGCCATCGTGCTGCTCGGCATGGTGGGATACTTCTCCGGCGTGGTTCAGGCGCCCATCACCGCCTTCGTCATCGTCGCCGAGATGACCGCGGACAACGGCATGATCGTGCCGCTGATGGCAACCTCGCTGATCGGCACGCTGACCGCGAAACTGTTCTGCCCCGAAGGGGTCTATCAGATCCTCTCACGCAACTACCTGCGGCGCTACGCCCCGCAAGAAGTGCCCGCCGCCACGGCGGCCGAATGACCATCGCCGTCATTGCGAGGAGGGTGCGAAGCGCCCGACGCGGCAATCCAGGGCGAACCGCACCGAGCCGCCATTATCATGCTGCACCGACGACCGGCATACACCCTCAGAACGCCCCACCAGCGACACTATCACCCCTCCGCCTCCTCCAGCCCGAACTGCTCCGCCTCCTCATCGTACGTGAAAAGCTCCGCGAACCGCCCCCAACTGATCGCCACCCGCAGCGACGCATCCGCGTAATCCGGCGACATATGATCCTCCAGCTCGTCGCGAAACCGCACCGCCGAGGCGCGATGGTTCCACCGCTCATCCAGCACCTGGCGGATCGCCTGCACCAGCGGCACATGCGCCATCAGCGCCGCGGCGAACAGCCGCTTGCGCTCCTCGGTATCCGCCTGCGCGAAACGCCGCCCCGCCGGGGTCAGCATGATGTCGCCCTCCGCCACCTCGGCGAAGCGCAGCATCTGCAACGCCTCGCCCAACGGCAGCAGATCGTCCAGTTCCAGTTGCAATGACCCCGCCAGAGCCGGCAGATCGGCGCGGCCCTCATAGGGCGGCCCCGCCAGGGTCTCCAACAACCCCGCCATCAGATTGGTCCCCACGCGCGGCAGCGGCGTTGCGATCGGCGCCGTCGCCGCGGTGACCGTCATCGGACCCGGCACCGGCCGCCTTGTCATCAGTGCATAGATATCATCGACCACCTTGCGGAACGCCGGATCCACCCGGTTGCGCGGATGCGGAAACGTCACCCGCATCTCGTTCGCGACCCGCCCGGGATTCGACGAAAACACCAGGATGCGGTCCGCCATCAGCACCGCCTCCTCGATGTTGTGCGTCACGATCAGCATCGATTTCAGCGGCAACTTGCCTTCCATCCACAGATCGATCAGATCGGTGCGCAGCGTCTCGGCGGTCAGCACATCCAGCGCGCTGAACGGCTCGTCCATCAAAAGCAGGTCGGGATGCACGACCAGTGCGCGCGCCAGGCCGACGCGCTGGCGCATCCCGCCCGACAGTTCCTTCGGATACGCGCTCTCGAACCCCCCCAGCCCGATCAGGTCGATCGCCTGCTCCGCCCGCGCGCCCCGCTCCGCCCGCGACACGCCGCGCGCCTCCAGCCCCAACTCCACATTTTCCCGCACCGTCAGCCAGGGAAACAGCGCGAAGCTCTGGAACACCATCGCCACGCCTTCCGGAGGGCCCTCGATCGCACGCCCGTGCCACAACACCTCCCCGGCGGTGGGCCGCAGCAGGCCCGCGACGATGCGCAGCAGCGTGGACTTGCCGGAACCCGAGCGCCCCAGCAGCGCCACGATCTCCCCTTCGCGCAGCGAAAGGCTGGCATCGTCCAGCACCACGAGCTCGGCGCTCGCCTCCTTGTGGTAGGCCTGTCGGCAGTGCCTGACTTCCAGCAGCATCAAAACCGCTCTAACCTAGAACAAGGCGACGGCTGGCATACTCGTACATCGGCCGCCACACCATGCGGTTCAGCAGCAGAACGAACAGCGACATCACCGCCACGCCCACCACCACCCGGGCCATCGCGCCCGCCGCCGTCGCCTGCGCGATGTAGGCGCCAAGCCCGTGCGCCGCGAGCTTGCTGTTCCCCCACGACGCCACCTCCGCCACGATCGCCGCGTTCCACGACCCGCCCGAGGCGGTGATCGCTCCCGTCACGTAGTACGGCAGCATCCCCGGGATCATCACCTTGCGCCACCACAGCCAGCCGCGCAGCCGGAAACTCGCCGCGGCTTCGCGCAGATCGCCCGGAAACGCCGCCGCGCCGGCAATCACATTGAACAGGATGTACCACTGGGTCCCCAGGATCATCAGCGGCGTCAGCCACATGTCCGGGTCAGATGAAAGAACACGATCCCCAGGACGAACGGCGGATACAGCAGATTCGCCGGGAACGCCGCGAGAAATTGTGCGATGGGCTGCGCACGCTTGGCCCACACCGGCCGCAAGCCCAGCCACACCCCGATCGGCACCCACACCAGGCTGGCGATCGCGATCAGCAGCACCACCCGGATCAGCGTGTAGCAGCCCAGCACGACCACGTGGCCCAGCTCCGCCCAGGTGATATGCCCAGGCAGAAAGCCGGCGATGCGTTGCGCGGCAACCGACAGAACCGCGAACAACAGCCCGAGCAGCACCGCATCCGCGAGCCGCGACGGCGGCCGCGGCACCGCGCGCGGCAGCGAGACGGACAGCGGCCACCCGCCCGCCGCCCGCAACCCCGCGCCGCACGCGTCCAGCACCAATGACAGCGCGCGCGTGCGGCGGAACAGCCGCAGCACCCACGGATCGTCCTCCGATGCACCCGGCGTGGTCTCGAACCGGAACCGCCCGGACCACGCGACCAGCGGCCGGAACAGCAACTGATCATACAGCAGGATCACCACGCCCATGGCCAGGATGGCCCAGCCCACCGCGGCCAGGTCGCGCCTCTCCAGCGCGATCGCGACGTAAGACCCGATGCCCGGCAGCGTCCATGTCGTGTCGCCCACACTCACCGCTTCGGATGCGACCACGAAAAACCAGCCGGCCGACATCGACATCATGGTGTTCCACACCAGCCCCGGGATCGCGAACGGCACCTCCAGCCGCCAAAACCGCTGCCACGCCGTCAGATGGAAGCTCCGCGCGGCTTCCTGCAGGTCGGCCGGAACCGTGCGCAGCGACTGGTACAGGCTGAACGCCATGTTCCACGCCTGGCTGGTGAAGATCGCGAAAATCGCCGCGAATTCGAGGCCCAGCACCCGGCCCGGAAACAGGTTCATGAAGAACACGACCGTGAAGCTCAGGAACCCGAGGATCGGTACCGACTGAAGAATGTCGAGCAACGGCACCAGCACGATGGCGGCGCGCCGCCCTTTGCCCGCCGCCGTGCCAAACGTGAACGTGAAGATCAACGACGCCGCCAGCGCAGCGAACATCCGCATCGTGGTGCGGACCGCGTAGATCGGCAGGTTCGCCGGATCGAGGCTGACCGTCACCGCATGCGGCGCGCTGAGCTTCATGAAGGTCTCGCCCGCCACATGCGCCACGCCCACCAGCACCCCGAAAACCGCCAGGATCGCGGCGATATCCCAGATATTCGGCAGGCGCCGGCCGAGCGCCGCGGCGGGAAAGATCATGGTGGGACGGCGCTCGCAGCGTTGCGGCCGCACCTTTACTGGCCGGCCAACCGCCGAAGCAAGCAGGCTGGCGTTTTCCCGATGGGCGACGTACCCCCCGTTTTCCGGAGGACCTCGGGATATGGACAGCGGCATGGACCAGCACGCGCCACAGAATCTTCACGCGGAAATCCGCGAGGAGGTCCGCAAGCTGTGCGCCCGCTTCCCCGGCGAATACTGGCGCCGGCTGGACCAGGAGCGCGCCTACCCCAGCGACTTCGTCAAGGCGCTGACCGATGCCGGCTATCTCGCCGCGCTCATCCCCGAGGAATACGGCGGCGCCGGCCTGCCGCTTTCCGCCGCCGCTTCCATCCTCGAGACGATCCACGCCGAGGGCTGCAACGGCGCCGCCTGCCACGCCCAGATGTACATCATGGGAACCATCCTGCGGTACGGCTCGGACGAGCAGAAGCGCACCTATCTCCCGCGATCGCCACCGGCGAACTCCGCCTGCAGGCCTTCGGCGTGACCGAGCCGACCAGCGGCACCGATACCACCAGCCTGCGCACCTTCGCCCGCCGCGACGGCGACCGCTACGTGGTCAACGGCCAGAAGATCTGGACCAGCCGCGCGCAGTATTCCGACCTCATGCTGCTCCTCGCCCGCACCACGCCGCGGGACGAAGTAAAATCGCGCACCGACGGCCTCTCCACCTTCATCGTCGATATGCGTGACGCGGTCGGCCACGGCATGACCATCCGCCCCATCCGCACCATGATGAACCACAACTCCACGGAAGTGTTTTTCGACAACGTCGTGGTGCCGGCGAAGAACCTGGTCGGCCAGGAAGGGAAGGGGTTCCGCTACATCCTCGACGGCATGAACGCCGAGCGCCTGCTCATTTCCGCTGAAAGCATCGGCGACGCCAAGTGGTTCACCGCGAAATCCGTCGCCTATGCGAAGGAACGGCGGGTGTTCAACCGCCCCATCGGCCAGAACCAGGGCATCCAGTTCCCCATCGCCCGCGCCTATGCGCAGATGCGCGCCGCCGAGCTGCTGATGCACGAAGGCTGCCGCAAGTTCGAAGCCGGCCTGCCCTGCGGCGAAGAAGCCAACATGGCCAAGATGCTGGCGGCCGATGCCTCATGGGCCGCCGCCGAGGCCTGTATCCAGACCCATGGCGGCTTCGGCTTCGCCGAGGAATACGACATCGAACGCAAATACCGGGAAGCCCGGCTCTATCAGGTCGCGCCGATCAGCACCAACCTGGTTCTCTCTTACATTGCGGAACACGTGCTCGGCCTGCCCCGCAGCTACTGAACGCCCCAGCCGCCCCACCAGTCATTCCCGCGAAAGCGGGAACCTAGCGGACAACCACGCCCCACAGACGAGCCCCGCGCTCCACCAAACGTCCCCGCAACGATTGACGCAGCCCCGCAAAGGCGCTGAATTACACCCCACGGGGAGGAAAACACCGATGCACGCATCCACGCCGCGGCTGTCACGCCGCGCCATTCTCGTCGGCACCGGGGCCGCGCTCCTGCCCCTCACGGCTCGCGCCGATGCACCTGTCATCAGCGTCGTCGATACCGTCTCCGGCCCGAACTTCCAGGCGTTCTGGAACACCTATCTCATCCCCGAAATCGAGAAGCAGCTCGGCGTGAAGGTGAAGTACACCGTCGGCTCCGGTCCCACCCTGCAACTGCAAATGAAAAGCTGGTCGCAGGACCACCCCGAATTCTCCCTGCTCTTCCTCAAGGACCTCGATCTCTCGAACGCGGTCCGCACCGGCGCCGCCCTCGAATCGCTCTATCCCGGCGCATGCCAAGGAAATCCCCAACGCCGCCGATATCCCGGAGCAATTCCTCGCCACCAGCGAAGGTGTGCAACTGAACGGCGAAGGCCTGATCTTCTGGCGTGCGCAGTTCGACCTGATTTACAACTCGGCGTTCGTGAAGCAGCCGCCGAAGACCTGGAAGGAGTTCTTCGATCGCCGCAAGGAATTCGACGGTCATATCGGCCTGATCCGGCCTGATGCCGGCTCCGGCGGCGGCCGCGCCTTCATCTACAGCTTCCTCGCCGCCTTCGGCGTCGATTTCAGCAAGCCGTTCTCCGAAATCCAGACCTCGCCGGCCTGGAAATCCGCCTGGGATGCCTTCGCCGAGTTCAGCAAATCTTTCGCCCAGCCGGTCGCCTCCAGCGCCCCCGTGCTGTTCCACCAGTTTCAGACGGAACAGGTGTGGATGAGCTCCTACGCGCAGGATTATTCGCTCTGGAGCACCACCCAGGGCCAGTTGCCGCCCACCATCAAGGCCGCCCCGCTCGACGTGAACATCATCGGCGCATCGCACGCCTTCCTCGCCGTGCCCAAAGTCGATTCCGAGGCCCAGAAACAGATCGCCTACAAGGTCATCAACCTGCTCCTCTCCGCCCCGATCCAGCTCCACATGCTGGAAACCATGTACCAATACCCCGCCACCAACGCCTGGAAGCAGGCACCGGCCTCGGTGTGGGAGAAAATCCCCCCTGTCGATCAGGCCGAGTCACACAGCATCCGCATCAGCAACCTCGAAGCGGTGACCTATATCCAGCAGCACGGGATGGACTACATCGCGCACTAGCGCTGCCTATCATGTCATTGCGAGGAACCCCCGCGAAAGCGGGGGAATCGAATCCCTCGTCGAGCAGGCGTGCCATGTCATTGCGAGGAGCGCGAAGCGCGGACGAAGCAATCGCCTTCAAGCGGGCGCACGAAATCCGCGGCACGCTCCCGTGCTTCCGGGAACTAAAGCGCGATCCAGGATGCAACCGCACCCGCCCCGGAGCCCGCACCACCCAGCGCGCCGCCGCACTCCTCGTCCTGCCGCTGATCGTCTTCCTCTTCGCCGCCTTCTACATCCCGCTCGCCTACACAATCGGCCAAAGCATCCAGGGCAAGGACGGCGGCCTGACGCTCGCCAATTACGCCACCTTCCTGGCCGAGCGTCAGGGCCAGCAGGTGCTCGCCCTCACCCTCTTCCTCGCCCTCGCCGCCACCGTCTTCTCCGTGCTCCTCAGCCTCCCCCTCGCCATGCTCCTGCGCAAACAATTCTGGGGCAAAGGCGCGCTGCAGTTCCTCATGATGCTGCCGATCGTCATCCCCTCCCTCGTCGGCGCGCTCGGCCTGCTCATTCTCTATGACCGCACCGGATGGCTGAACTACCTCCTCGTCGCCGTGCTGCACGTCGTCAATCAGCCGCTGCGCATCGACTACACCATCCCCGGCATCGTGCTGTTCTACGTCTGGATGTTCTTCCCCTACGGCGGGCTGGTGCTCATGTCCGGCCTCGGCGCCATCGATCCGTCGCTCGAGGAAGCCGGCCGCGTGATGGGCGCAAGCCCCTGGCGCACCTTCCGCAAGATCGTGCTGCCGCTGCTCAAGCCCAGCCTCGCCGCCGGCGCCATCATGGTCTTCCTGCAGTGCTTCGGCGCCTTCAGCATCCCGCTCATCGCCGGCGGCGACCACCAGCCCATCGCCGTCAAAATCTACACCATCGCCACCGTGTTCCTCGATTGGCCGCAGGCCAGCGCCATGGCCGTGATCATGGGGCTGATCCAGGTGGTGCTGGTCCTCGCCTACCGCCGGGTCAACAGCCGGGGCCAGACCCAGTGAGGATCGGCACCATCATCCGCACCCCTGTGGTCGCGCTGCTGCTCACCGCATTCGTGCTGTTCATCATCCTCCCCTTCGTCATGATCCTGCTGGAGGCGTTCGGCGCCGATTGGTTCGGCATGCGCCTGCTGCCCGGACAATGGACGCTGAAATGGTTCGTCTGGGCCACTCAATCGACCAACATCGGCGGCGTGCTTCTCAACACCACGATCATCGCCCTGATCGCCACCGTGGCGTCCCTCATCCTCAGCATTCCCGCCGCCTGGGCGATCGCGCGCCTGCGCTTGCCGATGAAGGGCGCGCTGCTCAGCGCCATCCTGTTCCCCCGCATGATCCCCGAGATCACCTTCGCGCTCGGCGTCGCACGCATCTTCTACGCGCTCGGCCTCAGCAACACCTATGTCGGAATCGGCCTCGCGCACGTCATCCTCGCCGCGCCCTTCGCGGTCCTCGTGCTGATCAGTTCGTTCGAGGGCATGGACGATCGGCTGCTCGAAGCCGGCGCCGTCATGGGCTGCACCCCCGCGCAACTCTTCCGCCGCGTGATCGTGCCGCTCGCCCTCCCCGGGATCAGCGCCGCGGCGCTGTTCTCCTTCCTCGCCTCATACAACGATTTCGTGCTGACCCTGATGGTGTACGGCGCCGACACCGTCACCCTGCCGGTGCAGACCTACCTTTCGATCGGCAACGGCTACATGTCGGTCGCCGGCGCGCTCAGCGTCATCCTGCTGATCCCCTCCCTGCTGTTTCCTCATCATCCTGCTCCGCATGATACGTCCCGAGAATCTCCTCGGCGGATTGAAGGGCACATGACCGCCAGCCTCGAAGTGCGGGATGTCAGCAAGAGCTGGGGCCACACCCAGGTGCTGCGCAACATCGGCCTCGACGTTGAACCCGGCATGTTCGTCTCGCTGCTCGGCCCCTCGGGCTGCGGCAAGACCACGCTGCTGCGCCTGATCACCGGCTATCTTGCTCCCGATGCCGGCCGCATCGTCATGAGCGGCCAGGACATCACGAACATTCCCACCCACCGGCGCAACATGGGAATGGTGTTCCAGAGCTTCGCCCTCTTTCCCCATCTCACCGTCGCCGAGAACATCGGCTTCGCCCTCGATGTGCGCGGCGTCAAGGGCGCCGAGCGCACCCAGCGCATCGACGAAGCCCTCGCCTCGGTGCATCTGCAACAATTCCGCAACTCGCATCCGCGGCAACTCTCCGGCGGCCAGCAGCAGCGCGTCGGTCTCGCCCGCGCCATCGTCTATCGCCCCGCAATCCTTCTGCTCGACGAGCCGCTCTCAAATCTCGACGCCTCGTTGCGCGAGGAAATGCGCCTGGAGATCAGCGAGATCACCCGCCGGCTGGAAATGACCTCGATCTACGTCACGCACGATCAGAAAGAGGCGCTCGCCCTCTCCTCCCGCATCGCCGTGATGAACCAGGGGCGGGTCGTGCAGTTCGGCACGCCGGAGGACATCTATCGCCGCCCCTGCAGCGCCTTCGTCGCCCATTTCGTCGGCTACGCCAACGCCATCCCGGCGCAGGTGATCGAACGGAGAGGTGCATATTCTGGGCACGCCGCCCTTCCGCGCCCCCGCCGCCGCGCACCTCTCCGGCGCGGTCATCGCCTTCATCCACGCCACCGACATCGTGCTGTTGCCCCTGGCCGCCACTCATGCCAACCACCTGGTCTGCCACGTGACGGAGATCGCATTCATGGGCGATCACATGGAATACGTGCTGGAGCACCCGACCGGCCTTCGTCTCAAGGCCCACGCCGGCGTGACGGGAGCGATGCTGGGCCGCGGCGAGTCAGTGCAGCTCGGCCTGCCCGCAGAGAAACTGGTGATCGTTCCGGACGATCCCGCGTGACCGACCTTCCCTTGCGCGGCCTTCTCGTGCTCACGCTCGAACAGGCGGTCGCTGCCCCTTATGCCAGTTCCCGCCTCGCCGATGCCGGCGCGCGCGTCATCAAGATCGAGCGCCCGGACGGCGACTTCGCCCGCCTCTACGATACCGCGGCGAAGGGCAATCCAGCTATTTCGTCTGGCTCAATCGCGGCAAGCAGAGCCTCGTCGCCGATATCAAGAACCCCGCGGACGCCGCGCTGCTCCATCGCATTCTCGCCCGCGCCGATGTCTTCATCCAGAATCTCGCGCCGGGCGCCGCGGCCCGCGCCGGGTTCGGATCGGATGATCTGCGCCGGCAAAACCCGCGGCTCATCACCGTCGATATCTCCGGCTACGGCGATGCCGGCGAATACGCCTCGATGAAAGCCTACGACCTGCTCGTGCAAGCGGAATCCGGCCTGGCCATGATCACCGGCCATCCGGCCGGCCCCGGCCGCGTCGGCGTCTCGGTCTGCGACATTGCCTGCGGCATGGCGGCCCACGCCGCGGTGCTGGAAGCACTTATCGGCCGCGGCATCACCGGCCAGGGCACATCGCTCAAGACCAGCCTGTTCGACGGCATGGCCGATTGGATGACCGTCCCGCTGCTGTTCTATGAGGCCACCGGCAAGTCGCCCGAACGCATGGGCCTCGCGCATCCGTCGATCTGCCCCTACGGCGCATTTCCGCTGGCCGACGGGTCACTCAGTGCTGATTTCCATCCAGAATGAGCGTGAGTGGGCGGAATTCTGCGCGAAGTTCCTCCAGCGAACCGGACCTTCCCGCCCGCCCCGGTTTCGAGACCAACGTCAACCGTGTGGCCCATCGCGCCATGGTGGACGGCCATATCGCCGCTGCTTTCGCGAAGCTCGATCCGCGCCCAGGCCGCCGCCCGGCTACGCGCCGCCAACACCGCCTTCGGCTTCGTCAACGACGTCGCCGCCCTATCACGGCACCCGGCATTGCGCCGCGCCGCCGTCGAAACGCCGAACGGCCCGGTACGCATCGCCGCCCCGCCTGTTACTGCCGGCGATGGCGCCCGCCCGCTCGGGCCCATCCCGGCAATCGGCGAGACACTCCGCGGCAATCCGCGCGGAGTTCGCCCATTAACCGTACCGGCGCGTCAACAGCAGGCGGAGCCGCACTGGACGGCCCGGTTGGAGCTCTCTAGTTCGGCCGCAGCGCCGCGTGCGCCAGGTTATTCCCCTCGCCCATCATGTACGCCCGAAGCTGCAGCCGCGCCCGATGCACTCGGCTCTTCAGCGTCCCGATCGCGCATCCCGTCTTCTCCGCCGCGGTCTCGTACGGAATCTCCTGCAACGCGATCATGAACAGCGCCTCCCGCTGATCGGACGGCAGACGCGTCAACGCCCAGGACAGCTCCCGCAGCGCCGTGCGATCCTCGTGCGAGGCGGAAACCGGCTGCTCAGGCATCGTGTCCATGTCGGTGAATTCACGCTTGTTGCGCACGCTGCTGATGAAGTGGTTGATCATGATCCGATGAACCCAGGCAGAAAAATTGGTGCCCGGCATGAAGCAATCCTGTGCCACCAGAGCCTTGGCGGCGACATCCTGCGTCAGATCCTCGGCGGCGGCACGATTCCGGGTAAGAGCAAGAGCCCACACCCGCATTTTCGGTAGAAAGCTGATCAATTGCTCGTTGAAGTCCTGCGGCACGCTTGCCTCTCCTTGAGCAGTTGTATTCGTCATGTGAGGGAACTGTGTGCCAACAGTGCCGCGAACAAGGATAATGACGGGAGCTTGAACCCAAGATTTTGTCAGCACGCGCCCCAAGCGCAGCAATAACGGCGGAAACCTGTTAGGCATCTAAAAGCCGCCACACTTTCGGCGTCGCTGTAACCGCTTTTTGAATGGTCATCCCTGGCTCACGTGGCAGAGTACCGCCATGACTGTGATCGCGATGTCGGGATCAACGGCGAAGAAGGCGCCAGCCGTGGGACTGCGACTGCTCTTGATCGAGGACGATCCGCACGTCGCGGAAACCCTCGCCGAGCTGCTCGAACTCGAAGGCTTCTCGGTGCGCGTGGCCCACGACGGTTTCAGCGGACTGCAGGAACTGCGCCGCGCGGCTCCCGATCTCGTGCTCTGCGACCTCACCTTGCCCGATGGCATGGATGGCTGCGCCTTCGCCCGCGCCTGCCGCGCCGACCCCGATCTCCGTCACCTGCTCCTCATCGCGGTCTCCGGCTATGACCGGCCGCGAGGATCGCCGCCGCGCGCAGGAAGCCGGGTTCGATAATCTGGTCAGCAAACCCGTCGATCTCGCCAAGCTGCACGCCGCCATCGATCAGGGCCGCCCCCCCTGATCATCACATCCTGATCACCATGCAATGAGGGTCTCCACCGTCCTCCCCGTCTCCGACTGGGCGGCCTGCGGCCCCTTCGCCCACGCCGCCGAACAGGACGGCTTCGACACCCTCCAGGCCAACGAACTCCGCCACGACCCCTTCGTGCCGCTCGCACTCGCCGCCCTCGCCACCGAGCGCATCGAACTCGCCACCTCGGTCGTGATCGCCTTCCCGCGCAGCCCGATGGTGATCGCCAACCAGGCCTGGGATCTGCACCGCGCGTCGCGCGGCCGCTTCACCCTCGGCCTCGGCAGCCAGGTCAGGGCGCACAACGAACGGCGCTTCAGCACGCCCTGGGTCTCGCCCGCCGCCCGCATGGGCGAATACATCGAAGCCCTGCGCGCCATCTTCGCCTGCTGGGAGCATGGCGAAAAGCTCGACTACCGCGGCAAATTCTACACCTTCACGCTGATGACGCCGGAGTTCACGCCGCCGCGCACCGGTTTCGGCATCCCGCCGATCCAGCTCGCCGCGGTCGGGCCGCACATGCTGCGCACCGCCGCGCGCGTCGCGAACGGCGTCCGCCTGCACGCCTTCGCCACCCGCACCTATCTCGAACGCGTGGTCTTGCCCATTCTCGCGCAGCAACACCCCTCCGATTTCGAGGTCACCGGCGGCGGCTTCATCGCCACCGGCCCCGACCGGGCAGCCGTGCAGCGTGCCGCCGATAAAGTCCGCGCCCGCGTCGCCTTCTATGGTTCAACCCCGCGCCTATCACGGCGTCTTCGCGCTGCACGGGCTCGAGGAACTCGGGGTCCGGCTGCATCGGCTTTCGCGTGAGGGACGCTGGGCGGAGATGCCGGCCCTGGTGTCCGAGGAAACGCTTGCCCTGTTCTGCGCCCGCGCGCCCTACGACGGCATCGCCGAAGCCATCGAGGCCCGCTTCGGCGGCCTGGTCGATACCGTCACGCTCGACTTCCTCCCCGATGACGACACCGCCACCCGCCGGCGCGTGCTCGAGGCCATCCGGCGCATCCCCGGCCGCTCGGCGCAGCGCGGTTGAAGCGCGCCGAGGCGGAAACGCCGGCCGGTCCAGTGTCCCGGGCTGGCGGCTGAGATTGGGGCTGTGGAACGGGTCCTCGGCAAACCACGCCGGCCATCGGCGCCAGCAGCCGTGCCCGGTCGGCCTCGCCCCGCGCGGATTCCGTCACCTCGTAATGCCGGCCGAACGTGGCCGACTCATGATGGATCAGCCGCGCTTCGGCCGAGACAATGACACTATGCATGCTCCCCCGCACGCGCAGGCAGTAATCGACATCGTTGAAGGCCGAGGCGAACGATTCATCCAATCCGCCCAGTCGGGTGAACAGGCCGCGGCGCGTCAGCAGGCACGCCCCGGTCACGGCTGACACCTCCCGCGTCGGCGGCGCGCGCCGTGCACCCCGCGCGACATGCTCCCCCGTGCCGTCCGGCCGCAGCACGATCCCGGCATGCTGGATCGCGCGGTCGGGGAAATACAGCGTCGCCCCCACCGCGCCCGGTGAGAACGTCATCG
Organism: uncultured Pseudomonadota bacterium; assembly: GCA_963731335.1. GTDB lineage: Bacteria > Pseudomonadota > Alphaproteobacteria > Acetobacterales > Acetobacteraceae > CAVSUZ01. The sequence goes on along the minus strand of CAVSUZ010000013.1, from coordinate 267,794 downwards.
AAGTGGCGCGCCATCTCCTGCAGCCACCCGGCATGCAACGGCGCCACGTCATCGTTGAGCAGGCACAAGAGATCGCCCGTGGCGTGGCGCGCGGCGAAATTGTTCGCCGCCGCGTAATTGAACCGAGGCGCGCGATGCATGACAACCCGCACCCGCCGGTCAGTCTCCAGCCGCGCACGAGCCTTCTCCTGCGCCCCGTCCAGCGGCCCGGGCTGCGAGACCACCACGATGAACTCCAATCGCGGATACGCCGTCCGGCGCAGCAGGGCATGAACACAGCGACGGATGCGGCGCCGCCGCAGCGTCGAGGCAATCAGCACGCTGATCCGCGGCGCCTCACCGCCTCGCCGTCCATGCGCGCAAGCCTCGGCCGGCGGAACCGCCGTATCGTGCCGGCAGTGTGTCAGCAGCTTCGGGACATGCTGGATGGTCAGTCCGGCATCCATCACCCGCAGCGCGGCCTCCCTGCGCAGGGCCTCCGCCCGGCGCGGCAAACAGCCGTTCAGCCATTCCGGCCGAATCAGCCATACCCCGCGCGTCAGCGCACCGGACAGGACACCCAGCCGCGAGGGGTGCGGCTTGAAATTGGGCCGCGTCCGCCGTCCCGCGCTGTCCAGATGATCCTCGTCCGCGAACAGTGCCGCCGCCCCCTGCGCCGCCTCGCACAGCACGGACAACGCATGTGGCCGCGGCAGCTCTCCGGCTTGCAGCAGCGCCACGTAATCGCAATCGAGCACCGGCCACCGATCGGCCGGGCCGACACACACCACCGGAACCCGCAGCACGGACCGATCCAGCGCCCGCAGCGTCGCCGCCAGCACCGCCTCGCTGCGCCCGTCATGCAGCACCAGCGCGATCACGCCGGGCGCATCCGCAGGAACCGGCGCGTCCTCGTCCGCATCGAACAGCGCGGCCCAGCGAGTGTAATCCGGCCAGCAACGCTCGGTCAGGATAACGCGTGCCAGCTCGGTGCGCGCAGCGAGCAAGGGGAGGGGAGGGCGGCGAACAGCGACCCGCGCCAGAGCCGCGGCCGCCGGCCACGGCCGCCGTACACACCCAAGCAGCATGGCTTGCGCACGGCTCAGCGCGGCGCACCGTAGCACCGGCAATCCATCGGCTACACCAAACCGTTGCAGCCGGAACAGTCTGGCCTGTGCCGGCACATGGACGATCCGCCGCGATTGCAGCAGCAACTCGGACACCGGCGCATCCGACCCGCCCGAGCTGACCGACAGCGCCGCCATGCCGGGCCCGCGCAGTCGCATCACCACCCAGCCGCCGCGCAGTTCAGCCGGTATGCGGGCCTGGAATACCCCATCGGACAACGGGGTGAACACGATCTCCTGCGCGCGGTCCCGCGGAGGAGACCATGCGCCGAACGGCAGCCGCGCAACCCGGGTGAGCATCACCCGAGTGCATCAGACTGAGATTAAGCAATCGTGAGTGTCCCTCCGCAGCAAAACTGTCATCGCGAGACCCGCGAGGCGGGCCGTGGCGACCCAGGCGAGCCGCACCGCGGAACCGTCACCCCGGCGCCCGCCCAGCCCCGGTCATCACGAGGCGATCTCGTCGTACAGGGCGCACGATCCCAGTCGCTCCCGAACCCCTCTATCCCGAGCTGATCCCCGTAATCGACTCCGAAACCGCCCGAGCATCCCGCATCGGCCAGCGTCCCGCATCCACCTGCGCCAGGAACTCCCCTACGATCCGGTTGAACTCATCCGGGTCCTCCAGGTTGATCGCATGTCCGCAGTTCGGCATCACCGCCAGCGCCGCCGACGGAATGGTCTGCTTCATCAGCAGCCCGGGCTGCAGGCACGGCCAATCTTCATCCCCCGTCAGCACCAGCGTGGGCACCCGCAGCGCCTTCATCTGCTCCGTCAAATCGTACAGCGACGGACGCTCCCTCTGCACCCCGAGCTGCGTCAGCCGCGCGCCCGACCGGATCATGCTCCGCCAGCATACGTTTGAACTCAGCGAAGCCGCGCGGGTCCTTGTTCTCGAACTGCACGCGCGTCGGCCCATAGGCGTATTTCGCCGCGAACGCCGCCATCCCGTTCTCTTGCACGAACCCCGCCACCGCCTCCGCCTCGCGCGCGGAACCGGTCGCGCTGCGCCTGCTCCGCCCCGTAGCCGCAGCCCGCCACCACCAGCGATCGCGCCCGCGCCGCATGACGGAACCCGAAATGCAGCGTCGCGAAGCCGCCCATCGACAGCCCGACCACATGCGCACGGTCCACCGTCAGATGCGTCAGCAGCGCGGCAATATCGTCCGCCGCCCGCACCTGGCCGTAGGCCGCCGGATCCGATGGCACATCCGACGGCGGATAACCCCGGGCATTGTAGGCGATCGCCCGATACCGCCGTCCGAAATGCCGCAACTGCGGCTCCCAGCTCCGGCCGTCACCGGCGTATTCATGCACGAAGATCACCGGCGTGCCGGCGCCGGTCTCCTCGTAATAAAGCCGGACACCATCATCGGCGGTGGCATGTGCCATCACTCCCCCCTTAGTTCCGCATGAAATCCTGATCCGAAATCCTGCCCGCCGAGGCCCCGGCCTCCGGCGGCACCGTCACGGTGGTTCCCGGTGCAATCAACCCGGGCAGGCGCTGCGCCTCCATCCCTGCGGCGAACCGGCCGCAGGCGCGGCTCCACATCTCGCCCACCGCCACGTCCGCGTGCCACGGCCCCTCCGGCAGCCCGAGCACCGTCACGGTCATCCCCGGCGCGATGTAGATCAGCGCCTGAGCCGACTCGCCCGCGTCGCGCAGCTTCACCGCAACCGGCTCGGCCCCGCGGTTGCGCAGCACAACGCGCGCATCGCCCCGGCTGCGCTGGCCCAGCACCTCGGCATTCGCCGGCGGCGCGCCCGCCTGGTCGGCGCAGTAGGCCTGGCGTGCGTTCGCCTCGTCCCCCGGCTCCAGCCGGGCGGCGTCCACGTACAGATGATCGCCATTCGCCAGCGCAACCATCAGCATGCCGCGGTCCGGCAGCGCACCGATCGTCCGCACCGGCGTGAACTCAGGCAAGCTGCCGACCGGAACCAGCCGGTCGCCGGAGGCATTCCGCCAGAGCGTCGCCGGACCGTTGCCCGGTGCGACGTAATGCGTCGGCGGCCCGGCCAGCCGGACCACCGTCGTCGCCGGCACCGACGCCTGATGCGTCAGCACCGGCCCTGGCGGCGGCACCTCGGGAAGCGGTGTGGCCTCCAGCCGTAGCAGCGCGCTGATCGCAGCCACCACGCCAACCCCCAGAATGCTCAGCCAGGCCACCATGGGCAGGCCCCGAAAGCCGGGACGGGGCATGCGGAACTCGGTCGGCGCGACAGCCGGCAGACGAGCCGACCGGTCATACGCCGCGCGCCGCACCGGATCGTGCAGCACGTCGTACGCCGCCTTCACCCACACGAAAGCCGCGGCGTCGCCGGTGCCCGGCACGTCCGGATGCAGCCGCCGCGCCGCTTTCCGAAACGCAGCCGCGATCACCCTGGGATCAGCCTGCGGGCTCACCCCCAGCCGCGCGTAATATCCTTCGGGGTCCGCCGACATCGGACCGGATCATACAGAAAGCCGCATCGCCCGCACCCGTCCTTCGGCGCCTAGCCGTCCGCGCGCGGAACCCACGGAATGCGGGACACCTGGATGCCCTCATCGGCCAGCGCCTCGGCCTCGGTCGGCGAGGTCTCGCCGTAAATCCCCCGCTTGTCGCTCTCCCCGCGATGGATGCGACGCGCCTCATCGGCGAAGCGCTCACCCACGTAGTCGCAGTGCTTCTCCACCTCCGCGCGCAGCCGTTGCAGCATGCCCCGCATCTGGTCGGGCAGGGCACCCGCCACGGCTTGCGGCGGTGCAGCCGGAACCGCCGCCGGCGCGGGCGGGGAGGGGGGTTGGGGCGAGGCAGGAGGGGGGCTGCTGCGCCCGCCCACCACCGCAGGCGCCATCAAGGCACGGCTCACGTTCTGGTCGCCGCATTCCGGGCACTGCAGCAGTCCAAGCGAGATCAGCTTGTCGAACGTGGCGCTGTCCTTGAACCAGCCGTCGAACTCGTGACCCTGTCCGCACCGCGCGTGGTAGTAAATCATCCGTCGCCTATGCACTTAACGTCGGTAACGTGGCCCCGATTGGCACCCCTCACAAGTGAGTGCCAGGAGTTTCGCCAGCCCCGCGTCCGTCCCGCAGCAACGCATCCAGCTTGCCCGCGCGCTCGAGCGCCGCAAGCTCGTCCGATCCGCCGATATGCCGGCCGTTGATGAAGATCTGCGGAACCGTGGTCCGCCCGCCGGAGCGCCGGCGCGCCTCCGCCCGTTCCGGCGTGCCGTGCCGCGCCTCGATCTCGCGCACCTGCACACCCTTGCCGGAGAGCAGGGTCATGGCGCGGGCGCAGTATGGACACCACGGTTGCGTATAGACCTCCACCTCCGCCATCAACTCGTCCTTCCGCTCACCTCATGCGCGGGTCAGGCACCCGCGCCGCCGCCAGCATGTCAACCCGCGCCGCCCCGGCTTCAAGCAGCGCCGCAGCGCAGGCATTCCCCGTTGCGCCGGACGTGATGACATCATCGATCAGCAGCACGTGCCGCCCGAGCAACGCGCCGGCCCGAGCCGGCTTCACCCGGAACGCCCCCGCCAGTTCGGCGCTGCGCTCTACCGCCGTCTTCCCGCCCAGGGCCGCCGTGCCGCGTACCCGCTGCAAGCCATCCAGCACCGTGTGCCGGCCCGATCGCCGGGCGAGGTGCCGAGCCAGCAGCGCCGCCTGGTTATAGCGCCGGCGTCGCAGCCGGGCGCGGTGCAGCGGCACCGGCACGATCACCTCCGCCGCCTCCAGCATCGCCGCCCCGGCCCGCGTCATCCACGCCGCCAGCACCGCCGCAAGCTCCACCCGGTCGGCGTGCTTCAGCGGCAGGATCAGCGAACGCGCGCCGTCATCGTAGCGCAACGCAGCCCGTGCCTGGGCGAAACGCGGCGGCTCCGCCTCGCACCCCGCGCACACCGGACCCTGCGCCGCCGCGGCGAACGGCACGCCGCAGCAGCGGCACACCGGATCGGTGATGAAACTCATCCGAGTGAAGCACGCAGCGCAGACCAGCGCATGCGACGTCACGTCCTCGCCGCAACAGGGGCAACGCGGCGGAAGGATCAGATCGACCGCACCCGCCGCCACCCGCCGCAACGAAGCAAACACCGCACCCATATCCGCCCATTCTGACGCGCATCGGTTCACGCCAGGTAAAGTTGCCAGTTGAAGTTGACCTTCCCGCACGCGCCACAACCGTCATCGCAAGGCCGCGGCCACATCGTCATCGCGAGGCGCGAAGCGCCGCGGCGACCCAGGCCGACCGCACCAGCGGGTCCTTGAAATCTCCCCGAATCGCTACCCAAACCGCACCGTCCCATCGCGCTCGATCTCCCGCACCAGGTCGATCTCCCACGACAGGTACGCCCGCATCGCCTCTTCCACCCCGCTGTTCCGGTCATACGGCCGCAGATAAAAATCCACGCACGCCTCATCGGGCGGATTGGTCCTGTCCTTCACCAGCGGGCGGCCGAACGCGTGCCACGCCGCGGTGCCGCCCTCCAGCACCCGCACCTCCGCACCCGTCAATCCGCGGACCTCATCCACCGCGAGCCGCGCCAGCTTCCCGTCCGGCGAGGTCAGCACCACGTGCCTCGCCCCGGACAACACACGAGCCAGCGCCTCCAGCCGCGAGCGAATCCCCCACACCGCACCCGGAATGTGGCCCTCGCGAAAATCGATGCTGCGCGCCAGATCGACCACCACCGTCCCGTCGCCGGCATCCAGCAGCGCCACCAGCCGCGGCACATCCACGCCCGGCACCGCGGCGGACAGTTCCGGAATCGGTGCCAGCGAGGTGCCCGAATCGCGCACCTCCTCCAGCCCGCCTTCCACCACGAACACGTCCCGGTGCCCCATCTGGCGCAGCCATCCGCCCGCCATCCGCGCCCGCACCCCGGTATCGTCCAGCAACACGATCCGCGCGTTGCGCACCCCGATCCACTGGTCCGTCGCCTGCACCAATTGCCCGCCCGGCGCGTTCCGACTGCCCGGACGATGCCATGCCCGGAACTCCGCCGGGTCCCGCACATCCAGCAAATACAGCGTCCGGCCCGCATCCTCCTCGAACCGAGCCAGGTCCAGCGCGCCGATCACGCCGACCCCCGAGCGTTCGGCGAACGCCTGCGCCCGCTGCAACGCCGTCACCGCGGTATGCGGCGTGCCCGGCGTAAAACTGTCGGTGCGCCCGCGATCGCACGTCAACCCGGCGAGTTCCCAGCCCATCGTGCCGTTGCGCAGCGCCACTACCTTGTTGGGAATGCCCGCCTGCCGCAGGCTCTCCGCCCCCATGATGCTGCGCGTCCGTCCGGCGCAGTTCACCACCACCAGCGTCTCCGCATCGGGCGCCAGATCGCCCACCCGATAGACCAGCTCGCCCCCCGGCACGCTGATCCCGCTCGGGATCGACATGCGCGTGAATTCCTCCTGCGTCCGGCTGTCCAGCACCACCATCTTGCGTCCGGATTCCAGCCAGGATTTCAGCTCCGGCGCATCGACGCTCGGCGTGCCGTAATGGTGTTCCACCCATTCGCCGAACGCCTTCGACGGCACGTTCACGCCGCTGAACAGCACGTTCCCCGCGGCCTGCCACGCCGGCGTTCCGCCTTCCAGCACAGACACGTCCGTGTATCCGTCCTTCTCGAGCCACCCGGCGAGGCGCTCCGCCACGCCGCGCCCATCATCGATGCACACGATGCGCGTGCCCTTCCGAGGCAGGATCGCCCGGGCGCGCACCTCCCGCTTCGAAAGCGGACACGGCACCGCCCAGAACAGGTGCCCGGTGCCGAACTCGCCTTCCTCCCGCGCATCAATCAGCGCGAGCTCCTGCCCGTCGGCGATCCACCCGCGCAGCGTCGGCGCATCAATCCGGTTCATCGAACCATCTCCTGGTGTCCTGCCCCCGACCTTCGCCGCATCAAGCGGCGGAACTCGCGGATCAGCAGGCCACTGAACATGAAGCATTGGAACATCCGCCCATCTTTCCGCAAACGGCCCACGATCGCCACCGCTTCGCCATCTTGGCGCCCTACCGCGGGGTTTACTAACGTCAAGCAAACGAAACGAGAGGATCGGCGTTCCGTGTCACCGGCCAGCCAGGACGCTCTCGTGGATCAGCCGACCGGCACCCGTACAGCCGCTCCGCCTGCTCCAGCCCCGAACGCGCAGACCCCGGCGCCCGGCGCCCCTCGACCCGCAGCCAATACGGCCTCGACGTCCTCAACTTCTTCGTCGCCGACGTGCAGACCGGCTTCGGCCCCTTCCTCGCCGTGTACCTGACCATGAACGGCTGGAGCCACGGTACCATCGGCTCCGTCGTCACCGCCAGCACCGTCGCCGGCGTGCTCAGCCAGGTGCCCGCCGGCGCCCTGGTGGACTGGACCACCCACAAGCGCCTCGTCGTCGCGATCGGCCTCGCGCATGATCGCCATCGGCGCCCTGCTCATCGCCGCCATCCCGCTGTTCCTCCCGGTCCTCGCCGCCCAGTTGATGCTCGGCATCCCCGGCTCGGCGATCCGCGCCGCCATCGCCGGCATCGCCCTCGGTCTCGTCGGCAACAAGGTCCTCAACACCCGTTTCGGCCGCAACCACCAATACGATTCGATCGGCAATGCCCTGACCGCCGCCATCATGGGGGCACTCGGCGCCTTCGTCTCCATCCGCGCCCCGTTCTTCGCCGCGGCCGGACTTTGCATTCCCGCCATCGCCTCGCTGCTGATGATCAACGGCAAGGAAATCGACTACCGCCGGGCCCGCGGCGCCACCCGCCGACGCTCCCCCAAGCCGGCCCGCTGGCGCACCTTGTTCAAGGACCGCCGCCTCCGCACCCTCTCGATCGGCATGTTCCTCTTCCAGTTCGCCAATGCCTCCATCCTGCTCCTCGGCGCCGAGCGTCTCGCCGCCGAGATGAAGGAAAGCTCCGAACTCTTCACCTCCGCCATGGTCGTGGTGCCGGAAACCGTCTCCGCCATCATCGCCCTGCGCCTCAGCAAGGCGGCGAACGATTTCGGCCGCAAGCCCTTCCTGCTCGCCGGCTTCGCCGCCGTGTTCACCCGCGCCGTGCTGTTCTCTTTCGCACCCGGACCGTGGTACCTGGTCGGCATCCAGACGCTCGACGGCATCACCGCCGCGGTGATCGGCATCATGCTGCCCCTCGCGGTGGCCGACATCACGCGCGGGACCGGCCGTTACAACGGCGCGCTCGGCGCGGTCATGATGGTGAGCCTCGCCGGAGCCGCGATCAGCACCACCGCGATCGGCTTCCTCGCCCAACTCGCGGGCCTCGCCACCGGCTTCATCGCCCTTGCCATCGCCGCCCTGCTCGGCTTCCTGCTGCTCTGGTGGCGGCTGCCGGAAACCGTCAGCAGCTCCTTGTCGGAAAACTGGTCCAGCGTTTCCATGAACCAACTCCTATCACGCTGGCTCGCCGATCCTGTAGGTCCAGGAGTGGACGACCGGTTCGCGGTTGATATCGGCAAGATAGGCGACGCCGCCGGATTGTCTTTGATGAAGACGACGATCCGGTCATGTGTGTGGGAGGTGATTCCGAAGCCCGCGCGAATTCGCGGCACCAGCTTATGGTTGTGGGCGGCCGCCAAGCCCAAAGTCCCCCTCGGACATTTTCGAAGCTGCGAGGTACCCTTCCACGGACTTGAGGAGCGCGGCATTGAGGCTCATGCCCCAGTAATGGGGCATATATACCCCAGACGTCAATGGGAAAAACCCCGTGCTCCGATGGCGATGCCGGGGCAAAACTACCCCGTGGGGTCCTTACGAGAAAATCTCAGGCGAGAGATGAAGGCCGAGCGCATGAGCATGCGCGGCCTTTCGCTCAAGGCCGAGCTTAACGAGACCGCCGTAAAGGCGATCCTCAGCGGCAAATCGCGAAGCCCCCGGGAAGATACAATTCGCGCCCTGGCGGCCGCCCTGGGGTGCTCGCCAGAGGTTTTGATGGATACCTCCGAGCAAAAGGCACGGGACGGCGCCGCTGGCCCTGGGATTGCCTCTCATGCCAGCACTCCTATGCTACCCTCAAAATCCCTCCTCTCCCCCCACTTCGGCGCTCGGATCAGGGCCGCGCGTGAGGCCCTGGGGTATCTGACCCCGGCGGCCTTCGCTGCCCACCTGCGCGTCCCCGAGCGCCAGGTCGCAGCCTGGGAAACGGATCAAGAAGAACCTGACCTCTCGGCGATCGTGCTCATGGGGCAGAAGGCTGGGATTCCCGCCGATTACGTGATTTTCGGCGACTGGCGGGCTCTTCCGCCGTTCCTGATGCAGCGGATGGTGAACGCTCGGGCCGGCAAGAATGCGCCCGAGACCGCGAGGATACGCCGGGAAATCAGCGACTTGGCGGGCCGGTCGCCCCCCAAGAACCAGTTGAACGAGCCACGGCAGCGGATCCCGCCGCGCCCCATCAAGCCTGCAGAAGAATAGAGCGCCCTGATCGCCTGCTACCAGCGGTTTACTGGCCGGCCTCCTTTTCCACCGCCGCGGCAAATCCTGGGTCGATGTGGAAATGTGAGGCTATCTTGGGCAGATTTTTCGTGTCGAACTTGTCCCAGTTAACTTTCTGGTAGGTTGCTCTGTTGAAGCCGAAGTAAAAAGCCGGACGATCTTTGACGTTTCCATACTCATCGACAGTTTTGATTACCTGTTTGAAGCTACAGTCCTTAATATCTGAATGCGTGGCGTACGTTTGCTTTACAATTAAGGCGCTCATCTCGACCAGGAATGCCATAGAGAGGCCGTCCGGGATCATGTTGATCGCCGTTTGACTGAGGTCAGGGTTCATTAACCCAGCATCTTTCAGTTTGGGAATCGAACCGAGAAAATCCTGCTCGTCCAAGCTGGTGGTGACCAAACAGGTTTTGGCAGTGATGTTGTTATCGACGCTCAATCCGACCTCATGAAACATGGGGCTATCGGTGAAGTCGCTTCCTGAGCTGTCTTGGTCCGCGTTCTGTGCAAACGCCCTCAGCGGGAGCAGCCACACGGCAGCAACAGCCACCAAAATCATCCGCCGCATCGCCGTTCCTTCCCTTTGCTTATTCATCCTGTGTGCTTCCGTGCCGTGAGGGGATGCGTCCAGGTTCCGCTCGGGTGCTTTTTGAAGCACGCGTCCGTTTTGCACCGAAAGTGACTCCACCCGTTCCCCCGGTCGCTCCTGTCCACTCGGCCGGAAGATGAGTGGCTTGTCGCCCAGGCCGGCGATATCGGCGGCACTGAGGCCAGCAACAGCATTCCAACCCCCACGGCCGCGGCACCCACCGCCCGCCATGGCCGTCCCTCCCGCGTTTTTCGTCTCGGTAGCGTAGCAGGCAGAAAGAAAAGTCGGCACGGGGTATTTGTCCCCTTGCGCGTGCCTCCGATGTGGGGCATTTATACCCCGCCACCCGGAGGACCCCATGCGCAGATCAACCGAACTCTTGCTGGAACAGAAGGCCGAACCGCGCCCCCTAACTCACAGCGAATTCAGGAATGCGACCAAATCCTGCTGCTCCTGTGCCGTAAGCCCGATCTGGAACCGACGATTGTAGAAGTTGACCACCGCCGGCAGATCGCTCGCCGAGCCGTCACTGAAATAGGGCGCGCGGGCCGCAAGCGCCCGCAGTTGAGGCCCCGAGAACTTGCCGATATCGGCACATCTGCCGCTGATCATGGCAACGCCGAGGTCGTTCGTGTGAACAACACCTCCGTCAAACGGTGTGGTTTTGCCGCCAGTGCACGCCACCTCGAAAATAGGCAGCGCAGGATCCGGCGCCGGGCCGTTATGGGCACTCGAGCCTCCCCCGACGCCGATATTGACCGCGTGCGCCTTCACGTTGTCGCCGGCATGCACCTGGCTGTGGCATGTCGTGCAAGTCCCCTGGATGCTGTTGCTGTTTTGCGCGTCGTTTAGGCCGGCAACGTTTGATATGATAAAAGACTTCTCGTTGAAGATCTTTTCACCATTGGCGATTGCAGCGCGCGCAAGATTGGCCGCGGTGCCCTGCAGCCCGGACCACGCCTGGTATTCGGTGAATGTGGGCGGACCGCTCTGGCCGACGGGAGCCGTGGACAGACGCTGCGGTCCCCCGCTCGCACCCGCTGCATCGAGTTGCCCAGCATTGCTTGCGACTGATTGAGCGCTGAAGAACCCGCGCTCGAATGCCACGATCTGACTGATCTGCGCAGCACTCGGCGGCACCGCGGATTGAGCATGGCCGTGGTCAAATGTCGCATCCTTCGCCTGCGTTTCCAGGGACGTCTCGCGCCCATCCCACATCAGCGTCGGGCCGGGACTGGCACCTCCCGCGGCCATGATGAATGTGAGATTGGCAGAGACGCGGGGGCGGCGAAAAAACGACAGCATCTGCACCGTCTGGCCGTTCGGGCCGGTGTCCTGATTGAATTGAGGGTCGCTATTGCATCCTGGATGCCCGCTGACCGGAATGTCGTGAACAACCTTCACGGTGAACTCCGCATTGGCGGGAACCGGAAGAAAGATCCGAAGCAGCCCTCTCGTCAGTAGAAGCGAATGTGCCTCGGCGAAATCGCTCCGCCCGTCAATGTTCGGCGGCAGGTAGTTGGGACAATTGGCCCCATCGACCGACGCGAACAAGGGATCCGTGCCGTGGTTGTTCTTCAGTCTCGCCTGGATGTTGGCGAGACCGATGCTCATGCCGCTCGGCGGCTGATGACATGTCGCGCAGGATCGGCCATTCGTTCCGAGCTCTTGGAAAAAGCCATTCTGGAGCACATTCGTGGGGCCGCTTCTGTTGTACGAACCCGCGCAACCCGTCAGATCGCTGTCGTTATCGACCTGCGGGATACTCGCGGGAAACGCCCCTAGCTCGTAGATTGCGTCCGCCGCGCACCCCGTTCCGACAACGAATGCTTGTCGTGGAGCCGAGATCACCGGCACAGACGTGACGTTTGAACCCGGCGCCAGTAGCGACTGATGCAGCGCATGCGCGACGAATGCGGGCGTGTCAGCGGGAAGTTGCCTGACAGCTTCATCGGCGGCCCCAAGCCGAGTCTGCGAGCCCGGTGAAGGTGGCTGCGACGGCCCAGGCGTGCCCGTGTTCGCGGCAGGCGTCGATGGTTGCTGGGCGGAAGCCGGAAGAAACACGAGCGCCAACGCAGCGCCGATGAGGAAAACCTTGGTGATCCGAGAAACTGCGCGCTGCTCATCGGCCATAGCCCACCTCGCCTACTGCGACGCTAAATGATGGGAAGTCCTGTAATATACCCTCTCCGTCCGGCCGCCCCCACCGTCATGGCCGGGCTTGACCCTGGGCCTTGACCCGGCCACCCACCTTTCTTACCCAGCGCGCGGTTCGTCCGTGCATCGGCAACATGAGGCATCTTCAATGCCGCTGGGTATAAGACGGTGGCAGCTTCCCCTGGCGGGTGCAACGGAAATCGACGTTGCGCTTCAGGCGCGTAGAGGCTGGCATGGCCCCCGCGGTTCCCATGTCGAAATCCGAACTCGCCATTCGATCACAGGAGGGGACACTATTGTCCCCCTGCACTCCTGGGGAGATCGACATGCGAGTCATGGTCATGGTGAAGGCGACCAACGAATCCGAGGCCGGGGTGATGCCGAGCCCGGAATTGCTGACGGCCATGGGCCGCTTCAACGAAGACCTCGCCAAGGCCGGCATTCTCGGACCTTGCGGCGGGTTGAAGCCGAGTTCGCACGGCGTGCGCGTGCGCTTCTCCGGCAGTGCGCGCACCGTCACCGATGGCCCGTTCGCCGAAACCAAGGAACTCGTCGCCGGCTTCTGGATCTGGAACGTCGGCTCGCTCGAGGAAGCAATCGAATGGGTCCGCCGATGCCCGAACCCGATGATCACCGACTCCGACATCGAAATCCGCCCGTTCTATGAGATGGAGGATTTCGGCGAAGCCCTGACACAAGATGCCCGCACGGCGCACGAAGCGGCTTTGGCGGCCGCGAAAGACACATGAGCAACGAACGCGTCGCCTCGCTCGAGGCGATCTACCGCCGCGACGGGCGACGCATTTTCGCAACCCTCGTTCGGCTCCTCGGCAGCTTCGAACGCGCCGAGGAAGCCGAACACGACGCCTTCATCGCGGCCGCCGAACAATGGCCGCGCGACGGCGTCCCGGCCAATCCGGTCGCCTGGCTCGTTTCCGTCGGCCGGTTCAAGGCAATCGACCGCCTTCGCCGCGACGCCCGCTTCGCCAGCATCGACGAACACGCCGAAACAATCGAGCAAATCCCGGATCCACGCCCGGCACAGGAAGAGCAGGAGACGATCGAGGACGACCGCTTGCGGCTGATCTTCACCTGCTGCCATCCGAGCCTTTCCGAAGAGGCACGCATCGCGCTGACCTTGCGCGAAGTCTGCGGCCTCGCCACCGAGGAAATCGCCCGCGCGTTCCTGACCACCCCCTCCACACTCGCCCAGCGCATCGTTCGCGCCAAGGCGAAGATCCGCGACGCCCGCATCCCCTATGAGGTTCCCGAGCCGGACCAGTTCGCCCCGCGCCTCGATAGCGTGCTGCGCGTGATCTACCTGGTGTTCAACGAGGGCTATTCCGCCAGCAGCGGCGAGCATGCGCTCCGCCTCGATCTTGCCGCGGAAGCCATCCGGCTCGGCTGGCTCCTGGTGCGCCTCTGCCCCATCGCCGAGGTGCGCGGCCTGCTCGCGCTGATGCTGCTGCATCACGGACGCCGCCGCGCCCGCACCGACGCCGCCGGCGATCTGGTGCCGCTGGAGGAGCAGGACCGGTCGCTCTGGGACGCCGGCGAACTCGGCATCGGCCGCGCCATGGCGCTCGATGCGCTACGCACCCCAGGCCACGGCGCCTATGCGCTGCAGGCCGCGATCGTCGCCGTCCATTCCGAAGCAGCCACCGCGGCCGAGACCGACTGGGCGCAGATCGCCGGCCTCTACGACCGGCTGCTGCAACGCGAACCGTCGCCGGTCGTCGCGCTCAACCGTGCCGTGGCGATCGCGATGCGCGACGGTCCGGAAGCCGGGCTCGCGCAAATCGAACCGATGCTGAACCAGGCGCCGCTCGCCACCTACCACCTGACGCACGCCGCGCACGCCGATCTCTGCCGCCGCGCCGGCCGTATCGCCGACGCGCGCGTCTCCTACGCCCGCGCGCTCGACCTCGCGCGGCAGGAACCGGAACGCCGCTTCCTGCGCCGGCGTCTCGCCGAACTCGGCGCCTGAAAAAATCTCCGGCCGCCTGTCGAATTCCTGCCCGCCGTTCGATCAGTCAGTGAAGGGGCAGCACCCCGAAAGGAATTTCCGATGTTGCAGCTCTTCGGCCACCCGTTTTCATCCTACACCTGGAAGGCGCTGATCCCGCTCTACGCGAACGCGCTGCCGTTCACCTTCCGCATGCTCGACCCCGACCATCCGGAGAACCAGGCGGTCGTGCAGCAGCGCACGCCCGCCGGCAAATTCCCGGTGCTGCTCGATGGCGGGACGCTCGTGTTCGAAGCGACGGCTATCATCGAATACCTGGCCGCGACCCGGCCGGAGTGCCGCTCGCTGCTCCCCGCCGACCCCGCCGCCGCCGCGCACATGCGCATGCTCGACCGCGTGTTCGACAATTATGTCATGGGAAACCTGTTCCGCGTGGTGCAGGCACACCTCGTCGCCCCTGCGGCACCCGACCAGACAGAGATCGCCGCCGCGCGCCAGGCGCTCGGCCGCGCCTATCGCTGGCTCGAAACGTGGCTGCAGGCCGAGGGCGAGCCCCCTTCCGTCACGCTCGTCACCTGTGCGGCGGCGCCGTCCCTGTTCTACGCCGACTGGGTCCTGCCGATCGCGGCGGAAGACTGTCCGCGTCTCGCCGCCTGGCGTGCGGTGCTGCTCGCGCTGCCTTCGGTCGCGCGCTGCGTGGACGACGCCCGTCCGTACCGCAAGCTGTTCCCGCCCGGCGCGCCGAACCCCGATCGCGACTGAAGCATAAAAGGGAGACAATGCATGCCCATCGACGAAACCTCGCCGATCGAGGTCACCGCCTTGGCCTGGGTGCCGCCCTTTGCGCGCGGCTTCGTGCGCGATCTGCGGGTGCGCTGGGCGCTCGAGGAGATCGGCCTGCCCTACCGGGTACGGCTGATCGGCGGCACCGGCAGCATGGCGCGCGGGCCGGCACGGCCGGAAAACTATCTGGCGAGCAGCCCTTCGGCCAGGTGCCCGTCTATAAGGAAGGCGCGCTGTGTCTCTTCGAATCCGGCGCCATCGTGCTGCACATCGGCGCCAAGGACGAACGGCTGCTGCCGCGTGACGAACCTGGCCGCAGCCGGGCGATTGCCTGGATGTTCGCCGCGCTGAACAGCATCGAACCGCAGACCTTCATGCTGGCGGCGGCGACCATCTTCTTCGGTGACGCGCCGTGGTCGGCTGAGGCCCGCACCGCTGTGACGCCGTTGGTCGCGCAACGGCTTGCACACCTCTCGGCGGCGCTTGGCGACAAGGAATGGCTGGAAGGCCGCTTCACGATCGGCGATCTGATGATGGTGGATGTGTTGCGGGCGATCCCCGATCAAACGCTCGTTGCCGCTCATCCGAACCTCGCCGGCTACGTCGCGCGCGGCACCGCCCGCCCGGCCTTCAAGCGCGCGATGGCCGCCCAGCTCGCGGACTTCATCCCCGATCAGGCCGCCGCCTGATCATTTGATCGGAAGGACAAACCGATGCTGCAACCAATCCCCTACCTCGCCTTCGACGGCACCTGCGCCGAGGCCATGCGCTTCTACGCACAGGTCCTGGGCGGCACGCTCGGCATCATGACGACGCGGCAATCGCCGTTTGCCGACCGTTGTCCGCCCGAGCATCTCGACCGCGTCATGCATGCCCGCCTCGAACTCGAAGACGGGACATTTCTCTACGCCGGCGACTGCCCGCCCGACATGCCCTATCAGGGCATCCACGGCGTCTCGATCGCGCTCAACTACGACAGCGTCGAGAAGGCCCAGCAGGTCTTCGACGCGCTCGCCGAGGGCGGCACCGTGACGATGCCGTTCAGCGACACGTTCTGGGCCAAGAAGTTCGGCATGGTGAAGGACCGCTTCGGCTGCCACTGGATCGTCAATGGCGAGATGATCGACATGCGCCTGGCCGCCTGACGCCGGGGAAAGGAGCGAAAAATGAAATACCTCTGCCTGGTCTATCTCGATGAGGCGCACTGGAACGCGTGCCCCGATCAGGACTGCTTCGAATTCGCGAGCGAGCTTGCGGGCAGCGGCGGCTGCTCGCGGCGGAGCCGCTGCACCCTGCGCACACCGCGACGACGGTGCGCGTGCGCAACGGCCAGGCCGCGTTGTTTGACGGCCCCTTTTCCGAGACGAAGGAACTGCTCGCCGGCTTTTATCTGATCGAGGCCACGGACCTGAACGAGGCGCTCGCAATCGCGGCACGCATCCCGCCTGCCAAATACGGCAGCATCGAGGTGCGCCCGGTGCGCGCGCTGGACGTGGCTGGTTTCCGCTCCTTCTCTCCTGCAGGGGCCGCGGCTCCGCCTCAACAGTGACGTGAAAAAATCGCCAGAGGAAAGAAAATCACATGAACACGAACGATACCTACCTTGCCGTCTTTCTCGGCAGCAAAACCAGCCCGCGCATGAAGGCGTGGATGGAGCTTCCCGAAGCCGAACGGCGTGCCAAGGAACAGGAAGGCATGGCCGCCTGGAAAGCTTGGGTGGAAAAGCACCGCTCGGCGGTCGCCACCATGGGCGGGCCGCTCGGCAAGACGAAAAAGGTCACTGAACGCGGCATCCAGGACGTCAGCAACGAGATCGGCGCCTTCATGGTCGTGCAGGCGGAATCGCACGAGGCGGCCGCAAAGCTATTCGAGAAGCATCCGCATTTCACGATCTTCCCCGGCGAGTCCGTGGAGATCATGCCGGTTCTGCCGATACCGGGTGCCTGACGGGCGGCAAGGCCCGTTCCGTCGAAAAGCATTTTCGTCTCAAGGTACTCATCAACACTCGTCAAGGAACGCCAATGTCTGGAAAACTCGTCACCTGTTTGTGGTTCGACCATGGTGAGGCGCGAAAGGCGGCGGAATTCTACGCCGCAACCTTTCCCGACAGCCATGTCGGGCCAGCACTTCAATCTCCATCCGATTACCCGGGCGGTGAACAGGGGAGCGAGTTGACCGTCGAGTTCACCGTGCTCGGGCAATCCTTTGTCGGTCTGAACGGCGGCCCCACGTTTACGCCGAACGAGGCCGTCAGCTTCCAGGTGATGACCGACGATCAGGCAGAAACCGACCGCTACTGGAACGCCATCATCGAGAATGGCGGCAGTGAAAGCGCGTGCAGTTGGTGCAAGGACCGCTGGGGCTTTTCGTGGCAGATCGTGCCCCGAGCCTTGATGGCCGCGATGAAGGATCCGGATCGTGCCGCCGCGAAGCGGGCGATGGAGGCCATGATGACCATGCGCCGGATCGATATCGCTAAGATTGAGGCTGCACGACGGGGCCATCCAGCAGCCTGATGGTTGCATGAGTGAGCTGCTGCAATTCGGGCCCGAGATCTGGATCGCGAACGGTCCGGTAGCGTCGTTCCATGGCTTCCCCTACTCAACCCGGATGGCGGTCATCCGGCTATCCGACGGGAGCTTGTTCGTTTGGTCGCCGATTGCACTATCGGACCCGCTTCGCGATTCGCTCCGCACGCTCGGCCCGATACGTCACCTTGTCTCGCCCAATGCGCTGCATCACCTTTTTCTTGGGGAGTGGAAGTCCGCCTATCCGGACGCTCGCCTCTACGCATCGCCGCGGCTGCGGCGCAAGCGCAAAGACCTCACCTTCGATGCGGAGTCGGCGATGCGCCCGAGCCCGAATGGGCGGCGGACATCGACCAGGTCATGGTGCGTGGAAGCTTCGCCCTGACCGAGGTCGTGTTCTTCCACCGCGCCAGCCGCACCGTCCTGTTCGCCGACTTGATCCAGAATTTTCCGCGCGACTGGTTCACGGGGTGGCGTGGCTTTGTTTGTCGGCTCGGCGGCATTGTCGCCCCCAATCCTGGCACGCCGCGTGATTGGCGCACGAGTTTCCTCGACCGTCGCGCGGCACGAGCTGCTCTCAACCGGATTCTCGTCTGGCCCATAGAACGGGTGCTGATTGCCCACGGGGATCTGCCGGCTGAGGATGGCGCGGGGTTTGTGCGCCGCGCCCTCGCTTGGCTGCTCCGGACATCATGAGGCTGCCTGATCGCGCTCTCACCAAAAGACCTATAGCGTGAACCGACACGCTACCCCCGGAGGCCACCCATGCCCGACGACTTTCGCCGCACCCATGACTGGGGCAGCCTGACCCGCGCCGAGATCGCCGCCGCGCGCGACGCCGGTGCACTCCCCGTGCTCACCGTCGGATCGTGCGAGCAGCACGGCGATCACCTGCCGGTCGATACCGACACCATCTCCGCCTGGCAGGTCGCGCGCCGTGCCGCCGAGCGTTGCCGCGATCCGCACGTGCTCGTGCTGCCCCCGCCGTCCTTTGGTTTCTCGCCGCACCATCGCGCCTGGCCCGGCACCATTACGCTGTCGCTCACCACCTTCGTCGGCATCATCACCGATGTCGCCGAAAGCCTCGCCCGCGCCGGTTTCAAACGCCTGCTTATCGTCAATGGTCACGGCGGCAACGACGGTCCGTTGATGGCGGCCAGCACCGGCCTCGCCGCGCGCGGCCTCGCGGTCGGGTTCGTCGATTACTTCAAGCCCGGCGAAAAAGCCTGGATGGAGCACCTGCCCGGTGAGCTCCCGCAACGTCGCCCACGCCTGCGCCTACGAAACATCGATGCAAATGGCGCTCCGGCCCGACGAAGCCGAGCGCATCGCCGGCAAGGTGCGCGGCCTGCCGCCACGCATGTCGCCTTGTTATCTCGCCGGCAACGCCCCCGACCCGATCAAGCCCGCCGGCGCCTATTGGGGCGCCATCTTCGTGGCCGGCGATCCGGGCTATGTCGGCGATCCCGCTGCGTCATCCCAAAAGGCCGGCCAGGCGATGCTCGATGCCACCGTGGACGCGCTCGCCCGCTTCTTCGGCGACTTTGCGCGGGCCCAGTTGCGCGTCGGCGCGCCGGATTAATTCCATCCGACGAGAGCTCGCACGCAAACGACCCCCAACGTCATCGCGAGCCGCGACAGCCCGCCACTTCGTACTAGCTCCTCAGGATGGCAGCAAACATTCCGTCGAGTAATGACCCGGGACGGCGATCTAATCTCTCCTGACATCAACCCACGTCGTCATGGCCGCGCTTGTCGCGGCCATCCACGACTTTACCGCCTGCCGCACGGTCCGCCGTGTGTCACGTCACGGCTGCCGACCTGAGTCGGCATGATACCAACCGGCGCTGACCTTGACCCTCTCCGCCCGGCCGCCCCCATCGTCATGGCCGGCCCATGTCCCTCGGGCTTGTCCCGGGGATTGTGCCGGCCATCCACGCCTTTCTCACCCACCGCGCGGTTCGTCCGTGCATCCGCAACACGAGTCATCTTCAATGTCCGCGGTATCACATCTGAACGAGAGATCGCCGGAGCAGGTCTCCTGAACCGCTTTATGCTTACAGCCGCCGGGTTCGACGGTATATTTCAGTGATCGGCACCGAAACACCGATTCCCGGAAGCGCCAATTCTCCTTCCAATAGCTGCAGACTCCCGCCAGCCATCCTGCACCCGTTCCAGAACGGTCAGACACATCCGGTCCTGCTCCACAAGCACGTAATGCTGAAGCGACGGCAGCCGGGCGTACCCATCCCGCTTGGCGATCAGATCCGTGTGCAACGTCTCCTCCGACAGCACTTCGAACAGAACCAGGGCATCCCGCAGCGTCTTCGCATCCCCCGCGATAGCTCCGCTCACCACGGACACGTCCGGATAGCGAACCTCATGACCAACCGCGATGCGCATCTCCTGCACTGCATCGAACCGGCCCAGGTCCAGATGATCCTCGAAGAACCGAATCAGATTCGCCACGATCTGCTGGTGCGCACGGCTGCCCCCCGTCATCTCGACGATCCGGGTACCGTCGAACTCATGCCGTCTCTCCTGCCGGTCCTCCCATTCGAGGAACCGCCCGACGGTCCACGTCTCGCGAAGGACGATGCTCATAACCCACCTTACCCCATGCACACTGGCCGCGTTAACTCCATCCACCCCGCCCGGCGCCTCGGCGACAGCTCTACAACCGGTCCACATCGATCACCGCCTGCGCGAAATCGTGCGGCGCTTCCTGCGGCAGGTTATGACCCACCCCGCCGCTCACCAACCGGTGCTGATACTTCCCCACGAACTTCCCGGCATACGCCGCCGGCTCCGGGTGCGGTGCGCCGTTCGCATCCCCCTCCATCGTGATCGTCGGCACCGAGATCACCGGACCCGCCGCCAGCCGCCTCTCCAGCGCATCATACTGCCGCTCCCCCGGCGCCAACCCGAGCCGCCAACGGTAATTGTGGATCACGATGCTCACATGGTCCGGATTGTCGAACGCCTGAGCGCTGCGCTCGAACGTCGCATCATCGAATGCCCATTTCGGTGACGCGAGCTGCCAGATCAGCCGGGCAAAATCCTTCCGGTATTTGTCATACCCCGCACGGCCGCGGCTGGTCGCGAAATAGAACTGGTACCACCACGCCAGCTCGGCCTTCGGCGGCAACGGCGCCTTGTTCGCCTCGGGGCTGCCGATCAGGTAGCCGCTGACCGAAACCAGCGCCTTGCAGCGCTGCGGCCACAGCGCCGCCATGATATCGGCCGTCCGTGCCCCCCAGTCATAACCCGCCACAATCGCCTGCTCGATGCCAAGCGCATCCATCAGCGCGATGATATCCACCGCCAGTGCCGATTGCTGGCCGTTCCGCACCGTCCGGTTCGACAAGAACCGCGTGCTGCCATAGCCGCGCAAATACGGCACGATCACCCGGTACCCCGCCGCCGCCAGCAGCGGTGCGACATCCACGTAGCTGTAAATGTCGTACGGCCAGCCATGCAGCAGGATCACCGCCGGCCCATCGGACGGGCCCGCCTCGGCGTATCCCACCCGCAGCAGCCCCGCATCCACCTGCTTCAGCGCCGCGAAAGACGTGGCCCCCGCCGCCTGCGCGCGCGCCCGCCCCGCCATGCCGAACGCAGCCGCCGCCACCGTCGCGGCTGCGGCGCCGAACAGCCGCCGCCGCCCCTGATCAATCTGTTCCATCTGCATCTCTCTCCGGTTCACCGGCGCGACCATGCCCCAACCCGGCGCCCGCCGCTTTCAGACACCCTTCAGAGACCCATGATTTTTGCCGGAGAAGCGACGTGCTACGGCCCCACCCGATGCGCTATCAGTTCGCAGCCTTCACCCTCGATCCCGGCCGGCGCGAACTGCGCCGCGGCGACGACCTGATCCCCCTCGAACCCCAGGTCTTCGACCTGCTGGAATTCCTCATCCGCGCCCGAGACCGCGTCGTCAGCCGCGATGATCTGCTCGCCGCCGTCTGGCACGGCCGCATCGTCTCCGAAGCCACCCTCAGCAGCCGCGTGAACGCCGCCCGCACCGCCATCGGCGACAACGGCACCCAACAGCGGCTGATCCGCACTCTCCCGCGCAAGGGCGTCCGCTTCATCGGCACCGTCCAGGAACTGCTTGCACCCGACGCCACATCACCCCAGCCCGAGCCGAAAGGTCCCTCCATCGCCGTCCTGCCCTTCACCAACATGAGCGGCGATCCCGCGCAGGACTACTTCGCCGACGGCATCGCCGAGGAAATCACCACCGCGCTCTCACGCTGCAGCGGTTTGTTCGTCATCGCCCGCAACTCCGCCTTCACCTACAAGGGCAAATCCATCGATGCCCGCCAGATCGGGCACGAACTCGGCGTCGCCTACATCCTGGAAGGCAGCGTGCGCCGCGATGCCGACCGTCTGCGCATCACCGGCCAGCTCATCGACGCCGCGACCGGCGCCCACCTCTGGGCCGACCGCTTCGACGGCGACATCCACGACGTGTTCACCCTCCAGGACCGCGTCTCCGAAAGCGTCGTCGCCGCGCTCGAACCGACATTGCAGCTCGCCGAGATCGCACGCCTCCACCACGCCCGCCCCGATCGTCTCGACGCCTACGACCTGCTCCTGCGCGCCCGCGCGCGGGAATCCGAATTCACCGCCGAAAGCATGAACGCGGCGCTCGACTGCCTGCGCCAGGCACTGGCCCTCGATCCGGCCTACGCACCGGCCATGGCCGCGTCCGCCTATTGCCACGCACAGTGCCACTTTCAGGGCTGGTCAACACACACGGACAACGACACCGGCCGCGCCGAGGCCCTCCGCCTCGCCTGGCGCGCCGCCGAACGCGCGCCGAACGACGCCCAGGTGCTGTGGATGGCCGCCTTCGCCATCTGGAACCTCGCCCAACACGGCCGCGATCGCGCCCGGGAGCTGTTCCGCCGCTCCCTGCTCATCAACCCCAACTCCGCCATGGCGCTGACCCTCGCCGGCTGGATCGAAACCATGTGCGGCAACCAGGCCGAGGGCCGCGAGATGCTGCTGCGCGCCCGCCGCCTCAATCCGCGCGACCCGCGCGGCTGGTTCTCCGCCGGCGCCCTCGCGATCGCCGATGTCATCGATGGAAACTATGCCGAGGCGATCGCCTGGGCCGACCAGGCTCTTGCCCACAACCGCCGCTTCGCCGTGGCACTCCGCGTGCTTGCGGTCGCGCTCGTGAAGGTCGGTCAGCAGCCCCGCGCCGCGCTGATCGTCAACGAACTGCTGGAGATCGAGCCGGACCTGACGATCTCAGCCTTCTTCGCACGCATCCCGGTTCCGCTCCCGGATATGGCCAGCACCTACGCCGAAGCCCTCCGGCTCGCCGGCCTCCCCGACTGACGTCATGGCGGGAGGGCGCAAACTCGCCCGAGCGCGCCTGCCCCGGGGCGAAGACCGGGGGCGATCCAGGCCCGCCGCACGGACCATCCGTGCAACAGATCAATCGTCCCGGTGCACCCGCTCCATCCGCTCGTGCCGCTCCTGCGCCTCGATCGACAGCGTCGCGATCGGCCGCGCCTCCAGCCGCCGCAGCCCGATCGGCTCCCCCGTATCCTCGCAGAATCCGTAAGTCCCGCTCTCGATCCGCTGGAGCGCCTGGTCGATCTTGCTGATCAGCTTGCGTGCGCGGTCCCGAGTTCGCAGTTCCAGCGCCCGATCCGTCTCCACGCTTGCCCGATCGGTGATGTCCGCCTCGTGGATGCCGCCCTCCGACAGGCTCGCCAGCGTACCGCCTGCATCCCGCAGCAGGTCCGCTCGCCACCGCAATAGCTTCTGGCGGAAATACTCCACCTGGATCGCGTTCATGAATTCCTCATCCTCACTCGGCCTGTAGTCGGGAGGAAGAGAGATCATCATGTGCGTTTCCGGCCCTTCACGTCGTGCCCGGTTTGTTACCGGGACCTCTATGGCGCCGGCTTATAGCCACCCCCTCCCGCCCCGCCAAGATGATATTCAGCAGTTCCTTGCCGCTGTTGCGCAATCTTCGAATGCCCCCGCATCCCCGCTTGCGCCACCTCCGTCCGCGCCAGCTCCACCCGCGCCCGCAGCGCGATCATCCGGCTGAGCAGCGCCAACTCGGGGCTCGCCGCATCCCCCGGCGCCTGGCTCAACGCCGCCAGATGCGCCAGCGCCCCCTTACCCCCCGAACCCCCCAGCAGCGCCCGCTGCATCTCCCCCAGCGCCCGCAACATCTCCTTGCACCGCTCCCGCGCCGACCGGTCCCGCCGTTCCCCCTCGTCCTGCTCCTGCACCGCGATCAGCCCGAGCAGCTCCCCGGCCGCCTCCGCGCCCGATGCGCCCGCGCTCGCCACCTCCCCGGACGCAACCGAGAACCCCGAAACACCGCCCCGCGCCCGACCGCGCACCACCCCCGAGGACACCACAACCGGCCGCACAGGCTCCACGCTCACTCTCCCTTCCTGCCGCCCGGCACATTCTGCCGCCCGTGGCCCCGGCACCGGGCGCCGCCAGCCCCCGCGGCCACCGCGGCAATCGTCCGGATCCCCTCCTGGCACGGCGCTTGCCACCAACCCGGCGAAACCCTCCGCCGCATGGTGCCAGCCAGGCACATGGTGCCCAGGCATGGTGCCCAGGCATGGTGGAGGACAAACCTTTACAGGCCGCTACCAACCCAATCGTGCGCGCGATCCTCTCCCTGCTCCTGATCCTCCTCGCCACGTCAGCCCCGATCGCCGCGGTGGCGCAGGTCCGCATCAAGGACATCGTTGACATCGAGGGCGTCCGCGACAACCAGCTCATCGGCTACGGCCTGGTCGTCGGCCTCAACAACACCGGCGACAAGCTCTCCAACGCCATCTTCACCCGCGATTCGCTGGTCGGCATGCTCGAACGCCTCGGCGTCAATACCCAGGACCAGACCAACCAGCTCCAGACCAAGAACGTCGCCGCGGTCATGGTCACCGCCGAGCTGCCGCCCTTCGCCCGCGAAGGCAGCCGCATCGACATCTCCGTCTCCGCCCTCGGCGACGCCACCGACCTTACCGGCGGCACCCTGCTCGTCACGCCGCTGCTTGCGGCCGACGGCGAGGTCTATGCGGTGGGGCAGGGGGCCTTGGCCACCGGCGCCATCGCCGCCAAGGGCGCCGCCAGCTCCGTCACCCGCGGCGTGCCCACCTCCGGCCATATCGCCAACGGCGCCACCGTCGAGCGCGAGGTCCCCTTCCGCCTCGACGGCAAGCACACCATCCACCTGGCACTCCGCAACCCCGATTTCACCACCGCCAACCGCGTGGTCGAGGCCATCAACAGCGCCCTCGGTCCTGTCGCCCGTGTCACCGATCCTCGCACCGTCGAGGTCGAACTCGGCGGCCGCGACCCGATCGGCGCCCTCACCACCATCGGGGACCTCCGCGTCACCCCCGACACCCCCGCCATCGTCGTGATCGACGAGGCCAGCGGAACCGTGGTGATGGGCGCCAACGTCCGCATCAGCACCGTCGCCATCGCCCAGGGCAACCTGACCGTCCGCGTCACCGAAACCCCCGAGGTCAGCCAGCCCGCCCCGCTGTCCAACGGCACCACCACCGTGGTGCCCCGCACCCAGGTCCAGGTGGACGACCAGCACGACCGCAAGCTCGGCATCGTCCGCGGCAGCGTGACACTGCGAGACCTGGTCGCCAGCCTGAACGCACTCGGCGTCGGCCCGCGCGACCTCATCAGCATCCTCCAGGCCATCAAGGCCGCCGGCGCCCTGCAAGCCGATCTGGTGGTGCGCTGATGCTCACCGTTCAGCCCGGCCCGCCCGCCAACGATCTCCCCCCGGCCCAGTCGGCCAAGCTGTGGAAATCCGCGCAGGACTTCGAGGCCATGACCATCGGCCAGTTGCTCCAGCCGATGTTCGATACCGTCGCCGATTCCGGCCCCTTTGGTGGGGGCGACACCGCGAATGCCTTCAAGCCGGTGATGGTCCAGGCCATCGGCCGCGCCATGGAAGCCCGCGGCGGCCTCGGCCTCTCCGGCCCGATCTTCCAGGCACTCTTGCAGGCACAGGGCGAGAAGGGCCCCCACACCGTCCCGCCCGTCATTCCCCCCACTGAACCCACTCAGGAGCAACACGCGTCATGACCCACGATCCCGCCACTCGGCTTGAACACGTCCTGCAACAGGAAAACGCCGCCCTCCGCGCCATGGACCTCAGACGCGCGACGACGCTGCTGAACGAAAAAGCCGGCGCGCTCGCCGCCTTCACCGGCACCAAACCCGGCGAATCCATCCTCCGCCGGATCCGCGACGCAGCCGAGGCAAACGCCGCACTCCTGGAGCATGCCATCAAGGTGCAGGCCTGCGTGATCCGCATCGTCGCGAAAGCCTCCGCGCCCAAGCCCAGCGCCTACTCGGCCTCCGGCACGGCGGCCCTGCCGAACGGGGCGCTGTGCCTGCGGTCGGATGCCTGAGAGCGATTCATGCCTCCGGGCTGGTGCGATCCTCTTCCGGCGCAATCTCGGTCAGGAAAGCGCGTGCTGTGAGAATACGGATATTGCGAAACACACCAACCGCCAGCAGGTCCTTGTCACCCGTCACAATGGCGTCCGCGCCACCCGCCACGGCCGACGCAATCACGTGATCGTCGTCCGGATCCCGGCAAGCGGAGCCGAACATCCGGCAGCACCTTCGAAAAAAACTCCCGCCGTGCGCTCGAGGTCGCCGCACCAGGCTTCAACCGTGGCGCGGTCCTGCCGATGAATCCTCGTAAGCCGGGGATGCAGCAGAGACCGTCGGGTCTCCTCGATCAACAGTGGCTATAAATGAAGCTGGAAACGGCTCTGTCTTGCCAACTCCAGTATCCGACCCGGCACACTGAAGGGGAACAGGAAAGCACTGACCAAGACCGAGGCATCAACGACCGCGCTCAGCCGCATACGCTTTGCGCTCCTGGTCAACCACAGCCAGAATCTCTGCTTCCTCGTCAGGAGTCGGCTCACGACGGCCGGTGCTGATCCGCCGGAGCACAATGTCACCTGACGGGGTCACTTCCGCCTCCAGACAGTCGCCCTCCTGCAGCCGCGCGGCTTCGCGGATATCCTCTGGGAGCGTGAGTTGAGCGGCCTCACCAAGCCGGACCACGGCCACCACCGTATCTCCTCGGATCGAGTGAACAACAATGCCCGTCACGTGGGGCTCAGCAATCCAAGGGTCCAGGAGGGCCGGTCAGCTTCCAAGCGACCCCCCGCTCCAGCGGCTTCGCCGCCGAACCCCGCTACCCCCGCTTCCCCGCCGCCAGGCACGAGCCAATGAAAGCCTCCGCCTCCTCCCGCCCGGCCCAGCCCTCCACCTTCACCCACTTCCCCTCTTCCAAATCCTTATACCGCTCGAAGAAATGCTCGATCGCCGCCCGAGTGATCCGCGGCAGGTCGTCGATGCTCTCGATCTCGCTGTACTGCGGATGAACCCGGTCATGCGGCACACAGATGATCTTCTCATCCGCTCCCGCCTCATCCGTCATCCGCAGCATCCCGATGGGTCTTGCACGAACCACCGCCCCCGGCACCACCGCGGCCGGGGTCAGCACCAGCGCATCGGCCGGATCGCCATCCGGCGCCAGGGTGTTCGGGATGAACCCGTAGGCCGCCGGATAGGCCGTCGGGGTGAACAGGAACCGATCCACGAAAACCGCCCCGGACGCCTTGTCCACCTCGTATTTCACCGCCGATCCCTGCGGAATCTCCACCACCACGAAAATATCGTGCGGCGGAGCCCGGCCGGTCGGGATCCGCGAGACGTCCACGCCTAGCCCTTCCGCGCCATCACCTTCAGCTCGTCCATCGCCTCGGCAAACCGGCGGTTCAGCAAACCCACCGCCTCCTGGTTCGACCGCTGCATCATGTCTCCCAGCTCCTTGATGTTGGCCACCGCTCGCTCATACCCCTGCTTCAACAGGTCGGCCTGCCGGGCCGCCCGGTCCTGCGGCGAGTCCGCCCCGGACAGCGTCCGCATCGCCTCCGACATGTCCGACATCGCCTGCTGCATGATCTCCATGTTCCGCCGGGCCACCGCCTGGGCACCTTCCAGCGCGATCCGGTTGGCCGCCGTGAACGCCTCGATATTCCGTCGCGTCGCTGTGGTGAACGCCTCCAGATCCGGCACCGCCGGGAACTTCATGTCGGCAAAGAATTTGCGGACATCGAAGTCGCCGAAGTTCATCTCAGCCATGGAATGCTCCCTTGTAGTGTCCTGCCCCTGAAGTTCGGCGCAATCCGCGGCGAACGGAAGGGATCAGCAGGCCACTGAAAACAAAAGATAGTGGCCCGAACTGAAGGACGTCACGCCACGGGGCACACTATGTGACGGACTTCAGAATCGGGACACTGGGTCAAGCTAGCGGTTCGGGCGGCAAAGAGGTCGGCGGCATCGGCGGAGCCGGCGGCGCACTGGGCGGCGCCCCAGGGGGCGGAGGCGATTCCGGCTCCGGCGCCTCACCCTGGGCAATCTCCCCCTGGGCGATCTCCTCACCCGCCTCGCCCCCCGCCGCGGCTTGGGCCTGCTCGGGCGGGGCCAGGTCGCCCCCGATCCAGCCGCCCACCTGTTCCGCACGGCGCAACGCCGCGTCCAGCGCGGCCATGGTCTGTGAAAGGTCCGCCAACTCGTCAGCCTGCCAGGCACGCACCGCCCATAGCCAGATGCCGACCAGGCCCCGAATCCGGATCGCCCCACGCACCCCGCGGGTCGAAACCCCGGCCGCCTCCAGCATCCAGCGCATGCTCCGCCGCGTGGCGCAGCCCAGCAGCAACGCGGTTTGCGGACGGCCGGGCAGGGCACGCAACAACGCCACCATCCCCGCCCGATGCGTCTGCAGCGAGTCGATCCGCTGCATGAGCAGGTAGAACAGCCGGTCCCGCACCGTGCCTTCCTTCGGCGGATCGGCCAGCGCCGACTGGTCCGCCATCCGGCCGAACTTCAGCAATACACTGGCCCGATTGGGAAAACGCTCTCGCGCCTGGGCCAGCGACAGCCCGGCCCGCCGAGCCGATTCGGCCACGGAAACGGCGTCCCATCCCCGCTCTCCGGCAAGGCCGAAAGCGGCGGTGATCAGCGACTTGTCGAATTCCGCATCGTCCATGGCGGAAACATGGTCGGCCGGACGCGCCTTGTCAGCCCGCGAGTTCGCGAGACCGCCGAGTCGCCGCCTCGATCGCCGCCCGCATCGCTGCCGGCCACGCCTCGTTCGCCATCAGAATCTTCAACGCCGCGGCCGTGGTCCCGCCCGGGCTGGTCACCGCCTGCCGCAAAATCGAGGCGTCCTCGTTGCTCGCGGCCAGCAACGCGCCCGATCCGGCCACCGTCTTCCGCGCCAGCAACCGCGCCAGATCCGCCGGAATCCCCTGCTCGATGCGCCGACTGCTCCAGCAGCTCCGCAAGCAGGAACGTGTAGGCCGGACCGCTGCCCGATACCGCCGTCACCGGGTCGAGCAGCCCCTCATCCTCCACCCACGCCACCTCGCCGATCGCACTCAGCAGATCGGCGCACAGCGTCCGCTGCGCCCCGCTCACCGCCGGAGGACGCGCAAGCGACTGTGATCGCCTGATGAATCGCCGCCGGCGTGTTCGGCATCGCCCGAACGATGGCGGCGTCCTTCCCCAGCAGCGCCTGCATCCCCGCGATCGTCCGTCCCGCCATGATCGACAGGAACACCGAAAGCCCGGCGAACCCGGCATAGTCCGGCAGCGTCTCGGCCGCGTTCTGCGGCTTCACCGCCAACACCACCGCCTCCGGCGTGAACCCCGAAGGGATCGCGGCAGGCGAGCCGACCACCGTCAGGTCCGGCCCGGCATGACGAGCGGCATCGGGCGCGGGATCCACCGCGACCGACGGCGCCAGCCCCCGCTTGCGCCAGCCGCCCAGCATGGCCGACCCCATCCGGCCGCAGCCCACCAGCAGAACGGGGGGAAGCCGGCCGCTCATGCTTCGCCGACACACTCGAGCATGGCGGCATCCAGCGCCTCCGCCGGCTTCTTCCCGCCCCACAGCACGAACTGGAACGCCGGGAAGAAACGCTCGCACTCGGTCAGCGCGATATCCACCATGTCCTCCAGGCTCTCGCTGGATGCCCCCGGGGCCCCGCGCAGCAGCACCGCGTGGCGAAACACCGGAATCCCGTCATCCGGGTCCATGCCGAAATGCCCGATCCACAGCCGCTCATTGGCCAGCGCCAGCAGCTCATACAGCGCCGATCGCCGCTTCGCCGGCACCTTCATGTCAAAGGAGCAGGTGAAGTGCATCGCGGCGATTTCGTCCGACCAGTTGAAGAACAGCCCATAGTCGCACCAGCGCCCGGGCGCCTCGGCGGCCATTTCGGCCTCGCTGCGGCGTTCGAACGTCCAGTCGTTGGCCGCGGCAATCTGCTCCAGCATGTCGAGCGGATTGGCCGCGAGGTCCTGCGTTTCGATGGATACCGTGGCGGACATGCGAGGTCTCCCGATTGGAGGAAGGCCGAAGGGGCGGAAGGCCAAGAGACGGAAACCGGTCAGCCCACCGCGAAGCGTAGCCACGACTCGTAGGATACCGGCCGATCCCTCCGCGCCGCAAGCAATCCTGCTATTGCAATACCATCACGGCGATTCTTCGCGCAGATGCCGCGCGGTCTCCAGCGCCGTCACCTGCGATTCCAGCGCCGCGATCCGCTCGATAGCCTGATCCAGCCGCTGTTCCGCCTTCTCCTGCCCCTCACGCGCCGTCGAGCCATCTGCTGGACCGCGTCGAACTCCTCGCGCTTGATCAGGTCCAGCCGGCGGATCGCATCGTCGATCCACGAGCGAACCATCGACTCGGCCTCCTGCCGCAAGCCGCCCAGGGCGGAAATCGCCCCGCCGGCCATGCCGGCGAGGTCGTCGAAAAATTTGGGGCGCTCGGCCATGGTCAACCTCCGCGCGGACGCCTGGCGATCAGGCAACGCCGCGCTATACACCGTGCATGATTATGGTCACCGGCGGGGCCGGTTTCATCGGCTCGGTGCTCCAGGCCGCACTTGTCCGCCGAGGACTGAACACCGTCGTGGTGGACCGCCTGGGGACCGAGGGAAAATGGCGCAACCTCGCCACCCACCCGCCGTCCCGGATCATTCCGCCCGAGGCGCTCGACGCCTTCCTCCAGCAGCACCCCAAGCTGGAGATGGTCTTCCATCTCGGCGCGATCAGCGCCACCACCGCCACCGACGCCGACCTCACCTGGGCCACCAACGTCGAACTCTCCCGCCGCCTGTGGGACTGGTGCGCGGCTCATCGTGTCCGCTTCGTCTATGCCTCCTCGGCTGCCACCTACGGCGACGGCTCCGGCGGGTTCGACGACGATCCGAACATCGAGGCACTCGAACGGCTGCGGCCGCTGAACCTCTACGGCTGGACCAAGCATGCCTTCGATCTGGCCGTGGCCCGCACCCTCGCTGCTAGCGGTCCCAGGCCCCCGCAATGGGCCGGCCTGAAATTCTTCAACGTCTATGGCCCCAACGAATACCACAAGGGCAGCATGATCTCGGTGGTGAAGATCAAGCATCAGGAGGTCGCGGCCGGACAGCCCCCCCGCCTGTTCAAATCGGATCGCGAAGGCCTCGCGGACGGCGCCCAGGCGCGGGACTTCATCTGGGTGAATGACGTCGTGGATGTGATGCTCTGGCTGCTCGACACCCCCCGCGTGAACGGCCTGTTCAATCTCGGCACCGGCCGCGCCCGCACCTACCTGGACCTGGCGCACGCGGTGTGCGACGCCGCCGGCGTCCCCCGCCGCGTGGAGTTCATCGACATGCCGGCCGCCCTGCGCGGGCAGTATCAGAATTTCACCGAGGCACGCATGGATCGGCTGCGTGCGGCCGGTTACGAGGGGCAGTTCACGCCGCTCGAAGCCGGCGTGCGCCAGTACGTCCGGACAATACCTGGCTGGACCCGACCCCTACGCATGACTTTCGTCTATCCCCACATCGATCCGGTCGCCGTCCAGATCGGGCCATTCGGCATCCGCTGGTACGCACTCGCCTACATCGTCAGCCTGCTCCTGGGCTGGCGCCTGGCCCGGCGGCTCGCCGGATGGTCCCCGGCCGTCGCGACCCCGGTCCAGGTCGATGATTTCCTCACCTGGGCGACGCTCGGCGTCGTGTTCGGCGGCCGGCTCGGCTACGTGCTGTTCTACCAGCCGGGCCTCTATCTGGCTCACCCGCTGATGATCCTGCAGGTCTGGCACGGCGGCATGAGCTTCCACGGCGGCCTGATCGGCGTCTGCCTCGCCATCCTGCTCTACGCCCGCCAGCAGAAGATCCCCATCCTCGGCTTCGGCGACCGCATCGCCGTCTGTGCCCCGATCGGCCTCGGCCTGGGCCGCGTCGCCAACTTCATCAACGGCGAACTCTGGGGCCGGCCCGCCGGCGCCTGGTTCCCCTTCGCCATGATCTATCCCCAGGCCGGACCGCTGCCCCGCTACCCCAGCGAGCTGATCGAGGCCTTCCTCGAAGGCGTCGTCCTGCTCGTCCGTCATGCTGATCCTGGTCCGCAGCCCACGGCTTCGTGCCCGGTTCGGCTGGCTCGGCGGCGCCTTCCTGGCGGGCTACGGCATCTGCCGCATCATCTCGGAGTGCTTCCGCCAGCCGGATGCCTTCCTCGGCTATATCGGCGGCGTTCTCACCATGGGCCAGATCCTGAGCTTCCCGATGATCCTCATCGGCGCCGGACTGATCTGGCATGCGGCGCAGCGCGGGCCGCAGCCGGGGCTGATGCTGCCAAAACCGGCCGGGGATGACGTAGGAGCCTCATCGCGAGGCCCTGCGTAAGCAGGGCCGCGGCGACCCGGGGCGAACCGCACCCATGCATCCTCCGGCGAAGCTCACCGCTTCCCCGAAATCCCTCCCGCCCGGTAAACCTCCACCCATGACCCCGGCGGAGTTCATCGCGAAATGGTCGGCCAGCACGCGCAACGAGCGGGCCGCCTGCCAGGAGCACTTCATCGACCTTTGCCACCTTCTCGGCGAACCCACCCCCAACACCGATCCAACAGGCGACGCGTACGCTAAACGCGACCATGACCGCCGCAACCAACGAAGGCACCGCACCCGATCCGCGCCCTCACCCCGCCACCGCCAGCCCCATCTCCGCCGCAACCGCCCCGAGCCGCCGATCCTCCGTCCACAGACGCGATCCCGCCGTCAGCTTCACCGCCGCCAACAGGTGCGCGTCGCCATACCCGACACCCCGCCCGAACACGCGGTGCCGCTCGATGAACCGCAGCACCTCCGCATCGGTCGCCACCTCCGCATGCGGCAACCGCGACAGCGCGCCCAGCACCGCTTCCCGGCTCCGCAGAAGGCCCAAGGCGAGTTCACCGATGACGAGCGGATGCATCAGCACGCGCCCCGCCTCGAGCAGAGCAATCAGCGCTGCATTCGCTCGCCGCAGGTGATCCACCCAGACCGACGTATCGACCAGGATCACGTTTTGCTCGGCCGCCTACGCGGGGGTGCCTGCAAATCCGGCTCGCTGCCACCCAGCCGTGCCAGCCGACGCGCACTCTCCCGCTCGATCAGTGCCTTCAGCGCCTCTCGCATCAGGCCGGACTTCTCCCGTACCCCGGTCAATGCCTGAGCTTCAGCGACAAGCTCGTCATCCAACGCCACGGTCGTGCGCATCGACAAAGCCTCCAGGCACGAATGAGCGCATCAAACGATGCGCCTTCAATGCCCTCGCTTTACCCCCGCCGCCCATACGCCCGCGCGAAAAAAACCGCCGTAATCCCCACGCTCACCGCCAGCGTGACCCATCGCGTCAACCTGGGCGGCAACCGCCGCCCCACCCGCGCGCCCGCCACACCCCCACCCAGCCCGCCAACCAGCATCGCCAGTGTCTGCGGCCAGGCCACCGCACCGGCCACCACGAACGTCACCAGCGCAATTGTATTCGCCGCGCTCACCAGCAGCGTCCGCGGCGCATTCAGCGCCTTCACGTCGCGCTCCCCGAACAGCCCCCAGGCCGAGACCATCATCAGCCCGACGGCACCCCCGAAATACCCGCCGTACACGCCCAGAAAGAACTGCGCGATCATCACCGGAACCGGCCGTCCCCGCAGCCACCCCTCCACCGCCCGGCCGACCCGCCGCGCAAACGCCAGCGCCAGCGTCGCCATCAGCAGCAGCCACGGCAGCACCCTGTCGAAAGCCCGGGCCGGCGTCAGCAGCAACAGCACGCTGCCGATCAGCCCGCCGGCCACCGTCAGCCCCAGCAGCAGCGGCATCGGCACGCCGCACACCGGGCGCAATCGCTCGTGGTAGGTCCATGCCGCGGCAGCACCGCCGGGCCACAGCGCCACCGTGCTCGACGCATTGGCCTGAACCGAGGGAACCCCGGCGGCAATCAGCGCCGGCAGGCTGACGAACGAACCGCCGCCCGCCAGGGCATTCATCGCCCCGGCCAGCAGCCCAGCGCCGAACAGCGGGAGAAGAGGGGTCAGATGCTGCCCCAGACCTCCCGCGCCACCTCCGCGCACAGCCGCAGCTTCGCCCACTGCTGCTCCTCGGACAGCAGATTCCCCTCCTCCGTGGAGGCAAACCCGCACTGCGGCGTCAACGCCAACTGCTCCAGCGGCAAATACCGCGAAGCCGCGTCGATCCGCCGCTTCAGCTCGTCCTTGCTCTCCAGCTCACCCGTCTTGCTGGTCACCAAACCCAGCACCACGATCTTCTCCCCGCGCGGCACGAACCGCAGCGGCTCGAACCCGCCCGCACGATCGGTGTCGTACTCCATGAAATACGCGTCCGCGTTGATCCGGTTGAACAGCACCTCCGCCACCGGCTCGTAGCCGCCGCTCGCCACCCAGGTGGAGCGGAAATTGCCCCGGCACAG
This sequence comes from uncultured Pseudomonadota bacterium, assembly GCA_963731335.1. GTDB lineage: Bacteria > Pseudomonadota > Alphaproteobacteria > Acetobacterales > Acetobacteraceae > CAVSUZ01. The sequence continues at coordinate 233,397 of CAVSUZ010000013.1, read as the reverse complement.
ATGCATGCTGAGTGTCATATCCTTCGGCCGCCCCTCAATCGCCCGATTGATCAGGTCGGCATAGATGTCCAGCAGCCCCTCCACATGCTCCCCGCGCTTCTTCAGCCCCTCCACCTGCTCCGGATCGCACAGATAGGCGATGTACACCTCGTCGAGCTGCAAATACCGGCAGCCCGCCTCGGCAAACGCACCGACCGCCTGATGATAGGCCTCGCCGAGATCGGCGAAGAACGGCTCCAACTCCGGATACGCCGCCCGGTCGATCGCACCCCGACCGCCCCGGAAATGCACGACCGACGGAGAGGGGATCGTCTGCTTCGGCATCGCCGTCCGCACATGGCTCGCCAGATACCGATAGTGATCCAGCATGATCGGCCGGCCGTAGCGGATCGGACCGGTCACCCGCAGCGCATGCGGCAGAATCGCGCCCTTGAACGCGATCTTCTGCTCCGGTTCGTAAATCTCCACCCCGTCCAGGCCCGAGACGAAATCGTAGTGCCAGTATGCCCGCCGGTACTCCCCGTCGGTCGCCGCCCGCAGCCCGATCTCCTCCTGCCGCGCGATCGCCTCGGCAATGCACGCATCCTCTACGGTCCGCAGCGCCTCGGCCGCCAGCCGCCCGGCTTTGTGATCCGCCCGTGCCGCCTGCAACCGCCTGGGCCGGAGCAGGCTGCCCACATGATCGGCGCGGAAGGGCGGGCGAGGGCGCGGCGCCATGGCAAAACCTTTCGGTGAAAGTCGTTGTCGCCGCCGATCCCGCATGGACCCGCCGGCACCGACCGATTATCACCGCCCGCCATGTCCCTCCAGACTCTGCTGGTGCGGCTGACGGACGCGAGCAGCCGGCGTGCCAAGCTCGTGCTGCTGGTCGGCGCCGTCGTTGCCGCGCTCTCCGTGCTGTACGCCACCGGCCACCTCGGCGTCAGCACCGATACCTCCGCCATGTTCTCCAGCGAACTCGCCTGGCAGCAGAATGCCAAGGAACTGGCGCGCGACTTCCCCCAATTCGACAACGTCCTGGTCGCCGCGGTCAGCGCCAGGGAACCCGAGGAGGCCGAGGCAACCGCCGCCGGCCTCGCCGCCGCGTTGAGCAAGAATACCCCGAGCGTCACCGGCGTCTCCCGCCCCGACGCCGATCCCTTCCTGCAAAAGGAAGGCCTGCTCTTTCTCGATCTGCCCGACCTGACCAAGCTGATGAACCAGACCATCGCGGCCCAGCCGTTCCTCGGCCAACTGGTCGCCGACCCCTCGGCGCGCGGCCTGTTCTCCGCCCTGGCGCTGCTCGGCATGGGCGCTGCCCACGGCCAGGCCGATCTAGCCGCCTTCGCCCCGGCGCTGCAGGCCTTCCACAAAGCCATGGCCAGCGCCCTGGCGGGCCATCCCGAGCCGCTGTCCTGGCAGGCACTGCTCGGTGGCGGCCTGTCCGATCTCGCCGGCCAGTACCGTTTCGTCCTGATCCACCCCAAGCTGAATTTCGGCGCCCTCGAGCCAGGCGGAGAAGCCACCGCCGCGATCCGTGCCGCCGCCGCGCAACTCCCCTACGTGAAGTCCGGAAATGCCCAGATCGCCGTCACCGGGCAGATCGCGCTCGCCGACGAACAGTTCAAAACCGTCGCCGAGGGCACGGTGTACGGCATGTTCGGCAGCATCGCCCTGATCACCCTGTGGCTCTATTTCGCGGTCAAGACCTGGCGCCTGATCATTCCCATCCTGCTCACCCTTGGCCTTGGCCTCTCCGTCACGCTGTTCTTCGCCGCCGCGGCGGTCGGCACGCTCAATCTCATCTCGGTCGGCTTCGGCATCCTGTTCCTCGGCATCGCGGTCGATTTCGCCATCCAGTTCTCCGTCCGCTTCCGCGAACGCCACCACGAGTTTCCCGAGTTTGCCGAGGCGATGCGCCAGACCGCCGCCCGCACCGGCGTGCAGATCATGGTCGCCGCCGTCGCCACCGCCGCGGGCTTCCTCGCCTTCGTCCCAACCTCCTTCCTCGGCGTGGCCGAACTCGGCCTGATCGCCGGGGTGGGCATGCTGATCGCCTTCATCTGCACCCTCACATTCCTGCCGGCCGCCATCACGCTGCTCCGGCCACGCGGCGAGCCGGGAATGGTCGGCTTCAGTTGGGCCGTCCCGCTCGATCCGGTGGTTGCCCGCTGGCGCCGGCCGATCCTCGGGGCCTTCGCCGCGATCGCCCTCGCCAGCCTCGCCCTCGCGCATGGACTGGCCTTCGATGCCAACCCGCTGGACACCAACAACCAGCAGACCGAGGCAATGCGCACCCTGAAGGAACTCATCGGCTCGCCCATCACCAACCCGTTCACCATCGACATCCTCGAACCCAGCGTTCAGCAAGCCTCCGCGCTGGCCGGGCGTTTGCGCTCGCTGTCCTCCGTCGCCAGCGTGCGAACCTTGGCCAGCTTCGTCCCCGACGATCAGGACAAGAAGCTTGCGGTCATCCAGGACGCCTCCGCCATCCTGGGCGCCACGCTCAGCGCGCCTGCCTCGGCGGCTCCCGTCACGCCCGACCAGATCCGTCTGGCCGCCAAGGCCGCCTACGATCAGATCGCGCCGGCGCTCGCCAGCCTGAAGCCGGGAAATCCGCTGCAGCCCATCGCCGATGATCTCAAGGCCATCGAGTCCGCTTCCGACGCCACCGTGATGGCGATCAATCAGTCACTCACCGAGTTCCTGCCGCAGGAGCTGGACGCCCTGCGCACCTCGCTCAGTGCCGAGCCGGTCACGCTCGACACCATCCCTGCCGAGCTCAAGCGCCAGTGGGTGCTGCCGGACGGTATGGCCCGCGTGCAGGCTCTGCCGAAACTACCCGACGAGAAGAACACCTCGAACGCCATCGCCACCTTCGTCAAGCAGGTGCAATCCGTCGCACCCAACGCCGGCGGTCCGGCGGTCACCGTCATCGCCACCAGCCAGACCATCGTTGACGCATTCCGGACCGCGGCGATCTACGCCCTCGCTGCGATCACCATCATCCTGCTCATCGCACTCCGCCGCATCCGCGATGTGGCCCTCGTGCTCGCCCCCCTTCTGCTGTCCGGGCTGCTCACGCTGCTGGTCATGGTCGCCGTCCCGCTGCCGCTGAACTACGCCAACATCATCGCCCTGCCGCTGCTCCTCGGCGTCGGCGTGTCGTTCAACATCTACTTCGTGATGAACTGGCGCGCCGGCCGGCGCTCGATCCTCGGCTCGGCCACCGCGCGGGCCATCGTCTTCTCCGCCCTGACCACCAGCACGGCATTCGGCTCGCTCGCGCTGTCCAACCACCCCGGCACCGCCAGCATGGGCGATCTTCTGCTCATCAGCCTCGGCTGCACCCTGCTCGCCAGCCTGGTGTTCATTCCGGCCCTGCTCGCCAGCCTCCGCCAGCCGGAGCGTGCCTGAACCGTTCTTTAATCCGCCCTGCCGCACTCTTCCCGGATGCCGTGGCCCTTGATTCCGCTCATCCTGGTCGCCGGTCCTCCGGCGGACTGCCGTCCTCCGCCCACCGTCGGATCCATCCCGCTCGAGTTGAGCATCTCCGGCCAGCCCGGGGTGCCCAGCAACGCGAGCGGCAACGTTTACATGCAGCTTCCCGTTCCCGCCCCGAACGCGCTGGCCTGTGATGACGCTACTCCCCCGCCGGCCGACGTGCTGGGCGGGCCATCCGCCCGCGACCTGCTGGACGGTCCCGGCCTCACGCCACCTCCACTACTTGAAACCCCCCAAAGGAATCGCTAGCATTGACGCTATCACTCTACCCCGAGCTCGACCCATGGCCACCCTTCTCGTCCGTGACCTCGATCAAGACCTCGTCGGTCTGCTCAAGCAGCAGGCGAGGGCGCATGGCCGCTCCGCCGAGTCCGAGCATCGCTCCATCCTGGAAGCCGCGCTCCGCCCTGCCGGCGAAAGCTTCCTCGCGCGTGCCAGGCGCCTCCAGGCTGAAACCGCCGGCACCCCCCAGACGGACAGCACCGACCTGATCCGGGCCGACCGGGACAGATAGATGCAGTCCGCCATCGTCGATGCGTCCGTCGCGGTCAAATGGACCGTGCAGGAGGAACATGCCGACCAGGCGCTCCGATTGCTCGAGACCTGCCGGGACATGGCGGCGCCATCACACTGGATCGCCGAGGCGGCCAACGCGCTCTGGGCCAAGTCCCGCAAGCGCGAACTGACCCCGGACCAGGCCACCGAGCGCGTCGCGGTCCTCGCCGGGGCACCCGTCGCGCCGCTCGCGGTCGATCGCCTGCTGCGGAGCGCGTTCGAAATCGCCATGCGCGCCGGAGTCACGGTTTACGACGCGCTCTATCTGGCCGCCGCGGCGGACACCGGCCGCCCGCTGGTCACTGCCGATCGCCGCCTGTTCGATGTGGCGAGGAAACAAGGTGTGGAAGCAGTATGGCTTCCCACTTACGATTGGCCTTTCGCCGCTTGAATCCAGGTTTTTTGTCGCCACAATAATCTTGGACATTGAGTTCGACCCGGCAAAGATGCCGTCAACCGGCGAAGCACGGATTGTCTCTCGCGTACGCAAATGCAATGGACTTCGAATCAGCTGTCTATGCCCACGACACCCGCCACAACTACGGCGAGGATCGGGTGCAGGCGCTCGGAATGATCGGCCCGCGGCTCTATATGCTGGTATTCACGATGCGCGGCGATGTCATGCGAGCAATCTCATTGCGACGTGCGAGGCAAAGTGAGGTGAAGCGCTATGACCAGAAAGCTCGGGCCACCCCTCGGCGTGTTTGAAGAAAACCCGGAATGGTCAGACGAGGATTTCGCTCGCGCGAAGCCCTTTAAGGAAGGTTTCCCCCAACATTACGAGTCGTGGAAGCGGCGCGGGCGGCCCCCGGTGGCGACGCCCAAAGTCCATATCGGTTTCCGGCTCGCGGCGGATATCGTCGAGGCCATCCGTGCCACCGGCAAAGGATACAATGCTCGTGTCGAGCGAGTGCTACGGGACGCCCTGGAAAAAGGCCGGATCTGACGGCTCTCACCCCCTCCGCCCCCGCGCCTCACTGAGCAGGCAGAGGATCTCGAACAGCACAGACGCTCCGTTGAACGCCGTCAGCGTGCCGACATCGAACGGCGGCGACACCTCCACCAAATCCCCGCCGACCAAATCCACCCCGCGCAGCGAGCGCAACAGCCGCAATGCCTCGATCGCCGTCATCCCGCCCGCTTCCGGCGTTCCTGTCCCCGGCGCCTGCGAGGGATCGAGGCTGTCGATATCGAACGACAGATAGACCGGGCCGTCAGCGGCGATCCGTCGCGCCTCCTCCGCCGCGAACTGCCAGCCTTTGTCCTGGAATTCGTCCATCGGCAGCACCCGCATCCCGAATGGCGGCTGAAGCCCCACATCTCCGGATCGTTGGTGGTGCCGCGAATGCCGATCTGGATCACCCGCCGCGGGTCCAGCAGCCCCTCTTCCGTGGCGCGGCGAAACGGCGCCCCATGGTGGAAGCGCGACCCCAGGTAGTCGTCGCCGGTATCGCAATGGGCATCGATATGGATCATCCCCACCGGGCCGTTCGCCGCCACGGCCCGCAGGATGGGCAGGCTGATCGAGTGATCGCCGCCCACCGAAAGCGGCGTGACCCCCGCACCGACCACCGTGCGGTAAAACCCGCCAATCTCCTCCAGCGCGCCGTCCAGCGCATAAGGCTGCTCGATCCAGCAATCCCCCAGGTCGCGCACCCGAGCCAGCTTGAACGGCTGCACGCCCGTCGCGCCGTTGATCCGCCGCAGCAAGCGAGGACTGCTCGCGCACCGCCCGCGGCCCGTGCCGTGTGCCCGTACGGTTCGTCACCCCGCCATCGAATGGCACGCCGATCAGCCCGATCTCGGTTTCCGCCAGGTCCTCCGAGAACGGCACGCGAAAGAACGTGGCGATGCCGTTGTAGCGTGCGCGGGCCTGCGGGTCCGCCATGTCATCGTAGCGTCGCGGCTCCTTGATCACGCAATCCCCTCCGTCAAGTCGTGGTAGCTTCTCAGAGACCCCGCCTGCATCAGCGCGTTCCGCACCTCCGGGTCAAGCAGTGCCGTCAGTTCCGCCTCCGGCTGATATCCCGCCATGACCCGCCGCATCGCCTCGGTCTGTCCCAGTGCGGGATGAAAATAGCAATTCGCTCACACCCGCCGGGAGCCGCGGGATCAGGCGCAACAGCCGCGCCGAGTCCATCCGTCCGGACCACGCGATGCCGAAGCAATGGTCATTCACATGCAGCCCCGCCCGCAACGCCCGCCACCGGAGAAGGGAGGTCCACCGATAAAGCGCACGATCGGCCGGGCCGGGGCGCTCGCCGCACGCTGCCAGCACCCACGGAGGCTCCGAGGGCACCCGAATAGCCGTCAGCCCGTGCCGCAGCCCGGTCCGGATCAGCAGGCACCCACTATCGGATGCAGGTGCATGTGTTTGTGTGCGTTGGCATGGTCGAGCCGCAGCCCGGTTCGACCGAACGCCGCGAACTGCGCCGCGATCTCCGCCGCAAGCTGCCGCCGCGCCGCGGGCCGCAGATAGCGCAGGCTCAAGCCCGGCTGATCCCCGGGAAAAGCCCCGTCTGCCCGGTAATCAGGGGCAGGGCGGCATGCCCCAGCACGGACGGGCCTTCCACTGCCACGACATGCAGCCCGACCCGCAAACCCGGCATCGACCGTGCCCGGCGCACCGCATCCGCCGCGGCGGGGCCGGCCACCATCAGACTGGCAGAGCCCAGCACACCATCCCGGTGCGCCTGCTCCACCGCCTGGTTCACCGTCTCCGACAGCCCGAAATCGTCGGCGTTGACGATGATCCGCCGGCGAAGCGAGATCGCGCGAGGCCGAAGGTCAGAGCGCGTGAATCTCGCTTCCGAAAGGACCCCCGCGCCGGGCCCGGCCTTGGTCAGACGGCCGGCTCGGGCACCCGGGCCGGCTCGGCCTTCGATGCGTCGGTCAGCATCTCCATCTGGCCGGAGATCTGGCCGCCGTCTTCAACCTGCAGCCGGCGGTAGCGCGCTGTCCCCAGCACCCGGCCCGACGAGCGGATCACCAGGTTGCCGCGCACCGTCAGCGTCCCGTTGATCGTCCCGGCGATCTCGGCATCCTCCACCTCGATCTCGCCCTTGAACATCCCGCCGGGCGAGACCGCCAGCTCCGTCGCATGGATCATCGTGGCCTCGACCGTGCCTTCCACCACCAGGCGCTCGGCATCCTGCACCGTGCCCTGCACGCTGATGCCGCGGCCAACCACCAGGGTCCGCCGTTCGGCCGGATCCCGGCCCGGGTGTCCGCGTGAGCGGGGCGGTCGCCGGTCGTCCCGCTTGTGGGAGCGGGGAGGGGGGCGGGCTCAAAGGCGGACGCGACATCGACGACTCCTTCGCTGGGGCAGGCCGGAAGGGCGGAACGCCCAGCCCGGGATCAGAGGGGAACGTGCGGGTCTGCTCCCGGCCCGCCGCCTGGTCAGACGCAGCCAGGCCGGCCGGAAGGGTTGATCCGTCACCATCGGTGGATTTATTGTCTTTGCGGCGTTTGAACACGGGTTCCCCACCGTTGTTGAGAAAACGTCCAGGGTTCGGCATCGGCAACTGGCTAGCACGCCCGGCGAGAGTCGCAACAGCAAATCACCTCGTACCGCCTTGCGGTTTGATAAGGAATTTCGCACATGCAATATACCACGCTCGGCCGCACCGGCCTCACCGTCAGCGTCGCCGGCCTGGGATGCGGTGGCCACAGCCGGCTTGGCCTCGCTACCGGCAAGACCGAAGCCGAGGCCGTCGCCCTCGTTCGTGCCGCGCTCGACCTCGGCGTGAGCCTGATCGACACCGCCGCGCCATACCGCACCGAACACATCGTCGGAGAGGCCATCGAGGGCCGCCGCGACCAGGTCGTGATCGCAACGAAGGCGACCGTCTTCCGCGGCAACGATCCGGTCCGCCCGGCCGACCTCATCGCCAGCCTCGACAACTCCCTGCGCCTGCTCCGAACCGACGTGATCGATGTCTTCCAGTGCCACGCCGTCCGGCCGCACATGTACGACCACGTCCGCGATGTCCTTGTTCCGGCGCTGCGCAAGGAACAGCAGAAGGGAAAGTTCCGCTTTCTGGGCATCACGGAAACCAGTGAAGACCCCGAGCATCTGATGCTCGCCCGCGCAATCCCCGACGGCATCTGGGATACCGCGATGGTGTCCTTCGCCATGATGAACCAGCACGCGCGAACGTCGGTGTTTCCGCTGACCCGCGCCGGGGGGGTCGGCACGCTGATGATGTACGCCGTGCGGCAAATCTTTTCCCGTCCCGAGCGGCTCCGAACCGTGCTGCAGGACCTTGCACAGTCCGGCCAGCTTCCGGCAGAGCTTGCCTCCCTCGACGACCCACTCGGATTCCTGGTCCACCCACAAGGAGCAAGCAGCGTGACGGATGCGGCGTATCGGTATGTGCGGCACGAGCCGGGCGTGGATGTCGTGCTGTTCGGCACGGGCGACCAGGCGCATCTGCGCGCCAACGTCGAATCGCTGCTCAAACCGCCGCTGCCCGCGGCCGATCGCCGGCGCCTCAATGACCTGTTCGGGCACCTGGTCGGCGTCGGACTCGACAACCCGGGAGCGCCCTGATGCCCCGTTTCGATATCACCGGCATCGGCAACGCAATTGTGGATGTGGTGGCCCGCGCCGAGGACACGTTCCTCTCACGCCACGACATGCGCAAAGGCTCCATGACGCTGATCGACGCCGCGGCAGCCGAGGCCCTCTATGCCGCCATGCCCGCCGGCCGGGAATCGAGCGGCGGTTCGGCGGCAAACACCTGCGCGGTCGCTGCCGCGCTTGGCGCACGCGTCGCCTATCTCGGCAAGGTCGCCGATGACCCGCTTGGCGCCGCCTTCCGCCGAGACATCGCCGCGACAGGCGTGCACTTCCCGTCATCACCGCTGCCCGGCGGCGCCCCTACCGCCCGCTGCCTGATCCTCGTCACCCCCGATGCCCAGCGCACCATGCACACCTATCTCGGCGCCTGCGTCGCCTTCACCCAAGCGGATGTCGATGAACCGCTCATCGCCGACTCATCGTTCCTCTATCTCGAAGGCTACCTGTTCGATCCGCCGGCCGCCCAGGCCGCGTTCCGCCACGCCGTCCATGCCGCGCATCGCGCCGGACGCAAAGTCGCGCTGTCACTCTCCGACGCTTTCTGCGTCGATCGCCATCGCGCCGCCTTCCGCGACCTGCTCGCCGACGTGGACGTGCTGTTCGCCAACGAGGCGGAGATCACCAGCCTCTACCAGGTGAACAGCTTCGCGGAAGCGCGTGACGCCGTGCGTGCCGATGTGGAACTCGCCGCACTCACCCGCAGCGAGGCGGGCAGCGTCATCGTGCGCGGCGCCGAGACCATCCCCGTCGCCGCCGAACCCACGACCGTCATCGACACCACCGGGGCAGGCGATGCCTACGCCGCTGGCTTCCTGGCCGGGCTCGCACGCAGCCTGCCGTTGGCCGATTGCGGCCGGCTCGCGAGCATTGCCGCGGCGGAAGTGATCAGCCACTTCGGCGCGCGGCCCCAGGCCGATCTGCGGGAGCTCGCGCAGGGGCTGCTGACGAGCTAGCGAAGCGTCGCAGGCCTCGATCCTCTGTTCAGGCAGCCCGTCGCCTCAGCATCCGCCGGGCCGCCACGACCTCCGGCCCGGTGACCACCAGCGGCGCGCAGCCCTCGGCCTCCCACAGCCGGATCGCGAAGTCCGGATGCAGCACCACGGGAGTAGATCGCGCTTGACTGGAAGCGCTTGCTCCAGGAGCGCGTGAATTTGCTCCCAAACAAAGCGGCCCGGCGCCGTTGTCGAACATCCGCCTCCCCCCGGTATCGAGGAAGCTCTCCGCCGGCAGCCCCTCGGCCAGCACCACGTCGTGGCGTTCCAGCTCGATGTGGTAGTACGTCACGCTCTCCACCGGCACCTGCGCCACCGCCTCGCCGTCGAGCAGACAGCGCACCGGGATCAGCACCTCCTCGAGATACAGCGCGTGGTCCGGCGAGACATAGAGATCGCGCGCCGGCAGCCCCGGCCCGAACGCGCCCGCCCGCACCCGCACCGGCCAGACCTTGCGCGGCTCCGGATGGCGGGCGCAGGCGACCCGGCGGTGGCCGATCCACACGATGCGCGAGACCCCGCCGCCCAGCACCACCGGCACCGCATCGCCCACCTGCAATTCCTCCACCGCGACCTCGCCGCGTGCGGTGCGGATGCGGGTGCCGGCGGCGAAACACGGGCAGCGCCCCCAGCCCACCCTGGGAGTTCACCGTCTCCAGCGCCGTCAGGTTGGTGCCGACCACCGCCGGGGAAACATCCAGCGTGCCGATCACCGTGCCGCTCTGCGACGGCCCGCTCCACAGCTCCAGCTCGTTGTCGCCGTCGGACTCGCCGCCCATGACGAACTGCGTGCTGCCGATTGCCTCGATCGTGCCGTAGGTCACCCCGGTGACGCCGCCGCTGCTGTCGGTGGTCATGGTGACACTCTGCAGCAGCAGTTCGGCGGCGGTGTTGAAGTTGCTGATCACCGCGTCGAAGCCGGTGATCGAGCCGATGGTCAGCACGCCGAAGCTGTGGCCGTTGTGGAAATCCACCGCCTGGCTGTTGTCCACCGTGGCGGCATTGACGAACAGATTGCCGAAGCCCTGCACCTGCAGAACGCCGCCGGTGCCGCTGCCGCCATCGGAGATGGTCGGGCTGGAGACCAGCAGCGTGCCCATGGAACCCAGGCTGACGCCCTGGGCGAAGTAGGTGCTGGTGTTGATGATCTGCTGGGTCGCCACCACGGTGCCGGAGGGGCCGGTCGGGCTGGTGTTTTCGATCACCGTCGGATCGACCAGGCCGCCCAGCAATTGCAGCCGCCCGAAGGCCGAGGTCGCCAGCGTGCCGGCGACATTCAGCGTGCTGCCGGCGCCCACCACCACCACGCCGTCGGTGATGGTCATGTTGTTGGCTGACCTGAAGCTCGCTGAGCGAACCCTCGAGGTCGATGACGCCGGAGCCTCCGGCGGAGCCGACCACGGCGTCGGCGGCGTGGATGATGCCGCCGCCGTTGATGTCGAGGTCGCCGGTGCCGGCAGCCGCCCGCGACCAGCGTGCCGCTGAGGGTCACGGTGCTGCCGGCGCCGACCGACATGTTGCCCGTCGCGGTGGATTGGTTGCCGATGATCAGGTCGGTGGCCGAGACGCTGCCCCCGGCGGTGACGCCGAGCGAGCCGGCCGCGGCGTCGCCGACGATCAGGCTGCCGCCGATGGTCCAGGTGGAGGCCGGGCCGGTGACGCTGACCGACGAGCCGTCGGTTCCGGTGTCGGCGGCGATGTCGGCGGCGGGGCCCGTTCCAGATGAGAGATTTGTGGTGACCGCTCCGCCGGCGGCGATCTGCAAGCTGCCAAGACCGCCCGGTTGAGCAGAGTTGCTGCTGCCTCCGATCACCATCTCGCCCGTATTGGTCAGGGCCGAGCCCGCACCTGTCACCAACACGCTGCCCGCAGAACCGGAACCGGCCGCGACAAAAAACCCGGTCGAGTTCGTGACGGTCGGTACCGCCGGAAATGATCGTTCCGCCGTTTTGAATTGTCATGTTCCCGTTTCCATTCAAGCCGATGTCCACAGCGCCAGTCGCGCGTAGCACAGAAGCGGCATCGGTCACGACAAGGGAGCCGACTGCCCCAGCGGTGCTTCCCAAAAGAATGGCGGTTTGTCGGGATACAGTGGGGGCCACCTTGACGGAGCCGCCGGCCTGGATCGTGACGGCACCGTTTCCAGCATTGCCGATCACAAGGCCGCCGTTCACAGTCCATGCGGAGGCGGCTCCCGCGACTGTCACAGTCCCCTGAGAATCCGCCGCTTCGCCGATGACCGAGGATGATCCACCGCTGCTGACCATGCCACCATTGGCAATCAGAAGGGTACCTGTCGCGCTTGTGCCGGCACCGATGAGCAGTTCCTTCCCCGCCTCAACCGAACCGCCATTGGCAACCGTCAGCGCGCCGGATCCCGCAACGCCCACCTGAATCTGTCCGGACGCCATCCACTCGGAAGCGGTCCCATCGACGGACAGCGCGCCCGACCCGCCGGCACCGATCGCGTTGGCCGAGCCGCTTGTACTGAGTTCACCTCCGCCGCTGACGGATATAGTTCCCGCGCTGCCGGCGGAGATGCCTGCCGACAATGCTCCGCCGAAGCTGGCAAGGCCGCCGTTCTCGACGACAACAGTGCCGTATGTACTCGTCCCGACGGCAAGATTTCCCGCGGAACGCCATAGAGACCCCAAGCCGGACACAGCGGCGCTTCCCGATCCGCCGATCTCATAGCCGACGTGATCTTCCGCTCCGCCGGTCAGCAGAGTGCCGCCACTGAGCAAAATGCTGCCGACGCCAGTATCACCATCCGTCACGCTGCCGGTCAGCGTCCATGTCCCGGCGCTGCTGATCACCACCGATCCTGACTGGCCCGGTTGCGCTCCGATAAATCCGCTTCCGGCGGACACTTGCGCACTGTTCTCGATGGACAGCGATGCACCGCCAGCGGAGTTGATCTGAAATTGCGTCCCGCCTCCGGTCAGCACGGCGTGGTCAATGGTCGCCGTGCCTTCGACGGCCAACCCGACGCCCCCCATACCGGTCACCGTCCCGGTCGATCCGGACTCCATCGCCAGCGTACCGCCGGCTGCGGCCTCAAATTGGGCAGCCTTGAACTGAGCGGTATTCATCAGCGTGAGGGTACTCGCAGTGTAGAGAAAACCCCGGCTTGCCAATGAGCCGCTGACGGTCAGTGGAATGAAAATGTCGAGCGTGCCGGCAGCGATGGTGCCGCCTACGGTCCACGGGCCACCGGACTGGAATTGGAAAAGCCCGGCGTTGCCCGTGCCGAAGAGCGTTCCCGAACCGGTGGTGAAGAAAACCGTGTCCGAAGCACCGGGAACACGAAGGGCGGGATTTTGATTGTTCGTCTGATTGTACCAGTTCGCGGGATTCCCGTACTGGTTGTCGCCTCCGTTACCGGTCCAGTCGAACGTCGCCACCTTCGCCCCTCGGTCCAGCGTTATCTTGCCGCCATCATCTCCACGTCCCGCTCACTCCGAGCGGTGCGGAGACATCACCCCAACCCGGGTCGCTTCTCCGCCCACGGCTCCACCTTCTCGAACGCCGCCGAAGCCTGCAGCACGCCCAGATCATCGAATCGCCGCCCGACAATCTGCAACCCGACCGGCAGCCCCTCCGCGGTAAACCCGCACGGCACGCTTGCCGCCGGGTTCCAGGAGAAGTTGAACGGATAGGAAAAATGCGCCCACTCGATCCAGTTCCACGGATGCTGCGGCCAGTGCTCCGGCATCAACCGCTCCGCCGGAAACGCCGCCACTGACACCGAGGGCGTCAGCAGGAAATCCCAGTCCTCGAACCACCGATGAACAGCCGCGACATACGCCATCTTCCGTTCTTTCAGGTTCAGATACTCCACTACGCTCATGTCGCGGCCGTCCTTGATGCACGCCACCAGCCCGGGGTCCATCTGCGATTCCCACTTCGGCAAATGCACCGCCAGCCGCGCCATGTGCGCCGCCCAGAACGCGCCGATCAGCTCCGGCCCATCCTTCGCCCACGGCGTCGGCGCTTGCTCCACCGTCGCGCCAAGCTCCTCGAACCGCCGCGCCGCGCGCTGCACCAGATCCGCAACGTCCGGATCGACCCGCGCCACCCCCAGATCCGGGCTGAACGCAATCTTTTTCCCGCGCACCCCCTCGTGCAGCCGGCCCGACATAATCGGCCGGCCCTGCCTCCAGCGACGTGTGATCCAGCGGGTGCGGCCCCGCCATCGCCGCCAAAAACAGCGCGCCATCCGCCACCGTGCGCGTCATCGGCCCCATATGGCTGGTGTAATCGCCGACGCTGACCGGATAATACGGCACCCGCCCGAAGGTCGGCTTCAGCCCGAACACCCCGCAGAAATGCGATGGCATCCGGATCGACCCCGCCCCGTCGCTGCCCTGATGCAGCGGCCCGAACCCTGCCGCCGCGGCCGCCCCCGCCCCGGCGGATGACGCGCCGGCGTTGTAGCCGTGCTTCCACGGATTGTGCGTGATCCCCGTCAGCGGCGAATGGCTCACCCCCGTCCAGCCGAACTCCGAAGTCGTGGTCTTCCCCAGAATGATCGCACCCTGCGCCTTCAGGCGCGGCACGATCGGCGTGTCCTCCTTGGGCCGGTTCCCCTTGAAGATCATGCTGCCGTGCTGCGTCGGCATGTCCTTGGTGATCGCCAGGTCCTTGATCGTCACCGGCACGCCGTGCAGCCGGCCCGCCGCGCCGTCCCTCATCAGCGCCGCCTCCGACGCCCGCGCCCCATCCATCGCCTGATCCGCCGCAAGATAGGCAAACGCGTTCACCTTGGGCTCCAGCGCCTCGATCCGCTCCAGCAGCCCGCGCATCGCCTCTACCGGCGAGACCTGCTTGGTGCGGATCATCTCGGACAGCCGCGTCGCCGGCGTAAAGCCAAGGTCCTCGTTCGTCACTGCGCTGTTTCCTCCCGTATCTCGATCAGTCCGGGTCAGTGTATGCATGGACCGCGGTCTGAACCAATCGGGGAGAGCACATGAAGCGGCTGATCGGCGCCATCGACCAGGGCACCACCAGCACCCGCTTTATCGTCTTCAACCAACAGGGCAACACCGCTGCCCTGGCCCAGCGCGAACACCAGCAGATATTTCCGCAACCCGGCTGGGTGGAACACGACGCACGCGAAATCTGGACCAACACCCAGGCGGTGATCGAGCAGGCCCTGCGCGAGGCGAACCTCACCCCGCACGACCTCGCCGCCATCGGCATCACCAACCAGCGCGAAACCACGTTGCTGTGGGACCGCGACACCGGCGAACCGGTGCACAACGCCCTGGTTTGGCAAGATACCCGGGTCGATCCCCTCGTCGCCGAATTTGCTCGCGACGGCGGCCAGGACCGCTTCCGCGCCGCGACCGGGCTGCCCCTCGCCAGCTACTTCAGCGCGCTGAAACTGCGCTGGCTGCTCGACAACGTGCCCCACGCACGCCGCCGCGCCGAAGACGGCGCGCTCTGCTTCGGCACTATCGACTCATGGCTGATGTGGCACCTGACCGGCGAACACGTCACCGACGTCACCAACGCCGGTCGCACCATGCTGATGAACATCGGCACGCTGGAGTGGGACGAAGCGCTGCTCGCTGCCTTCGGCATCCCGCGCCCCGTCCTGCCACGCATCGTGGCCTCCTCGGACCTCTTCGCCGAAGCGCGCGGCACGCTCGCCGGCGTGCCCGTGGCCGGTATCCTCGGCGACCAGCACGCCGCGCTGGTCGGTCAGACCTGCTTCCAACCCGGCGAGGCCAAGAACACCTACGGCACCGGCTGCTTTCTGCTCATCAACACCGGCACCGAGCCTGTCCCCTCACGCGCCGGCCTGCTCACCACGCTCGGCTACAAGTTCGGCAACAGCCCCGCCGTGTACGCGCTCGAAGGCTCCATCGCCATCACCGGCGCGCTGGTGCAGTGGCTGCGCGACAACCTCCGCATGATCGGCTCCAGCAGCGAGGTCGAAGCGCTCGCCGCCTCCGTCCCCGATAACGGCGACGTCTATTTCGTCCCCGCCTTCTCGGGCCTCTACGCACCCTATTGGCGCGCCGACGCACGCGGCATCGTCGCCGGCCTCACCCGCTTCGCCAATGCCGGCCATATCGCCCGCGCCGCGCTGGAGGCCACGGCCTATCAGGTCTGCGACGTGACGCAGGCGATGGAGCGCGATTCCGGCGTCGCAATAAAGTCGCTGCGCGTGGATGGCGGAATGACGGCGAACCGACTGCTGATGCAGTTCCAGGCCGACATGCTGGGCGTTGACGTGCTGCTGCCGGGCACCGCTGAAACCACCGCCCTCGGTGCGGCGTACGCCGCCGGCCTCGCTGTCGGCCTGTGGACCGACACCGACGAACTCGCCCGCAACTGGCGCGTCGCTGAGCGTTTCACGCCGGCGATGGGCACTGCGGAACGTGAGCGCCGTGCGGCGTCGTGGCACAAGGCGGTGGAGCGGTCGTTCGGGTGGATGACGTGAGCGAATTGCGCCAACGATCGTCCGCACCATCATTCCCGCTTGCGATGCAAAAGCGGGACCCGGCATCCGAAGAGCCGGCTTGTCGGGCAAGCCCCGTCCCATGTCGCCTTGTTCAGAGTTTCTCTAACTCACGCCATAAGTCCTGATCACATACGTCACCACGCCGATCGCGACGGCGAGGCACGCCACAGCCAAAATCGGGCTGCGCAGCCGGGGCGACCGCAGACCGGCGGGGAGACGCTTGGACCCGGTGATCATCGGCAGGAGCAGATCATGCCGGCGGACGAGCATGTAGGCTCCGACCGCGAGCACGTGCACCAACACGGCGATCTCGATCACAGTGAATGTCACCCGGTGGATGTGGGTGAGCCAATCGCTCGTCTCTTGTCCGACCAGTTCCGCGAACGGTCCCTCGGTCAGCGCCTGGTTGTTGGCGTAGAGACCGGTGGCCACCTGAAAGGCCAGCAGGCCGAGCAGGAGAAGGACCATCCAGCCACCGGCGGCATTGTGACCGATCTCGGTGTCCGGCTCGCGGCGGTGGAACACGCGGAGGTGGCGGAAGGCGGCGGCGGGGCTGCGCAGGAACCAGGCGAAGCGCGCGGTGTCGCTGCCGACGATCCCCCAGAGCAGGCGGAAGACGAGCAGGGTGAAGATGGCGTAGCCGGACCAGACGTGCCAGTCCATCAGCTCGAAATGCGCGGTGGCCCAACTCGCGAGAACCAGCAGCACGATGGCCCAGTGGAACAGTCTGGTGGGTGCGTCCCACACCTTCATCGGCCGTTCGTTCTCGTTCATGGAGCGCTTGCGCTGAGCGGCCGGGCCGGCCTGTTCTGGCGCAACTGGCTTGCGCCGTCGGCCACCACGCGCCACACCGCGTGGGCGAGGGCCTTGCGGTTCGGGAACGCCGCCGGATCGACCGGCGGATGGAGCAGCACGGTGACGCGCAGGCCGCGATACCGGCCCAGGCGCCAGAAATGGCTGGCGAGGTCCATATCCCCGTACCAGGCGAACAGCGGCCGGGTGGTCCGCCCGGCCGGCAGTCCAGCCAGCCGGTCATAGGCCACCGATACCGGCTGGATGATGGGCGCCGCAACGCCCTCGGCCGGTTCGACGATCGCGAAGAAGGCGGAGCGGAAGGGCATCACCCGCGATCCGTCGGAAGTGGTTCCCTCGGGAAACAGGATCAGGTCGTCGCCGTGTGCCAGGCGCCGGCGCATCTCCTCGCTTTCCCGCCGAGTGGCCCGTGGGCTGCGGGAGATGAACACGGTCCGTCCCAGCCGGGCGATCAGGCCGATCAGCGGCCAGGAGCCGACCTCGCTCTTGGCGATGAAGCAGGCGCTCAGGGTGCTGCCGAGCACCGGGATATCAAGCCACGAGGTGTGGTTGGCAACGAAGATCACCGGCCGCGGGCCGGGCTCGGCGCGCTTGCCGATGACCCGCACGCGCAGCCCGAGGCTGCGGGTTACGCCTGTCCAGTAGAACGCCGCGGTGCCGACCCAGAGCCGGCCGGGCATGGCGAGGCACGCCGCCTGGGCGGGAATGCCGACCGCGGTCAGCCCCAGCACGGCAGCGAGCCGGCGGGTGGCGCGCAAGCCGCCGGCGACGTGGGCACCGGCTGTGGTTTGGAACAGTGGCGGGGCGCTTTCGCCCGCGAAGGAGGCATCGGTCGGCAGTTGCGGCCGCCGCTCTGCCCGCTGCAGCCGCCGGGGCAGGCGCCGCACCGTGGCCGCGGCTGGCGCATCCGTGACCGGCGGATGCCATGGCTCAGCGGTCATTTTGTCCTATCGTCGGTGCGATGATCACCATTCCGTGCATCCGGATTGTGTCTCGTTGCGTGCTGTAGCTCCATTTCCCGCCGGTCAGGGCGCCGATCAAGGGCGGGCGGACCACTGATCGCCTGGTCACGGACGCGGGGCATGATCCTGGCGGGGGCGCTGTGTGTCGCGCTGCCGACCGGGCCGGCCTCGCCGGCTGATCCTCAGCCGTACACGGTTACGCTGGGCAAGACTCCGGATGGGGCGCTGAACACGGCGCTGGACGGGTCGTCGGAGCTTGCGAGTTTGCGCCAGACTGCGCCAGTCGGACCGTTCGCGCTGGTGGCTCGTGCGCTGAAGGACGAGGACCGGTTTCTGACCGCGCTGCATAGTTTTGGCTACTTCAAGGCGACGGTCGATATCCGTATCGACGGTCACCCGGTCAGCGATCCGACTCTGGTGGATGTTCTGCGGGCGGCTCCCGCTTCGCCTCCGGCCGCGGTGAGCGTGAGCTTCGATGCCGGTCCGCAATTCCGCCTGGGGGCGGTGACGATCAACGGTGTGCTGCCGCCGGCGGCGGCGCAGGCGCTGCAACTTGGTCCCGGCGCGCCGGCCCGCGCGGCCGATGTGCTCGCCGCGCAGAACCGACTGCTGTCCTCGCTGCGTGATCACGGATACGCACTCGCGAAGGTGGAATTGCCCCCCGCCGTTGTGCACCTGCCGCAGAACAGGATGGACGTGGCGTTCGATGTCACGACCGGGCCTCGGGTGGATATCGGTCCGATCACGCTGAAGAACCTCGACGGCGTGAACCCGGAGTTCGTGCAGCGGCGGCTACTGGTCCATCAGGGCGAACGGTTCAGCCCGACCACGATCGAAGATGCCCGGGCCGATCTCGCGAGCGTGCCGGTGTTTTCGTACGTCACCGCGGTGCCCGCGACCTCGTTGGACGCCAACGGACAGCTTCCGCTCACCTTCGATTTCGCCGAGCGTCCGAAGCACGCGGTGGAGGTGGGCGCATCCTACTCCACCGATCTGGGTGTGGGTTTGACCGCCGGCTGGCACCACCGCAACCTGTTCGGCAATGCCGAGCAGCTCAATCTGACGGCGGGGTTCCAGGGCGGCGGCAACTCACAGCTCCATCCCGGCTACAAGCTGAACGCACAGTTCATCAAGCCGGACTTTCTTGCCCGAGACCAGTCGCTGGAACTCAATCTGGGGGCGATCGACCAGACGCTGCTGGCCTATTCGCAGAAGGCGCTGCTGCAGTCGGCGGTGCTGACGCGCAAGATCTCCCCGCACTGGTCGGTCAGCTATGGACTGGGCGGGGAGGAAGAACGGATCGGGCAGGAAGGCGTTTTCCGCAATTATGCGCTGGTGTCGGTGCCGCTGACCGTGAAGTTCGACAATACCGACAATCTGCTCAATCCGACGCACGGGATCCGCGCGGCTCTCACTCTTACCCCGACGGCGTCATTGTTGGGTTCGCGCGCGGTGTTTCTGGTGAGCCAGATCTCCGGCTCGACCTATTTCGACCTCACCGGCACCGGACGCACCGTTCTCGCGGTGCGCGGGCTGGCCGGCGAGGATTTTGGCGCCAGCGAATTCAGCCTGCCGCCCGACCTGCGCTTCTATGCCGGCGGCAGCGGCACCGTGCGCGGCTACAAATACCAGTCGGTCGGACCGCAATTCCCCGACGGCACGCCGATCGGCGGGACGCAGATCACCGCGGGTGGGCTGGAGCTGCGGCAGCGTTTCCTGGAAAACTGGGGGTTCACGCTGTTCACGGACGCCGCGCAGGTGACGGCTCGGGGCGTCGGGTTCTCGCAGAAATACGGCGTGGGAGCCGGCGCCGGGCTGGAATACTACACGTCGATCGGGCCGATCCGTGCCCAGTTCGCGGTGCCGGTGGTACGGCTGCCCAATAGCGGCAGCTTCGAACTCTACGTCGGCATCGGCCAAGCCTTCTGATGCGCCGCTGCCTGCTCCTGCTGCTCGCCCTCGCCGCATTGTGCCAGCCGCGCGCCGCGCACGCCTCGGTGCTGGATACGCTGCTCGGCTGGTTCAGCAGCTCCACCGTCACCAAGGGCCTGTCCATTCATTTCAACGGCAATCTCACGGCCGACGAAGTGCAGCTTCGTGATGATCGCGGCACCTACGCCACGCTCGACGGTGTCGCCATCCACTGGTCCCCCCTGGCCCTGATCCACGGCCGGATCGAGGTCTCGCTGATCACCGTGCAAAAGCGGCGAGATCGCCCGCATCCCTGAAAGCTCCTCCTCCAGTTCGTCGTCCCGCACCATCGACGTGAGCAAATTGCAGATCGATCGGCTCACGCTGGACCAGGCGGTCGCGCGGACCGAGGCGACGCTCGCCGTCGAGGCCAGCTATCACGCGGCCAAGGACGAGCAGCGCGGCACCCTGCACGCCACCGCCATCGGCACACAGGGCACCTACACCGCCGGCGGCGAGATCAGCGCCACCGCCATCCGCGCGACCCTTTCCGCCACCGAGGCATCCGGCGGCATGATCGCCCGTGCCGCCGGTGTGCCCGACATCGGCGCCATCACGCTGAACGCCGGCCTGAACGGTCCGCGCGACGCGATCGCGACCAAGCTCGCGGTGACCGCCGGCCAGCTCCAGGCCGCGGCGAACGGCACGGTGGACCTGGCGCATGACGCGGCCGATCTGACCGTCACGGCCGACGCGCCGGCGATGCATCCGGCGCCCGACCTCGCGTGGCAATCGGTCGCGGTGCACGCACATGTCGCCGGCCCGTTCACCACGCCAAAGGTGACGGCAACCGGCCGGATCGCCGGGCTGACCGCCGGCACCGCCGCAGCCCGTCTCGTCACGCTGAACGCGGCCGGCGACCGTGGCGCGGTGCAGGTAACAAGCGAGATCGATGGGCTGAGCGTTCCCGGTACTCAACCGGACCTGTTTGCGGCGGCACCGGTGCGCCTCACCGCTGATGCGACGCTCAACACGCCTGAACGTCCGGTCCGCTTCACCCTGCAGCATCCGCTGCTCAGTCTGACTGGCACGGCGAATACCGGCAGCGAACAATCGGTGAAGGCGCAGCTCGACGTGCCCGCGTTGGCGCCGCTTGCCGTCGCCTTCGGACAGGACGTGCAGGGTACGCTGACCGCCGCCATCACCGCCAGCCGCTCGGGCGAGACGACCACCGCCGCGCTGCACGCCACGCTCGGGGTGACCGGTGGGCGGGCTCCCTGCCCGACGTGGTGGGACCGGACGCGCGGATCGATCTCGCCGGCAATCTGACCAACGGAACCGTCACGCTCACCCGGCTGAGCATCGACGGCGCGGACGCCTCGCTGGCCGCCAACGGCACGCTGTCGCCCAAGGTGGTGGCTTTGGACTGGAAGGCGGCCATCGCCCGGCTCGCGCCGTTCGACCCGCGGCTGGCTGGCGCGCTGAACGCCACCGGCCATGTCGGCGGCGCGACCGACGATCTGACCCTGACCTCCGATCTGTCCGGCAACGTCGCACTCCAGAGCCAGCAATCGGGTCCGTTCACCGCCCATCTTCAGGCCGAGGGTTTGCCTCGCAGCCCCAGCGCCACGCTTACCGCCCAGGGCGCTCTGCTCTCCTCCCCGATCGATCTCGCCGCCTCCGGCGCGCGGCAGCCGGATGGTGCGATCACGCTGCGCATCACCCGGGCGGCGTGGAAGAGCCTGACGGCTCAGGGCAGCCTGAACCTCCCGCACGGGCAGACCATCCCGCTCGGCCAGCTCCGGCTGGCTATCGGCCGGCTGGCGGATTTCGCGCCGCTGGTGGGCCGGCCGCTGAGCGGCCAAGTGCAGGCCAATCTGGACTCCACGCCCGGCCAGGCCGTGCTGTCGGCACACGTGGCGGATGCCGGCCTCTCCGGCACCGCCTCGGTCGCTCGGGCCGACCTGTCGGCCACCATCACCGGCCTCACCACCCAGCCGGCGGTCGATGGGCAACTCAGCGTAGCCGGGGTGAAGGCGGGCCGGATCAACGGATCCGCTCAGATCACCGCGAAGGGACCGCAGGATGCGATGGCGGTGCAGGTGTCCGCGCAATCGCCATCGCTGGATGGCGCGCCGGCCCGCCTGGCGAGTGGCGGGGTGGTGAACGTGCCGGGCCAGGCCATCACGCTGAATACGCTCAGTGCCGCGTGGAAGGGGCAGGACATTCGCCTGGTCCAGCCGGTCGGGGTCGGTTTCGGCCAAACGGTGAGTATCCACGGGCTGCGCCTGGCCCTCGGGAACGCCGTGATCGAGGTGAATGGTGCGATCGGATCGGCACTGGACCTGACCGCGTCGGCGCGGAACGTCCCACTCAGCTTGGCGCAGTTGGTTTCGCCATCGCTGAATGCCATCGGCACGGTCTCGGCTGATGCCCGCCTGACCGGCACCCTCGCGGCACCGACCGGATCGGTCCGCGTCTCGGCCGCCGGCGTGGCGCTGAACACCGCCGGCACGCAGGGCCTGCCGCCCGCCAGCCTGACCGCCACCGCCACGCTGCAGGGCCGCTCGGCACAGATCGACGCCCGAGCCTCCGCCGGTGCCTCCGCCCTGAGCCTGACCGGCCAGGCGCCGCTGAGCCTGACCGGGCCGATGAACCTGCGCGCCAGCGGCAACCTGGACCTCGCCATGCTCGGCGGCGTGGCCGCCGCAAAAGGAACGGCTCTGGCGGGCCAGATCACGCTCGCCGCTGACATCAGCGGTACGCCGGCCAAGCCCGCCGGAACCGTCCGCGCCGACGGCACCGGTCTCCGGCTGCTTTCGCAGACCGGTCGGGCGCTGCCGCCTGCCGCTGTTCATGCCAGTGCGACGCTGGCAGGCAGGGAGGCGCGGATCGACACGCGAGTGACGGCCGGTTCGTCCGTGATGCGGGTGGCCGGCGTGGCGCCACTCAGCAGCACCGGACGCATCGACCTGCGTGCCGACGGCACCATTGCCATGACCATGCTGAACCCGCTGATCGAGGCCGGAGGGCAGCGCGTGGATGGCACGATCCGGCTTGCCTCCAGCATCGGCGGCACGCTTGCGGCGCCGGCCATCACCGGCACGCTGCGCCTCACGGGCGGAGATTTCCGCGACTACGTGGAAGGCGTGCACCTGTCGGATATCACCGCGGTGATCGCGGGTAGCGGCTCTGACCTGCGGATCGAGAGCCTGCGCGCCACGGCGGGGCAGGGCACGCTGACCGGGTCCGGCAGCATCGGGATCATGGAGGCGGGCATCCCGGTCGATCTGCGCCTGGTTGCCCAGAACGCCACACCGCTATCCGGCGGGCAGGTCACCGCCACGGTGAATGCGGACCTCCGTATCACCGGGCAGGCCGCCGGGCGTGTCGCGCTGGGGGGCACGGTGTTCGTCTCGCAGGCGGTGATCCGCGTGCCGGACAAGCTGCCGTCCAGCGTGGCGACCATCCCGGTGCGTATCGCCGGCGCGCCACCGCCCGCGCCGGCCAAGACCGCGCTGAACCCGGTGATCGCACTCGACATGACCATCCGCGCACCGCAGCAGGTGTTCATCCGCGGACGCGGGCTGAACGCGGAGCTGGGCGGAACTGTCACGATCCAGGGGACGACGGCAAATATGGAGCCGCGCGGCACGCTGTCTCTGCGGCGCGGCACGTTCAACCTGGTCGGCAACACGTTGACCTTCAATTCCGGCGACATCGCCTTCAACGGCGGCAGCCTGACCGACCCGGCGATCCGCCTTATCGCCATCTCCACGGTGAACAACACGGTGGCGACGCTGACCGTCAGCGGCACCGCCCGAAATCCGAAAATCACTCTCACCAGCCAGCCCGAAATGCCCCAGGATCAGATCCTGGCGCTGCTGCTGTTCCACACCAGCACCGGCCAGCTCTCGCCGTTCCAGATCGCCTCGATCGCCGCGGGACTGGCGGAGATTTCCGGGAGCACCTCGAAGTTCCCCAATCCGCTCGAGGGTCTGCAGAACGCGCTGGGGCTGGATCAGCTTGGGATAGGCAGCAGCGGCAATGGCAGCCCGACCTTGCAGGCCGGGCGGTATATCGGGCGGCGGCTTTATGTTGGTGCGCAGGAGAGCACGGGCGGTACTGGCGCGCAGGGCGTGGTGACATATGATCTGACGCACGGGCTGAAACTGAATGCGACAGTGGGGGCGGGGCAGACGACGTCGGCGATCGGGAACACCGGGGAGTCAAACGGGGCGAGCGTGGGGCTGAGCTATCAGTTCCAGTATTGAGGGGAGGACTCATCGTCCCATGACAGCGCTGTTGGTCCGCAACGTCCGCCCGCTCGGCGAAGCAGCGACAGATGTTCTGGTCCGCGATGGGTGCATCGCCGGCTTCGGCTGCCCCCCTCCGGACGGCACACCCGTGCTGGAAGGGCGAAACCGCCTGCTTTTGCCGGGCCTGGTGGAGGCGCACACTCATCTGGATAAGAACCTTCTGGGCATGGCCTGGTACCGCAATGCCGTCGGGCCGCGCCTGCTTGACAAGATAGAGAACGAGCGTGCCGAACGCCGCGCGTTGCCGATCCCGCCGCGCCGGCAGTCGGCGCGGCAGGTGCTTCTCTCGGTCGGGCACGGCACGACGCATATCCGCTCGCACGTGGACGTGGACACCGAATGCGGCCTGGCGGGCATCGAGGGCGTGCTGGCGACGCGCGAGGCGTTGCGGGATCTCTGCACGATCCAGTTGGTGGCGTTTCCGCAAAGCGGCCTGCTTGTCCGCCCGGGCACGCTGGAGCTGTTGGAGCAGGCGCTGCGCCTGGGGGCGGATGTGGTGGGGGGACTCGATCCGTGCGCGATCGATCGCGATCCCAAGGGGCATCTGGATGCTGTGTTCGGCCTTGCCGAGCGTCACGGCAAACCGGTTGATATTCATCTGCACGAGACCGGCGAACTTGGCCTGTTTTCGATGGAGTTGATCGTGGAGCGTGTGCGTGCGCTGGGGATGGGCGGGCGCGTCGTGGTCAGCCACGCGTTCTGTCTGGGGCATTCCGATCTCTCGCTGGTCGATCCGATGTTGGAGTCGATCGCGTCGGCGGGTGTTGCGATCATGAGTACCGGGACGGCTTCGCGTCCGGTGCCGCCCGTCCGAAAGCTGGCGGCGGCAGGGATCGTGCTGTGCGCCGGATCGGATGGGATTCGCGACACGTGGGGGCCTGTACGGGCACGGCGACATGCTGGAGCGCGCCACGCTTCTGGGATTGCGCAACAACCTGCGACGGGACGACGAGCTGAGGCTGGCGCTGGACGCGGTGACGGTCGGGGGCGGCCGGGCGCTGGGGCTCGAGGCGTATGGTTTGGGGGTAGGGGATCGGGCCGATTGTGTGCTGGTGGAGGCGGAGACGCTGGCCGAGGCGGTGGCCCAGCATCCCGGCGGCCGCACGACCCTGAAGGCGGGCCGCGTGGTGGGGGAGGGCGGGCAGGCGCTGGCCCGCGAGGGGGAGTGACAATCAGGAGGACATAATGCCAAAAATCCTGTCACCGGCACAGATCGAGGCTTTCGACCGGGATGGTTTCGTTGCGCCGGTGCGCGGCATCTCCGAGCAACGCGCACTTTATTACCGTCAACGCCTTGAAGCGTTCGAGGGGAAGTATCCGGACCAGCGCATCAAGCTTGACCAAAAAGCCCATATGATTTGTCCCTGGGTGGACGAGATGATCCGCGAGCCTGGTATTCTTGATGCGACCGAAGATCTTATCGGTCCCGACATTCTGTGCTGGGGCACGTCGCTGCGTGCCAAGAAGCCGGATGGCAGGACGTTCGCCGGCTGGCACCAGGATACCGCCTATAGCGACGTGAGGCCGATCGTGGTGATCGTGGCACTCGCCCTATCACCGGCGCAGACCGAGAACGGGTGTATCCGTGGCATCCCCGGTTCCCATCGCGGCCCGCTGTTGCCGCACCAAGAGGCATTCGCGACCGACAGCCTGCTCTCACGCGAGCAGTATATCGACGCTCCGTTCGATCAAACGGCGGCAGTGGATTTTCCGCTGCATCCCGGTGAACTCGCCTTGTTCAACAACGCCCTGATCCATTCATCGAAGCCGAATTTCGGCACCGACCGGCGTATCCTGTTTCTGCTCGAAATGGTGCCGACGCACGCCTATCAGCATTCGCCGCGCGAAGTCGGCGGTGCTGGTGCGCGGGCATGATGCGCATGGCAATTTCGACGTCGATCCGCGCCCCCAGATGGAGATGGGCGAAGCTGAGCTGGCCGCGTGGCAGCGCGCCGTGGCGATTCAGGCCAGTGTGCTGTTCCGTGGAGCGCAACGGCCACCGCGTGCGCTTCAAGGAATGAGCAGCGGCAGAGCGCCTGGCGGTGATTGATCCGCTGGCCAAATCGTAGGGGAAGCCAATGTCGGAATCAGCGATCACGGAGCTTCACGCCAATTATCGGACCATGGCGGAGGGTACGAAAGAGGACTACGACATCGTCTTCAGGCACTTCAAAAGTTTTGAACGTGACCTCGGCAGCCGGGTGCTGAAGACGCTGGAACAGCTTGAACATAGTTATCCGGGAGAGCAGGTGAATCGGCTGGTTCACTCCTTGCAGACGGCGACCCGCGCGCATCGCGAGGGTCACGAGGAGGAATACGTTGTCGCGGCCCTGTTGCACGACCTTGGCGACCTGCTCTCGACGATGAACCATTCGGAATACGCGGCATCCATCGTTAAGCCGTATGTACGACCGCACATCTACTGGATGATCCGGCACCACGGTCTGTTCCAGGGGTATCACTACTTTCATCACTTCGGACTGGATCGGCATGCGCGCGAGAAGCATCGCGGCCATCCGGCATTTCAGATGTGCCTGGATTTTTGCGACAAGTACGACCAGGCCTCGTTCGATCCGGATTACGATACCATGCCTTTGACCGAGTTCGTGCCGATGGTTCAGCGGTTGTTTGGCCGCGAGCCCTGGGGCGCTCATACCAAAATGGACGGCGGCTACTCGGAGCAGTTCTGAATCAGCCGAACGTTGCGACACGCTTCGCCGTTTCGGGATCGAGGAAGCCGCGAACCGTTGCGTCTGTTTCGGCGGCCATGGCGGCATCCAGTCCGGCACCGGTTCGGCGGGCGAGGATGCGCCGGAGATCGCGGACCGGACCTGGCGGCAATGCGGCAATGCGGCGGGCGAGATGGAGGGCCTCCGGCATCAGGGCTGCATCTGGAACCACTTTCCAGACCAGGCCCCACTCATGGGCCTGCGCGGCATCGAAGCGTTCGCCCAGCATGATCAGCTCGCGCGCGCGCCGCAGGCCCACCAGGCGCGGCAGCAGCTCGGTCACGCCGCCGGTGACGAACACGCCGAGGCCGATTTCGGGGAAGAAGAATCGCGTGCCCTCGGCGGCCAGGGCGAAATCGCAATTGATCACCCATTCCAGCCCGCCGCCTGCGGCCCAGCCGCGCATCGGCGCCGATGATCGGCGTGTCGCCAAGCACCATGGCACGGGTCACGTCCTGGATGCGCTCGATGTAGGCGCGTGTCGCAGCTTCGTCTGTCGATTGCGAGCCGAACTCCTTCAAATCGTCGCCCGAGCAGAAGGCTCGGCCGGCGCCGGTCAGGATGATCGCGCGGATGGCGGGATCGCGGTCGGCGGCGTGCAGCGCGGCGATCAGTTCATCCAGCAGCTCCGGAACGATGGCGTTAAGCCGATGCGGCCGGTTGAGGGTGATGATGCGGACGCCATCCCCGGCATCCTCGGTCAGAACCACGCCGGTCATGAGCGGTCTCTCCGGACAACGCGACGCGACTTGCCCTCGGTGCGGGGCAGGGCGCCGAAAGTCAGCAGGTTGATCCGCGCGGTGATGCCGAGTTCGTGCTTGAAGGCCGCGGCGATCGTATCGGCCAGGGCTGCGGGCGTATCGGGTTCATGCTGGCTAAGCTCGGCCTCGACGGCAAGCAGGTCATGGGGGCCGGGTCCGTCCAGCACGATGCGATACTCGCCCGAGAGGGTGGGGTGCCGGTTCAGAATCGTGGCCACCTGCGTGGGAAAGACGTTGATACCGCGTACCACCACCATATCGTCGCTGCGGCCGATGACTCGGAACCGGGGCGCGGTGCGGCCGCATGCTGCGCGATCGGTACCGGTCAAGCACGATGATGTCCCCGGTGCGGAAGCGGACCAGGGGCTGACATTCCCGGCTGACATGGGTCAGCACGAGTTCGCCGCACTGGCCCTCCTGCCATGGCAGCACGGCACCGGTCTCCGGCGCAACCAACTCCGGATGGAGCACGTCGAGCGCCATGAAATGAAGATCGTTGTCATGCTCGGTCTGGCCGGCGAAATTGCAGAAGACGTCCGAGACGCCGTAATTGGCATTGCGCGGCCGCATTCCCCAGGTAGCCTCCAGGCGGCGGCGGAACTCCGGATCGTCGAGGCCGGCTTCACCGCCGAACAGACCCAAACGCAGGCCCAGATCGCGTGGCCGCAGCGCGGGAAAATGCTCGGCGAGGACGCGCTCCAGCACCGCGGGATAAGACGGCGTGCAGGAGATCGCATTGATGCCGAGTTCGCGGATGGTGCGAATGAGCAGTTGCGTATCGCCGATACCGAACGGCACGACGGCGGCGCCGGTAGCCTCTAGCGTGGTGTGATCGGTGAAGCCGCCCATCCAGAGCCGATAATTCAGGCAATGCACGACCCTGTGAGCAGGGGCCGAGGCCGGCGGCGGACTGCGCGCGGGCACCGACAATCGCGGTTTCATGGGCGTCCTGCGTGGAGAGGGCAAGGTTCATGGCCGTGCCGCTGGTGCCGGAGGTGCGATGGATGCGCGCCACCGCGGTCGGCCGGAGCGGCGAGATAGTCGCCGAACGGCGGATCGGCCTGCTGGCTTGCACGCAGTGTTTCCTTGTCGATGAGCGGCAATTCCGCCAGCGCCTCGAGGCGCTTTGGCGGGCTAGCGCCAGCCCAGAGACGGCGGTGCAATGCGGACGTGGCGAGGAGATAATCGCGCTGTTGTTCCCAGCAGCGCTGGCGATGTGCGGCCAGCGCTCCGAGGTCGGCGAAGTCGGCTCGGTCAAGCAGCATGGCGGCGCGGATAGCACGAGGAGGGTAGCGCTGCACGGCTGGTCAATTCTGGACGGTCACGCTCCCGTCGCCGGTGAGTGTGACCGTGGAGATCCACAACCGGCAGGATTGCTGGTGTCCAGGTCATTTTTGCCGCAATGGTCACGGTACCTCCAGGCTCGTACGCCGGGGTGGCGCAGGCGTATCGGCAGGCTTTATCTGCGCGGCCCGGGCTGCAGGAGGCGATGAACAACCTGGCATTGTCGATCGTCCTGGAACGGGAGCCGGCGGGCCAAACTCCCAGGTCCTGCCTGGCGATTCGGTGGTCTGTCGCCAACTGAGCCATCATGCTCTAGTGTCTCGAATCTGAAGTTCGTCGCACGGTATGCCCCTTGGCGTGACGCCCTTCAGCTCGGGCCACTATTCTTTTGTTTTCAGTGGCCTGCTTATCGCTTCCGTTCGCCGCTTGATGCGGCGAGCTTCAAGGCCAGGACACGAGCAAAAGGCCGTACGATTTGCGTGCCTGCATTGCTAGCCTCGGTGGGGACCGGAATCGGGATGAAGATCACAGACATCAAATGCGCGGTTATTGCCAGCAGCCCGGTGATCCGGGTCACGACCGACCAAGACATCACCGGCTGGAGCCAGATCGAAACGCCGAAGCCCTACCTGCAGCCGATCGTGCTGCAGTTGAAGTCGTGGCTTGTCGGCCAGGATCCGGTCAACGTCGAACGGGTGATGCGCCGTATCCGGATGCGCGGCGGGTTCAAACCCTGGGGCTCAGCGGTCAGCGCCATCGAGATGGCGCTTTGGGACATCGCGGGCAAAGCGGCCAACCTGCCCGTCTATCGTCTGCTTGGCGGCAAGGTGCGCGACCAGGTGCGCACTTACCGAACGCTTTATCATGAGCCCGGCATCAAGCACTGCGTAGAGGACTATGTCCGCTGGGCGGAGATCGGCAAGGCGCTGGCCGAGAAATTCACGATGTTCAAGCTGCCGACCTCGTTTCATTCCTCAATGGTGAGAGAGGTGCCGGAATTCTTTTACGGCGCGCTTCAGAGTGATGCACCGTTCCCCTATCCGCACCGGGGTGCTTTGACGGAATACGGGTTCAGGCATTTGGTCGAATGCGTCACGGCCGCCAAAGAGACGCTGGGCGAACGGTATGGAATGGCGGTCGATGCCGGTCCGGGTTACCTGGCCTACGACGCGCTGCGCTTTGCCAAGGCGGTGGAGCATCTGCATCTGATGTGGATCGAAGACATGATAACGGGCGACTATGTTCCATTCGTCAACCCGGACGTGTACCGCGAGGTGACGCCATACACGACCACGCCGATCCATACGGGCGAGCAGATCTATCTGCGGCAGAACTATAAGCCGCTGATCGAAAGCCACGCAGTGAACGTGATCGGCCCCGATCCGTGTGACGTGGGCGGGATCGCCGAGCTGAAGTGGATTGCCGAATACGCGGACCTGCATGGCATCGCCATGGCCCCGCATGGCACCGCCAACGGCATCATTGGTCTCGCCGCACTTGTTCAGGTCTGCGCCACGCTGCCGGACAACTTCATCGCGTTTGAGTATCCCGCTCGGTTCGAGCCATTCTGGTATGAAATTACGGAGGGGTTTGACGGCGTACCGGTGCGGAACGGCATGATCGAGGTCTCCGATCGCCCGGGCCTGGGGGTCAATCTGATCCCCGAGGCGGCTCGGGCTTACCTCTCCGAAGGGGATGCCGGCTTCTTCGATTGAGCAGGGGGGCGCCGCGAGGCGGACGGCTTGCCAGGCGATACGCGTCGGCAATCACTTTGTTTCCCGGCGCCTCTATGTACCAGCGTTTTTGCCCGGGGGTGCCGTCGCGCGCATCGGGCCTGCCGCGGCGTAACAAGCACGTCCAGTCAAGCGGGATCTGCGCGAAGACCGCCCATCTGCCTCAGCAGCAAGGAGGCTGACTGATCGACTTCCAGGGACCACCGGCTCGGTAGCAGTGTCGTTGCGTCCGGCTGGGCAATAATCGCTGGCCCTGTCAGTCGAAAACCTGAAGGCAGCAGAGTCCCTTTCATACACGGGCGCCACTTGTGCTCCGCTTGCCAGGTGCAGGAACTCGCTGGGCAGTCGGCTCGGGCGGTGGCCGGAATTCTGCGCCCGTCCAGACGGGTGCCGGAAGCCGTCCGGTTGCCTCGACGCGAACCGTGACCAACTCGATGTCCGCCGGAAGCACGAAGCCATACAGGCCCTGATGGGCTGCCTTGAACGCCGCCCGCGCCGCCTCGAGGTGCCCGCCCCAGGGAACTGCGAGCTCGCCTCCCTGGCCGGCGAAACGCATCAATGCGACCTCCTGCAACAGGCGGTCTGCCGGCGGGATGCGTTCCTCCTGCAACCACACGTCTGCTTCGCGGCGCAGTTCGGCAAAAGCATCAAGCACCGACGGCTCGTTGGGCGCGGTGACGGTGCGGTGGAACTCGGATTTCAGATCCGCGGCCAACAGCCCTTCGGCGCAAAGCACGCCGGGCGCCGGCGGGACCAGCACCGTCGAGATGCCGAGCAGGGATGCCAGGGCGCAGCCATGCAGCGGGCCCGCGCCGCCGAACGCCACCAGCGCAAAATCGCGCGGATCGTGGCCGCGCTCGACGCTAACAACGCGGATCGCTCCGACCATGTTGCTGTCGGCGATCGCGAGTATGCCCCGCGCTGCCTCGTGCAGGCTCAGTGCCAGGGGTTCGGCGATGTTGCGCCGGATGGCCTGCTCCGCGAGCGGGGGATGCAGGCGCATCTCACCGCCGAGCAGCTCCGGAGGCAGATGACCGAGGACCAGATGCGCGTCCGTCACCGTTGGCTGTTCCCCACCCAGGCCATAGCAGGCTGGGCCGGGATCGGCACCGGCGCTGGCGGGACCGACGGTCAGGATGCCGTGGGCGACCGTGGCAATGGAGCCGCCTCCGGCGCCTACCGTCACCATGTCCAGCATGGGCAGAGGCAGCGGCCAATCACCGACCTTGCCGTGTTGGGTCAGGGCGATCTGACCGGACTTGACCAGCGAAATGTCCGCACTGGTCCCGCCGATATCCAATGTGATGATGTCCTGCAGCCCGGCCGCGGCCGCAACATGCCGCGCGCCGACCACGCCGGCCGCTGGGCCGGAGAGGGCAGTGACCGCAGGTGCCCTTCGGATTGCGGCCACGCCCGCCACCCCACCATTGGACTGCATCATCAGCAACGGCACCGAAATTCCGGCCTGGATCAGATGCTGTTCAAGCCGCGCGACATAGGTCGCAACTGCCGGCATCAGCCCGGCATTGATGACGGTGGCCAGCGTGCGCTCATATTCCCGCACAACCGGCAGAACATCGACGGAGGCGGTGACCGGAACACCCGGAATCGCCGCGCGAAGGAGTTCGGCCACGCGGCGTTCGTGGTCCGGGAACGCGTAGCTATGCAGGAGACAAATTGCGATTGCCTGAACGCTAAGGCGTCGGCACGCCTCGGCGGCTTCGGCCACGCTTTCTTCGTCCAGCGGAATGAGCACGATGCCGCCGGGCCCGACACGCTCGACAACTTCGAGGATCCGCGCAGGGGGAACGGGGCGGCGGGGCTTGCGCCAGGCATAGAGATTGGCGGAGCGGGGAATGTCCTGCCGCCCGATCTCCAGCACGTGGCGGAACCCCGCCGTGGTGATCAGTGCTGTCGGCGCGCATTTGCGTTCGATGATCAGGTTGGTCGCCACGGTGGTGCCGTGCAGAATTCGGTCAAGGCGCGCCGCTTCGACGCCGGCATGCGCCAAGGCCGAGTGCACTCCGGTCAGGAAGGAACGGCTGGGATCGGCCGGGGTGCTGGGTGTCTTGGCGCGCCAGGCCCGGCCGGTCGCGGTGTCCTGCAGCGTGACGTCGGTGAATGTTCCGCCGATATCGACGGCGACGGAGAGCGTGGTATCAGACGAAGGCATCGACATATCCCGCACGATGGAAAGCCCCCGCCGGCTGGCGGTGTTCGCGCATGGCAGCCGTGGCGCCGAGGTCGAGTTCGCCCTGATGTATTACGACGCCGTAGTCGCGTGATGCGGCCTCGACGGAGACAAATCCGTCGAGCACATCGGACAGGACGGCGGATGGCGGGCGGTCGAAAGGATGGCCGCGTCCGCCGCCGCCGCCGGTTTCAATCCGCAGGATGTCTGATTTCCGCAGCCGATTGCCGTCCGATAACGGCGCGAGAAGCTGTTCGTTGGCCAGTCCTGGATTGACCACGGCGCGCCCTACGCCGCCGGACATGCCGCCCGCGGTTCCCCACGGCGGATTTTTGACGCTGTCGATCCGGATGGCGAGAACGGCTTCATCGGCCAGCACTTCATATTCGCGGATGATGCCGCAGCCGCCACGGAAGCGTCCCGGCCCACCGCTATCCCGGTGCATCGCATACCGTATCATCCGGACCGGATAGTTCTGCTCCAGGAATTCCACCGGGTAGTTTTCCTGTGCGACGAAATACACGGCATCGATGCCATCCGCATCGGGACGCGCGCCATAGCCCACGCCCAGACCATCGGTCAGCAGAAAGTGTGCGCCGTTGGCGGTACCGCTCATGAGCAGAATGACGTAGGCGGAGTGGGCTGCTGGGGCAGGGGTACCTGCGACATTGATCAGTCCATTGAGCGTCGCCAGCATGCGCATCATTGTCAGGCCACGCATTCCGAGCGGAGCGGGAAAGCGCGGCGCGAGCAGGCTTCCCTGGCGCAGGCGCACCTCGTCGAGTGCCCGGGAGCCACCAGCATTGCACACCTGCGCCGGATCGCCGCCAAGGAAATACAAGGCCAGCGCGGTCCCCGGCACGTCCCGGTTCATCAGGTAGTTCACGGGGCCGGGTGCCTGGTCATCGGTTTCCGTCGTATCCAGGATGAAGCGGTCATCCTGGTGCGGGTCAGGGCGAAGCGAAGATGCAGAGGGCCGGTGCCGTGCCCATCGCTGTCGATGGCATCGGTGAAGCGGTGCGTTCCGATGGGGAATGTCTCCTTCAGCTTGCGGCGGACCAGGGATTCGGTGCGGGCCAGAAGCTGCGCCAGGGCATCGGCCAGTACATCGGGGCCGAAACGCTGAACAATCTCCTGCAGTCGGCGAACACCCAGTTCCACGCTTGCCATCAGCGCCCGTGTGTCGCCCCGGCAGACCTCGGGGTAACGCGAGTTACGGTAGAAAATTTCCAGCGCTGCCGTGTTGGTCTGGCCCGCGGTGATCAGTCGCGTCGGAGGGATGATGATCCCCTCCTGGAAGATATCGGTTGCATCCGGGCTGATCGACCCAGGGCGGAGGCCGCCGATATCCGAGAAATGCGCCCATCCCATGACGAAGGCGCAGCGGTGCCCGTCGTGGAACACGGGTGCGAGAAACACCTGATCGTTGGAGTGCGTGACGGCCCCGCGGCTGCCGTAGCAGTCGTTGTACCAGTAGAGGTCGCCCGGCTGCATCGTGTCTTTCGGGAAGTGATCGAACACCGGGCCACAGATGTCCCCGAAAATCGGCACATTGCTGCCGACCGCCATCACGCCCTCGGCATCAAACAGCGCGGTGTAGAAATCCTTCTTCTCCCGGATGAAGGCCGAGATCGCGGTGCGTTCCAGCAGCGCCTCCATCTCGGCCTGGGCGGCGCGGATCGCCCCGCGGATGATTTCAAGCGTGACAGGGTCACAGCCGGTCATGCGGATGCTCCAAGGTGGCAGGCCACGAGGTGCCCCGGAGCGACAGGCCGCAGCATCGGAGCTTCGCCGGCGCAGCGGGCAAAGGCGTTCGGGCAACGGGCGCGGAAGACGCATCCCGTCTCATGCTGCTGGGATTCGGTCAAACTGCCCCGGATCGGCAGCGCATCCCGGTTCTGCTGCACCTGTGGAACAGGCACCGCGGCCACGAGCGCGCGCGTGTAGGGATGCTGCGGAGAGGCAATCAGATCGGCCGTTGCGCCTTCCTCCACCACCCGGCCGAGATACATAACCAGCGTCCGCTCGCAGACGTAGCGGATCAGCGCGAGATCGTGGCTGATATAGATCGCGGCCAAGCCGAGGGCGTCCCGTGCCTCCCGCAGCAGGTTCAGGATCCCCGCCCGAACGGAGACGTCGAGCATCGAGACGGGTTCGTCCGCCACGATCAGCCTGGGCTGCGGCAGCAGCGCGCGTGCCAGCACAACACGCTGCAACTGCCCGCCGGAGAGTTCATGCGGGCGGCGGTCCAGCCACGCCGCGGAAGGCAGCAGGCGGACGCGCTGCATCGCCGATTCGATGCGATCGCGATGCTGCACGCGGGGGATGCCGAAATTATTGAGAGGCTCGGTGAGTGCGCGGCGGATGGTGAAACGCGGATTGAAAGCGTCGAACGGGTTTTGAAAGACGAGCTGTGCCTGGGCACGGAAGCGCAGCAGGGCAGGGCCCCGGGTTTCGGTGATGTCTTCACCCATAAAGCGGATCTGTCCGGCGCTGGGCTCCTGGTGGCCGGGCCACTCGACCGGCCGCTACGCGGGATCGACCTGGTTCGCCGATGCTTTCGCGCTGGAGCTCGACCGCAACTGCCTGGCGCAGATCAACTGCGACAGCCCCGGCTGCCGGTGGGCAACCAGCTATCATGCGACCCGGGCGTTCAGCGAATGTGCCGCGCTGGCCACGGATGCCATCCGCGACATCGTGCCGGATGCCGATATTGCCACGTTGCGGCCGCCGCAGGCCGGCGATTACAGCTTCAACAACATCGGGCTGCCGAGTTTCTTCATGCTGAGCTCGACCATGCCCGAGGCGCTGCGGAAGGAGATGAAGTACTACGACGTTTCCGGCTGCGGCGGAAACATTGCGTGGCACACCGAAAACGACACGCTCGAAATTGCCGACCGTGACATTCTTCTGCGCGATATCAAGATTTATCTGCTGTCTGTGCTTCGGATCGCGAACGCCGAAGTCCTGCCATTCGACTGGCGCGCGACATGCGACGAGTTTCTGGCGACGATTTCGAAATACGAGGCTGCGTCTCAGGGGACGGCCGATCTTGCCGCGGCGCGCGCCGCGACCGAGCGTCTGAAGTCGGCGTTGGCCACGTTAGGCTCGCAGCCGGTGGACCGGCAGAATGCGGCTTCGTTGGAGCTGGCGCGGATATTAGTGCCGATCAACTACACGCGGGAGCCCCGCTTCCGGCATGATCCCGCCTACACCGTCCCGCCGCTGCCCACCTTGGCGATTGCCGCGGAGCTACCGTCGTTCAGCGATCGCCACCAACTGAACTGTGCGAAAGTCGAGTTGCTGCGCGGGCAGAACCGGTTTGTCGCGGCGCTGGATGATGCGCGGCGGGTAGTCGAGGCGCCGCTTAGAAACTAAGCCGCGCGGACGTCCGCCAGTGCGGCATTGGCTTCGCGCAGCGCGTGGAGCATCCGGTTTCGCGCGCGGCGGGCACCGACCAACAGGAACAGGGAATGGGCGGCATCCCCTGCCCCTGCCGCGAGATCACGGAGCGGCTGCAGCACCGGCCAGGGCGGTTGCGGGAGCGCAGGGTCGTGAACAAAGCGGTCGCCTTCGGTGTAATCCATTGGGACCAGGGCGCGCGAGACACGCATCAGGGCCGCGTTGGCACGCGCGGGATCCACGCCCGCCAACCCGGCGGCGTGATCGCGCAGGACCGTGGCTTCGGTGCGAAGGTCGTCCAGATCGATCACATGGGAAATCGGTCCGGCCAGCTTATCCAGTTCAGCGAGCAAAGCGGCCGCATGTGCGCTGTAATCCAGCGGAAGCACCGGATCGAATAGCAGCCGGGACAGAGCCCGGACGACGATGCGGGTATCACGCACGAGATTCGCCGGGTCGATCTTATCAAGCAGATCGTGGGGCGTGTGCCACCACCATCCCAGCGCGTTGCGCATCCGGCCAGGCTCGGCGGACTGATGGCTCACGCTGCCAAACATCGAGGGAATTCCGACGCCCCAGAACGAAGCATCGCTGGATCGGCTGGATCGCTTCCCCTGATGCACCTGTCCGGACTCGGCAAGCACCGCCTGCTTGGCCAAAGCGGCCAATTCGGCGTTCACCGATGAGGCGGTGAGTTCGTTGGCTCCCATTCCGCCGGTCGAATCAACATTGACATGCGCCACGCAGCGACGGTCGAGCTCGGCCCAGTTCTCATCGACGTACCAGGCCGACCCCGAATAGCGTCCATGCGAGTGGCCGGACCAGAAACACACGCGCAGGCCACGCTGCCAATCCGCGCGGTGCTGCGCCAGGACACGGGAGGCTTCCAGCATCGTCGCGTTCGCGGTGCCGTTGTCCATGACGCCGTAGTGCCAGGTATCGTGATGGCCGGAGAATAGCACGAAAGGTGCGTCCGGCGTTCCGTTCGGCGGGTCAAGATCGGCGACCAGGAGTGGGGTCTTGCGCCAGCCCGTATCGACCTCGGCGTGCAGGACCGCACGCACCGGGCCGGCATGAAGACGCTTTTTCAGTTCCTCGCCGTCCGGATTGTTGATGGTGCAAACAACCGTCTTCGGCAGCTTGTCGACATCACGCTCCGACGGACTGCCCCAGACCGGAGAGACGCACATCTCGTAGCGGTTGTCGTTCGGGCTGATATGGAGCTGCCCGGCCGCCCCGGCCGCGGAGGCGCGGGCAGCGACGTCAGGGCTGGCAATGCCCTCCACCAAGACGATCTTGCCGCGAACGTCCGTGCCGGCGAAGTCTGGCTCCTTCCCGGCGCCGAGATAGACGACCTCGCTCGCCAGGCCGCCGGCAGGGGACGGCCGGGAGTAGGAGTGGGTGATGCTCTCCAGCACCTGCCCCTCGATCTCCACCCGGGAGGGGCCAGGCAGGCTGATATAGGCGTCGTGCGAGAGCAGCGACACGCGGAAGCCAAGATCAGCCATCTGTCCGCGGAGATACTGGAAGCTTTCGAGCTCCGGCGGCGTGCCGGACAGCTTGATGCGCTTGGTAAACTCCTGCGTGTGTCGCATGAGCTCTTGCTGGTTCACCAACCGGCTGAGAACGTCCGCGTTTGCGTCCGCCATGTCGTCGCCTCCGATGCCGCCCACTCCGTCGGGAGATAAGCATGTAGGACGAAGGATTAGAACTGGCGGTCGGAGACACCCGCGCGGATTGCCTGCTCCGCCTAGATGAACCTCGCGAGGAACGCCCGCGTGCGCGGATGCTGGGGATTGCTCAGCACCGCGTCTGGCGACCCTTCTTCCACGATCTGACCGGCGTCCATGAAGACCACCCGTTGCGCGGCCTCGCGGGCAAAACCGATCTCGTGCGTCACCACGATCATGGTCTGACCCTGGGCGGCGAGGCCGCGCATAGTGGCCAGAACCTCGCCGACCAACTCGGGATCGAGCGCCGAAGTCGGTTCGTCGAACAGCAGCAGACGCGGCCTGATCGCCAGTGCACGCGCGATCGCCACGCGTTGCTGCTCACCGCCGGAGAGCTGGCGCGGGTAGGCGTGCGCGCGTTCGCCGAGCCCTACGCGGTCGAGCAATGTTAGCGCCTCGGCGGTCGCTTCAGCGCGTTTGCGTCCGTGCACATGGACCGGCGCCTCGATGATGTTTTGCAGCGCGGTCAGGTGCGGGTATAGGTTGAACTGCTGGAACACCATGCCGATGTGCCGCCGCTGTCGCGCGGTCGCGCGCGATCCCAACCTGTGTAGGTGCTTGCCGTCGAAATGGTAGCCGATCTGCTGCGCCGCCCACCTCGATCGAGCCGGCGCTCATGTTTTCGAGGTTGTTGATGCAACGCAGGAACGTCGATTTGCCCGAGCCGGACGGGCCGAGGATCACCACCACTTCGCCCGGATGCACGTCGAGATCGATGCCGCACAGGACCTCGCGATGGCCGAAGGATTTTCGCACGCCACGCGCGCGCACGAGGGGTGCTTGCGTCTCAGGCGGGTTCAGGCACGGCCTCCTTGGATGGTCGCGCCACCGCCTCCTGTTCGCTGCGGCCATAGAACCGCTCGATGGCCGACTGGCCGACGTTCAGGATCGAGGTGATGAACAGGTACCAAAGCACCGCCACCATCAGCAGAGGGATCACCTCGAAGGTGCGATTATAAACGGCTTGCACGGAATAGAGCAGGTCCGCCATGGCGATGACGCTGACCAGCGAGGTGGCTTTGATCATGCTGATGAGCTGATTGCCCGTCGGCGGGACGATGGCACGCATCGCCTGCGGCAGGATGATGCGCATGAGCGCGCGCGCATGGGTCATGCCGAAGGCCTGGGCCGTTTCGTACTGGCCGCGAGGCACCGACAGCAGCCCGCCGCGGATGATCTCCGCCATATAGGCGGCCTCGTTCAAGCCCAGCCCCGCGATAGCGGCGGTCGCAGGTGAAATCAGATCGTTCGTCTTCCAGGGGCCGATGGTGGGGAACAGCGCGGAGAGGTTGTACCAGAATAGCAACTGCACCAGCAGCGGTGTGCCGCGGAAGAACCAGATGTACACTGCCGCGCCCGAATGCAGCAACCTGCTCTTGGAAAGCCGCGCCACGGCCAGTAGCAAGCCCAGCACCACGCCGATCGTCATGGCGATAACGGTGAGGCCGAGCGTGACCGACAATCCGTGTAGGATGGCATCCGCTGTCAGGTAGTGCGCGACAACCGGCCATTCGAAATTCGGGATTGGTGGCGACAATCCACGCGAACCATGCCGCAATCAGCAGGATGATTATGGAAGCAAGCCAGCGTCCGTAGGCGGGCGGCGCAACCGCCAGCGCCACGTCGCGCTCTGCCGGCGGGGCGGTCAAGGCTTCTTCGCGGTGGCCAGATCGATGCCCGGTTCGGGGATCATGTTTCCTTCCAGGTGCCACTTGCGCATGATCGCGGCATACGTGCCATTGCGGAACAGTATCTGATAGGCTCCCAGCAGCACGGGAGCCACCGGTGAACCCTTCTGCACCACGCTGCCTTGGTAGATCGTGCCGAAACCATTCGACTTGCCAACCGCCGCGAGTTCAAGCTGGCCATTCGTCTGGTGCACGAAATAGGTCAACGGCGCCTGCGAGGAGAAGAACGCGTCCGACCGGCCCGAGCGCACAGCCAGGAGCGAGGTCGGCTGGTCACCGAACGACTGCACCTCGACGGCCGGCTTGCCGGCCGCGGTACATGCCGCCGATTGCTTCTTGATCACCTGCTCCGCCGATCCGCCGGATTGCACCGCCACGCGCAGGCCGCAGGTGTCCGCGATGTCGTTGATGTGCTTCGGATTGCCGTTCGGCACCGCAAACACCACGTA
This sequence comes from uncultured Pseudomonadota bacterium, assembly GCA_963731335.1. Classification (GTDB taxonomy): domain Bacteria; phylum Pseudomonadota; class Alphaproteobacteria; order Acetobacterales; family Acetobacteraceae; genus CAVSUZ01. Next base: position 193,341 of record CAVSUZ010000013.1, on the reverse strand, counting down.
CTCGCGAACCCAGTCGATGAAGTCGTTGGCGGGCTCACGATCGGGGAAATCGCCGTCCGGGCCCATGTCGAGCTGATAGCGGCCGGCCTTGATGCCGCCGAGCACGCCGGCGAGCCCGCTGACGGTCTCGTTACGAAAACGGATGCCGAGCAATTGGCCGACCGCGGTTTCCAGGTCGGCGCTCGCGCCCGTCAACACCTGATTGTCGCCGATGATGTCGTAGGGCGGGAAGGAGCCGCTGTTCACGGCGACCAACTCACCAGAGTCGAGAATCTCCTTGGGCAGTTGCGCCCGGAGGTGCGGATCGACGGTCTGGGTCGGGATTGCCGCTCCGCCCTGCGCATGAGCCACGGCGGCGAGAACGACTGTGGCGAAAAGGGCGGCGGCATGGGGCAGGAACGTACGATCGGTCATGGTCTTCCTCTGGTGCGCTTGCTCCGTTCGATTCCGGATCGGCCGGCATGAGCGTCGGGCCGGTGAACGGGCGATTGGCGGCGACCATATGAAATCCGTTGACCGCACTCCAGATCAGTGGCGCATTTTTACAACCAGCGCGATCAGGGATCTCAGTGCGACCGGACGCTAGAATAAGGCCTTTTAAGACTACGTCACTGGCCGTAGCAATTGGTCGAGCCCGTATGCAGTCCGCGCATTATCGCGGAACAACATCCGGCGCTGAGTCTCGGTCAGCGGCACCTTGATCGCCGTCTCCGGATCGTCGAAATCCCAGTGCGGATAGTCGGTGGCGAACAGGAGCCGATCCCAGCCGATCCAGTCGAGCACCTTCAGCAGGTCCTGGGACCGTTCAGGCTCGTCCATCGGCTGCGTGGTAAACCACATCTGGCTTTTGATGTAGCTCGAGGGTGGGCGATCCAGATGCGGCACCTCGTCGCGCATCCGTTGCCAGTGCTGGTCCAGCCGCCAGCAAAGAGGAGCGACCCAGGCTACCCCGCACTCCACCATCACCACGCGCAGGCTCGGGTTGCGCGCCAGCACGCCCTCGCAGACCAGCGAGGTGACGAGCGCCTGCTGGCTGATCGCCACCTCGTGGTGCTCTTCGGCGTAATAGGAAGCCCAACCCGTCGGTGTGATCGCGTGGCCATTGTAGCCCGAGGTGTGCAGGCCGACCGGCAAGCCGTGAGCGGCTGCTGCTTCATAGATCGGCCAGTAGCGACGCCGGCCGAGCGGCTCGATGGTGTGGGTCGTCATCGACACCTGGACGAAGTCCGTATTGCCGGCCCAATGCTCGATTTCGGCGACCGCGGCGGGAGGGTCCTCGCCCGGCACCACGATGGCCGCTTTCAGCCGCGGGTCCGGCTGGGTCCATTCGACGAATTGCCATTCGTTGATCGCGCGACACAGGGCGGCGCCGAGTCTCCTGGTTGCGCTGATCCATGCCGCTGGGCGACAGCAGATGCAGCATGGCGGTCTCGATGCCGTAGCGATCCAGCAACTGCTCCTGCAAGAACTTCAGGTCGGAGCCGGGCGGTCCGCCGTTCGGCGGCCACGTGTCCTTGCGCGAGAGCGCCGGGGCCGACTTGAAATAGGGGGACGACTTGGTGAAGGGCACCGGACGCTGCGGTCCGTAGCGGTCCAGGTGGTCGCGCCAGCGTTGTGCCAGATACGGGTGCAAATCCTTCGGGGAGCGCATCGCGTGGTGGACATCGCAGTCGATCAGGCCGAGGCGGGTCGGTCGGGCCGATGCGCGATCGAGCAGGGTCTGGCTCATGCCGCGGTCTCCTTCAGTCTCGGATAGGTGGCGAGCGGATTGTCCACCAGCAAGCGTTGCACCAGCGATGGGTCAAGCCCAGCGGGCAGCGCGGCGTCGCCATCGAACTGCCAATGCGGGTAGTCGGTGGAAAAGAGCAGGAACCGCTCGCTGCCGATCATGTCGATCACCTGTGCAAGCTGATCGGGTTCGGGCGGGGCGTCGGTGGGCTGGAGGGTCACGCGCACATTCTCGCGGATGATCTCGGCCGGCGAACGATCGACCCAGGGAATTTCGGCTCGCATGGCTCGCCAGGTCTTGACCTGCCGCCACATGAACTGCGGCAACCAGGTGAACCCGGATTCTGCCAACACGACGGTCAGTCCGGGGAACTTGCTGAATACGCCCTCGGCCACCAGGCTCAGCAACTGTGCCTGGAAGGCATGCGCCATCACGACATAATCTTCCAGATAATAAGACGGCCACCCGTTGGAGGTGGTTGCGTGGCGGAACGTGCTGCCGGCGTGGATGCAGAGCGGCAGGCCGTGCTTCTCGGCCGCCGCGTAGATCGGCCAGTGGAAGCGTCGTCCGAGCGGCGTTTCGATGGCGGCCGGCACCAACACCTGCACGAACCGGCGATCGGGCGCGCGGTGCTCGATTTCGGCCACGGCATGCTCGGGATCATGGATCGGGACAACAATCGAGCCGCGCAGGCGCGGCTCGCGGTCCAGCCACTCGGCGGCGAGCCAGTCGTTGATCGCGCGCGCCGAGGCCGCGGCGAAATCAGGGTTAGAGGCATTGGGTGCGCCATAGAGGCAGTTGCAGATCGCTGCGCTGACACCAAACGGTTCAAGCACATGGGCCCGCAGCAGATCGAGGCTGGTGCCGGGCTTCGATCCGTTCGCCCGCCAATCCGGTCGGCAGTTCGCGGGTGCATCGGGAGGAAAGCTGCTGGAATCGAGCCCCTCTATACCGCGCACTCGCACCTGCTCGCGCCAATGATCGTTCAGATACGGTAGCAGCGCATGCATGCCCGGCACCGCGGGATGGATGTCGCAATCGACCGCGCCGATATGCGGGAAGCTCATGCTAGCACTGGAAGTCGTTACGTGGTTACCTGGCCCAACTCGACCTCCCAGCCTGCCGCGGTGAGTGGGAAGCTTTTCAGTATGTCGCGCACCGCGAACTGATAGATTGGCTGGAACAAAATCAGCAGGCTTGCCTGATCGAGCAGCGCCTTTTCATACTCCACATACATCTCCGCCCGCTTCTTCGGGTCCTGCTCTGCCGCCGCATTGTCCACCAGCTTGATCAGCTCGGGCGACGGCGTCCAATGGATGCGCTTGGCTACGCGCCGCACGCTGGCCGAGGCCCATTGGTCTGTTTCCACGCCCGAGGGATTCCAGAAGGTCAGGACGGCGGTCGATTTGCCCGTGGTGTACTGGGTGCGCAGGTTCACCTGATCGATCGGGTCCAGCACCACCTTGATGCCGACCCGCCCCAGGTCGGATTGCAACTTCTGAGCGAGCACCGCGTAGGTCAGTCCCGATACCGCTGCGTCACCATAGCTCAGCTTGAACTCGAACCCGTCGGGGAAGCCGGCCTTGGCCAGCAGTTGCTTCGCCTTGTCCAGGTCCTGGTGATAGCCGATCTGTTTGGTGGTGTCCTCGGTGGAACCGAACAGCCCGATCGGGATGAAGCTGGCGCAGCGCATCGCGACGCCGCCGAGCAGGTTGTCGATGATGCCGTCGTAGTCGATGGCGCAGGCGATGGCCTGGCGCGCTTCCTTGACGGCGAGCGCCTTGTTGAAGGCGGGCTCGTTGGTCAGCGCCATATACACGTAGTCGAGGCTCTTCAGCCCCTCGACCCGCACCTGGTGATTGTCCTTGAGCGTGGCGATCTGCTCGGGGATCAGGTTGAAGACGGCATCGACGTCGCCGCGCTTGATCGCGAGAAGCTGGGTGGCGCTGTCGCCCATGTGACGGATCACCACTCGCTCGAAAGCTGCGGGTCCGCGGAAATAGTGCGGGTTGCGGGTCAGCAGGATCTGGGCGTTCCGGGTCCAGCCGACGAGTGTGAAGGGGCCGGCGCCGGCGGAATTCTGGTTGAGCCAGGGGGTTGCCTTATCCGCCGTGTTGGCGTCCGCAGCCGCGGTGCCGCCGTGTTGCTCCAGGACCTTGCGATCGAAAATACCGAAGTTCGGGCCGGACAGGATTGTGAGGATCGGCTGATCCGGCTCCTTCAGGATGATATCGACGGTGTTCGGATCGACGACGTTCACGGCGCTGACGTTGGTGACGTATTGCGACGGCTGATCCTTGAGATTGATGACGCGTTCGAGTGACCATTTCACGTCATCGACGGTGACCGGGTTGCCGCTGTTGAACTTCGCTTCGGTGAGCACAAAGCGCCAGCCCTTGCCGTCCGGCGTGCGGGCGAAGGACTTTGCGAGTGCCGGCTTGACCTCCAGGTAGTCGCCCGGGGACATCGTGACCAAGAGACTCATACGCGGCCCGGACCGTGAGCGGCGGCGTGTATTGTGCCTCGCGCGCCGGATCGAAGGTGATCGAATCACTGATATCGAGGCCGAGGACCAGCGTTGTCTTGCTAGCGGCGGCGTGCACCCGGTCGGGGAGGCCGGCGGCCAGCGCTGCGCCCCCGACACCCAGCAGGCGTATCACCTCGCGCCGGCCGATCCAGCCGATGTCGCGCATCCTGCCCCCCATCGTTTCTCTGTCCGGCGGAACCATAGGGAAACGGCGGCCGCGCGGCAAATTCGCCTTGGCGGGATGCTGCGGATGCTCTAAGCGCGCGGGCGGGGAGGTCATCGGTCGAGTGCTGCGCTACCTGACCTCCCGCCTGATCATCGCCGCGGCCATGGTGCTGTTGGCGACCTTGGTGATTTTCCTCATAGCCAACATGGTGCCGGGCGATCCGGTGCTCACGCAATTGGGCGATATCGCCGCCAACAATCCCGCCATGGTTGCCGCCTATCGGCACAAATGGGGCCTCGATCTGCCGTTGTGGGATCGCTATGGCATCTTCCTGACCGGGCTGTTCCATGGCGATCTCGGCGTCTCGATCTCCTCGCAGCGGCCGGTGCTGGATGATATCGCGCAATACGCGCCGGCGACGGTGGAGCTATCCACCATCGCGTTCCTGCTGTCGCTGCTGGTCGGGCTGCCGCTTGGGATTATCGCGGCGACGCGCCGCGATTCCTGGATCGACCACGTGGCCCGCGCAGTGTCGCTAATCGGCGTGTCGTCGCCGACCTTCTGGCTGGCCTTCATCATGCTGGCGGTGTTTTACGGCTGGCTAGGCTGGGCGCCGGGACCAGGACAGCTCAGCGCTGATCAGTTCCCGCCGCCGGTCGTTACCGGCATCATGCTGATCGACGCGCCATTGGCCGGGCAGTGGGACACGTTCTGGGATGCGGTCCACCACCTGATCCTGCCGTCGATCGTGCTGGCGGCCTCCACGCTTGGCCTGATCACCCGGACCACGCGCGCGGCGATGCTGGAGGCGCTGGCGCAGGACTACATCCAGGTTGCCCGGGCGAAGGGATTGCTGCGCCGGGTGATCCTGATGCGCCATGCGCTGCCCAACGCCTTGCTGCCGGTGGTGACGCTGGGCGGGCTGGCCTATGCCCAGTTGCTGACCGGGACGGTTCTCACTGAAACCATCTTCTCCTGGCCCGGGCTCGGCCGCTACACGTTCCAGAGCGCGGTGATCCTCGATTTTCCGGCGATCATGGGCGTAACGCTGGTGGTGGCGGTGGTCTATGTCGTGGTGAATCTGCTGGTGGATTTGTCGTACGCGCTGCTCGACCCGCGGATCATGCACAAATGAGCGACATGGCTACCGCGCTCCTGGCGGCTGAGGCGGCAGCCGAGGCGGCATCCGGCGCGCCGGCGCGCCGGCGGCGCTGGCTCCGTCGCTACGGCCTGGCCGCGGCCGGCGCGCTGGTGATCCTGGTCTGGGCACTCGCGGCGCTCCTGGCGCCGTGGATCACGCCGTATCCACCGAACGCGGTGCACGTCGCGGGCCGGTTGGCCGCGCCGTCCATGGCGCATTGGCTGGGCACCGATGAACTTGGGCGCGACGTGTTCACGCGGGTGATCTACGGCGCGCGCACATCGCTGGCTGTCGGGTTCGCGGTGGTGCTGATCGGCGGCGCGTTCGGCACGCTGCTCGGCGCGGTGGCGGCCTATGCGCGCGGCTGGGCGGAGGAGGCGCTGATGCGCGCCACCGACCTGATGTTCTGCTTCCCGCCGATCATTCTGGCGATGGCGATCGCCGCCGCGCTTGGCATCGGCACGCGCAACACGGTGATCGCGATGCTGGTGGTGTGGTGGCCGAAGTTCGCCCGGCTGGCGCGCAGCCTGGTGATTGGTCAGCGGTCCCTGGAGTACGTCGCCGCGGCCCGCACCGTCGGCTTTGGTCCGACGCACATCCTGCTGCGCCAGATCGTGCCCAACGCGGTGGGGCCGCTGATTGTGCTGGTCACGCTCGATCTCGGTAATGCCATTCTGGTGTTTGCCGGGCTGTCATTCCTGGGGCTGGGAGTGATACCACCGACGCCGGAATGGGGGTCGATGGTGTCGGAAGGGCGCGAACTAGTTTCGCAATGGTGGGTCGCGACATTTCCCGGGCTGGCGATCCTGACGGTGGTGATGGGCTTCAACTTCGTGGGTGACGGGCTGCGCGACTGGCTCGATCCGTATGCGCGACGACGCTAGGTACTGGCTCCGCTCCTCGCGAGCAGACATGACCGAGACACTGCTGCAAGTGGATCAGCTCCGCACCTGGTTCTTTACCGATGCGGGTGCGGTGCGCGCTGTCGATGGCGTCAGCTTCAACCTGCATGCCGGCGAGACCCTTGGCATTGTCGGTGAATCCGGTTCCGGCAAGAGCGTCACCGCCAAGTCGATCATGCGTCTGATGGATGAACCGGCGCGTATCGTGGATGGATCGATCCGGTTCCGCGGACGCGAGCTGACCACACTGTCGGAGGCGGAGCTCGGGGAAATTCGCGGCGTCGAGATCGCCATGATTTTCCAGGACCCGATGACCTCGCTCAATCCGGTGCTGCGCGTTTCCCGTCAGATCATCGAAACGATGACAGCGCATCGCCGTTTCGGCGCCGCGGCGGCACGTGACCGCGCGGCGGGGCTGCTCGGCCGCATGGGCATTGCCGAGCCTGAACGCGCGCTGCGGTCATGGCCGCATCAGTTCTCTGGCGGGATGCGTCAGCGCGTGATGCTGGCGATGGGATTTGCCAACCAGCCCTCGCTGATCATTGCCGATGAGCCGACCACCGCGCTGGACGTCACCATCCAGGCGCAGATCCTGGACCTGCTGCGCGCGCTCAATGCCGACCTGGGAACCGCGGTGATTCTGATCAGCCACGATCTGGGCGTGATTGCGAATGTCTGCTCGCGCGTGCTGGTGATGTATGCGGGTGAGGTGGTGGAGCAAGGGACGCCGGAGCAGTTGCTGTCGGACCCGCGGCATCCCTACACGTGGGCGCTGTTGCATGCGGCCCCGCGCATGGACCGAGCCGGTAGCGGTGACCGGCGGCTGACGACGATCGAAGGCCAGCCGCCGGACGCGCGGTCGTGGCCCGAGGGCTGCCGCTTCCGCGCCCGCTGCCCATTCGCGATCGAGGCGTGCGCACAGCATCCGGAGCTGCTGCCCGTAGGAGCGGCAAGCGGGCCGGAGCGTGCCGCGCGCTGCTGGGTGACGCAGGGCGGGGCGCGTTTGCAACCGCCGCCGGCGCGAGCCGTGGCTGTCGGCCGAACGTGCCGCACCCGGCCGGCAGCCGTTGCTCGCGGTGCATGGGTTGAAAAAGCATTTCGTGCTACCACGGGACAGCTTTCTGGAACCCAGGCGCGTGCTGCGCGCCGTCGATGGCGTTGACCTCCAGGTATTTCCAGGAGAAACGGTCGGATTGGTGGGCAAGTCCGGCTGCGGCAAATCCACCTTGGCACGGGTGGTGATGCGCCTGGAGGAGCCGACCGCCGGGCGGGTGACATTCGACGGCCAGGACATCTCGCACCAGAGCCAGGCACAGATCCGCCCGTTGCGCCGGCGCATGCAGATGATCTTCCAGGACCCGTACGCGTCGCTCAACCCACGGATGACGGTGGGCGAGATCCTCGCGGGTCCGCTGCGGCTGCATCGTCTGGCGCGCGGCGCGGCGGAGACGCGCGGGCGGGTGTTGGAGCTGCTCGATCTTGTTGGGCTGCCACCGGCCGCGGCGGCGCGGTTCCCACATGAGTTCTCGGGCGGGCAGCGGCAGAGAATCTCGATCGCGCGGGCATTGGCGGTGGAGCCGGTGTTCGTGGTGGGCGACGAACCGATTTCGGCGCTCGACGTGAATATCCAGGCGCAGATCATCAACCTGATGATCGGATTGCAGGAGCGGCTGGGGCTGACCTATCTGCTCATCGCCCACGACCTGGCGGTGGTACGGCACATTTCCGACCGGATCGTGGTGCTGTACCTCGGTCAGGTGATGGAGACCGCGTCAGTGACGAACTGTTCGCGCGCCCGCTGCATCCTTACACCACCACGCTGATTTCCGCCGTACCGGTGCCCGATGTCGGCGTGGAGCGGGCGCGGCGGCGCATCATCCTGCAGGGCGAGATACCGAGCGCGATCAGTCCGCCGAGCGGCTGCCGCTTCCGCACCCGCTGCCCGGCTGCCGCGGCGCGGTGCGCGGATGAGGTGCCGGCGCTGACCGAGGCGGCGCCGGGCCACTGGGTGGCGTGCCATTTCCCTGGAGTGGTGAGATGAGGCGCCGCGGTGCGGCGGGGTGCTGTCCGACCCGAGACATGGGTAACACTTTCCGCTTTTCGGCGGGAGGCGTTGATGCCGTGGAAAGAGTGTTCGGCCACGGAGGAGCGCCTTTGTTTCGTTGCTCGGCTGATCGATGGCGAGGGGATGAGCGATCTATGCCGGGAGTTCGGTATTTCCCGCAAGACGGGCTACAAAATCCTCAACCGCTACCAGAACGAAGGCGTGACGGCACTCGTTGACCGCCTCGCGGCGGCGATTCGGAGGCGCCCTCGTGGGGACGGCCCCGAACCGGGCGCTTCGAGCCGACTCGATCGTTCAAAAGGCAGGTCCAGGCGTTCGTTGGCGTCGCAGAGGATGCGGCCATCGCTGCCGATTGCCGCGCGTACTGCTTTCAATCGAACGAGGTCACGATCGGGGTCGCGGCCGATCCTGATCTTCACCGCGCGAAAGCCATTGTTGATGTAGTCGGCCGACGTCGCGATGGGGTCGTCGAGCGGGAGGGTGGGGCTGGCTTTGCCGCCGCCATAACAAGGCCGCGGTCGTGCAGTTGGCCAGCAGTCGCGCCAGGGAGATACCGCGCTGCCGCGCCATGAGATCCCACAGGGCGATGTCGATGGCGGAGATCGTCATGGACGCGATGCCGTGGCCAAGTCTGTGCGTCAGGTGAAACAGCCCGTCGTTGATCGCCTCGACATCGTCTGCCTCGCGGTCGAGAACGCGAGGAAGGCAGCAGCTTTGATGGAGGGGCCACCGCCGTGATCGGAGGTGAAGGTCGAGCCGGTTCCCTGTGTACCGTCGGTATCGGTCAGGGTCGCGCCGATGAGTTCGAACTGTTCGTCGTCACGCTCGGCGGCCAGGCGGTTGGAGGCGAAGCGGAGCATCCAGCTCTCGGCGGTGCGGATCGGCATGACATGTCTCCGGGGTTGACAGGGTGCCGGATCGGGCTTCAGCCTACGTAAGCGATTACACCACACCACACCCGCGACGGGCCAAGACCGGCCACAGACTTGCCGGTCGTCGGGCCACGCGAAAACATGTGAGCGATGCAGAAGACGTACGACTACATCATCGTGGGCGGCGGTTCCGCCGGTTCAATTCTGGCAAACCGGTTGTCGGCGCGGAGCTCCAACCAGGTGCTGCTGTGCGAGGCGGGCGAGGATACGCCGGACGGGCGCGTGCCGGAGCCGATCCTGGACAGCCGCTCGGGATTTGCGGCGCGCAATCCGCGCTTTCTGTGGAGCGAGCTTCGCGTCACCACCGAGGCCATCCCGCACAATGATCCGGATGCGCCGAAGCCGCGGAAGCTGAGGCTACGAGCAGGCGCGTGTGCTGGGCGGGGGATCGTCGATCAATGGGCAGTTGGCGAACCGCGGGGCGCCGCGCGACTACGATGAGTGGGAGCAGCGCGGTGCGCGCGGATGGCGATGGGACGCGGTGCTGCCGTATTTCAAGAAGCTTGAGCGGGACATCGATTTCGAAGGCCCGCTGCATGGTGCGGATGGCCGCATTCCGGTGCGGCGGGTGTTTCCGGACAACTGGTCCGATTACGCGAAGGTGGTCGGGGAGGCGTTCAAGCTCGCGGGCTATGCGTATGTGCCGGACCAGAACGGCGAGTTCCAGGACGGCTACTATCCCCTTGCGATGTCGAACATTTATGACCGTCGGGTGTCGGCGGCGGTGGGTTATCTTGGCCCCACGGTGCGGCAGCGGGAGAACCTGACCGTGCTGGCGGAGACGCAGGTTTCCGAGCTGTTGTTTGAGGAGGCGCGGTGCACCGGGGTTCGCGCGGTGGTCAAAGGCAAGCCGACGGAGCTGCGTGCGAACGAGGTGATTCTGTGCTGCGGGGCGCTGCATTCGCCGGCCATGCTGCTGCGCGCCGGGATCGGGCCGGTCGGGCATTTGCGTGACATCGGGATTCCCGTTCGCGAGGCCCGCGCCGGCGTCGGCCAGCGGCTGATGGATCATCCGTCGATCTCGGTTGCGTCGTACCTGAAGCCCGGTGCGCGGAAGAATCCGTACAGCAAGCGCTCGCTGCATCTGGGCATGCGGTTTTCGTCCGGGATTGATGGCGCACCGCAGGGTGACATGGCGCTGACGGTGTCCAACAAATCGGCCTGGCACGCGATCGGTGATCGGATCGCGGTGATTACGCTGTGGGTGAACAAGACGTTCTCGGAGACCGGCCAGGTGCGGCTTGGCTCGGCGGACTGGCGGGCGGAGCCTGAGGTGGATTTCAATCTTCTGTCCGACCATCGGGACCTGCAACGGTTGGCCAAGGGGTTTCGGGAGATTGCGGCGGTGCACGAGTTGCCGCCGCTGAAAGCGGTTACGTCCGACGTGTTTCCGGCCAGTTTCACCGACAAGATCCGGCGGGTGGGGACCTATAACACCAGGAACCGGATCATCACCGCGATTGGCGCGAGCTTGATGGATGGACCGGCGGCGCTGCGGAAAGCGGTGATCCGCGGCTTCATTATGGAATCCGCCGGTCTGACGCAGGCGCTGCGCGACGACGAAGCACTGGAGACTTACATCAAGCGTGCGGCGGTGGGGGTGTGGCACTGCTCGTGTTCCTGCCGGATGGGGGCGGAGAGCGATCCGATGGCGGTCACCGATCCGGCAGGGCGGGTGTACGGGGTGCATGGGCTTCGGGTGGTGGATGCCTCGCTGTTCCCCGTGGTTCCGTGCGCGAACACGAATTTCCCGACGATGATGGTGGCCGAGAAGATCGCGGATGAGATTCTGGGCGGGCGCGGGTAGAATGGCTTGACAGCATGGGGCGTTCGGGCAAACGCTCCTTGTAAGCGGTAACATCGCCTGCGGGCGAACAAAGAAGCCAGGGGGAGCACCAGTGTCCAGAAACATCATACTTGCAGCCGCCATCGCCGGCGTTTCGCTTGGAGTCCCATTGGGCGTGCCCCAGGCCTTCGCGCAGAAGGCCGATGTCATGCACTGGTGGACCAGTGGCGGCGAATCACGCGCCGTAAAGGTCTTTGCTGATGAGTACAACAAGACCGGCGGCACCTGGGTGGATGACCCTTCGATCGGCCCGCAGGCGGAACATGCCGCCGCGCTGAACCGCATCGCCGGAGGTGATCCTCCAACCGGGCTGATGTGGAACGCGGGCGTCGCCGTGCAGCAGCTCGCGGAGCAGGGGGTCCTGCGGCCGTTGGATGACCTGGCGAAACAGGACAACCTGGTGGCGAATCTTCCGCCATTGCTGGCGAAGAGCATTACCTACGATGGCCACGTGATTGCCGTTCCGGTGGATATCGGTGGCGCGAACTATATTTATTACAGCCTCAAGGTCTTCCACGACCTGAACATGGAGCCGCCCAAGACGTGGGACGAGTTCCTGGCGATGGCGCCCAAGATCAAGGCGGCCGGCTACATCCCGCTGGCCTACGGTGCCAATGCGCAGCAGGAGGATTGGCTATTCTCGGCGCTCGTGGCCGGCGTGGGCAGCGCGGACCTGTATCGCAAAGTGTTCGTTGACCATGATCCCAAGGCCGCGGCCAGTCCCGAGATGGAGCATGTGTTGTCTGTGATGGGACAGTTGCGGCAATACGTGGACGCGGGCAGCCCCAACCGCAAATGGAACGACACACTCGCCTTGGTTGAAACCAACAAGGCGGCGATGATGGTCGTCGGCGATTGGGCGTCGGCCGATTTCGCCTCGGCCCATCTGACCTTCGGCAAGGATTTTAGCTGCCAGATGGCGCCGGGTAATCAGAACGCCTATGTCATGACGGAAGATGTCTTTGTCTTCCCGAAGACCAACAAGCCGGAGCAGGTCCAGGCGGGGGACAAGCTTGCTAAAGTGATGATGGATCCTGCCGTGCAGACAGCGTTCAATCGCATCAAAGGTTCACTGCCGGCGAGGCAGGACGCCAGCACGGAGGGTCTGGATCCCTGCGCGCAGATCGGCGCGAAAATCATCGCCGGCGGACCGGCCAATCAGCTTCCCAATTTCGCGCTCGCCTTCAGCCCGGACACGGAAGGCCAGATCGAGGATTTGCTGGGCAGCTACTGGGCCACGCCATCCATGACACCGGCCGAAGCGGCCAAACGGCTTTCGGCCATCCTGGCGGGCGCCAGTTAGTCGCATATGCCGGGGCTGTTTCCGGTCCGGTTGGAGGCGCCGCTCGTTGGCCTCCGGCCGGACCGGGCCGTCGAGCAACGCCGGGTCGGGCGAGCCTACCGGGTCCGCGGCAAGGCCGCCCAATTCGCGCTGATCCCCGCCGTGGCGATCATGGCGTTCTGCTTCTACGGCAGCATGTTCTGGACCGTGTATATCTCCATGACGCGGTCCTTCCTGCTCCCGGTTTATAAGTTCGCCGGTGTGGCCCAGTACGTCCGACTGTTTGCCACGCCGCGCTGGCAGGTCGCCTACACCAATATGTTCGTCTTCGGTGTTCTCGACATCATCGGTACGCTCGGTCTGGGCATCCTTCTCGCGGTTCTGCTCGATCGTTCTGTCCGTTACGAAGGCATCTTCCGCACAATCCTGCTCTACCCTCTGTCGATTTCGTTCATCGTGACGGGCCTGACATGGCAGTGGATTCTCAGTCCCACGATCGGCGTGCAGCAGCTTGTGCGTTCCTGGGGCTGGACCGACTTCCGCTTCGACTGGATCACGCAGCCGGAAACCGCGATCTATACGCTGGTGTTTGCCGGCATCTGGCACCAGTCGGGGCTGATCATGGCGATCATGCTGGCCGGGCTGCGCGGTGTGGATCGGGAAATCTGGCGTGCCGCGCGGGTGGAGGGCATTCCCGTCTGGCGAACCTATGTCAACATCGTGCTGCCGATGCTGCGGCCGTTGGTGGTTACGTGCCTGGTGCTGGTGGCGATCGCGGTGGTGAGAAGCTACGATCTGGTGGTTGCGATGACCAATGGCGGCCCGGGATTCGCCTCTGACCTACCAGGTAAGTTCGTGGTCGATTTCGAGTTTGAGCGGGCGAATATCGGTCAGGCATCTGCCGCGGCGACGGTGATGCTGGCCTCGGTGCTGGTGATCGTCGCGCCGTATCTGTACTACGAGTTGGCGCGGAAGAACCGATGACCACCGGGCAATGGCGCCATCGGGTGGGCCGTATCGGGCTCTATACGTTGATCGCGTGGACCTGCCTGTTCTTTTCCATCCCGCTGCTGGTGGTGATCGCGACGTCGTTCAAGACCTCGGCGGAGGTGCGAACGTTTTCGATCTTCACCCTGCCCGCGTCACCCAGCATTGCGTCCTGGATCAAGGCCTGGGCGCATGCCTGCACCGGGCTGAAATGCGGCGGCATCCGCGTGGGATTCTGGAACTCCGTCCGTATTCTGGTTCCCAGCGTCATCCTCTCGGTCTCGCTCGGCGCCGTGACCGGCTATGCGCTGTCGCACTGGCGCGTGCGGGGCGCCAACATCATCATGCTACTGCTGCTGCTGTGTGCGTTCATTCCTTACCAGGTGATCCTGTATCCGCTGGTGAAGATGGAAAGCACGGCCAGCATCTACGGCTCACTGGCCGGCATCATCACCGTGCACACGGTCCTGGGACTTCCAGTGATGTCGCTGCTGTTCCGTAACTTCTATATCGGGTTGCCGGAGGAGCTGGTGAAGGCGGCCCGCATCGACGGAGCCGGCTTCTGGCGCATCTTCGCCCATGTCATGCTGCCGCTGTCGGTGAACATCCTGATCGTCGCCACGATTCTGCAGACCACCGGCATCTGGAACGACTACCTGCTGGGGCTGATCTTTGCCGGGCGCGACAACGTGCCGATGACGGTGCAGCTCAATATGCTTTCCACCACGTCCACCGGTGAGATCGAGTACAATGTCAACACCGCCGCGGCGCTGCTGACCGCGTTGCCGCCCTTATTGATCTATTTTCTGTCGGGCCGCTACTTCGTACGCGGGATCACGGCCGGCGCGGTGAAGGGTTAGCGTGTCCGCGGTTTTGGTCTCTGGCCTGTCGAAGTCCTACGGACCCTTGCGGGTGCTGCGCGACATCGCTTTGCCGATCGGGTCCGGCGATTTCACCGTGCTGCTTGGACCGTCGGGCTGCGGCAAGTCCACCTTGCTGAATGCCATTGCCGGGCTGGAGGATATCGAAAGCGGCATCATCGAGATCGATGGCGTGGATGTCACGCAGCGCGAGCCGAGCAAGCGCGGCATCGCGATGGTGTTTCAGTCCTACGCGCTGTACCCCACCATGTCGGTGCGGAAGAACCTGTCGTTCGGGCTGCGCGTGCGATCGGTGCCGCGGGCCGAGGTGGCGCGTCGCGTCGCCTGGGCCGCGCGGCTGCTGCAGATTGCCGAACTGCTGGACCGCAAGCCATCGCAGCTTTCCGGCGGACAGCGGCAGCGCGTCGCGATCGGCCGCGCGCTGGTGCAGAACGCGAAGGTGTTTCTGTTCGACGAGCCGCTGTCCAATCTGGACGCCAAGCTGCGCACGGAGATGCGGGTGGAGCTCAAGCGCCTGCACCAGGAGCTTGGCGTCACCATCGTCTATGTCACGCACGACCAGATCGAGGCGATGACCTTGGCCACCCGCATCGCGGTGATGCGTGCCGGCGTCATCGAGCAATATGCCGCGCCGGATGATCTGTACGAGGCGCCGGCGACGCTGTTCGTCGCCGGGTTCGTGGGCTCGCCGGCGATGAATTTTTTGCGCGGGCGGATGGTCGGCGGGGACCGGCCGTCGGTCGCTGTCGGCGCGGTTACTCTTCCGCTGAACGGTTATCGCTTCAATTCGATGCCCGCGCCGGGCCAGGAGGTGATCCTGGGTATCCGGCCGGAGCATGTGGTGTTGAGCAGCGACGGCTGGATTGATGGGGAGGCGCTGTTCATGGAGCCGATGGGCGCCGACACGCTGGGCTGGTTCCAGTGCGGGGATCACCGGGTCTCGGCGCGTTTGGTGCCGCAAGCCGCACGGGGCCTGACGGGGCGCGTGCGGCTGTCGCTGCTGACCGAGCATGCGTCGTTGTTCGACGCGGCGAGCGAGTTGCGGCTGTAGGGTTTCGCCCAGTTGGTCGCTCGCCCACGCGGTGACTTGCTTGATTGTGTCGCCGTTCTTCAGTCTGGACAGCATGCCCGTGTGGATGCCGTTGGCATAAATCTGCGTCACGACGGCTGGGGATGCGCTGGACCCAGGCAGGCTGGGCTTTGCATCGTGCCACGGCCTGATGGGGTAGTTGAACAGCGTGCCCTGCGGTGGGCCGGCGGTTTCCCAGATCGGGAAGTCCCGCATGCCCAGGAAGCCTTGCACCGCTGGCGTCTTGGCGATTGAGCGAGGTCACGACAAAGCGCGGATTGGCCTTATCTGTCTCCGAGCTTGATCCGGGAAGCCATTGCGCTTTGCCGATGACCCGGCGCTCGTGGCTCCAACTCCGCCGGACCGTGGCACGCCGCGCCTCCAGCTTGCCCGCCAGGACCGCACGCCGGATCATGGCGCAGATGGTCATGGTCGTTCAGGTCTTCATATCCCAGCGCCAGGCCAAAGACGCGTTGGCCCACCAGCGTGCTGACCGCGTGTTCGATCAGTGCCGGGCAACGGTGATCCACAAAGCAGGCGGCAAACCGACCCACCAGGCCAATCGCCCGGTCCGTCGCGCCCAGCAGCAGCACTCTGCCATCCGAGGTGATCGTACCGCCATCGAATGCCGCGACAACCGCGCGGCCTTCAACAGGTGCAAGCCAAACAGATCTGCGCTACACTCTGTCGGCATCGGGGACCTCCTCTGCAACGCGTTAAGGCTTTGTCGCAGAAGTACTTCGCTCATCAGACCACGATGCACCTGCCGAGTTTGAGATATCCCGGGCTAAACCTCCGCCATGTCCGCCTGTACCACGCCGAGCAGCCGCGCCTGTAGCGCTTCGTCCGACTCCAGTTCCCGCGCGCTTCCTTCGTAAGCCACCATCCCGTTCACCAGCACGTACGCACGATCGACGATCGGCAGTACGGATTCCGCGTGATGCTCCACGATCATCATGCTGACGCGCCCGCGCAGCTTCACCAGCGCCCCCATCACTTCGTGCACGATCGCCGGTGCCAGACCCTCGAACGGCTCATCGAGCAGCACGATCTTCGCCGGCACCATCAGCGCGCGGGCGATGGCGACCATCTGGCGCTCACCGCCTGACAGGTTTTCGGCGCGGGAGCGCTGGAGCTGCCGCAGCCGGGGAAACAGCGCGAACGCATCCTCGAGGCCCATGCCGCCCGGCCGCGCGGCAAGCCGGAGATTTTCCAGCAATGTCAGATTGGGGAACAGCCGGCGCCCTTCCGGCACCAGCGAGATGCCGGCGCGATTGATCTCATAGGGACGGGCGCCGGTGATGTCGCGGCCATCAAAATGGATGCGGCCAGCGGACTTCGCCACCGTGCCGGTGATTGCCCGCAGCGTCGTGGTCTTGCCCACACCGTTGCGTCCCAGCAGCGCGACAGCTTCTCCAGCATGGACCACGATATCCAAATCGGTCAGTACCTGGCTGCCCCCGTATCCCGCCCGCACCTGCTCCAGCTTCAACAACGGAGCGCCCTGGGCGTGCGCCGCATGTTCGGCCACGGCGGCCACCGCCGGCGCCCGTGCCTCGCGTGCCGCGCCAAGATACGCGGTGATCACATCGGGATTGCGTGACACATCGGCCGGCTTGCCGTCGGCGATCAGCCGGCCCTGGTGCAGCACCGTGATCCGATCCGACAGCGCCAGCACCCGGTCGATGTCATGCTCGATCAGCAGCACGGCGTGGGTTTCCGCGAGGCGCCGGATCAGCCGGCCGACGATCTCACGATCAGCCTCGGCAAGCCCCGCGAGCGGTTCATCCAGCAGCAGAAGCGTGGCGTCGGTCGCCAGCGTGATCGCAATCTCCAGCAGCCGCTGCTCGCCGTGCGCGAGGTTTTCGCACGTCTCCCCGGCCCGGTCCGCCAGTCCCACCGCATCGAGCAGCGACCAGGTATGGTCGTTGATGTCGTGCAGCGAATAGGCGTCGCGCAGCAGGCTGCCCGCGAAGCGGCTGTGGGCCTGCACGGCAATGCGCACATTCTCGAACGCCGTCAGGGTGCGGAACACGCTGAGGATCTGGAATGATCGGCCAGACCCAGGCGCACGCGGGAGAACACCGGCATGCGCGTGATGTCCTGTCCCTGGAACCGGATTTCGCCGGCGTCGGCCCGCAGGAAGCCGGTCAGCATATTGAAGAACGTGGTCTTTCCGGCGCCGTTCGGCCCGATGAAGCTGTGCAGCCGGAACGGGTGCACCTCCAGCGCGATATCGCTTGCCGTCACCAGCGAACCGAACCGCTTCGACAGGTTGCGCACCGTCAGAACGGGCTGCGCCGGATCGAGCTGCGCGTGGGTGGGTACCCACGGTGCAATGACCGCCGGACGGGGCGGGATTTCGCGGCGTGTCAGCGTCCGGTACTGCCGTCCCATCAGCCGCTGAACGAAGCCCTGCAAACCTTCCGGCGAGCCGAGCGCGAACACCAGGATGATGGGGGCGAAGATCAGCCACCAGTTTTCCGTCAGCGTGGAAAGCTTGTCCTGCAGCAGCACGAAGGCGATCGCGCCCGACAGCGGCCCCAGGAAATGGTGGACGCCGCCGAACACCGTCATCAGCAGCGCATCACCCGCGTGCTGCCAACCGAGATTGTCGGCATAGGCCCCCTGCAGCATGAACGCGAGCAGGGCACCGGCATAGCCGAGCACGGCGGCCATCAGCATGAATGCGGTGAGCTTCAGGCGGAACGGATTATACCCGAGGCCCAGCACGCGCTGTTCGTTGTCCCGCAACGCCTGAAGCGTGCGTCCGAACGGCGCATGTGCCACGCGCCAGAGGAACCACATGCCAAGCGTGACGGTCGCCAGGACGAATACGTGGAACACCGTGGGATTGACCAGGGTCGGGCGGGGCACGCCCTGCATGCCGTTCTCGCCGCCGGTCAGGTCGGTCCATTTATAGGCGATCTCGAAGGCGATCTGCGAAAACGCCAGCGTCAGCAGCGAGAAATAAAGCCCCCGCCGGCGCAGGATGATGAAGCCGATCACCACGGCGAGCGCGATGGAAAATACAATGGCGAAAACGAACGCCTCGAACTCGTTGGTGAACAGCCGTTTCATCGAGATCGCGGCGGCATACGTCGCGCAGCCGAAGAACACCGATGCGCCGAACGGTACCAGCCCGGTGTAACCGACCAGCAAATTCACCCCGGCACCGTACAGCGTGTAAATCGCGATCTCGGTGATCAGGCTGACCGGCGCCCCAAGCGCGGCCCACAGCAACGTGAGTGTCACCAGGACGGCGGCCACCCATAGCACCGGATGGCGCAGGATGGCCGACGGCCCGGGGCGATATTCCGCCAGCGCCGCGGGCGACCGGTGCGTCATTCGAAGCGCTCCCACCGTTCGCCCAGCAGGCCGCGCGGACGCAGCAACAGCACCACCGCCATGAACACGTACATCACCGCGTTAGCGGCCACCGGTTCAACTGGATGGTCATGGTCGTGACGATCCCGACCAGCAGCCCGGCGATCACCGCACCGGCGAATGAACCCAGCCCGCCGATCGTCACCACCACGAAGGCCGGCATGATCGCGCCTTCCTGCATCGCGGGATAAACCGTCCACAGCGGTGCCGCGAGCACCCCGGCGATCCCGGCAATGCAGCAGCCAAGGCCGAATACGGCGTTGAGCACGACAGGCAGGCGAATACCGAACAGCCCGACCATCTCGGGGTCGCGCGAGCCTGCGCGCAGGATGCGGCCATATGGGGTGAACTGCATGAACGCCCACAGCGCGAGCAGGATCACGACGGTGCTGGCAAGCACAAAGAAGCGGTAGCGGGTGATCAGCACCGGTCCCCAGAGGAAGATCCCGGACAGGAACTCCGGTTGATTGAACGGCTGACCCAGCCCGCCCCATACGACCCGGGTGATCGCCTCGATCATCAACGCCAGGGCGAAGGTCACGATCAGGCTGACCAGCGGATCCTTGTCGTACAGGTGCCGGATCAACAGCCGTTCCAGCACCATCCCGACCAGCCCGACCCCGATCGGCGCGAGGATCACGGCGGGCCAGCCGAACTGGTTCACCAGTGTCAGGCCGAAATACGCGCCCAGCGCGAAGAACGCGCCATGCGCGAAGTTCACGATCCCCAGCAGGCCGAAGATGATCGACAGCCCGATGGCGATCAGCACATAGAGACCGCCCAGGACCAGCCCGTTGGCAAGCTGCGAGATGATAAGCGAGGCCACGGGCTGATCCGGCCGGACCCCGGGGTCAGCCGGTCGGCATTTTGCAGTCGCTGTCGCCGAACACACTCTGGAGTTCGCTGGAGTTCTTCGGGACTTCGCCCTTCACGTCGAAATAGTCCCACTGGTCGGGAATGTGGTCCTTGACCTGCACGACCAGGTTCTTGGCCAGGAACTGGTGGTCGGATTTCCGGTAGGAGTAGGGGTTCTCGGCGGTCCCGCCCTTCCAGTTCTCCAGCGCCTCGACGATGGCCATCGGATCCGTGGACTTGGCCATTTCGATGGACTCGAACAGCGACTGGGCGGTGATCCACCCCATCCAGGTCTTGTCGGCCGCGGGCTTGCCGTACTTCTTCTGGAAGTCGGCCGCCATCTTTTGCTCGGCCGGCGGATTGTTCGGATTCTTGTACCACCACAGCGAGGTAAAGATCCCGGTTGCCGCCTGTGTTCCCACGCTCCAGATATCCGTATCGCCGATGGCAATTTCGGCAACCGGAATTTTGCCTTTCATCCCCATTTCGTTCCACTGCTTCAGGAACGTCGAAAGATCGCCGGCCGGCACGCCGCCCAGCACCAGGTCCGGGTTGGCCTGGCGGATCTTCAGGATGAAGCTGCTGTAGTCGGGCGTGTTGAGCGGCACTTCGTCATTGCCCACCGCGGTCCCGCCCGCCTTCGCGAGCAAATCATGGAAAGACTTGTTGATGTCCTGCCCGAACGCATAGGAGGCGGTGAGGAAATACCACTTCTTGCCGTACCCCATGATGAACGGCGCGAACATGCGCGCCTGCACCGCCACCGGCGTGTTCAGCCGGAACGTCCACCGGTTGCAATTCTTGCCGGTGATCTCGGTCGCCGCCGCGTTGTCAATGATCAAGGGAATTTTCAGCTTGGGCGCGGTCGCTTCCTCCGCCAGGCCGTTGGAGCTGAGCGAGCCGCCCAGGATGGCGACCACCTTCTCCTCCTGCACCAGCTTCTGCATGTTCTGCTGGGCGCCCTGCGGCGTCGGTTCGTCGTACCAGACGATCTCCGCCGGCTGCCCCATGATCTTGTTGCCGCGCTCCTCCAGCGCGAGATACGTGCCCTTCGCCAGGTAATCGGTCTGTGCGGCGATGTCGCCCGTCTTGGCCAGCAGCAGCCCGATGCGGATCGGTCCCTCGGCCCGTGCTCGGTGAACGAACGGCATCGGCAACGCAACTGACGCGCTGATCGCGCTGGCTCCGGCCAACACGCGCCGGCGGGTGATCCCGGTGGTGATGAAACTCATGACTCCTCCCATCGCGTGCGGCCGCTTTCCGCCACCGCCAGGGAGGCTATGCTAGAAGCGAAAAGCGGCCGCAAGGGCAAAATCGACGGAGGAACCGATGGCGGACTGGCTTGGTCTCGACGGTCGGCTTGCCGTGGTCACGGGCGCGGGCGGCGGCCTTGGCCGCGCGATCAGCACGGCACTCGCTGCCGCCGGTGCGCGCCTCGTGCTGCTCGATCGTGACCGCGGTGCGTGCGAGGAAACCGCATCGTTGATCGGCGGTGCGGCGCTGTGCCTGTGTTGCGACGTCATGGACCCGGAAGACGTCGCGGGCGCCGCCGATCAGACCGCCAAGAGTTACGGCGGCGCCGACATCCTGGTGAACAACGCCGGCCTGCTGCGTCCAGGGCCGATCGCGTCACTCACGCTGGAGGAATGGAACCGCCTGCTCGGCGTGAACCTGACCGGGTATTTCCTCTGCGCCAAGGCGTTCGGCCGGCAGATGCTCGCGCGCCGGCGTGGCGCGATCGTCCACGTGGCCTCCATCGCCGGACGCCATCCGCAGCCATGGAGCGGCGCCTATTCGGTCAGCAAGGCGGGCGTGGTGATGCTGTCGCGGCAGTTGGCGGTGGAATGGGGACCATCCGGCGTGCGCAGCAACGTGGTCAGCCCCGGCTTGGTGCGCACACCCATGAGCGAGCCGTTCTACCGCATTCCCGAAATAGCGGAGCGTCGCGCCGGAATGGTGCCGCTGGGCCGGGTGGCCGATCCGACCGACATTGCCGATGTGGTGGCGTACCTGGTCAGCGACCGCGCACGCTATGTGAACGGCGAGGATTTGTGCGTTGATGGCGGATTCGGCCGCGTGCTTATGGGGCTTGTACCGCGCCCGGGATTTGAGGCGCGTGATCCGGCGGAAGGCTAGGCAGGCGCGCGTAACGCTCCGAGTCCGCGCGGGCACGATTCATGCCTTGCATGATGATCTGCGCGTCCTGCGCGGCTTGCTGATGCCGCCACGACGATTCGCCCAGGAAGCCACGTTCCGACACGCTCGGGCCACCCGCGCAGCCGGAAAGAATCACACATGAAACAATCACGAAGAGGCGCATTAGGACCGCAAAAACCAATTCACGAAGCTGTGTAGCCGAAGGTTGCGGCAGCCGCCAGCGATTTCATCGTGCATCGCGTGCATGCCCGCCGATCGCGCTACCCAGCGCCGCGGCCATGTCGGTCGGGATCAGCACCGTCACCCCACGGTCCTTGTTCATTTCGTACAGTAAACCCATCTGCCGCAATGTCAGCGCGATCGGCTGGCTTCCATACAATGCAGCCGCCGCCAGCACCTGTTCCGCGATCGCCTGTCTCCGCCGATGCCAACGTGACCCGAGCGGTCTTCTCGCGCTCTGCCTGCGCCTGGCGTGACATCGCGTCCTGCAATTCCCGAGGAATCGCCACGTCCCGAATCTCCACGCTGATCACACTGACGCCCCAGGAGGCCGTCTTCTCCCCGATGGTTTGGCGCAACTGCTCATCCGCGGAACGCCGGTCCGAGAGCAGGCGGCCGAGATCACTGGCGCCGATCATCTCGCGCAGGCTGGTCTGGGCGACACGCTCGATCGCCTGCTGATAGTTGGCGATGCGGATGGCCGCGGCCTCGGCGTCGCTGACCTGCCAGAAAACGATCGCATCCACCCCCACCGCCACCGTGTCCCGCGTCAGCGCCTGCTCCGCGCTGATCGTCGTGGTCTGGATGCGCATGTCGATCACCTGCGCCGCACGATCCACGATCGGCAGCAGCAGATACAATCCCGGGCCCTTGACCCCGATGAAACGGCCCAGCCGCAGGATCACCGCGCGCTGCCATTCATTAGCAACGCGGACCGACAGCAGGAACGTAAGGACGATCAGCGCGACGATGACATAGACCGCAATCATGTGTCCTCCTTACGCCGCGCAGCCAGCGCCCGGCGAATCGCCGCGAGTTCCGCCGCGCCGGATTGCGTCGCATGACGCTCCAGTCGGCGATAGGCGTCCAGCATGCGCAGGCCAAGCGGCGTCAGCGCGGCGCCCCCGCCATGCGCGCCGCCCTTGCTCGCATCCACCAGCGGCCGGACAAACATCCGGTTCATTGCTTCCGTGAGCATCCAGGCACGCTTGTAGCTCATTCCCATGCGGCGGCCGGCGGCGGCAATGGAACCGGTCTCGGCGATCCCCTCCAGCAGGTCGGCCTTGCCGGGACCCAGCGCCACGTCGGTGCCGAGCACGAGACGAACGCGCAACCCCAGCCGATCCGGATGACGCACCTTGCCCATGGCGGGATCACAGCATGGCAGGGGAGATTTGCCGATATGGCCGGCAGGCGATATCGTTGGCCGGAAACAACGCCGGATGGCACATGCGCCGACTGCTCTTGATCCTCTGCCTGTTGCTTGCGCCGGTGGCGGCACGGGCGCAAGTCACCGTATTCGCCGCGGCCAGCCTGACCGACGTGCTCAACAGCATCGGCGCGGCGTGGCAGAAGGCGGGGCATCCCGCCGCCCGCTTCTCCGTATGGTGCCAGTTCCACCCTGGCGCGGCAGATCGCCGAAGGCGCACCCGCCAATGTGTTTGCCTCGGCCGACGAGCAGTGGATGGATTATCTGCAGAAGAAGAACCTGTTGGCGGCAGGAACCCGCGTGGACCTGCTGACGAACCGGCTCGTCCTCGTGGTGCCCGCCAATGGCCCCGACCATGTGAACCTGTCGCCCGGCTTCGACCTGGCCGCGCTGCTGGGGCCGAACGGGCGGCTGGCGACCGGCGATCCGGCGCATGTGCCGGCGGGAATTTATGCCGAGCAGGCGTTGAAAAAGCTGGGCGTTTGGAATTACGCGCGGCAGCATATCGCGCCCGCCGCCGACGTGCGCAGCGCACTGCTGCTGGTGGAAAGGGGCGAGGCGCCGGCCGGCATCGTCTATTCCACCGACGCGGCCGTGGCGAAAGGCGTGAAAGTCGCCGCCGTGTTCCCCGAAAATACCCACGACCCGATCGCCTACCCGTTCGCCATCCTGAAGGCCGCCGATACCCCGGACGCGCGGGCGTTCATCGCCTATCTTCAGGGACCCGAAGCGCGCACGCTATTCGACAAGTACGGATTCGGCCTGGAAGGCGCGCCATAACCGGGCTTTCTCCACCGGAATGGGAAGCGGTGCGGCTGACACTGAACGTGTCGGCCCGCGCCGTAGCGTTTGACCTGCCGGTTGCGGTGCTCACGGCCTACGCGCTCGCGCGCGGCCGCTTTCCCGGCCGTTCGCTGCTGGATGCGATCGTGCTGCTGCCGCTGGTCCTGCCCCCCGTCGTCGTCGGATGGCTGTTGCTGCTGCTGTTCGGCCTGCATGGACCCGTCGGCGCCTGGCTGTGGGCGTGGTTCGGCGTGCGGCTGGTGTTCACCCGCGCGGGTGCGGTGCTGGCCTGCGCCGTGATGATCCTGCCGCTCATGGTGCGCGCGATCCGCCTGTCGCTTGAAGCGGTGGATCGCGGCCTGGAGCAGGCGGCGCGCACCCTGGGGGCGGGGCCGCTGGATCGGTTCTGTAGCATCACGCTGCCGCTCGCCGCGCCGGGTGTGCTGGCCGGCGCGGTGATCGGCTTCGCCGCTTCACTCGGCGAATTCGGCGCGGTGATCACCTTCGCCGCCAATATTCCCGGCCAGACACAGACCTTGCCGCTCGCCATCTACACCGCGCTTCAGGCTCCGGGCGGCGAGGACGCCGCGGCGCGGCTGTCCCTGGTATCCGTCGTGCTCGCCCTGGTGTTCCTTGTGGTGGCGGAGCGGATCAGCCGCGGCCTCACGCTGCGCATCGGGCGATGACGCTGGCGGTCGCGTTCCGCCATGCCTGGCCGGGTGTTTCATTCGATATCAGCTTCCAGGCGCCGGTGCCCGGCACGACCGTGCTGTTCGGGCGCTCCGGCGCCGGCAAATCCACCGTGGTGAACGTCGTGGCCGGGCTGTTCCGTCCCGCTTCATGCCACGTCAGCATCAACGGCACCCTGCTGGCTGATACCGAACGCAACGTGTTTGTCCCGGTCGAGCACCGTCGGGTCGGGATGGTGTTCCAGGACGCGCGGCTGTTCCCGCACATGACCGTGGCAGGGAATCTGCGCTACGGCCTGCGCCGCGCCCCCGCCGGCGCCATCCGCTTCGATGAAGTCGTGGACCTGCTCGGGCTGGAGCCGCTGCTCCATCGTCGCCCCGGGCGGCTGTCGGGCGGTGAGAAAAGCCGGGTCGCCATCGGCCGCGCGCTGCTGAGCCAGCCCGTGCTGCTGGCGATGGATGAACCGCTCACCGGCCTGGACGAGCAGCACAAGGCGGAAATCCTGCCCTATCTGGCCCGGCTGAAGACCTCGCTGGCCCTGCCGATCCTGTATGTGACGCACGCGCTGGACGAGGTGGCGCGCCTCGCCGATGCGCTGGTGCTGATCCGCGCCGGCCGGGTCGTGGCGTCCGGGCCGGTGAACGCGGTACTGTCGCGCGGCGACCTGCCGTTCGCGGCGCGCGACGATGCCGGCGCGGTGCTGGAAGCACGCATCGTTGCGCATGATACGGCGCGGCATCTGACCACGCTGGAGGCCGGCGGGCGCACGCTGTTGGTGCCGCTGCTGTCAGGCGCCCCCGGAACCGCGCTTCGGGTGCGCGTGCCGGCGCGGGAGGTCATCCTGGCAACGGCGGTGCCGCAGGCCATCAGCGTGCAGAACGTGATCGCCGGAACGGTGCGGCGGATCACCGAGGATGCCGCGCACCATGCGGCCTTGGTGGAGGTCGCGCTGGATGGTGCGGCGCTGCTGGCGCGGGTGACACCGGATGCGGCTGCGCGGCTGGGGCTGCGGACCGGCGGGCCGGTCCTGGCGCTGGTGAAGTCAGTGGCGATCGAGGTGCTATCCCCGTAGCAGCGCGATCGCCTCGATCTCCACCGCGATGTTGCCCGGCAGGCTGCCCATGCCGACCGAGGAACGTGCAGGCCGGCCGTTCTCCCCGAACACCTCGACGAACAGGTTGGTGCAGCCGTCGATGACCTTCGGATGATCGCCGAACGTGGGCACCGCGTTCACCATGCCCAGCACCTTCAGCACGGTATCGACCCGATCCAGTGAACCGGCCGCCTGTTGCATGTTGACCAGCAGGTTCAGCGCGCAGTGCCGCGCCGCCTCGATGGCCTGGTCGAGCCCGACATCGCCGCCCACCTTGCCGGTGATCATCGAACCGTCAGCGCGCCGCGGCCCGACGCCCGACAGGTACAGGATGTTGCCGGCGATACGATATGGCACATAGGTGCCCATCGGCTTCGGGGGCGGCGGCAGGGTCAGCCCCAATGCGGTCAGGCGTTGTTCAGCGGACATCGCGTTCTTCCCAGTCAGGCGCTTGATCCGCCCAAGGCTGCGCCTGTTCGAACGCGGCGGCAACCTGTAGCAGCCGCGCGTCCGATCCCATCGGCCCCACGAGTTGGATCGCCACCGGCATGCCGTCCCGGTCGAAACCGGCCGGCAGGCTGATCGCCGGATTGCCGGTGAGATTGAACGGCATCGTGTACGGATACCACGACGCGCGGATGTTCTCGACCGGCACGCCGTCGATCTCGATCGGGCCGAAGAAATCCTGATCGATCGGCACCGCCGTGCGCGACAGCGTCGGCATCGCGACGATGTCGCAGCTTTCGAACCAGGCCTGCACCTGCCGGTACAACCGGGTGCGCGCGAAGATCGCCTCGTACAGCTCGGCCGCCGAGGTCGCGGCAATCGCGTCCATCTGTCGCACGAAGGTCGGGCACATGATGGCACGATGCCGCGCCAAATGATGCCCGAACTGCGCCATGCGGTACGCGCCGTTATTGACGAACCACAGACGCTCGGGATTCTCGAACGGCGCGGCGTGTTCGATGACCTCGGCACCCAGCCCGCGCAGCGTAGCCAGCGACCTCTCGCACGCGCTCAGCACATCCGCCGCGACCGCGCTGTTCCCCAACCGGGCGCGCCACGCCACGCGCAGGCCGCCAAGACCGGCCGGCACGCCGGCCGCGAAGGTCGGATGCCAGCGCGCCATCGTCAGCGGATCGCGCGGATCGGAGCCAGCCATCGCATCCAGCATCAGCGCGGTGTCCCGCACCGTGCGAGTCATCGGCGTGATGTAGGAGATATTGCCGAACCCGTCCTGCGCGTATTCCTGCGGCACGACGCCAAGCCCCTGCTTGAACCCCACGATGCCGTTGCACGCGGCGGGAATGCGCGTCGATCCGCCGCCATCCGTCGCCACCGCAAGCGGCACCAGCCCGGCGGCCACCGCCACCGCCGACCCGCCGCTCGATCCGCCGGATGTGCGATCAGCCCGCCAGGCGTTGCGGGTGCGCCCGAACAACGGCGCCTCGGTCAGGCACTGCTGGCCGAACTCGGGCGTGGTGGTCTTGCCGACGATGATGGCGCCCGCCAGCTTCAACCGCTGCACCACCTCGGCATCCTGCTCCGGCACGTGGTCCTTGAAGATCAGCGAACCCCAGGTGGTGCGAATGCCGGCAGTCGGCACCAGGTCTTTCACCGCGACCGGCACACCGTGCAGCTTCCCCACCACCTCGCCCCGCATCACCGCCTGCTCTGCCGCCCGCGCCTGCTCCATGGCCTGATCGGCAGCAATGGTGATGAAGGCGTTCAGCACCGGCTGGCTGCGTTCGATGCGCTCCAGCGTGTCGCGGATCAGTTCAACCGGCGAGAGTCTGCCGGGCGCGGATCGCGGCGGCAAGATCAGCCGCGGACCTGCCTAACATACCGCGTCATTGCGAGGCCGCGACAGCGGCCGAAGCAATCCCGTCCGGGCATTCGCACCCTTTACAAGAACACCGCGGCCTGCTTCCAACACGCTGTGCACTGCGCCAAGCCGCAGGTCTACTCGGCGAATGCGGCCATTCATCAGCATCATTTGCGCTTTCAGGTCCGCAATTTCGTCGCGCATCGAAATCAGATTGTCCATCATCTGCAGCACCGAGTCGTATAGCTCTTGTAGCGCTAAATTGCCCTTCACCGCCGCCGCTCCTCCTCCAGCGCCGCCCGCCCGATCATCCCCAGCGCCAGATCATCCTGCGGCGGCTGGAACAACCCGCCCCGGGCATCCCGGAAATACCGCTCCAGCGGCAAGCCCCGGGTCATGCTGAACCCCCCCGCCACCCGCAATGCCGTCTCCGTCACCGTGCACGCCGCGTTGGTGCACATATACTTCGCCGTCGCGATCGCCGGAGCAAGCGCCTCGGCCGCCGCCGTCCCCGCCACCCAGGCGCGCGCGGTATCGTGCAGCACGGTGCGCGCCGCATGCAGCTTCACCTGCATATCGCCGATCCATTGCTGGATGTGCGGCGCCGTCGCGATCGGCTTGCCCAGCGCCGGAGGCACGCGGTTGTTCGCATAATGCGCCGCCGCATCCAGCGCCGCCTGCCCGATCCCCAGATACACCGCCGACAGCGGCAGGTTCCATCCGCTCACGCCCTGCTTCCTGCGCTCGCCGCCGACCTTCATGCGCTCCACGATGCGATGATCCGGCACGAACACCCGGTCGTAGTTCACCGCGTAATTGCCGCAGCCGCGCAGCCCCAGAGCGCCCGACCAGGTATCCTCCAGCGACAATCCCCCGGACCCCGATTCAACGATCGCGCTGACCAGCTCCCCGTCCGGCGCCTCGGCGCTGGCCGGCAGCACCACCGCGGTTGCCAGGAAACGCAGCACCGGCGCGCCGGTGACGAAGATCTTGCGTCCCGTGACCCGCCACCCGCCTTCCGCGCGCTCGCCCGTCATGCCCGGCAACCCGCCGCGGGAGATGCTGCCCAGTTCCGCCTCGGTCACGCAGTTGTTGATCGTGCCGCCCTCGCGCGCGATCGTGCGTGTCGATCTCCCGCAGCACATCATCCGGCCACGCTCCACTGTCCCGCACCCGCCCGAGCAGCGCGAAATGCATCCCCGTCACCAGCGCCGTGGAGGCATCGCCGCGCGCCAGCACCTCCTGCGCCAGCACCATGTCGAACACGTCCGCGCCCTGGCCACCCGCATCGACCGGAACCGCCAGGCGCAAATATCCGGCCTCGTGCAGGTCCCGATAGTTTTCGTACGGGAAACACCGACTCCACGTCGTTCTTCGCCGCACGCTCGGCAAAGCGGGCGGCGAGCCCGCCGGCCAGGTCCATGATCTCCCGCTGCCGGTCGGTAAGGCGGTGCAGTCCAGGCATGTGCATCAGTGCACCTCTCTGTGTTTCGCCGCCCAGATAGGCGTCGCGGATACGCGGATCGTGCAAAAGCGTGCCGCGCCGGTCCGTGCAGGATAATGCGGCCGGTCTGTAGCACGTAGCCGTAATCGGCGATGCGCAGCGCAAGGCTGGCATTCTGTTCCACCATGAACACGCTCACGCCTTCCCGGTTGATGGTCTCGATCAACGCCAGCACTCGATCCACATATAGCGGCGAAAGCCCCATCGTCGGTTCGTCCATGCAGATCAGCCGCGGCCGCCCCATCAGCGCGCGCGCCATCGCCACCATCTGCTGCTCGCCGCCCGACAACGTCCCCGCCGCCTGCTCCAGCCGCTGCGCCACCCGGGGAAACAGCGCCAGCACGCGGTCCAGATCGCGTCGCGATCTCCGCCCGGTCGCTGCGCGCATACGCGCCCATCAGCAAATTTTCCCGCACCGTCATCGTGGCGAACAGACGGCGCGCCTCCGGCACGGAGCCGATGCCGCGCCGGATGATAACCGGCGTCGGCAGGCCGGTGATCTCCTGCCCGTCGAACCGAACCGGCCCGGCGCGCGGCCGCAGCAGGCCCAGAATCACCTTCATCGTGGTGGATTTGCCGCTGGCATTCCCGCCCAGCAGGCACACGATCTGTCCGGCCGCACCGACAAGCGACAAGCCGAAATGCACCTGCACCGGGCCGTAGAACGTGTCGATCGCCTTCCAGCGCCAACAGACTCATGCGACCGCTTCGCCCACCTCGGCGTGGCCCAGATACGCCTCGATCACCGCGGGTTCCCGCCGCACCTCGGCCGGCGGACCTTCGGCGATCTTCGCGCCGTCATCCATCACGATCACCCGGTCCGAAAGCTGCATCACCATGTCCAGCTTGTGCTCGATCAGCAGGATCGACAGCCCGCGCTGCTTCAGCGACAGGATCAGCCGCAGCATCTCCGCGGTTTCCGACTCGTTCATCCCCGCCGTCGGTTCGTCCAGCAGCAGCAGCGTCGGCCGCAACATCAGCGCCCGGGCGATCTCGACCCGGCGGCGATTGGCATAGGACAGGCTGTACGCCGGATGATCCAGCCGCGGCAGCAGGCGCTCGCCGAACAGCGCCAGAATCTCGCGCAGCTCGGCCTCCAGCCCGGCATTCTGCCGCCGCACCCGCGCCGGCTTCAGCAGCGCACGCGCCAGCTCGATCACCGGGCCGATCAGCGGCAGCAGGTTGCGGCGTTCGATCAGCCGAGTGTGCGCACCGATCAGCACGTTGTCCCGCACGCTCAGCGTGGGAAACACCCGCCCGTGCTGAAACGTGCGGGCGACGCCCAGGGCCGCGACACGCTCCGGCGCCAGGCCGGCAATGGCCGCCCGTTCAGCGCGATGGGCCGCCGTCGGGCCGGTCATGCCCGGTGATCAGGTTGAACAGTGTGGTCTTGCCGGCGCCGTTCGGGCCGATGACCGACAAGAAGCTCGCCCTCGTTCACGCGCAGATCCAGCGACTTCACCGCGGTGATGCCGCCGAACCGCCGCGTCAGCGCGCGCGTTTCCAGCAGCGCCGTCATACCGTGCCCAGCAATCCCTGCGGGCGGAAGCGGATCATCAGCACCAGCACGGCGCCGTAGATCAGCATCCGGTAGTCCGCCGTGAAGCGGAACACCTCCGGCAATCCGATCAACGCCACCGCGCCGATGATCGCGCCGGCAATATTCCCGAGCCCGCCCAGGATCACCATGGTCAGCGCCAGGATGGAGATCTGCGAGGTGAACGTCTCGTAGTTGATGTACGAATAAAGATGCGCCGTGATCGCTCCGCTGATGCCGGCCGCGAACCCGCCCACCGCGAACGCCAGCCCCTTGTACCGCCCAAGTGCGATGCCGTACGACCGCGCCGCCACGTCGTCATCACGGATCGCGCGGAACGTGCGGCCCAGATGCGAATGCAGCAGCCGCACCTGCACCGCCGCCAGCATCGCCAGCATCGCCAGCGACGCCCAATATGCGCCCGCCGGGGAATCCAGCGGGATCGGCCCGAGCGACAGCGGCGGGATGGCGGTCAGCCCGATCGGCCCGCGCGTCAGACCGTCCCAGTTCAGGATCACCAGCCCGACGATTTCGCCGACGCCCAAGGTTGCGATGGAAACGTAGTGCCCCCGCAGCCGGAAGGCCGGCGCGATCACCGCCGTGCCGAGCAGCGCGGTGATCACCCCGGCGCACAGCACCGCGGCCCAGACCGGCACACGCCAGATCCATCGCCAGCAGCGCCGACGCGTACGCCCCGATCGCCAGCAGCCCCGCATGACCGAGCGAAATCTGCCCGACCGTGCCCGCCACCAGCGTCAGGCTCAGCGCCAGGATCGCGTACAGCCAGCCGTTGGTCAGCGTCTGCAGCACGTACGCGCTGGCCGGTGTGAACGGCAGCACCGCCGCCGCCAGCGCCGCCACCGCGATCACCCAGCGCGGCACCGCCCAGGCTCGCGCCGGCGCGATGAACGTGCCGGTCATCGGCTCCGGCGGCAGCCTGCCGCCGCGCGCGAAAACAACCCGTTCGGCCGCAGCACCAGAATCGCCAGCAGCAGCACGTAGGCGAACAGGTTGCGGTAGGACGATCCGAACAGCGCCACGCCGTAACTTTCGATCAGCCCAAGCAGCAGGCTGCCGGCAATGGCGCCCGGCACGTTGCCCATGCCGCCGATCACCAGCGCCACCACGCCTTTCAGCGTGGCCTGGAAGCTCATCGCCGTGTCGATGTGGTTGTAGTACATGCCGACCAGCATGCCGGACAGGCCGCCCAGCGCCGCGGCGATCGCAAACACCGCCTGGTTCACCCGGTCGGTATCCACGCCCATCTGCCGTGCCGCATCGCGGTCCAGCGCCGTCGCGCGCACCGCCCAGCCGAGCTTGGTAAATCGCAGGAAACGCCCACAGCACCGCCGCGGACGTCACGCCGATGCCGGCAATCAGCAGATCGAGCGCGCCGATCGTGCCGCCGCCTACGTCGATCCGCCAATCGGGCAGCGGATTGGGCAGTGCGCGCGGATCAGGCGTGAAGATAAGCTGCAGCGCCTGGTCCAGCATGAAGCTGATGCCGATCGTCGCCAGCAGCGGCGCGATGCGGGCCGAACCTGCCAGCGGTCGCAATCCAAGCCGTTCGATGGCAACGCCGAGCAGCGCACAGCCCGCCAGCACGATCAGCATCGTCACCGGCAGCGGCGTGTGCAGATACGTGACGCACGTCCAGCCGATATACGCGCCCACCGTGTAGATCGAACCCTGGGCGAAGTTGATCAGGTGCGAAACGCCGAAGATCAGCGCCAGCCCGACCGCCAGAAGAGCGTAAATATTGCCGACGATCAGCCCGTTGATCGTGTAGTCAATCCAGGAACCCACCGATCATTGTTCCGTGGTCAAGTGTCCACCCGGCCCACTATCATTGCGAGGCGCTAGCACCGAAGCAATCTCGTCCGGCATGACGCACCGTCACGTCCGCACCATCCCACAAGGTGAACGCGCCGTTCTTCACCACCAGGTACTTGTAACTCGCCGCCTGGGCCCGCCGCGTCTCCGGATTGAACGTGACCTTCCCGTACACCACGCTCGGCACGTCCTTGATCCGCCCCAGACCGTCATGCATCGCCTGCCGCGTCGCGCCGAACTGCGTCACCAGCGCGCCGAACAGCACCATCGTGTCGTACGCCATCGCGTTGAACATATCGGGATCGCGTGCCATACCGCTTGCGGAAATCCGCGACGAACGCCTTCACTTCCGGCCGGTCCTCGCCGGGAAGAACTCCGCCATCGTATAAATACCGTTCGCCGCCGGGCC
This sequence comes from uncultured Pseudomonadota bacterium, assembly GCA_963731335.1. GTDB lineage: Bacteria > Pseudomonadota > Alphaproteobacteria > Acetobacterales > Acetobacteraceae > CAVSUZ01. The sequence continues at coordinate 160,312 of CAVSUZ010000013.1, read as the reverse complement.
CGCCGAGTTCGATCAGCTTGGGCGAATACACCGAAGACGCCGCCACAATCGTCTGCTTCAGCCCCAGATCCGCGGATCTGCCGCGCGATCAGCGCCGCATCCGCATAATAGGACAGCAAAATCAACCCGTCCGGCTTCGCGTTCCTCGCCCGATCCAGCATCGACCGGAAGTCCTGCTCCGTCGGCAGATACGCTTCCACATCAACGATCTCCGCCCCGTACCCTTGGCCGCGGCAGCGAACGCATCCTTCGCGCTGCGCCCCCAGTCCGTGTTCAGGTGCAGCACCGCCAGCCGCTTCAACCCGAGCTTCCTGACCGCGTACTCCGCGTTCTTCGGCTGCTCATCCGCCTGGCTGGGCGAATTGCTCCACATGTAATCGCCGCCCTTGGTGAAATCGGGATGCGAGTTGGTGAAGCCGAACTGCACCAGCTTGCCGCGCTGATAGATCGGACTCGCCGCCATCGACGCGGTGCTGGAAAAATCACCCAGCTCGATAATGATCGCCGGATCGGCGACGAACTTCTGCGCCACCGCCACGGACTGCCGCGGGTCGGACTGGCTGTCCTCGAACTGGTACGCAAACCGCCGGCCCTGATACCCGCCGCCGGCATTGATCCGATCCAGCGCGAGATCGAAGCCCTTCTTCCACTGCGCGCCATATTGCGCGTTCGGTCCGGTCAGCGGGCCGCTGACGCCGGCCAGCACCGGGTCGGAGGCGAAGGCGCGCAGCGGCAAAGTGGATGCGGCGGCGATGGTCAGCAACACGCGGCGGGACAGGGTCATCGACGTCAGCTCTTGTTTCCGTTCCACAGGACAAACTTTCCGTTCTGCACCTCAACCTCGATCATCCGCGGGTCCTTCACCCGGCGCGTCTCGGGGTCGAAGCGCACCGGTGCCGTACACCACGCTCGGAATGTCCGACGCATGATACAGCCCGTCATGCACCGCCTGCCGGCGTCGTGCCGAACTCCCGCAACAGCGTCGCCGCGACAATCATGGCGTCGTACGCGCGCGCGGCATAAGCTCCCGGCTCGGCGTTGTATTTCGCCTTGTAGTCGCGCACGAAAGCCTGCACGAACGGCCGCGGATCGGCCGGAAAGAAATTCGTCGTGGTATAAACCCCGTTCACCGCATCCCCGCCCAGTTCCAGGAATTTCGGCGAATACACCGAACCCGCGGCAACCACCGGCTGGGTCATCTGTTCCGCGCGCATCTGGCGCATGATCGCCGCGCCATCCGGGTAATAGGAAATCAGGATCAGTCCGTCCGGCTTGGCTGTCCCGCAGCCGCACCAGCATGGAGCGGAAGTCCTTGTCGTCCGGAAGATACGCTTCCACCGCAAGCACCTGCAGATCCCTTGCCGGCCGCCGCCTTCACGAACAAATCCTTGCTGGTCCGCCCCCAGTCGCTGTTAATGAAGGCGATGCCCACCCGCTTCAGACCCAGCCGCGCCGCATAGTCCGCCAGCATCGGCATGTCGTCTGCTTGGTTGGGCGCGTTGCTCCACATATAATCGCCGCCCTTGGTGAAGTCGGGATGGGAATTCGTGAACCCGAACTGCACCAGCCGCCCCCGCTGATAGATCGGGCTCGCCGCCATCGATGCGGCCGACGAAAAATCCCCCAGCTCTATCAGCACGCGCGGATCAGCCACGAACTTCTGCGCGATCGCCACGGCCTGCCGGGGATCGGCCTGGCTGTCCTCGAAATCATATGCCAACGGGCGCCCCTTGATCGCGCCGGACCCGTTCACCTGATCCAGCGCAAGATCGAAGCCCCGCTTCCAGTCCGCGCCATACTGCGCGTACTGGCCCGTCAGCGGGCCGCTCACACCCGACCAGCACCGGCTCCTCGGCTCGCGCCCGCACCGCTGCCAACACCGCCGCGGCAGCCAGCAAGGAACGACGCCCGATCGTCATGCTCCGCCCTCCGGCATCACCGGCTCGCCCAGCGTTTGCATCAGCCGGTTGGCATTCGCGAACATCGCCGCCGCGTTGATCAGATCGTGAATCTCCAGGTCCGACATCCCCACGTCACGCAGCGGCCGCAAATCGTCCCGGCTGCAGCGCCGCCGGCTCTCGCGTCACCTTGGCAGCGAAATCCACCACCGCCCGCAACCGCGGCTCCAGCGGTGTGTCCAGCCCCTGCTCATACAGCGCACGAATCACCTCCGGCCGCTTCGTCAGCTCCACAAAACGCCGCGCATGCACCGAGGAGCAATACACGCACCCGTTGATCACCGACGTCACCACCGTCGCCAGTTCACGCTCCGCGCGCTTCAGCCCACCCGGCGCATACATCACCGCATGGAACAGCGGCGAGCGTTCCGCCAGCGACGCCACATCATTCGCCAGCGTGCGGAAATATGCCGAGTTCGCCTGCGGACTCTGCTCCAGCGCGGCGCGCTGCTCCGGCGTGGCGGTCTCCGGGAAACCGGCGCCAGCCACGGCGCCCACTCCACCGCCTCCAGCGTGAAGCGGCTCATGCGGCGCCACTCCTCAGCAGCGCGAGCCCGAAGGCAGCGCGCACCTGGTAACTGACGAATGCGATCAACTGCGACAGCGCGACAATGTCCTGCGCACTCAGCCCGGCCTCCTTCAACGCAGCAATCTCCGTGCGCGTCGCCTTGCCTGGTGTGGCCGCCACCAGCGCCACATGCTCCAGAATGCGCCGCACCCTGGGGGAAGGGTCGGCCGCCAGCCCCCTATCGCGTTCCTCCAGCAGCGCGCGGTAATGCGCCGCCAGCCCGGCATGCCCGCCGTCCTCGGCGACCCGCAGCGCGACCAGCGCGCGCTCCGCAGGCGACAGCCCGCCAGGGTCCGCCGGATGCAACAGCACCTCGTAGCTGCCCTGGCTGTGCCGGACGATATCCGGCCGCCGCGCCCGCAGCGCCGCAAGCCCCGATGCCGGCCCGAGCCCCAGGATGGTATCGATCAGATCCGCGTTCGCCATGGCCGCAGGAAATGAGGAATCTCCTGCCGCGCAAGTGCTGCGCTGCAAAAAGAAAGATCATCTTCGTATCGCCGCGCCGGCGCAAAATCGCTTCTGCCTGATCACACAGTCGGAGACGTTGCTCACCCGCATTCCCCGAAGCGACGCACCCGCTATCGGCGAGAAATGCGGGCTAGGCGGTAGCTGGCTGGCGCAAGACCGGCCGCGGAGAAAAATATGGCCTCTCGATCAGCATGTAGGAAGCATAGGCAAAGGCGAGCGTGATCGCTGCTGTTGCAACTACATACCACAGCAATCCAATCAACGACGCCGGATGCGGTGTGAAGAAATACAGCACGACTGAAGCGATGATCGAATGGTACAGATAGATCGAATAGGACAACGTGCCAAGCTCGCGTATCGGGCCGGTGCTGAAGAACCGGTTCAACACATTGGCCTCATCCCAAACCACTTTCACGAACAGCAGCGCAGCCGCCCCCAGAAACGGATAGTAGTAACCGAGATACGTCTTGAATATAAGCGCCTTTCCCAGTGCGCACCCTACGTAGAGCATCACCGGTAGCCATAGTGGGATAGCGCGGGCCGCGCGGGACAGGTCTCTGTCGTCAATCGAGCCAATCAACGTGCCCACGAAAAGCGCCTTCATCCGGACATAAGGGTCTGGCAGAAACCAAGCGACGGCAATCAGCAATAACAGCGCCGCGAGCCGCTTGTCCATAAAACGCGCGATCACGACAAGAGCTGGAATCGCCAGATAAAATGCAAATTCGAACCCGAGGGACCAACTCACATTGTTGTAGGGAATCACAGGAAAGCCCGGAATCGCGTTGAGAAACACCAGGTTCTTGGCAAACTCAACCGGCTTGAATGACCACCCGAAGAGCAGGCAATCTCCCGCAGTAGCCACGATCAGCGCGGCGAGGAAGGCCGGATAGATCCGTTTCACCCGATTGCCGATGAACCCCGCGTAACTGAACGTACGATTTCCGGCCAAAACGATGCGCGCCATCAGGAAGCCGCTGATGATAAAAAACACATCTACGCCGTGATTGCCATCAAGAACAAAAAACAATGCGCGCATCGCGTAGCTCGATGACTGGTAGGACAACTGGTCTGCGGGAATGGCGAAATAATTCACCGCGGCGGACCCAAAAACATGCTCGATGAAAACCGCCAGCGCGGCATAAAACCTGATCCCGTCAATCGCCGGGTATGCCACTTTCCTTAGAATCTTTCCCTTTTGACCCATCATCGCTCCCGAAGACACCGAATCTTGCTCCGGAAAGGGTCTGTGATGGATGTAGCCTGCGGATGTCGCAGCGTACAGTTCTGCGTCGATAGCCCCCGCTGACGCTCCAGGTCCGCCACCCGCAATGCATTGAATTGACGCTGCTGCATCAGCAACGCATGCTCGAGATGTTTCCTTTAAACTCGAGAAGTCTCGTCCATTTTGCCCTGGTTAAGCTGTTCGCAAGCGCCGCCGTTAGTCACCAGCTAGACATTCGTTCCGTTGCACCAAGTAACCTTTTTCCCCGTCCCCATCAAGGGAAGGATACTGGTTGCACTCCCTCCAGCTTGACCTTTCGCGCCCGATCCTGCCTCGACCGGAGGTCCGGCTCTGTCGGTACATACGCTTCCGCACCGACGGTTCCCGCCCCGTAGCCTTTTGCGCGGCGCCCCGGGAATTTCCCGGCCGCGCCTGCGCTGCAACAAGAGAAAACCTTCGTATCGCCGCCTCGGCGCAAAATCGCTTCTGTCTTATCGCAAGGCCGGAGACGTTGCTAAGCTGCCCCGCGGGATCGCAGCGGAGGAAACGGATGGACGCGAGGCCAACCCACGGCGAGGTCACCGATCGGAACCTGGCACTGGAACTGGTCCGGGTGACCGAGGCGGCGGCCCTCGCCGCTTCGCGCTGGATCGGACGGGGACAAAAGAACGAGGCCGACGGCGCCGCCGTGACCGCCATGCGCAAGGCCTTCGACCAGGTGGCGATCGACGGCACCGTGGTGATCGGCGAAGGCGAAATGGACGAGGCGCCGATGCTCTACATCGGTGAACGCGTGGGTTGCGGCGGACCCGAGATGGACATCGCCGTGGACCCGCTGGAGGGCACCACGCTCACCGCCAAGGGCGGCCCCAACGCCATCGCCACCATCGCCATGGCGGAAAAAGGCGGCTTCCTCCACGCGCCCGACATCTACATGGACAAGATCGCCGTCGGCGGCGGACTTCCCCCAGACGTCGTGGACCTCGACGCCCCGCCCGGCGAAAACCTCCGCAACCTGGCCCGCGCCAAGGGTCGTGATGTGTCAGACCTGATGGTCTGCGTCCTCGATCGCGACCGCCACAAGGAAATCATCGCCAAATGCCGTGAGGCAGGGGCCGCATCATGCTGATCAGCGACGGCGATGTGGCCGGCGTCATCGCCACCGCAATGCCCGACAGCGAAATCGATATCTACCTGGGCTCCGGCGGCGCGCCCGAGGGCGTGCTCGCGGCCGCCGCCCTGCGCTGCATCGGCGGCCAGATGCAGGGCCGGCTGATGTACGAAAATGACGAGCAGATCGCCCGCGCCCGCCAGATGGGCGTGCACGATCCGAAGCACAAATACCGCATCACCGATATGGCGCGGGGCGACGTGATGTTCGCCGCCACCGGCGTCACCTCGGGCGCCATGCTGCGCGGCGTGCGGCGCTATGGCACCGGCGCGATGACCCATTCCGTCGTCATGCGCAGCAAGTCCGGCACGGTGCGCATGATCGAGGCCCGCCACAATTTCGAGACGAAGACCTGGGTATCAGGCTAACATCCCGGGATGGATGAGCCGGTACCTGGAGTCGCACGCAGTATCAGCGGTCGCCGCTGGATCTGGCGCACCGCCGAAGACCGCCTCGGCCTCGGCATCGCCCAGCGCGCCGGCGTGCCCGAAGTGATCGGCCGCCTGCTCGCCGCCCGCGGCATCGATGTCGAGGCAGCCTGCCATTTCCTCGAACCCACCCTGCGCGCGCTGCTGCCCGATCCGTCACGCCTGACCGACATGGACACCGCGGCCGACCGCCTGGCCGATGCCGTGATCCGCGGCGAAACCGTCGGCGTGTTCGGCGATTACGACGTGGACGGCGCCTGCAGCGCAGCGCTGATCATCATCCTGCTGCGCCAGTTGGGCTGCACCGTGCTGCACCACGTGCCCGACCGCATCGCCGAGGGGTACGGACCGAATATCCCGGCGCTCCATGGCCTCGCCGCGCAGGGCGCCAGCCTCGTGGTGTGCGTCGATTGCGGCACCACCGCCGATGAGGCGCTCGCCGCGCTGCACGGCCGCGCCGACGTGGTGGTGCTGGATCACCACAAGGCCGAAACAACGCCCCGCGCCGCGCTCGCCACGGTCAACCCCAACCGGCTCGACGATCGCTCGGGCCTTTCCATGCTGTGCGCCGCGGGCGTGGTGTTCATGGCGGCGGTGGCCCTGCTGCGCACCCTCCGCCGCCGCGCCTTCTTCACCGCCCGCACCGAGCCGGACCTCATCGCCCTGCTCGATCTCGTTGCACTCGCAACCGTCTGCGATGTCATGCCGCTGACCGGCGTGAACCGCGCTCTGGTCTGCCAGGGACTCAAGGTCATGGCCCGGCGCGCGCGGCCCGGCGTCGCCGCACTGCTCACCGTGGCGCAGGCCCGCGTCCAGCTCAGCGCCGGAACCTGCGGCTTCGTGCTCGGCCCGCGCATCAACGCCGCCGGTCGCATCGCCGAAGCCGATCTCGGCCTGCGGCTGCTGCTCTGTGAAGACCCGGCCGAAGCTGCCGCGCTGGCAAGCCGACTCGACGGAGTGAACCGTCAACGGCAGGAGGTCGAGGCCGGTATCCTCGATATCGCCCTGCAACAGGCCGAGGCGCTGGCCGCCGCCGGGCACGCCGCCCTGATCGTGGCAGGGACGGACTGGCATCCGGGCGTGGTCGGGATCGTCGCCGGCCGTATCAAGGAGCGCTTCAACCGCCCGGCCTGCGTTGCCGGCGTGAGCGAGGGAATTGCCAAAGGATCGGGGCGCTCGGTGCCCGGCGTCGATCTCGGCGCCGCGGTCATCGCGGCCCGCCAGCACGGCATTCTGCTCACCGGCGGCGGGCACCCCATGGCCGCCGGGTTCTCCCTGCCCGGCGATCGACTGGCCGACTTCACCGCCTTCCTGAACGAGCGCCTGTGCGACGCCGCCCGCCTGCCCAGCGCGGCGCATCTCTCCGTCGAAGGGACGCTGGCCGTGGCCGGAGCGACCGCCGAGCTCGCCGCCCATGTCGGCCGCCTCGCACCCTTCGGCGCCGGCAATGAGGAGCCGGTGTTCGTGGTCAACCACGCCCGGGTGATGCGCGCCGATCGCGTGGGGCGGGAGAAGACGACCATCCGTGCCTGGGTGGAAGGGGAGGGGGGCGGCCCGCGCCTCAAGGCCATGCTGTTCCGCGCCAACGGGGCCCTGGCCGAGGCCCTCCTCGGAACGATGGGCGCGCCCATGCACCTCGCGGGACACGTCCGCGCCGAGGAATGGAACGGCGCACTCACCGTGGGCTTCGCTGTCGCGGACGCCGCCCCCGCTTGACCTTGACCCTTATGGCGGGCGCCGCTACCCACCCGCGCCTGTCCCGTTCGTCTAGAGGCCCAGGACACCAGCCTTTCACGTTGGTAACACGGGTTCGAATCCCGTACGGGACGCCATTTCGGAACAGAACTGCGAACGCCAGCCGCGGCCGGCTTTTGCGGCAGTCATGGCCGGCCCTCATCGTCGTGGCCGGCCTTGTGCCGGCCATCCACGACTTTCTCACCCACCGCGCGGTTCGTCCGTGCATCGGCAACATGAGTCATCTTCAATGCCGCTTGGTATACCCGGAATCCGCAGGATTCCGGGTATACCGCGCGCAGGGTTGGTGTGGCGGCTGCGCGCGAAATCAAGAGGATACCAGCGGCCTGACCGTCGCTAGACGAGTTAGGGCTTCAGGCCGCTGGTATAAGACAACGGAAGGAAATCCCCCGATGACCCGTCTCGTCTTCATCCTCAACGGCCCGAACCTCAACCTGCTCGGCAAACGGCAGCCGCACATCTACGGCCACGAGACCCTGGCCGACGTGGAAGCCGCCTGCCGAAAACTCGCCGACGAACTCAAACTTCAGCTCCGCTTCCACCAAACCAACCGGGAGTACGAGATCGTGGACTGGATCCACGAAGCACGCGAAACGGCGGGAGGCATCATCATCAATCCCGCCGCCTTCACCCACTACTCGGTCGCCATCCTCGATGCGCTGAACGCCTTCGACCCGCCGGTCATCGAGGTGCACATCTCGAACGTTCACAAGCGGGAGGAATTCCGCCACCGCTCCTTCGTATCGCTCAGGGCCGACGGGGTGATCGCCGGTTTCGGCATCCAGGGATACGAACTCGCGCTGCGCCGGATGGCGCGGCTGATCGACCAGCAAGTCGCCGCGTGAGCATGTTTACATCGCGAGACCCGGCGTCCGCATCCGCTCGTAATCCTCCTTGGGCACCGGAATGGCGCCGCGATGGCCCAGATCCCGCAGGTGGATCCGGTACGTCTCGCGGGCCGAGGCCGCTGCGACGGCGCAAATGATGGTAATGCCGAAGGCGATTGCGCCGATGCGAAGCGGGACATTCACCGTCCCGGGCGGGGCCACCGCTGCGAACAGCGCCGGCAGCAGCGCGGTGATCGTGGTCCCGATGTTCTGCGAAATCGCCATCGCCGAGACACGCACGCGCGTCTGGAACAGCTCCGGATAGAAGCTGGGGAAGATCGCGTTGTATCCCTGATAGACGATACCCCACATCAGCAGCGAAAGCACGATCGCCAGCGGCACGTTGAACGTCTTGATCGCGTAGAGATAGCCGAATGAAAGCACGCCGGAGCCCAACGCGCCCACGATGATCGGCGGCCTGCGGCCGATCCGGTCGGAGAGCTTTCCCACGTAGGGAATCACCAGAACCGCAAGGATGTTTCCCAGCACCGGGATCCACAGATAGACCGCCGGCTTGAAGCCGATCTTGTACGCCGGCTGCACGGCATAGGCTGCGCCGAAGATTGTCGCCACCACGGGAATCACGTTCATCAGCGCCATGCACATCACCCGGATCATGTCGCCCCAGCTTAGCTGGAATGCCTGGATGATCGGCGAACGGGGAATCCCGCCATGCGTGCTTTCTTCAGCGAATGCCGGCGTTTCCTCGACCTGGCGGCGAATGATGTAGCCGGCGATGATAACCACGACGCTGAGCAGGAACGGAACTCGCCAGCCCCAGGCCATGAACGCGTCATGCGGCAGGAAGGCGGCCAACGGCAGGAATACCGCGGCGGCGAAAATCTGCCCGGCCTGCACCCCCTGCAGCGTGAAGCTCGCGTAGTAGCCGCGCCGGCCGAATGGCGCATGCTCGAGAATCATCGAACTCGCACCGGAAATCTCGCCCGCGACCGCAAATCCCTGGATCAGCCGCACGATGACCAGAAGCACCGGCGCCAGCACCCCCACGTGCTGATAGGTCGGCAGCACGCCGACCGCCATGGTCGAAAACCCCATGAGGAACATGCAAACCAGCAGCACGGTTTTACGGCCGTGCGTATCGCCCCAGTGGCCGAGCACGAACGCGCCGATCGGTCGGGCCACATAACCCACGCCGTAGGTCGCGAGCGATGCCACGATCGCCACCGTCGGATTGCCCGAAGGAAAGAAAATTTGCGGGAAAACCAGCGAGGCAGCCGTGGCATAGATAAAGAAGTCATAGTATTCCAGCGCCGAGCCGATCCACCCGCTGGCCGCCGCTTTTTTTGATTGACGCCGATTCTCGTGGGCTGCGCTGGCGCTCATGGCGTTTCCTCCGAAACGGGTTTGTCAGGTTCCAGCCTTTTGCCGTAACCGATCGAAGTACCGATGCATCCTCTCGGCGTCAGCCTTGAGCCCGGTAAACAACTCGAAGGCGCGAACCGCCTGAAACACCGCCATGCCTCCGCCGTCGAGCGTCCGGCAGCCGATCGCCCGTGCCCGCCGCAGCAACTCGGTTTCCAACGGGAAGTAGATGATCTCGGATACCCATAGGGCGGGGCGCAGGAACTCCGGCGGAACCGGGGTGCCCGGCAGCTTGGCCATCCCCACCGGCGTTGTGTTGACCAGCCCATCTGCCGCCGCGATGGCGCTCTTCAAATCGCCGCCCGCCTCTGCTCGTCCCGCGCCGTGGCGCGCGCACAGATCGGCCGCAACGTGCTGCGCGCGCGCCTGGTCTGTGTCGAACAGCGTCAGGTGCGCAACGCCGAGCTGCATCAATGCCTCGGCCACCGCGGAGCCGGCCCCGCCGGCGCCCACCTGCACCACCCGTTCGCGCCTGACGTCCGGCAATCCGCGACGCAAATTCTCCGCATAACCGAACAGATCAGTGTTATGCCCGAAACGACCGCCATCCCGCAGCACGACCGTGTTGACCGCTTTGAGCGCCCGGGAATTGTCCGAAAGCTCGGACAGCAGCGGTACAACCTCCTGCTTGCACGGATACGTCACATTGAGACCCGCAAAACCCATCCGCTCGGCGGCCGTGAGGAGCTCCGGCAGCGCCTTCACATCAAGGTCGAGCTTCTGCAGGTCGATCAGCTTATAGATGACCTTCAGCCCCTGCGCCGCCCCCTCCTGCTCATGCATCGCCGGGGTCAGCGACGCCTGGATGCCAGAGCCAATCAGGCCGAGCAGGATGGAGCGTTGTTCCTGCATGATCGTTTCCCCTGAATCATGCGGCGTGAACTATGCTAGGCGCAAAAACTTCACTCCCGCTTTACAGCGCGCTGTAAAGCGCCCGAACGTCAACCCTTCGGTACTCGCAACTCTGCGTCCCTCATCTTGCTCCGTCAAGGTGATCGGCGCACCGTTGCAACGACGGTGATGGCGGAGGACCGACGATGCTCGAACTGCGCAACGACCTCGCGGAGGATCGCCTGGAATCCAAGCCGCCCGAGTTCATCGCCCGCGATCGGTCGGTTCACCCGCCGGCACTGACCCCGGAGTACAAGACCACCGTCCTGCGCTCGCCCCGCTTGCCCTTGCTCTCCCTGCAGAACTCCTTGTCCGAAATCACCGGCCCGATCTTCGGCCACAATGAAATCGGGCCATTGGATAACGACCTGATCCTCAACTACGCCAAGGACAGCGAAGCGATCGGACCGCGCATCATCGTCCATGGCCGGGTGCTCGACCAGAACGGCCACGGCGTGCCCCATGTCCTGGTTGAATTCTGGCAGGCGAACGCCGGCGGTAGATACCGCCATCAAAACGATCACTACATCGCACCTATCGATCCGAACTTCGGCGGCTGCGGACGCACCATCACCGACGCATCGGGATACTATTATTTTCGCACCATCAAGCCGGGCCCGTATCCGTGGCGCAACTACGCCAATAGCTGGCGCCCGGCCCACATTCATTTTTCGGTGTTCGGCTCCGGCTTCGTTCAGCGCCTGATCACCCAGCTCTACTTCGAAGGCGATCCCCTGATCCCGCTCGATCCGATGTTCAACGGCATCCCCGACAAGGATGCCGCCGAGACGCTGATCGCCGCTTTGGATATGAACGCCCAGGTCGAACTCGACACCCTCGCTTACCGCTTCGATATCGTGCTGCGCGGCCGGCGCCCCACCTTGTTCGAAAACAAGCTGGAGGGAAACTAAGCCCATGCCGCAGCGCCTCAGCTACGCCAAGGAATCGCCGTCACAGACCGCCGGCCCCTATGTGCATATCGGCCTGATCCCCCACCAGGCCGGCTTCGATATCTTCCAAAACAACTTCAGCAACGTTCTCTATACCGAAAAAACCGAAGGCGAGCGCATCCGCATCGAGGGACACGTGTTCGACGGCGCCGGAACACCCGTGCGCGATGCCCTGCTCGAGATCTGGCAGGCCAATGCCGCCGGCCGTTACAATCATCCGCTCGACCGGCAGGACAAGAAGCTGGATGAAAGCTTTCGCGGCTGGGGGCGAACCGGGGCGGACTTCCGCACCGGCCTCTATACGTTTGAAACAATAAAGCCCGGCCGCGTCGCGGGCCGCACCGGAAAGGGCACCATGGCGCCCCACATCAGCTTTTGGATCGCGGCGCGCGGCATGAATATCGGCGTGCACACCAGAATGTATTTCGGCGATGAGAAGCAAGCCAACGAAGCCGACCCGGTGCTGCGCCTCATAGAGCAGCAGCAGCGGCGAGACACATTGATCGCACCACGGACCGCCAGGGACGGAAACACGGTCTATACGTTCGACATATATCTGCAGGGCGACCGCGAGACCGTGTTCCTCGACGTATAACGTGCGTGCGGCAGCATCGTCCTTGCGAGGAACGCCCGCGAAAGCGGGCGGAGAAGCAATCCAGGGCGGATCGCACCTCCCGTGCAGTCATGCGGCATGATCTACCGCGCCGTTAGCCACTCCGCGATCAGCGCCCGCAACTTCTGCTGATTCCGGCTGCAAAAAATCCCGATATGCCCGCCCGGCACCGAAGCCGCCGTGTAATCCCCCGTCCCCAGCCGGCCCTCCATCGCCTTGCTCGCCGGCGCCGGGATGATGTGATCCGTCTCACTGAAAATATTCAGCACCGGCATGGTGATCGCCTGCAGATCGACCCGCCGGCCGCCCACCTCCAACGCGCTCTGCACCAGCCTGTTGTGCTGATACAGATCCTTGAGCCACTGCCGCCCCGCCTCGCCCGGATGCGCCGGCCGATCCGCCAGCCATTTCTCCATCCGCAGGAAATTGGCCAGCTTCGCCCGATCCTGCCCCACCTCCAGCAGCGTCAGGTTGTACTTCGCCAAGGTCCGCAGCGGCGTCATCAGCGAAAACATCGCACCCCCGACCTCACCCGGGATGTTGCCCATCGTATCGATCAGCAAATCGATATCCTGTTCGCTCAGATTCCGCGTCCACACATTCATGAAACCCCGGTCGAGCTTTTCCTCCCCCTGGTCGGCATGGAAATCGATCGGGGTCACGCAGGTGATCAGGTTGCGCACCCTGTCGGGATGCAGCGCCGCGTAGCACAGCGACAGCACGCCGCCCTGGCAGATGCCAAGCAGGTTGATCGCCGATATGTCGTGACGGTCACAGATCGCATCGACAAATCCATCCAGATACAGATCGACCAGGTCGCCGAAGTCGTCGAACCGGTCCGCCTGGGTCGGGTGTCCCCAGTCCAGCACATAGACCTCGCACCCCGCCTCCGAGAGATTGCGAAGAAAGGACCGGTCCTCCTGCAGGTCCAGAACCGTCCAGCGTCCCACCATCGCATAGGTCACCAGCACCGGTGTCGCGATCCGCGGCTCCTTCAGCGGGATGATGCGGTACAGCGTCTTACCGCCGATCCGATGGATCTCCTCCCGCGGCGTTGGCGCCAGCTCGATGTCCTTGTCGCGCACCTCCATCAGCAAGGACGCAGCATTCGCCGCTCGCGTCGCGAAGTCCGTCAGTTCCGCCATGCTGGGCAATAGGCTCGCGCTCATCCCTTGCCGCCTTTCCTCAGGGCGCGGACCTCGCGCCGAAGCCCATGAACCTCCCGCAGCAGATCATGCAGTCGGTGATAGATATCGTTGACCTCCGTGCGCGTCGGCAGATCGATTGTCTGAGCAAATCGGTCGCTCAGCTTGCCAACCTCCTGCCGCTGCTGCATCGCTGCCCGCAGGAACCGCTGCTGCACCGAGGCAAACTCCTCCGAGCGATTGAACTCCATCAAGGTCTGATCGAGGATGTTGTTCCACAGATCCATCGCCTCGCCGGCATTTTCCACCGCGCCCCGACTCTTCTGCCGCTCGGCCAGTTCCGCCTGAAACCGCTGGCACGCCCGCATCCCCACGCCGAACGCCGCCAGCATGTATTGCTGCGTCACAAGCGCCAGTTCCGCCGCCGGCAGCAACGACGGGAAAGCCCCTGGCTCGAACGCGGGAAAATCAGCAAGCTTCGGAAGATCGAAAATCTCCAGCATCTCGTCCAGGAACGGATTGAGCCCGCTGGACCAGCTCGCCGGCGCCGTCATCTGCTTCAGCGTTGCCTGAAAAGCCGGTATGCCACGATTCTGCAGCGCCGATTGCCAGGTATTCGCAAACGCCGACCACATCTTCAGCGGTGCGCTCCAGGTTTGCTCCAGCGCGGACGCAAGCCCTTCCGCCCCCGAAGCCTCGCCTGCTCCCCGCTTCCGGTCCGAATGGTCGCTCATAGCGCCTTCGCCATCTCCCGCAGCGTGAACTTCTGCACCTTCCCGGTGGACGTCCGCGGAATCGCGGCAAACACCACCTTCTTCGGCACCTTGAATCGCGCAAGATGCTGGCGGCAAAACTGCACGATGTCCGCCTCCCCCACCGGCGCCGCATCCGGCTTGAGTTCGATGAACGCGCACGGCGTCTCGCCCCAGGTGGCATCGGGGCGCGCCACCACGGCCGCCAGGAACACCCCCGGATGTCGCGATAGAACCTCCTCCACCTCCAGGCTGGAGATGTTCTCCCCGCCCGAGATGATGATGTCCTTCGATCGATCCTTGATCTCGATGTAACCGTCCGGGTGCCACACCGCGAGGTCGCCGGACAGATACCAGCCATTGTGCAGCGTCTTTTCCGTCGCCTCGGGATTCCTCAGATAACCCTTCATCACCGTGTTGCCGCGCTGCATGATTTCCCCGACCGTCGTGCCATCCCGCGGAACCGGCGTCATCGTCTGGGGATCGCCTACGATCATGTCCTGCAATGTCGGATACAGCACGCCCTGTCGCGCCATGTTGGCATAGCGGCGTTCGTCCGGCAGATCGCTCCACTCCGGCTGGAACACGCAGGACGTCGAAGGACCGTATGTCTCCGTCGCGCCGTACAGATGCGTCACCTGGAAACCGAGTTCCTCCATCGCACGCAGCACCGAAGACGGCGGCGCCGCGCCGCCGGTCGCGCAACGCACCGTGTGGTCGAACGCAACGCGCTGGGAAGCCGGCGCCTGCGCCAGCATGGTCATCACGATGGGCGCGCCGCACAGATGCGTCACCTTATGACGCGCGATCAGCTCGAAGATCGCCGCCGGCTCGATCTTGCGCAGACACACCTGGGTCCCGCCGACCGCCACCACCGCCCACGGATAGGACCAGCCGGAACAATGGAACATCGGCAACGTCCACAGATAGACCGAGTCGAAACCAAGCCCGAACATCACCGCGTTGCCCAGCGCCTGCAAATACGCACCCCGATGATGATACACCGCGCCCTTGGGATCCCCGGTCGTGCCGGACGTATAGAGCAGACACAGCGATTGCCACTCATCGTCCGGCCCGGCCCAGGCGAAGCCCGCATCGCCGTCCCGCAGCACGGCCTCGTAATCAGCGAATTCCGGCCGCCGCACATCCCCGATCCCGATCAGCGTGATCGGATGATCAACCTGCCGCAGCGCCTCGGTGACCAGCGGAATGTAATCGCTGTCGGCAATCAACACCTTGGCCTGGCCGTGATTCAGGGAAAACGCGATGGTCGCCGCATCAAGCCTCGTGTTCAATGGATTCAGCACGGCACCCAGCATCGGCGCCGCATAGTGCGCCTCGATCATTTCCGGAATGTTCGAGGCGATGATGGCAACCGTATCCAACCGCCCGACACCGAGCCCCGCCAGCGCCGAAGCCAGCCGCGTGCATCGCTCCAGAAGCTGCGAATAGGTGTACCGTCGCTCGCCGTCGATCACCGCAACCTTGTCGCTATAGGCCCGCGCCGCACCCGTCAGGAACGAAACGGGCGATAGCGGAACATAGTTCGCCGCGGTTCGATCCAGCCCGGCTTCGAAAGGATGCATCGCCATCCCCCTGATTACAACCCCGACACGAGGTGCCCCCCGTCAACCGCGACGACACTTCCGGTCATGAACGAACTCGCCTCCGACGCAAGCAGCAGCAGCGCCCCGTCCAGTTCCGCGGCCCGTCCGAGCCGCCGCTGCGGAATACGCTTGATCAGCGCCGCCCCAGGCGCGCTGGCAAAAAACGCGCTGTTGAGCTCGGTCTCGATATAGCCGGGAGCGATCGCATTGACCCGAATGCCGTGCCGCGCCCACTCCAGCGCAAGCACCTTCGTCATCTGCACCAGGCCGGCCTTGGAAATGGCATACGCCGCCACCCCGCCGGCGACACGCAACCCCAGGATCGATGCGATGTTGACAATGCTGCCGCTGATCTTGTGTTGCACCATGCGTCGCGCCGTCCGCTGAGCCGCCAGCCAGGCGCCTTTCAGGTTGATATCGATCACCTGATCCCAACCGGCCTCGTCCACCTCCAGCGCGGGTCCCGTCTCCGTCACGCCGGCATTGTTGATCAGCACGCTGACCGGCCCGAACCGCTGCTCCGCCGCGTCCAGCCCATGCTCGATGCTGTCCGCTGCGCCCACGTCCATCACCACCGCCGCCGCCTGGCCGCCGCGCTCCCCGATCTCCCTCACCCTCGCCGCCAGCGCCTGCTCGCGCCGCGCCGCAAGCGTCACGCGCGCGCCCGCCTCCGCCAGCCGGCCGGCGAAATGCTTGCCCAGGCCGCTGGATGCGCCGGTAACCAGTGCATGGCTTCCCGCAAGGCTGAAGATATCCGCCATCCGACAGACCCCCGGCTGCGCAGCCCCCGACAAGCGTGTCCTGATAAGCCTGTCATGGCGCCCTGTCCTCCGCAAGATAATCGTGCACCATCTCGGAAACCGGCAGCACGAGATCCGTGATGATGTGGCTGGCCGAGACGATCTCGCGCACCGGCAAATCCGCCAGCGGCGCATTCACATGCTCGAAAAGCTGCAAGCGCGCCGGGCTGGCCCACGCGCCCTTCACCGTGATCGTGTCGATCTGCGTCCGCACCAGCTCGCAAATCCGCGGCCGGTCACCCCGCCGGCTGAGGTAATTCGGCAGGATCTTCAGCATGAATGTCGGCACGCAAATCTCCTTCCGCGCCTGCTCCAGCTCCATCGCCACGTATTTATACCCCATGGTCGCGGTGGCGACCCGCAACGAGCCGTAATCCAGCGTGCCCACCAGCGTGTCGGAATCAACATACAGGTTCGGCGAACCGAGCTTCTTCGGATACGCGCTCACCTCGCGCCCGCTCGCGATCGCCGGGTGGTTGTTCACATACATCGCATGCAGATATTCGCCATGCTCCCCACCGAAGCGCACCGCAATGGCCTGGCCGCACTCGATATAGGCCCCGTGCGTCATCGTGTCGGGCATGTTCATCACCTCGAACCGCACCAGCGGGTCGTCGATCTCCAGCGGTTCCGGCACCACCGCACGCAACCTGTCCGCGTCGGTCCGGTAGGTGATATTGAGGTATTCGCGATTGTAGAATGTCCGCGGCCCGCGCGCGAATGCAGGGGCGCCGATCGGGGTGGTCACCTGCCTCAGTAGGTCCTCACGTTTCATGCGTCCCTCCTGCCCTGTGTTACCCCGGCAACGCCCGCGCCAGCACCTGCACCGCGTGCACCGCCTCCCGCCCCGCCAGATCACGAATCTGATGCCGGCAGGAGGTGCCATCCGCAACGATGATATCATCCGCCCCCGCCGCACGCACCGCCGGCAGCAGCGACGCCTCCGCCATGGCGCGCGAAACCTCTTGCGTCGCCGCCTGGTATCCGAACGTCCCGGCCATCCCGCAGCAGGACGACACGATCGGCTTCGCCGTCAAACCCGGCACACGGTTCAGCACCCGCACCGCCGGCGCGAACGCCGCGAAGGATTTCTGATGGCAGTGCCCGTGCACATGCGCTGTCGCGTTCACCGGCACGCAGCGGCAGCGGCATGCTCCAGCCGGTCCAGAAACTCCCCGATCAGCAGCGCGCGCTCTGCCACCCCGGCCGCCTCACCCGCCAGCAACGCCGGATATTCATCCCGCAAGGTCAGCAGACAGGACGGCTCCAGCCCGACAATCGGCGCATCGCCGGCCAGCGCCGCCACCATGCGCCGCGCCTGCGCCCGCGCCGCATCGATCCGCCCGACCGAAAGCAGCGTCCGCCCGCAGCAGAACGGCCCGCCGGCGACCGAGGGCACGCGCGCGCGATATCCCGCCGCTGCCAGCACGCGCACCGCCGCGCGCAAATTCTCCGGTTCGAACCAGCGATTGAACGTATCGGCGAACAGCAGCACCTCGCCGCGCGCCTCCCGCACCGGCACCACCGCCTCGCCATCGCGAAAGAAATCCCGCCGCCAGAAGGGCAGGGGGCGTCGACGCCGCGATGCCGAACCGCGCCTCCGTCCATCGCCGCAGCCGGGCGACCGGTTGCGCATGTTCGCCAGCGGCGCCAACCGTGCCGCCACCGGCGCCAACCGAGGCAGCGCCGCGATCAACCGGTCTCCGCGGGACAGGCCATGCCGTGCCGCGCGCTCCCCCAGCACCTCGATCTTCATCTTCGCCATATCGACGCCGGTCGGGCACTCGCGCCGGCACGCCTTGCACGACACGCACAACGACATCGCCTCCGCGACCTCATCCGACGCCATCGCGCCAGCCCCCAACTGCCCGGTCAGCGCCAGCCGCAGCGTGTTCGCTCGCCCGCGCGTCAGATGCTCCTCATCGCGCGTCACGCGATAGCTCGGACACATCACGCCCGCATCGAAAGCGCGGCACGTGCCGTTGTTGTTGCACATCTCCACCGCGCCCAGCAGGGCGCCGGGATGCTCCGACCAATCCAGCCGCGGCACGAATCCCGCCGGCGCGTATTCCGGCGCGTAGCGGAACAACGCCCGGTCATCCATCCGCGGCGGCCGCACAACGCGCCCGGGATTCAACATCCCCGTCGGATCGAACGCGTCCTTCACTGTTTCAAACGCACGCGCCAGACGCGACGCCGAACATCACCTCGTTGAACTCGCTCCGCGCGATGCCGTCGCCATGCTCGCCGCTGTGCGATCCCTTGTACTCCCGCACCAGCGCGAAGCATTCCTCCGCCACCGTGCGCATCGTCCGCACATCCGCTGGATCCTTCATGTTCAGCACCGGCCGCACGTGCAAACACCCCACCGAGGCATGCGCGTACCACGTGCCCTTCGTGCCGTGCCGCGCAAACACCATCGTTCAGCCGCTCCGTGTAATCCGCCAGATCGTCCAGATCGACCGCGCAATCCTCGATGAACGACACCGGCTTCGCATCCCCCTTCATCGACATCATGATGTTGAGCCCGGCCTCGCGCACCGCCGCGATATCCGCCTGGAATGCCGCATCCGTCGCGCGCACCACATCCGGATACCCCAGCTCGCGCATCAGCGTTTCCAGCTCGCCCAGCTTCCCCACCAGCGGCGCATCCGCATCGCCGTGGAACTCCACGATCAGCAGCGAGTCCGGCTCGCCCGCCAGCATCCGGTCGATCGTCGCGCGATAGATCGGGATGTCCGCGCCCCAGATCGATCATCGTGCGATCCACCAGCTCCACCGCCTCGGGATCCAGCGCCAACGATATGCCGAGTCGCCTCCATCGCCGCGCGGAACGTCGGGAACTGGCAGATGCCCAGCACCTTGCGCGGCTTGATCGGCGACAGCGCCAGCTCGATCGCCGCCGAGAACGCCAGCGTCCCCTCCGACCCCACCAGCAGCCGCGCCAGATTCTTCCCGACCCGTCGCGCGCGCTGCCGGCGTCAGTACGTCGATATTATACCCGCCCACCCGCCGTAACTGCTTCGGAAACCGTGCCGCGATCTCCTCCGCTTCCGCCGCGCCCAGCGCACGCAACCGCTGCACCAACTCCGCAACGTGCGCCGGCATCTCCGCACCCAAATTATCGGGCACCGCCCCGAACCGATGCCGCGTGCCATCCGCCAGAATCGCCTCGATCGCCCGCACATTGTCGGCCATCAACCCATATCGGATCGACTTCGACCCGCACGAGTTGTTCCCCGCCATCCCGCCGATCGTGCATCGCGCATGCGTGGACGGATCGACCGGAAAGAACAGCCCGTGCGAGCGCAACGCCGCGTTCAGATGCGCCAGCACCAGCCCCGGTTCCACCACAGCGGTTCGCGCCTCCGCATCGACCGACAGCACACGCCGCAGATGCTTCGAGCAATCGATCACCACTGCATGGTTCACCGTCTGCCCGCACTGGCTGGTGCCGGCCCCACGGGCCAGCACCGGCACGCCCTCCTCGCGCGCGATCGCCAGAGTCGCGGCGACATCCTCGACGCTCCGCGGCACCACCACGCCGATCGGCTCCACCTGGTAGATCGACGCATCCGTGGCATAGCGCCCGCGATCCGCCCGGCCGAACAGTACCTCGGCCCCGGTCTCGCGGCTCAGCCGCTGCTGTAACCCCCGGCCCGCACCTGGGTCACTCACACAAACACCCCGGCCATGCCGCCCGCGGGATAGCGCGTGCCCGCGGCGGCGCCAGGAGGAATCGCGGCAGCTAGACCCGCCACCTCCGAAGCGCTCAGCACCACCTCCAGCGCGCCGATATTTTCATCCAGCGCCGCGCGCCGCCGCGTCCCTGGGATCGCCACCACATCCTCACCCTGGGCCAGCAGCCACGCCAACGTCACCTGGGCCGGCGTGCAGCCCTTGCGTTTCGCGAGCTCCTCCACATGCGCCACCAGCCGGCGGTTCGCGGCGAAATTCTCGCCCTGAAACCGCGGATGCGCCGCGCGTCTTCCATCGATGTCATCCGGGGTGCGCAGCGCACCGGTCAGGAACCCGCGCCCCAGCGGTGAATACGCAACGAAACTGATCCCCAGCTCCGTCGTCGTCCGCCGTGTCTCCTCCGCTTCCTCCCGATACAGCAGCGAATATTCGGTCTGCACCGCGGTGATCGGATGCACCTTGTGCGCCCGGCGAATCCGATCCGGATGCGCTTCCGACAAACCCAGGAACCGCACCTTCCCCTGCTCCACCAGCCGCGCCATCGCGCCCACGGTTTCCTCAACCGGCACCGACGGATCGACACGATGCTGATAATACAGATCGATCACATCGACACCCAGCCGAGCCAAACTCGCCTCGCACGCCTGCTGCACGTACGCCGGACTGCCATCCACCCCGTTCGCCTGTCCGTCACGGCGCACCTGCCCGAACTTGGTCGCCAGCACCACCTCGTTGCGCCGGCCCTTGATCGCCCGGCCGATCAAGCTCTCATTGTGCCCCCACCCGTACATGTCGGACGAATCGAGGTGATTGACGCCGCGATCCAGCGCGTGACGGATCAGCGCCTCCGACGTCGCGTCATCCGCCGGCCCGTACACCCCCGACAGCGACATGCATCCAAGCCCGATCGGCGAGACCATCAGGTCGCTCTGCCCCAGCCGGCGCCGCGCCGTCCGTGTTTTCTCAGTCATGTCGAATTCCCCCTCGTGTGTGCGAATAGTTATCTCGAACGATACCGATCCATAACCTCCGCCAGCCTCTCATGCGGCAACGCATAAGCCGTGTGCCCTTGATAGCCCACCATCGTCTCCGCCGCCGTCAGAGCGTTCAGGATCGCCTCTTCCGTCGCCTCCGCGGCCGCCTGAAACAGCGGCGTCATCCCCGTCGTCGCGATCATCCTCACATCGCTCATCGGCGCATCGTGCAGCACATGATTGCCCGTGCTGAACGCCAGAAAAATATCCCCGCTGCTATCGGCGCCGATCCCACCCACCCATGCCAGGCCCGTCGTTGCACGGCGCGCGAGGCGCTGACACTGGATCGGCAGCAACGGCGCATCCGTGGCCAGCACCACGATGATCGAACCCTCATCCGGCGCCACAGCCCGGGCCGACGGCACCACGTCGTATCCGATCTCCCGACCCACCGGCACACCATCAACCCGCAACAGCCCCCGCGCACCGTAATTCGCCTGCACCAGCGCACCGACCGTCCATGTCCCGCCCGCGGACTCCACCACCCGAGACGCCGTCCCGTACCGCCCTTGAACTCATGGCAGATCATCCCGGTGCCGCCGCCGACATTCCCCTCGGCAATCGCACCCGATGTCGCGCTCTCCAAGGCCGCGAACGCATGCTCCGCCGTGACCGGAAAACTCGCGCAATCACTCAGCCAGCCGTCATACGTCTCGGCCACCACCGGCAGATGAAACGAAAACGGCGAGCCGGCACGCACCGCCGCCGCACACAGCGCATCCCGCACCACGCCGACCGAGAACGTGTTCGTGATGCACACCGGCGCCCCGACCAGGCCCTGCTCCGCGATCCACGGCAAGCCGGTCATCTCGCCGTTGCCGTTGAATGAATGAAAACCCGCGAACACCGCGTCAGTCCAAATGTCGGTCCGCGGCCAGATCGCCGTCACCCCGGTGCGCACGACCGTCGGCTCATCACGAATCAGCGTGCAGTACCCCACGCGCACGCCCGACACATCGGTGATCGCGTTGCACGGCCCAGTCGGCAAAGACCCGGTGCTGATACCAAGATCACGAAGTCTCACGCCGCTTTCACTCCCAACCGATCCACTCACAAAACGCCCGCCCCATCACCTGCTCCAGATCCGCGCCTTTCAGCCATGACAGTTCCTCGGTGAACAACGTCACGCACTGCCGCCACGAACAATGCATCCGCGTGATATCCGTGCCCCAGAACATGCGCTTATACCAGGCGACCGAAAGGTCGCTTGGTATGCGCGCGGGGTTGGTGGGGCGGCCGCGCGCGAAATCAAAGGGATACCAGCCGGCCGACCATAAGACCCAAGAGTCTAAAGCTTCGGCCGGCTGGTATTAGGCCCGAATGCATCGAACACCCGATGCAGCGCATCATGGATGCTGCGGAACGGATACGGGTCCAGCGCATAGCCCGCCTGTCCGGTCGCCTTCACCGCCACGTTCGGATACCGCGCCCAGCGGCAGCAACTGCGACAGATTGCGATACGCCTCCTCCGCGCCCTTGGCCGCCCGCAGCGCCCCCATATGATCGATACTGATCCGCAAGCCCGGATACCGCTCGGCAATTTCCCCCACGCGCGGCAGGAACGTGTGCGCCTGCAGAGAAACCGGAATCCGCAACTGCTCCGCCACCGGCCACAGCCAGTCGAGCGTGCCATCCTCCGGCCAGGACGCTGACCGCGGATCGGAAAAATAGAACCGCAATCCCTTCATCCCTGGCCGGCTTTTCCAACCTTCAATCGCCGCCCGCTGATCCGGTCGATCCAAATAGAACCAGCCCATGATCGCGAACCGATCGGGATGCGCACGCACCGCGTCCACCGCGAGTTCGTTCGAATCCGCGTCCCACATCACCGGGTGGATCACCGCACGATCGACGCCGGCCTCATCCATCCCCGCCAGCGCCTCCCCTTTCAGAAACGGCGTCTGACGATGATGGAAAGACGGCGTACCCTTGGCCCACAGGTGGATCTGTGCATCAACGATCATCATGGCGATCGACAATCATCTCACCATTGATCGTCCCGGCCTAGACGGGAAAAATCCACGATGACCGAACCGCCCATCGTCACGCTGCCAAGCTGCTCCAGCGCCACCGCCGCTCACGCCGGTGCGGTCATCGTCTCCGGCTCCTACGGCGGCAAATACAACGCTTTCAACGCAGCCAAATGGGGCATCCGCGGCGTCATCATGAACGACGCCGGTGTGGGCTTCGACAACGCCGGCATCATCGGCCTTCCCTACCTCGACCAGATCGGTCTCCCTGCCGCCACCGCCTCAGCAGACAGTTGCCACATCGGCGACGGCGACCATACTCTCGCGCACGGCATCATCAGTCACGTCAATCACGCCGCGTCCGCTCTCGGCTGCAGCCCCGGCCAGACCGTCCGCACCTGTGCCGAGCGCATGCGCGCGGCGCACATTCCCGCCACCACACCGCCGCCGATCACCGAAGGCATCCGCGTCATCCTGCGCGATGTGCCTGGCCAACCCTGGCTGATCTGCGCCGATTTAGTCGGCATGCTCCGCCCCGAGGACGCCGGCCACATCGTCATCACCGCCTCCCACGCCGCGCTGCCAGGCGGGCGACCCGATACGCTCATTCCGCCCGACATCCACGCGGTCTTCTTCTCCGACGCCGGGGTCGGCATGGATGGCGCGGGCATCGCTCGGCTGCCGGTTCTGGATGCGATCAACGTGATCGCCGGCACCACTTCTGCCGACAGCGCGCCCATCGGCGATGCCCAGGCATTGTATCAGCGCGGGATACTGTCACACGTAACATCAGCGGCCGCGCGAGCCGGCGCGTCGGTCGGGATGCCGCTCAAAGCCTTCGTTGAACGCCTGTTGGCTACCTGACAGGGCGGCGGCGCAGCAGGCCAAGCCCCACCACCGGCAGGCATAACAGCGCCCATGTTGCCGGCTCAGGCGCCGCCACCAAGGTTCCGGAAATCGGTCCACGCTGGGCCGTGAACGGCCCAAGCTGCAAATCGACAAACACGTCGAAAAAACTGCTGATGCGGAACCCTTCGTTTTGAACCTCCGGCAGGATACTCGTCGTGCCGCCGGACTCCTCACTCATGTCCAGCCCGACAGTAGCCGGCAGCCCGCCCAGCGTGCCAGTCAGATCGAGTGCATCGATATCGGTCGGCCAGCTTCCCGTCTCATCGGCCCCGGTCCGGCCGTCCAGTCCCAACTCCATCGTCCCCATCAGCGTGAACGTCCCGAGCGGCGTACCCACCGTATCCGTGACCGGAACACTGAACGTCACATCGGCCATGATGTCCTGCCCGCTCGGGCTGAACGTCGAACTCGAGGAAGTTATCTTCAGCGTACCTGGACCCGTGCATAAGCCGGCGACCGGGAAGCAGCCGGCACCCACGCCGCTGAACGTCGCACCAGCAGGCGGAAACGTCGGAGTGGGACTGGTGACATCAGCTCGCGCCACCCCAATTCCGGCGCAACCAACCAACATCACACTCAACAGCGCGGCACGAGTCCACATGAAACGGCCCTCCCTGTTATTATAATATCCTATGATAAACAACCACCGTTCTGCCCTCCACGCAAGAGCGCCCAGGACCCATCCGACCCCCCACCCTCAACCTTGCCGCCGCCTCGTAGTACCTTCCCCCTTTGGCCCTGCCCCAAGGATCGTTCGAATGCCCTCACACCACCACGCCGGCCGCCACTTCCTGCAAATCCCCGGCCCCACCAACGTGCCCGACCGGGTCCTCCGCGCCATCGACAACCCCACCATGGACCACCGAGGCCCCGCTTTCGGCGAACTCGGCAAGGACCTGCTCGTCAGTCTCCGCCGCATCTTCCAGACCACCGGGCCGGTGATCATCTACCCCGCCTCGGGCACCGGCGCGTGGGAGGCCGCCCTCGCCAACACCCTCTCCCCCGGTGACCGCGTGCTGATGTGTCGCACCGGCTGGTTCGCCACGCTATGGAACGACATGGCGCTGCGGCTCGGCCTCGATCCGCTGCTGATCGAAACCGACTGGCGCCGCGGCGCCGATATCGAAGCCATCGCCGACGCCCTGCACGCCGACCGCGCTCACCGCATCAAGGCCGTCTGCGTCGTGCACAATGAAACCTCCACCGGCTGCACCAGCCGCATCGACGAAGTCCGTGCGGCGATGAACCACGCGCACCACCCGGCGCTGCTCATGGTGGATACCATCTCCTCCCTCGCCTCCATCGACTACCGCCACGATGAATGGGGCGTCGATGTCACCGTCGCCGGCTCGCAGAAGGGCCTGATGCTGCCGCCAGGCCTCAGCTTCAACGCCATCAGCGGCAAGGCCCTGCGCGCCGCCGAGTGCAGCGAAACTGCCCCGCAGCTACTGGGACTGGCGCGCCATGCTCGCCGCCAACGAAACCGGCTATTTCCCCTTCACCCCCGCCACCAACCTGCTCTACGGCCTGCATGAGGCAGTCAAGATGCTGCTCGAGGAAGGCCTGCCCAACGTCTTCGCCCGGCACGACCGCTTCGCCGAAGCCACACGCCGCGCCGTCCGCGCCTGGGGGCTCGAAATCCAGTGCGCCGAGCCGCTGCACTATTCCTCCTCGCTCACCGCCGTCCGCCTGCCGGAAGGCCACAGCGCCGACAACCTTCGCGCCACCATCCTTGACCGCTTCAACATGAGCCTGGGCAACGGCCTCGGCATCCTGAAGGACCGCGTCTTCCGCATCGGCCATCTGGGCGATCTGGGCGATCTGCAACTCATCGGCACGCTCGGCGGCGTGGAGATGGGACTGCGTGCCGCCGGCGTGCCGCACAAGGAAGGTGGCGTGCAGGCCGCCATGGACTATCTGGCAGGAAACAGATAACGAAAGAAACCACCGATGCCAATCATCGACGCCCAGGTCCACGCCTACGAAGCCAACACCCCCGCCCGCCCCTGGGCCGGCCATCTCGCCGGCCCGCCGGAGGTCACCGGCGATCACATGGTCGCCGCCATGGACGAGGTCGGCGTGCACGGCGCCCTGCTCGTCTCGCCCTTTTCCCTCTATCGCTTCGACCCGAGCTACGCGCAGCAGGTCCACGCCGTGCACGGCGGGCGCTTCGCCCTGATCAAGCCGGTCAACACGCAGGACCCCGCGGTGGAGGAACACGTCGCCGACTGGGCCGCAACCGAGGGCACCGTCGCCATCCGCGTCATGCTCAACCCCGACGTCCCGACCGATCCGGCCGATCCCGGCATCAACCGCGCCTACGCCGCAGCCGCGCGACACAACCTCCCGGTGAACACCATCGGCCATGGCCGGCTGGATCAGATCGCCGGCCTCGCCGCGCGCAACCCCGACACCATTCTCGTGCTCGATCACCTCGGCCTGCGCCAGCCCTTCGAACCCCCGGCACCGCCCGATCCCTGGGCCGACCTGCCCAAAGTCCTCGCCCTCGCCGCCTATCCGAACGTGCGGGTGAAGATCACCGGCGCCTGCACCCTGTCGCACCAACGCTTTCCGTACGACGACATCTGGGACCCGGTGTGCCGCATCATCGACGCCTTCGGCCTCGATCGCTGCATGTGGGGCACTGACTGGACCCGAGCCACCGCGCTGCTCACCTACAAGCAGGGCGTGGACGCGTTCCTTCTCACCGAGCGCCTGTCCGATTCCGACCGCGCCGCGCTGATGGGCGGTACGCTGGAGCGCGTGTACGGCTGGTCACCCAGCGTCTGACAGTTTCCCCAGCAACCGGATGTGCGAGCGGATGCCGTGATGGAAGCACCGCTGCTCGAACTTCTCGTTCGGGCTGTGCACCTGGTCGTCGTTCAACCCGAACCCCATCAGCAGCGCGTCGATCCCCAGGATGTTCTTGAACGAGGAAACCACCGGGATCGACCCGCCGCTGCCCATCAGCACCGCCGGCTTGCCGAACTCATCCGCCAGCGCCGCCTGAGCCGCGCGCATCCACGGCGCATCCGTCGAAATCTCGATCCCGGGCGATCCGCTGTTCGCCTCAACCGTAACAACAGCATCCGGCGGCAGGCGCTCGCTCAGGAACTGCCGGAAACCCTCCACCACCGCTTGCGGGTTTTGGCTCGGCACCAGGCGGAAGGACACTTTCGCGAACGCCTCCGACGGGATCACCGTCTTCGAATCCGGCCCGGTATAGCCGCCCCAGATGCCGTTGATATCCGCTGTCGGCCGGATCCACAGCCGCTGCAACGCAGGCCGCCCGCGCTCCCCCACCGGATGATGCAGCCCGACATCCCCCAGGAACGCCGCTTCATCGAACCCCAGCGCCTCCCACTGCGCCGCCTGCGCGTTCGAAACCTCCTTCACCCCGTCATAAAAACCAGGAACCTGGACCCGCCCCTGCGATCATGCAGATCGCCCAGCGCGTGGCACAGCGCGTTGATCGGATTCAGCGCCGAGCCGCCATACAGCCCCGAATGCAGATCACGGTTCGCCGCCTTCACCGAAACCTGCGTGTAAGCCATGCCGCGCAGCCGCGTGGTGATCGCCGGCGTGTCGATATCCCACATCCCCGTGTCGCTGATCAGCGCCAGGTCGCCGTGCAGTTCCTTCGCATTGTCGCGCAGGAACGGCTCCAGGTTGCGGCTGCCGATCTCCTCCTCGCCTTCCAGCAGCACCGTGATGCGCGCCGGAATCGCGCCCGACACCGCCTTCCAGGCGCGCAGCGCCTCTACGAACATCATGAGCTGGCCCTTGTCGTCCACCGCTCCGCGCGCAACGAAGCGCGGCCCGTGCGGCCCGTCCACAAGCTGCGGCTCGAACGGCGGCGTGGACCACAGCTCCACCGGGTCAACCGGCTGCACGTCGTAATGGCCATAGAACAGGATGTGCGGCCCGCGATAATCCGCCGGCCCGGCGAGATGCCCCAGCACCACCGGATGTCCGGCGGTGTCACGCAGCCCGGCCTCGAACCCCAGCCCGCTCAGTTGCTCCCGCAGCCATTCCGCCGCGCGTCGGCAATCCGCCGCATGCGCCGGCTGGGCGCTGATGCTCGGGATCCGCAGCAGCGCGAACAATCGCTCCCGCGATTGGCCCAGTTCGGCATCGGCGTGGGCGAGGACGTCGTTGACGGGTTTGGCGGAAGCAGCGGACATGGGGCCTCGGCGAATTGCCGGGCCGTTATGGCGCATGCACGCCATGAGCGCGAGACCGCGCAAGAGGCCGTTAATGCTTCGCCCCTACAAAAAGCGACGCCGGCCAGAGAGAACTGGCCGGCGTCCGACGGGCCACCGGACTGTAGCGCTGGCCCATTGAGGAGGAAGTGCGATGCAGAACCATCGCAGGTTCCTGCTGCCGATCGTGGTGATCCTGAAGATAAAAATCAAGATCATTCGTCGGCGGTAAGGAGCTTGGGGGCCGGGCGAGCTTTCGGGCCCTGCCCGGCCCCATTCCTTCGCGGTCAGCAGCCGTTAACACGCAGGCCCTAAAAAAGCGACGCCGGCCAGAAGGAACTGGCCGGCGTCCGCCCCGGATCAAGTCCAGGGGGCCACCGGATACCTCGCTGGCCCATTAAGGAGGAAGTGCGATGCAAACCATCGCAGGTTCCTGCTGCCAATCGTGGTGATCCTGAAGATAAAAATCAAGATCATTCGTCGGCGGTAAGGAGCTCGGGGGCCGGGCGGCACCTTCGGCCTCGCCCGGCCCCATTCCTTCGCCACGCTTCATGATATACCGCCACAGTGAAAATCGCCACCTGGAACGTCAACTCCATCCGCCAGCGAGAGGCGCATGTCGCCCGCTGGTTGCAAAGCATCGCCCCCGATGTCCTGTTCCTGCAGGAGATCAAATGCGAAGCAGCCGCCTTTCCAGCCCTGAACTTCGAGGCCCTCGGTTACAAATCCGACGCCGTCGGTCAGAAAGCCTACAACGGCGTCGCCGTCCTCTCGCGCATTCCCTTCACCGTGACCCACCGCCGCCTCCCCGGTCTCCCCGAGGACGACGCCCAGGCCCGCTACCTGGAAATCGAGGCCGACGGCATCACCCTCTGCGGCATCTACCTGCCCAACGGCAATTCAGGCGGTGAGGGCGGCTATGCCTACAAGCTGCAATGGATGGACCGTCTCGCCGACCGCGCCGCCGCCCTGCTCGAAACAGACCGCCCCACGGTCATCGCCGGAGACTTCAACGTCGCCCCGGCGGCACAGGACGCCGCACCCGGCACGCTGCCGCCCACCGATGCGCTGGTCCGACCGGAAACCCGCGCGCGCTTCCGCCGCCTGCTCTGGTCGGGCATGACCGACATCGTCCGCGCCATCCATCCGCACGGTCCGATCTACACGTTCTGGGACTATCAGGCCGGCGCCTGGCAGCGCGACCTGGGCTTGCGCATCGATCACGTGCTGCTCTCGCCCACGCTCGCCGAGCGTGCCACCGCCGCCGACCCCGACCGCACCGAACGCGGCCGCCCGCAACCATCCGATCACGTGCCCGTCCTTGTAGAGTTGGGGGATTGAGGAAATTGTCATGCGAGAGCGTGCAGCGCGACGACGCAATCGCGCGCGGAATGACGCATAGAGCCGCAATCACGAAAGCACCCTACATCTCCTCCACCCGCTCCACCCCCGGCGACGACAGCAGCGCCTCCGCCAACCGCGGCGTCACCTGAAACCCGCCCGGCAGCGCAATCTCCACCTGCCGCGCGCCATCCAGCATCGGCACCAGCACCACCCGCCCCTTGCCGGCGCCATCCCGCGCCAGCACATCCCGGATGTGCGGCACCGACGCCGTCTCCGCCAGCCACACCTTGATCGCCGCCCCCGCACCCGCCGCCGCCTGGTCCAGCGCCGCCACATCCTGCGCCGTGATCCGCAGGCTCTCACCCTGCACCTGCAAATCCGCCGTGATCAGCACATTCGTGTTCTCGGCCAACATCGCGTACGACCGCCCCAGCACCTCGCTGAACAGCGTCACCTCGCACCCGCCCGACTGGTCGGAGATGGAAAGGAACGCCATCTTGCTGCCGGTCCGCGTCGGCCGGATCTTCGATCCGACAACCGTTCCCGCCAGTTTCACCCGCGTCACGCCCGCCTGAGCGCTCTGCTCGATCCGCGCGATCGGCACCACCCCCAATCGCCGCAGCACCGGCCCATACGCATCCAGCGGATGCGCCGTCAGATGGAACCCGATCGCCTCCGCCTCGTAACTCAGCCGCTCCAGCCGAGGCCACTCCGGTACCTCGGGTAACCGAATGGCATCCGGCGTGCCGGTCCCCCCGAACAGCCCGATCTGTCCCGTCTCCGCTTCCTCCTGCAACGACTGCGCACGCCGCAGGATCATGTCCGCCGCCGGCAAACAGCCGCGCACGATTTGCCTCCAGCCCGTCAAAAGCACCGGCCCGGATCAGGTTCTCCAACTGCATCCGATTGAGCTGCCGCGGATCAACCCGCGCCGCGAAGTCCGCCACCGACGCGAACCGCTTGCCCCCCCGCGCCTCCACCACGAACTCCATCGCCGCCACCCCCACCTTCTTCACCGCCGCGAGCGCATACCGGATCGCCAGCCGCCCATCCTCCATCCGCTCCACGGTAAAATCCGGCCCCGACGCATTGATGTCCGGCGGCAAAATCGGAACACCCGCACGCTCCGCCTCCTGCTTCAACGCGGCGATCCGGTCGGTATTGGCAATCGCCAGGCTCATGCACGCCGCCAGGAACACCTCCGGATGGTTCGCCTTCATCCACGCCGTCTGGTACGCCACCAGCGCGTACGCCGCCGCGTGCGACTTGTTGAATCCGTAATCGGCGAACTTTGCCATCAGATCGAAGACTTCCTCGGCCTTCGTCGGATCGATGCCCCGCCCGATCGCGCCGTCCATGAAAATCTTCCGCTGCGCCTCCATCTCCGCGCGGATCTTCTTGCCCATCGCGCGACGCAGCAGATCAGCCGCACCCAGCGAATACCCCCCCATCACCTGGGCGATCTGCATCACCTGTTCCTGATAGACGATGATGCCGTACGTCTCCTTCAGGATGTCGTGCAGCACCGGATGCGGCGCCTCCCACGACTCCCCGTGCTTGCGCCGGCAGTAATCCGGGATGTTCGCCATCGGCCCCGGCCGGTACAGCGCCCCCAGCGCGATCAGGTCTTCGAACCGGTCCGGCCGCATCTGCCGCAACGCATCCCGCATGCCCTGACCTTCGAACTGGAACACCCCGCCCGCGTCGCCGCGCCCGAGCATCTCGTAGGTCTTGGCATCATCCAGCTTCAGCCGGGCCAGATCGACGCTCACCCCCAAACCGCGCAAAAACCCGACCGCGCGCTCCAGTATCGTCAGTGTCGTCAGTCCCAGAAAATCAAACTTCACCAGCCCCGCCTGCTCCACATGCTTCATGGAGTATTGCGTGACCAGGAACTCCGACCGCGGATCACGATACAGCGGCACCAACTCGATCAACGGCCGATCCCCGATCACCACCCCCGCCGCATGCGTGGACGCATGCCGATACAGCCCCTCCAACTGCAATGCGATCTCCAGCAACCGCCGCACGCTCTCATCGTCGTCGCGCATCTGCTGCAACCGAGGCTCGCCGTCCACCGCCTCCTTCAGCGTCACCGGCTTGGCGGGATTGTTCGGGATCAGCTCAGCGATCCGGTTCACCTGCCCGAACGGCATGCCGAGCACGCGCCCCACATCGCGCACCGCCGCGCGCGCCTGCAGCTTGCCGAAGGTGATGATCTGCGCCACGCGATCATCGCCATATTCCCGCCGCACGTATTCGATGACGCGATCCCGCCCCTCCTGGCAGAAATCAATGTCGAAATCCGGCATCGACACGCGCTCGGGATTCAGGAACCGCTCGAACAGCAGATCGAACCGCAGCGGATCAAGATCAGTGATCGTCAGCGCCCACGCCGCGACCGATCCCGCGCCCGAGCCGCGCCCCGGCCCCACCGGAATCCCCTGCGCCTTGGCCCACTGGATGAAGTCCGCCACGATCAGGAAGTATCCAGCGAAACCCATGCTGGCGATCACGCCCAGTTCGAACTCCAGCCGCTCCTCGGTACCCGCGCCCGCGTCGCCGCATCCGCCCCGATCGCCTCCATCCGGCCTTGCAGCCCCGCACGAGCCATCGCGCGGACCGTCTCCTCCTCCGTGCTGCCCGCCATGACCTTGGGCGAGACCGGCAGCAGAGGCTTCCGCGGCTCCGCCATGACCGCGCAACGCCGCGCAATCGCCAGCGTGTTGTTGCAGGCCTCCGGCAGATCGGCGAACAGCATGCGCATCGCCGGCGCCGGCTTGAACCACTGTTCTGGCGACACCTGCCGCCGATCCGGATCCGACAGCAGCTTGCCCTCCGCGATGCACAGCAGCGCCGCGTGCGCCTCGTGCATGTCGGGCTTGGCGAAGTAACAATCGTTCGTCGCAACCAGCGGAACCTGCGCGGCATCCGCCAGCGCGATCAGCCCCGGCTCGACCAGCCGCTGCGCCTCCAGCCCGTGCCGGTGCAACTCCATCGCCACCCGATCGGGAAACGCCTCGCACAGCGCATGAAGCAGTCGCTCCGCCTCGGCCTTCTGCCCCTCGCTCATCAACCGCGAGATCGGCCCCGGCGACCCCCCGGTCAGCACGATCAGCCCGCCCGCATGCGCCGCCAAACTCTCGAACGAAACCTGCGGCGGCAGCGACGGATCGGTCTTCAGAAACCCCTCCGAACTCAGTCGCTGCAGATTGCCCAGCCCCGCCGCGTCCTGGGCCAGCAGCACCAGGTGATCCGGAGCCAGCCGCGGATTGTCCGCCCGCGTCAGCGCAATCTGGCAACCGATGATCGGCTGCACCCCCTTCGCCACGCACGCCTGGCTGAACTCCAACGCGCCGAACAGGTTGTTGGAATCCGTGATGGCGACCGCCGGCATGCCCGCGTCGCGCGCCAGCGCCGGCAGCTTGTCCGCCTTGATCGCGCCCTCACTCAGCGAATACGCCGAGTGAACCCGCAGATGGATGAAATCACCGGAGGCCATGAGGCAACTTTATCGCCGACGACCGAGTCGCTGGCAGTCATGCACTCCCGTTGCTCAACGCGCGCATTGCGGCCTCTGGCTCCCGGGCAAGGATCGTCATCAAAGCGATGGTGCTGGGATCCATGGCGACCCGATGCTGCTCCCAATTGCGCAAAGTGCCGACCGGAATGCGCAGCATCCTGGCAAATGCCATCTGCGATAGGCCCAGCCGCTTACGAATATACCAGGGGGAGATGATATCCTCCCCCTTGATCTCATAATCCGGGTCCTCTCCATCCTCGATCATGTGCTGGCGGATGTCCTCATCGGTCGTCGCCTCGATCACCTCACGATCGATCCGGGTGCCCCGCGCTTTGATGTCCTCCAGCGTCATCCTCGTAATAGCCATATCGCCCGTTCCCTTCTGCTTGCCCGGCGAGCGGAGATGATACGGATCACCCCTTCTCGGCGGTGTAAACCACATGCAGGAGAACGCCCTCCACCCAACCAATCGCCTGGAAGCGCTCTTCAGCCGTAATCACGCGCGCTGATCCAGCTCGCTCCGCCATCTTGCTCTCGAAGATTCGGCCGCCGCGCAAAGCCTATTCTCGGGGATCCCGTCCGACTCACGGGCGTTCCTCACCTAACATCGAACCACTCGATGACCGCGCAGATGCTTCTCCAATCGCGTATGCGCGTCTCCCCAACGCCCCATCGCCCGCATCAATTCAGCCGCAGCTCCCGGATGTGCCGCGGATCAGGCCCCAACTCCCCGCGCTCCACCCGCGTCACGATATCCGTCAGCGCCGCGTTCGCCCGCGCCGGCAACCCGATCTCCGCCGCCTTCCGCACCACGAACCCATTCAGAAACTCAATCTCCGTCCGCCGCCCCTTCACCATATCCTGCCCCATCGACGGCCGGTGCGCCCCGCCGCCCGCCCGCCGGGCCTCCGCCAGCCGGTGCTCGTCATACTCTCGCCCAGCCGCCTCATCCCCCTCGCCGGCGCGAGCGATCACCTCCGGATCCAGGTGCAGAATCTCCTCCAGCGAATACCCCAACGCCTGTCCGACACGGATTGCCTCCGACCCGACCCGAGCGCCAAACCGCCGCAGCCCCTCATCCAGCAGCAGATCGCGCGAAATCAGCCCGGTGCACGCCGATAGCCCGTTCCCCATCGCATTCGTCACCAGCTTCGACCACCGCTCGCCCCACAAATTCGTCGTCACCAGCGACCCATCCGCATAATCCACCAGCGTCCGCACCTGCTCCGCCCGGTCCGTCATCCGCCCGTGCACCTCGCCCACCCGGAACACCACGTGCCCCTTGCCGCGGCTCTTGCCCGCCGCACGCCGCACATGCCCCGGCTCGCACAACTCCACCGTGATCGACGACGCGATGCACCCCAGCGTCTTCCCCCACCCGACGACCCCCGCCACCGTCTCCTCGTTCATGCAGTTCTGCAGCGACACCACGAACCCGTTCGGCGCCAAGTACTGCGCGATCATCCGTGTCGCCCACGCCGTGTCGTACGACTTCATGCAGACGAACGCGATATCGACCGGCGCCTCCTTCGCCAGGTGCTGCACATCCGTCAGATGCAGCGCGCGCACCTTCGTGGTGAATTCCTCGCCGGTGACATGACTGATCCTAAGCCCGTGCGAGCGCATCCGCTCCACATGCTCCGGCCACGGATCGATGAACGTCACATCATGCCCCGCCTGAGCCATATGCGCGCCGGCATAGCCCCCGACCGCACCCGTCCCCATGATCGCGATTCGTGGCTTTTCCATACGCACTTCCTGCCCCCCTCGATCCCGCTATCATACGGCCGCCGCGCAGGAGAGTCCCGTTGCGCCACACCACCATCGGCGGCCATCGCTACACCTTCAACTCCCTCCCCATGCTGCTCGCCCATGCCTCCCCGGACCGCAGCGGAGACCGCCTTGCCGGCATCGCCGCGCCCTCCGAGGAAGCCCGCGTCGGCGCGCAGATCGTCCTCGCCGACCTGCCGCTCACCACCTTCCTCAACGAGCCCGTCGTCCCCTACGAATCCGACGAAGTCACCCGCCTCATCATCGACTCCCACGACCAAACCGCCTTCGCGCCCGCCTCCCACCTCACCGTCGGCGGCCTGC
This sequence comes from uncultured Pseudomonadota bacterium, assembly GCA_963731335.1. Lineage (GTDB taxonomy): Bacteria > Pseudomonadota > Alphaproteobacteria > Acetobacterales > Acetobacteraceae > CAVSUZ01. The sequence goes on along the minus strand of CAVSUZ010000013.1, from coordinate 124,936 downwards.
GCGATTGGCTCCTCTCCGACGATGCCACCACCGCATCCCTGACCGCGCTCGCCCCCGGCCTCACCCCCGAAATGGCCGCCGCCGTCAGCAAGCTCTGCCGCATCCAGGACATGCTGGTCATCGCCGCCAAATGCCGCGTCGTCACCCGCTTCCGCAACACCATCGGCCTGCCCGGCCGCCTCTCCGTCCGCCTCCAGCCCAACCACCCCACCGACGATCCGCGCGGCATCGCCGCCAGCATCCTCGACGGCCTGCTCCTCGGCGCCGGCGACGCCGTGATCGGCATCAACCCCGCCACCGACAGCCCCGAGCGCACCCGCGACCTCCTCCTCCTGCTCGACGACATCCGCCGCCGCCTCGACATCCCCACCCAGACCTGCGTCCTTGCACACGTAACCACCACGACCGCGCTCATCGAAAACGGCGCCCCCGTCGATCTCGTCTTCCAGTCCATCGCCGGCACCGAAGCCGCCAACCGCTCCTTCGGCATCCGCCTCGCCGATCTCGCCGAGGCCCGCGACGCCGCGCTCGCGCTCCATCGCGGCACCATCGGCGACAACGTCATGTATTTCGAAACAGGGCAGGGGAGTGCACTCTCCGCCGGCGCGCATCACAACATCGACCAGCAAACCCTCGAAGCCCGCGCCTACGCCGTCGCCCGCGCCTTCTCGCCCCTGCTCGTCAACACCGTGGTCGGCTTCATCGGCCCCGAATACCTCTACAACGGCAAGCAGATCATCCGCGCCGGCATCGAGGACCATTTCTGCGGCAAGCTTCTCGGCGTGCCGATGGGCTGCGACGTCTGCTACACCAACCACGCCGAGGCCGATCAGGACGACATGGACGTGCTGCTCACACTTCTCGCCACCGCCGGCGTGAATTTCGTCATGGGCGTGCCCGGCGCCGACGACGTCATGCTCGGCTATCAGAGCACCTCTTTCCACGACGTGCTCGCCACCCGCGAACTCCTCGGCAAGCGCCCCGCTCCCGAATTCGAGACCTGGTTGCAAACGCAAGGACTGCTCGACCCCGCCGCCCGCGTCCGTCCGCCCGAACTCCCCCCCGCCTTCCGCGCTCTTTTACCCGCCGGCCCGGAACAATGACCGGCGTCACACCCCAGCGTCATCGCGAGGCCCGCGCAGCGGGCCGGCACGACCCACGGCGCCCTTTTACCCGCCGGCCCGGAACAATGACGCGGCGTCACACCCCAGCGTCATCGCGAGGCCCGCGCAACGGGCCGTGGCGACCCACGGCGCCTCGGCAAACGTCCCGCCCGCGCGTCCGTCCGCCCGAACTCCCCCCGCCTTCCGCGCCCTTTTACCCGCCGGCCCGGAACAATGACGCGGCGTCACACCCCAGCGTCATCGCGCTGCCCGCGCAACGGGCCGTGGCGACCCAGGGCGCCTCGGCAAACGTCCCGCCCGCGTCCGTCCGCCCGAACTCCCCCCGCCTTCCGCGCCCTTTTGCCCGCCGGCCCGGAACAATGACGCGGCGTCACACCCCAGCGTCATCGCGAGGCCCGCGCAGCGGGCCGTGGCGACCCAGGGCGCCTCGGCAAACGTCCCGCCCGCGTCCGTCCGCCCGAACTCCCCCCGCCTTCCGGGCCCTTCTACCCGCCGGCCCGGAACAATGACCCGGCGTCACACCCCACCGTCATCGCGAGGCCCGTGCAGCGTGCCGTGGCGACCCACGGCTCCTCGGCAAACGTCTCTCCTCCACCCGAACTCCCCCCGCCCTCCGCGCCCTTCTACCCACCGGCCCGGAACAATGACGCGGCGTCACACCCCAGCGTCATCGCGAGGCCCGCGCAGCGGGCCGTGGCGATCCAGGGCGAACCGCACCTACCTCGCCGATTGCGATCAGCAACCGCGCTGGCCGGCACGACCCCATGACTGACCTCTGGGCCCCGGCACGCCGCCTCACCGCGGCCCGCATCGGCCTTGCCCGATCCGGCGCCTCCCTCGCCACCGCCCCGCTGCTCGATCTCCGCCTGGCCCACGCCCGAGCGCGCGACGCCGTGCACTCGCTCCTCGACACCGATCGCCTGAAAACCGACCTGCGCAACGCCGGCGCGCCCGGTCCCATCCACATCGCGGACAGCGCCGCATCCGACCGCACCACCTATCTTCTCCGCCCCGATCTCGGCCGTCAGCTCAAGCCGGGCACATCGCTTCCCCCGACCGAAACCGACCTCGCAATCGTCGTCGCCGACGGACTCTCCGCCGCCGCGGCACAATCCCACGCTCCCGCGCTGCTCGCCGCCTTGCTCCCCGCCCTCCGCCGATGGCGCATCGCACCCGTCGTCATCGCCCGGCACGGCCGCGTCGCCCTCGGCGACGCCGTCGCCCTGCAACTCGGCGCCAAATCCGTCCTGATCCTGCTCGGCGAACGCCCCGGCCTCTCCGCGCCCGACAGCCTCGGCGCCTACATCACCTGGAACCCGACATCTGCAACAACCGACGCCGACCGTAATTGCATCTCCAACATCCGCCCAGCCGGACTCCCCCCCGCCGAAGCCGCGCGCCGCATCTGGTTGCTGTTGGAACGCATGCGCCGATCCGGCTTCTCCGGAGTGGCGCTGAAAGATGAGTCTGGCCGGTACTGCAATCGAAAACTCATACCAGCCCATCTCGCCACGACCAGGACCCTGAGCCGCAACCACCGGCCTCAAAGTTACATCCGAAATCGTATCTTCCTGCTGTTGCGCCAGCCGGCTCACACGGCCCGTCACACCGGCGCGAATGCACCCAAGGAAAAAATACCTTGACACCTACACTAACATTGTGCTTCCATACCCCCGTGACCGCCCAGGCCCTCACCGCCGAGCCAACCCTCCGCCCCCATCCGCGCCAGGACCGGGGCATCGACCCCATCGCCCCCGCCATCGCCCCCGCACCCACCCGCATCATCCGCCTGCTCGGCGTCCTCCGCGTGCTCATCACCTTCGGCAACCACCTCGCCGTAATCCTCAAAGCCAACCCCTGCGCGGAAACCGTCCGCAACATCGGCTCCCGCTTCGGCGCCTTCGACGTCGCCCTCATCCTCGCCCGCATCACCCGCGGCCTGCAGCTCGCCCAGGCGCTGGAAGCCAGGTTCGCCCCCCGCGCCGACCAGCCGGACCCCGCCCCGCGCGCCGCCGCATCCGCCCCCGCATCCTCACCGCGCCAACCGCGTCAGCCGCGCACCATCACGCCCAAACCCGCCCTGCCGGAAGACAGCGCCGAGGCCATCCTCGCCGCCCTGCCGACCGCCGAGCAGATCGCCGAGCAGCTCCGCACCCGCCCGGTCCACGCCGTCCTCACCGACATCTGCAACGATCTCGGCGTCTGCATGTCCGACCCGCTCTGGCACGACATCAACCGGGTCCTCATGGATTACAACGGCAGCTTCCTTCCCCTGTGGAAGGAGCGCTGGAGGCGCTTCAGCGCAGCGCTCAACCATCTCATCCCGCCGAACGTCCGTTTCATCTGGCCGGACACGCCGCCGCAAACCCTGCACGATCCCGTCGTTTCCGTCGCAATCGTCGCCACCGGCCCACCCTGACCACGCCCAATCCAGCGCCTGACATAACGGGGCCGCCGCCCCGCCGTCCTGATTCGACCAGCCCGCGAAGCCCGACTATTCTTCTCCGTGCGCCTCCGCGTGTCCTCAGTGACCTCCGTGTGAAACAAAGCAGAACGCCCCGCACGAACCATCACGCAGAACGCACCGCCCCTACCGCCCCGTACTCCCGAACCCCCCCGCATCCCGCGCCGTCGCCCCAAGCTCCGCCACCTCGTGCCAACGCGCCCGCACCACCGGTGCCAGCACCGCCTGAGCGATCCGCATCCCCCGCTCCACCACGAACGGCTCCGTCCCGGCGTTCATCACGATCACCTGCACCTCGCCGCGATAATCCTCGTCGATCGTGCCCGGGCTGTTGGGCAGCACGATGCCGTGCCGCAACGCCAACCCTGACCGCGGCCTGATCTGCAACTCAAACCCGGCAGGCAGCGCCACAACCAACCCGGTCGGAATCAGCGCCCGCTTCCCCGGCCCGATCGCACACGGGCGACTGCACAGCCGCCAGCAAATCCATCCCCGCCGCACCCGCCGTGGCGTAGGACGGCAGCGGCAGATCGGCCGCATGAGGCAACCGGCGCACAGCAATAACCTCGGTCACGCCAACACCGCCGCGATACGATCGGCCAGACGGCGCGCAACCTCCGTCTTCGACAGTTTCGGCCAGTCCTCCACCCCCGCTTCCGTCACCAGGTGCACGGTATTCTCCGACCCGCCCATCACGCCCTCTTCCGACACGTCGTTCGCGACGATCCAGTCGCAGCCCTTGCGCGCCCGCTTGGCAACGGCATTCGCGATCAACGCCTCGGTCTCCGCCGCGAAGCCGACCACCAGCCGCGGACGCCGCGGCCCGGGCGCCGACAGCGTCGCCAGGATGTCGGGATTGGGCGTCAGCTCCAGCGCGGGCGGAGGCGCGCCCGGCACCTTCTTCATCTTCTCATCGGCAGCGCGCGCCACCCGCCAGTCCGCCACCGCCGCGGCGCACACCGCCGCATCCGCCGGCAGCGCGGAATCGACACGCATCCAGCATCTGCCGCGCCGTCTCCACATGACGCACAACCACGCCCGGCGGGTCGGCCAGCGAAACCGGCCCACTCACCAGCGTGACCCGCGCCCCCAACGCAGCGAGCGCCGCCGCAATCGCATGCCCCTGCCGCCCGCTCGAGCGATTGGCGATGTACCGCACCGGATCAATCGGCTCGTGCGTGGGACCGCTGGTCACCAGCACATGCCGCCCCGCCAACCGACGCGCAGCCGGCGCAAAATGCGCCCGGATCGCCGCCAGAATCTCCGGCGGTTCCGCAAGCCGCCCCAGCCCGAACTCCCCGCACGCCATCGGCCCCTCGTTCGGCCCGACCAGCGCCACACCACGCGCGGCCAGCGTACGCAGGTTCGCCTGCGTCGCCGCATGCTCCCACATCCGTACGTTCATCGCCGGCGCCGCCAGCACCGGCTTGTCGGTCGCCAGCAGCAGCGTGGTCGCCAGATCGTCCGCCAGGCCCGCAGCCATGCGCGCCAGGATGTTGGCCGTCGCCGGCGCCACCACCACCAGGTCCGCCGACCGAGAAAGCTGGATGTGCCCCATCTCGCTCTCGTCGGTCAGCGAGAACAGCTCCGAATAGACCTTGCCTTCACTCAACGATTGCAGCGACAGCGGCGTGACGAACTGCGCTCCCGCCGTCGGTCAGCACGCAGCTCACACCGCACCCCTCGGCCCGCAACAGGCGGATCAGCTCCAGCGCCTTATATGCAGCAATTCCGCCTGAAACGATCAGCAGAACCCGCTTGCCCGAAACTCCGCTCATAACCGCCACCCCGAATGGATCGCGGCGATCCCTCCCGACAAATTGCGAAACCCCACCTTCCGCAACCCCGCCTGCTCCATCATCGCGGCCAACCGCTCCTGGTCGGGAAACGTGCGGATGCTCTCCGCCAGGTATTGATAGCTTTCGGCATCATGCGCGACGATCTGCCCCAGGCGCGGCAGCACCCGAAACGACCACGCATCATACAGCGGCGCCGCCGCAACCACCTGCAGCCGGCTGAACTCCAGGCAGAAGAAGCGCCCCCCCGGCCGCAACACGCGCCAGGCCTCCGCCAACACCGCCGGCTTGTCGGTGCAGTTGCGCAGGCCGAAGGCGATCGACACCCGATCGAACGCGCGATCCGGGAAGGGCAGGGTCTCCGCATCCGCGACCGCGAAGGCCGCATCCCCGATCAGCCCGCGCTCGGTGGCCCGCCCCCGCGCAATCTCCAGCATCGACCCATTGATATCCGTCAGTGCCAACGGCCCGCCGCCCTGCTCCAGCCAGCCCAGCCCGATATCGCCGGTGCCGCCCGCCAGGTCGAGCAGCGACCGGTTCGGCCGCGGATCCAACGCCGTGAGGAAGATGCGCTTCCACACCCGGTGCACCCCCAGCGACATCAGGTCGTTCATCAGGTCGTAGCGCGAGGCGACGCTGTCGAACACCGCGCGCACCAAGTGCTTCTTCTCCGCCGCCGGGACGCGGCGGAAGCCGAAATCAGCGGTGTCCGGGGGCGGCTTGCCGCTCATCGGCTGGCCTGTATACAGGCCGGACAGCCATGCCGGAACTCCCCGAGGTCGAAACCGTGATGCGCGGCCTGCAGGCCCGGCTGGAGGGCCGCACCATCGTGCGCGCCGCGATTACCCGTCCCGACATGCGCTTCGCCTTCCCGCCCGATCTCGTGGCCCATCTCACCCAGGCCCACGTCACCGGATTCCGTCGCCGCGGCAAATACATCCTGATGCGGCTCGGCAACGGCTGGTCCGTGCTGATGCACCTCGGCATGTCCGGCCGCATCCTCATCGCACCCGCCGGTGCCAACGCTCTCGTCCCGCACGAGCACCTGGTGCTGGAGACCGACGATCGCTGGCGCGTCGGCTTCGTCGATCCGCGCCGCTTCGGCTCGGTCGATCTGGTGCCAACCGAGGCCGAAGACTCGCACCGGCTGCTCGCCGGCATGGGACCGGAGCCGTTCGGCCCCGACTTCACCGCGGAGTACCTGTCGGACGCGCTTGCGGGGAAGCGGACACCGATCAAGGCGGCGCTGCTCGACCAGAAAGTCGTCGCGGGACTCGGTAACATCTATGTCTCCGAGGCGCTGTTCCGCGCCGGCATCAGTCCGCGCCGCTCAGCCCACACCGTCCCGGGCACTCGCGCCGCGCGCCTGGCACCCGGCGATCAAGGCCACGCTGGAAGACGCGATCGCCGCGGGCGGGTCGAGCCTGCGCGACTACGTGCAGCCCGACGGCGAGCTCGGCTATTTCCAGCACGCCTGGAAGGTGTACGGCCGCGAACGCGAGCGGTGCGAGCGCTGCCCCGGCCCGCCATGCCCCGGCATCAGCCGGATCACGCAGTCGGGACGCAGCACCTTCCTCTGCCCGCGCACGCAACGATAAGTTCCGCACCCGGACGCCCCCGCCGTCATCGCGAGCCGTCGCGTAGCACGGGGTGGCGATCCAGGGCGGATCGCACCTTCGCCGCGCTCCACATCGCACGCCGTCCCCCGCCGTCATCGCGAGCCGCCGAAGGCGGCGTGGCGATCCAGGGCGGATCGCACCTTCGCCGCGGTCCACATCGCACCCCGTCCCCCGCCGTCATCGCGAGCCGCCGAAGGCGGCGTGGCGATCCAGGGCGGATCGCACCTTCGCCGCGGTCCCCATCGCACCCCGCCTTCCGCCGCCATCGCGAGCCGTCGCGTAGCACGGGGTGGCGACCCAGGGCGGATCGCACCTTCGCCGCGATCCCCATCGCACCCCGCCTTCCGCCGTCATCGCGAGCCGCCGAAGGCGGCGTGGCGATCCAGGGCGGATCGCACCGTCCCCGCCGTCCACATCGCACGCCGTCCCCCGCCGTCATCGCGAGCCGCAGAAGGCGGCGTGGCGATCCAGGGCGGATCGCACCTTCGCCGTGCTCCACATCGCACCCCGCCCCCCGCCGTCATCGCGAGCCGCCGCACCTTCGCCGCGCTCCACATCGCACGCCGTCCCCCGCCGTCATCGCGAGCCGCCGAAGGCGGCGTGGCGATCCAGGGCGGATCGCACCTTCGCCGCGGTCCCCATCGCGCGCGCTCCCCGCCGTCATCGCGAGCCGCCGCACCGTCGCCGCGCGCCACATCGCCCGCCTTCCGCCGTCATCGCGAGCCGCCGAAGGCGGCGTGGCGATCCAGGGCGGATCGCACCTTCGCCGCGGTCCACATCGCACCCCATCCCCCGCCGTCTCGACCATCCGTCCCTGGGCACTGAAGCCTACTGCCCCCGCGCCAGCCGCCGTTCCACGCTGCGGCCATACGCCGACATCGCCGCACAGCAGAAGAAGAACACCACGGCCGAGAACACATACCCCTCCGTCGCCAGCCCCAACCATGCCGGATCCTTCAGCGACTGCTCCACCACGCCCAGCAGATCCGTCAGGCCGATGATCGTCACCAGCGTCGTGTCCTTGAACAGATCGACCACGGTGTTGACGATGCCGGGCACCACGATGCGCAGCGCCTGCGGCAGCACGATGAAGGCCTGCCGCTTCCACCACGACAGGCCGATCGCGGTGGCCGCCTCCTCCTGGCCCGGGTGCACGCCCTGCAGCCCGCCGCGCACCACCTCGGCCATGTACGCCGCGTTGAACAGGATCAGCGCCACCATGGCCCGCAGCAGCCGGTCGATGCTGACACCCTGCGGCAGGAACAGCGGCACCATCACCGCCGACATGAACAGCACCGTCAGCAGCGGGACCCCGCGCCAGAGTTCGATGAACGCGACCGACAGGGTGCGGATCACCGGCAGATGCGACCGCCGCCCGAGCGCCAGCAGAATGCCCAACGGCAGCGATCCGGCCACCGTGGTGAACGAGATGATCACGTCCAGCATCAGCCCGCCCCACAGGCTGGTATCGACATAGCGCAGGCCGAGCATGCCGCCGGTCAGCAGAATGCCGGCAATCACCGGAAACACCACCAGCAGACCGACCACGAACACCCAGCGATGGCGCGTGCGGGCGCGCAGCACGGGCCAGGCAAACGCCGCAAGCAGCGCAAGGGACAGGTACACGCGCCACAACTGCGCGGACGGGTAGTGGCCGACGAAGAACGTCGGCAATCTCACCCGGATGAACGTCCAGCACGCCCCGCTCGTCACGCACGCCGCCTTGGACGTGCCGGTGAACGTCGCCTGCGTGACGGCCCAGCGGATCAGCGGCGGCAGCACCAGCGCGGCGATCGCCAGCACGATGATCGTGAGCAACGCATTGAGCCGGGAATTGAACAGGTTGGCCCGCACCCAGCCGAGCGGCCGCGACAACAAGGCCGGTGTGCTGGGCGGGGCGTAACGGCCGGCGGCAGTCGGCCCCGCTCATCGCGTCACCAATGCGACGTGCCGGTTGTACCAGTTCATGAAGGCCGAGGCCGACAGGTTGATCGACAGGAACACCGCCATCAGGATCAGGATGGTCTCGATCTCCCGGCCCGACTGGTTCAGCACGGTGCCGGCGAAGATCTGGAACAGCTCGGGATACGCCACCGCGGCGCCCAGCGAGCTCGACTTGATGATGTTCATGTACTGGCTGGTCAGCGGCGGGATGATCACCCGCAGCGCCTGCGGCAGAATGACCTTCGTCAGCACCTGGCCCGGACGCAGCCCCAGGCTGAGCGCCGCCTCACGCTGGCCCTTGTCCACCGCGAGGATGGCGGCGCGCACGATCTCGGCGATGAAGGCTGCGGCGTAGATCGAAAGCCCCGCCCACAGCGCGGCCAACTCGGGCGGAAGCTGAATGCCGCCGGTGATGTTGAAGCCGTGCAGCGCGGGGAGGTCGGCGCCGTTGAAGCCGGCCGCGAACAGCGCCACCGCGATCAGCCCAAGGCCGAAGCTGCGAGCACCCACGGGACGGCCCCCCAGAGTGCGGTGCCAGACCAACGGAACCAGCAGCAGCAACACCCCGGCAATCGGCCACAGGATGTCGGAGACCGGCGATTCGATCAGCCGCGGCAGATAGAGGCCGCGGATGTTCAGCAGCACGCCGAGCGGCAGGTGAATGCTCTGGCGCGGCGACGGCAGCGTCTGCAGCACCGCGACGTACCAGAAGATGATCTGCACAAGCTGCGGCGTGTTGCGGATGAACTCGATGAACGCCAGGGCGATGCGGCTGACCAGCCAGTTGGTCGATAGCCGCATGATGCCGACGAGCAGGCCCAGCAGCGTGGCGGCGATGATGCTGAGGAAGGAGACCAGCAGCGTGTTGAGGATGCAGACGAGAAGGGCGCGCGCGTAGGTATCACCCACCGCCCATTTGATCAGCCGGAAGGGAATATCGAAGTTTGCGTGGTCGGCGAGGAAGCCGAAGCCGAAGCTGGTATTGCGCCGCGCCAGGTTGGCGCCCGCCATCGACGACAGATACCAGAAGGCGGCGATGACCAGCGCCAGCACGAGCCACTGGCTGGCGCGGGCGCGGGCGGACGGACGGTGAATCAAGTGGGTCTTCCGTCCGTCCGCATGATCCCGATTAGTGCCAGGTCGGTAGAGTCTGCAATCCGCCGTGGTCGTACAGAGAGTTCATGCCACGCGGTAGGCCGAGGCCGCCCTTCGTGCCGAAGGTCGCATCATACACCTCGCCGTAATTGCCGATGTCCTTTACGATCCGATAGGACCAGCCGTTATCAACGCCGAGCAGCTTGCCGAAATCGCCCTCATACCCAAAGAAGCGACGTTGATCGGGATCGCTGCCGGTTTTTGCTTTGCCCGCCATCTCGTCGGCGTTGGCTTTGTTGATGCCCAGGACCTCAGCCTCCAGCATCGCGTAATGGATCCACTTCACCAAACGGGTCCAGTTCTCGTCGCCCGACCGGGTGAACGGTCCAAGCGGCTCCAACCCGCCAATGGTTTCCGGCAGGAAAACCCAGTCGCTCGGGTTCTTCATGGTGGAGCGGGCGGCCGCAACCGACCCGCCGTCATCCGTATAGCCGTCGCATCGACCCGCCTCGGCGGCGGCAAAGGCCTCTTCAGGTTTATCGAACAGCAGAGTATTGATCTTGATGTTGTTCGTCCGGTTGTAGTCGGCGATGTTGGTCTCCAGGGTCGTGCCGGTGATCAGGCAGATCGTGGCGCCGTTCAGGTCCTTGGTGTGTTGCACACCGAGGCTCTTTTTCACCATGAAGGTCTGACCGGTGAAGAAGTTGACGGCCGGTTCGCGCAGATTGAGCTGCGTGTCGCGGATGAAGCTGTATTCCGAGTCGCGGATCAACACGTCGATTTCGCCCGAGGCAAGGACCGAAAAGCGCTCCTTGGCGGTCGTGCCGATGAACTTAACCTTGTCCGGCGAGCCGAGCACGGCGTCAGCAATCGCCCGGCAGTAGGCGATGTCCAGTCCCTCCCACTTCCCTGAGGAGTCCTGGTAGGCGTACCCAGGGATACCGGTATCGACGCCGCAAACCAGTTGTCCACGACTCTTGATTGCATCCAACGTCGGGCTCTTCACGTTCTGGGCGTGTGATCGCCCTGTTATGCCGATCATGGCGGCGAGCGCCATGGCGCAAGCGCCCCAACGGGTGCTGTGTCGAAGCATATTCCGTCCCCCTTTTTTGGTTTCCGAGGCAGCATAGGGGGACAACGCAATTGTCGGCAAGCAAACGGGTGGCCGCCGCCGTTAGATCAGCACGAGATCGTCCCGATGGATCATCTCGTCGCGGCCTCGCCAGCCCAGGATGGTCTCGATCTCATCGGATCGATGGCCGGCGATGCGCGCTGCATCGGCGCTGCCATAGGCGGACAGGCCGCGCGCCAGATCGGTACCGTCCAGGCCCGCGCACCACCACCGGATCGCCACGTTCGAAGCTCCCCTCCACACGGCGCACGCCGGCCGGAAGCAGGGAGCGGCCGCCGGCGAGCGCGCGTGCCGCGCCGGCATCGATGACGAGGACGCCGAGCGGGGCCAGCGCGCCGGCAATCCAGCGCTTGCGGGCGGAGCGGCCCTCCGGCGCAGGGAGAAACCAGGTGCAGCGCGCACCCTCCAGCAGCGCGGAAATCGGGCGCTCCGTTCGTCCGAACGCGATCGCCATGGCGCAGCCGCCCTGGGTGGCGATGCGCGCCGCGGCGAGCTTGGTGCGCATGCCGCCGGATGAATAACCGGGAGGCGGTTCGCCGCCCATCGCCTCGATCTCCGGCGTGATCGCCTCCACCAGCGGGATGTGCGTGGCGTCAGCGGTGTAGCGCGGATCGGCGGTGTACAGCCCGTCGATGTCCGACAGCAGCACCAGGTGATCGGCCTCCATCATCTCGGCAACGCGGGCCGCCAGCCGGTCGTTGTCGCCGTAACGGATTTCCGCCGTCGCCACCGTGTCATTCTCGTTGATCACCGGGACGCAGCCGAGGCTGAGCAGCATGCTCAGCGTGGCGCGCGCGTTGAGGTACTTCCGCCGGTCTTCGGTGTCATCAAGCGTCAGCAGAAGCTGTGCGGCGGTAAGGCCCTGGTCGAGCAGCGCGGTGCTCCAGGCCTGCGCCAGGCGGATCTGTCCGACCGCCGCGGCGGCCTGTTTCTCTTCCAGCCGCAGGCGCTGCTGACGCAGGCCAAGCAACGGGCGGGCCAGCGCGATGGCGCCCGAGGACACAACGATCACATCGGTCCCCCGCTGCCGCAGCGCGGCGATGTCTTCCGCCATGCCCGCCAGCCAATCGCCCTGCAACGCGCCGCTATCCTGGTCCACGAGCAGGGCGCTGCCGATCTTCACAACCAGGCGGCGCGCCTCGGCCAGGCGCGGCATCATGCCGCGCGATCCTGGCGCGCGGCCACGATCATCTGCTGAAGCTCGCGTAGCACCTCCGGCACGCCCGCGCCGGTCGCGGCTGACAGCAGCATCACCCGTCCGCCGGAGGCGCGTTGCAGCGCGGACCGGCGCGCCGATGCCTCCCGCGGCGTCATGGCGTCCGATTTGTTCAGCCCGATCAGTTCAGGCTTGTCGGCCAACCCGCCGCCATAAGACGTCAGCTCCTCGCGTATCGTTCGCCAGGCATGGACAACATCGCCGGCCGCACCGTCGATCAGGTGCAGCAGCACGGCGCAGCGCTCCACATGGCCGAGGAACCGGTCGCCCAGACCGGCGCCTTCATGGGCGCCCTCGATCAGGCCGGGGATATCGGCGAGCACGAATTCCTCGGTGACCGACAGGCGCACCACACCAAGCTGCGGATGCAGCGTGGTGAACGGGTAGTCGGCGATCTTCGGCCGCGCTGCGGAGGCGGCAGCCAGGAAGGTCGATTTCCCGGCATTCGGCAGGCCGACCAGCCCCGCATCGGCGATCAGTTTCAGGCGCAGCCACACCCAGCGCTCCTGGCCCGGCCATCCCTTGTCGGCGCGTCGTGGCGCCCGGTTGGTGGAGGACTTGTAGTGCGTATTGCCGAAGCCGCCATCACCGCCGTGCAGCAGCATCACCCGCTGACCCGGCTTGGCCAGGTCCGCCAGCACTGTCTCGCGATCGTCGTCCAGGATCTGCGTGCCGATCGGTAGCCGGATCACCACGTCCGGCGCATTCGCCCCCGTCATGTCCCGCCCGGCACCGTTGCCGCCCTTCTTGGCGCGGAAATGCTGCGTGTAGCGGAAGTCGATCAGCGTGTTCAGGTTGGGCACCGCCTCGAAGACGATGTCGCCGCCCTTGCCGCCGTTGCCCCCGTCGGGGCCGCCGAACTCGATGAACTTTTCGCGCCGGAAGCTCGCCACGCCATCGCCGCCGTCGCCGGAGCGGAGATAGATCTTGGCCTGGTCAAGGAACTTCATCTTGCAAACCTCGGCGCAAGCAGCGCCGCGACGCGACTACTCCGCCGCCTTCGCCTCGGCCTGAACGGAGACGTGCACCCGGTCGTCTGCCTTGCGCTGAAACAGCACCCGGCCGTCGATCAGCGCGAAGATCGTGTGGTCACGCCCGAGGCCGACATTCTGACCCGGCTTCCACTTGGTGCCGCGCTGACGAAGGATGATGTTGCCGGCGACGACCGGCTCACCGCCGAACTTCTTGATCCCGAGCCGTCTTCCTTCGGTATCGCGCCCGTTGCGGGACGATCCGCCTGCCTTCTTGTGTGCCATCTCAGGCCACTCCTTCCGTCGGCGGAGCGCCCGCCTCGTCCGCGGTCTCTCCAACCGCAAGTGCCGCGCCGGCACCGGCGGTGCCGGACAGACCGGCAATGCCCGCCACCCGCAGTACGGTCACATGCTGGCGGTGGCCGTTCTTGCGCCGGCTGTTCTGCCGCCGCCGCTTCTTGAAGATGATCACCTTTTCCAGCCGGTCCTGCGCGATCACCGTCGCGGTCACGCTGGCGCCCTCGACCAGCGGCGCCCCCACCGACACGCCACCCTCGTTCCCCACCGCAAGTACGTCGGTGAAGGTGACGGTCTCGCCCGGCTCCGCCTCCAGCTTTTCCACCTTCAGCACCGCATTCGGCGTGACGCGATACTGCTTTCCGCCGGTGCGGATGACTGCGAACATCGGAACGATCCCTGCGAGCATATTAAACGCCACGGGCACCGGGCCGCTGGGCGGTCCAGCCGGGAAGCGGCCGGATATAGCGGCCGTTCACCATAAGTCAACAGCCCTTGCCGCCCCACGCTGCCGGTGTAGAAGCCCCGCCATGCCCCGTACCGCCCAGCGATTTCCCGCACCAACGCTGGTCGCATCGGCCCAAGGCCTGGCGGAACTGTGTGACCGCCTGCGCGCCGAACCCTTCATCACCATCGACACCGAATTCATGCGGGAGCGCACCTACTGGCCCGAACTCTGCATCGTGCAGGTGGCCGGCGCGAACGAGGTCGCGATCATCGACGCCTTGGCGGACGGCATGGATCTGGCGCCGCTGGGCGAGCTTCTGGCCGATCAGTCCGTCATCAAGGTGTTCCACGCATCCCGGCAGGATATCGAGATTTTCGTCCTGCGCTTCGGCGCCGTGCCGACCCCGCTGTTCGATACCCAGGTGGCGGCCATGGTGGCCGGCTTTGGCGACCAGACGGGATACGACACGCTGGTTGCCTCCCTCGCGGGCGGCCAGATCGACAAGGCGCATCGGTTCAGCGACTGGTCGGCTCGGCCCCTGTCGCCGGCGCAGCTCGCCTACGCCGCGGCCGACGTGACCTACCTGCGCACGGTGTATGAGAAGCTGCGCGACCGGCTGGCCGCCGAGGGCCGGCTCGCTTGGGTGGCGGCGGAGATGGCGGTGCTCGCCGATCCCGCGACCTATCGGGTGGACCCGGACGAAGCGTGGCTGCGTTTGCGGCCACGCAGCAACAACCGGCGCTATCTCGGCATGGTGCGCGCCCTGGCCGCCTGGCGGGAGCGCGAAGCGCAGCGCATCAACATTCCCCGCGGGCGGCTGCTGCGCGACGAAACTTTGCTGGAAATCGCCGCGACCGCGCCATCCTCGGCCGAGGGACTGTCCCGCGCCCGTGGCATCACCCGCGGTTTCGCCGAAGGCCGCACCGGCGCTGCCCTGCTCTCCGCCATCGCCGAGGCGAAATCCCTGCCGGAGGACACGCTCCCGCCGGGAACCCGCGGCAATCGTGACGCGCCGCGGCCCTCTCCGGCGCTGGTCGCGTTGCTGAAGGTGCTGCTTGGGGCCAAGTGCGAGGCGCATGACGTGGCGCCCCGCCTGGTCGCCACCGCCGAAGACCTCGACCGCATCGCCCTGGGCGAGAGCAACATCGACGCTCTGCGCGGCTGGCGCCGCGACCTGTTCGGCGCCGATGCGATCGACCTCCGCGAAGGGCGGATCGCCCTCGGTGTCGAGGGCACTCGAATCCGCCTCATCAGCATCGGAACCTCGGTCAACGCTCCCGAGGCGGATCCGGCCGCATGACCGCTATGACAAGCCCCGCGCAGGGATCTCCGGAGCGAACGTGCCGTCGCCGGCAAAGACGCGCAGCCGGCCGCCGATGATCTCGCCCACCGCCGCAACCGCGGCGAGGCGCGGGAAATGGGCGCGCCAGGTTATGTTGATCGCGCGGTCGGTCCGCGCGGCCAGCGGCCGGAGTATGATGCCGCAATCTTGCGCCACGCCGGCGGCGAGCCACGGGATCAGCGTCGTCCCGTAACCGGCGGCGACCATGTTGAGCAGCGTGGACAGGCTGGTTGCCCGCAGCCGGCCGCCGAGCGGCTCGCTCCCGCCGCACGCCGCCAGTGCCTGGTCGCGCAGGCAATGGCCGTCCGCGAGCAGCAGGATGTCATCCGCCAGCTCGGTCTCCGCCACCACTGCCTGCGCCGCAAGCGGATGCTCGGGCGGCAGCGCGGCCAGAAAGGGTTCCGAGAAAAGTTGCCGGCTCCTGAGGTCCGGGCCCACCACCTCCGTCGCGAGCAGGACGGCATCCAGCTCATGGGCCCGGAGCCGCGGCAGAAGCGCGGCGGTCACGTCCTCCCACGGCTCAAGCTCCAGTGCCGGCAGCGCCTCGCGCAACGCCGCGAAAACCAGCGGCAGCAAATAGGGCGCCAAGGTCGGGATGATGCCCAGCCGGAACCGTCCTGCCAGCGGGTCGCGCAGATCACGGGCCTCGGCCATCAACGAGTCCACCTCGGCCACGGCGCTCCGCACATGGCCGATCAGCCGCTCGCAGGCATAGGTCGGGGCGACCGCCTTGGCAGTGCGCTCGAACAAAGCGACGCCGAGCAGCTCCTCCAGTTTGCGCACCTGCACCGAAAGCGTCGGCTGGCTGACCCCGCAGGCCTCCGCGGCGCGGCCGAAATGCCGGTGCTCGGCCACTGCGAGCAGGTAGCGCAGATCGCGTACGCTGAGGTTTACCTGGCCGAGCGCACCGGCGTGATAGTTTGCAGCTATTAACATGATTGGGAACCGTGGCTTGCGCCTATCATCGCAATCCAGGTAGGTTCCGGCAACCCAAAATGCCCAACTCGGAAGGGCTAAGTCGGAGGTGCTATATGGACGGAAGCCAGACTGCCCAGTGCCCGGTCGTGCATCGCGGGCGTGGTAGAGGAAGCCGCGAGTGGTGGCCGAATCGCCTCAACCTCGACGTGCTCCGCCATCATTCCAACCTGTCTGATCCGATGGGCGAGGACTTCGACTACAAGAAGGAGTTCCTGAGCCTCGATCTCAATGCCGTCGTCAACGACCTGCGCGCCTTGATGACCGAGTCGCAGCCCTGGTGGCCAGCCGATTTCGGCCATTACGGCGGACTGATCATCCGCATGGCCTGGCACGCCGCCGGCACCTACCGGATCAGCGACGGGCGCGGCGGCGCCGGCGCCGGCCTGCAGCGCTTCGCCCCGCTCGGTAGCTGGCCCGACAACGCGAATCTCGACAAGGCGCGCCGGCTGATCTGGCCGATCAAGCAGAAATACGGCCGCAAGCTCTCCTGGGCCGATCTGATGGTCCTGGCCGGCAACGCCGCGCTCGAATCGATGGGCTTCAAGACCTTCGGTTTCGGCGGCGGCCGCAAGGACGTTTGGGAGCCCGAAGAGCTCTACTGGGGACCCGAGGGGACGTGGCTGGGCGACGAACGCTACAGCGGCGAACGCCAGCTCGCCGAACCGCTCGGCGCCGTTCAGATGGGCCTGATCTACGTCAATCCCGAAGGCCCGAACGGCAAGCCGGACCCTGTGGCGGCCGCCATTGACATCCGCGAGACGTTCCGCCGCATGGCGATGAACGATGAGGAGACGGTGGCGCTGATTGCCGGCGGGCACACCTTCGGCAAGACCCACGGCGCGGGCGATCCCTCGTTCGTCGGCGCGGAACCCGAGGGCGGCGGGGTCGAGGACCAGGGCCTCGGGCTGGAAGAGCAAGTTCGGCACCGGCATAGGCCCGGACGCCATCACCGGTGGTCCGGAGGTGATCTGGTCGCAGACGCCGACCAAGTGGAGTAACTATTACTTCGACAACCTGTTCAACTACGAATGGGAACTGACCAAGAGCCCGGCCGGGGTGTGGCAGTTCACCGCGAAGGACGCGCCGGCGGATGTCCCCGATCCGTTCGACCCGAACAAGAAGCGCGTACCGACCATGCTGGTGACCGACTTGTCGTTGCGGATGGATCCGGCGTACGAAAAGGTCTCGCGCCGCTTCCATCAGAACCCGGATCAGTTCGCCGATGCGTTCGCGCGTGCGTGGTTCAAGCTGACGCATCGCGATATGGGGCCGAAGATTCGCTATCTCGGCCCGCTCGTCCCGAAAGAGACGCTGATCTGGCAGGATCCGGTCCCCGAGGTCGATCACCCGCTGGTGAACGACCAGGACATCGCTGCCCTGAAAGCGAAAATCGCGGCCTCGGGTACCTCGGTCTCCCAGCTCGTTTCAACCGCGTGGGCCTCGGCCTCGACCTACCGCAACTCCGATAAGCGCGGAGGTGCCAATGGCGCGCGCATCCGCCTCGCCCCGCAGAAGGACTGGGAGGCGAACGACCCGGCGCAGCTCGCCCAGGTTCTGCGGACGCTCGAAGGGATCCAGAGGGAGTTCAATGCCTCTGCCACCGGCGGCAAGAAAGTCTCACTGGCCGACCTGATCGTTCTTGCGGGGAGTGTCGGAATCGAGAAGGCGGCGAAGGCGGCCGGCTACGACGTGAGGGTCCCGTTCACGCCGGGACGCATGGACGCCTCGCGCGAGGAGACCGACACCGAGTCCTTCTCCGTGCTCGAGCCGCTGGCCGATGGTTTCCGCAACTATCTCAGCGGCAGGCAGTGGATGGCGCCGGAGGAGGCGCTGGTCGACAAGGCGAACTTGATGAACCTCACCGCGCCGCAAATGACTGTGCTTCTCGGCGGGCTTCGGGTGCTCGGCGCGAATCACCGCGGCTCCAAGCACGGCGTCTTCACCAACCGGCCGGAAACACTGACCAACGACTTCTTCGTCAACCTGCTCAGTATGGGAGTTTCCTGGAAGCCCGCCGCGGAAGAAGGTGTTTACGAGGGACACGACCGCAAGACGGATGAGCTCAAGTGGACAGCCACCCGCGTCGATCTGATCTTCGGCTCGCATTCCGAGCTGCGGGCATTGGCCGAGCTTTACGCCTGCGCTGACGCGATGCCGCAGTTCCTCAAAGACTTTGTCGCGGCGTGGGTTAAGGTGATGAATTTGGACCGGTTCGATCTCGCCGGGTAAGAACGGCTGATTGCGTAGCCCCCGCGGCAGCGGGGGTGCGCAAGCTTCCGCGCTTGACGGCGAGCGTTTGGTGCACCACGGCAATTGAACGTGGTCCGGACCTCTGGGCCAAGCGGAGGTGCGCCGATGAGGGTAGGTCATCCCTGCTTCCGGTCGGACAGGGATCACCTTGGTGGGCGCACAAGGACTTCGAACCTTGGACCCGCTGATTAAGAGTCAGCTGCTCTACCAACTGAGCTATGCGCCCGACCAGCCCGGCCCAGATAGCAACCCCCGTCCGGCTTTGAAACCCCTCAGACCAACACGAACCCCCCGCCGTGACCTCCCCGATCACCCGCGCCTCCACCCCCGCGGCCGCCAGTGCCGCGATGCACCCCGCGGCGCGCCCTGGCGGAACCCCCGCCAGCAGCCCGCCCGACGTCTGAGGGTCCGCCAGAAGCTCCGCCGCCGGGCCGGTTGCCCCATCCGGCAGCACCCGCCGATTCTCGGGCGCCAACGAGCTCGCCACACCTTGAGCCGCCAGTTCTTCCGCACCCGGCAGCACCGGCACGTCGTCGAATCGCACCACGGCCCCCACGCCCGAGGCCCGCAGCATCTCCGACAGATGGCCGGCCAGTCCGAAGCCGGTCACGTCCGTGCAGGCCGTCACGCCGAACTGCCCCAGCACCCGCGCGGCCGCACCATTGGTCCGGCGCATGCTGTCCAGCGCCCCCAGCAGCCAGCGGGACTTGGCAAGCCCCCGCATATGCCCGGCCAGGATCACCCCGGTGCCCAACGGCTTGGTCAGCACCAGCGCGTCGCCCATCGACAAACCGCTCTTGCGCCATAACCGCCGAGGATCAACCAGGCCCGTCACGGCGAACCCCAGTGCCGCCTCCAACCCCTCGCCGGAGTGCCCGCCCACCAGCGCGCAACCGTCCGCCTCCAGCACGCGGGCTGCGCCCTGCATCATGGCCGCCAGGTCCGCGTGCATTTTCTTGCCGCTCAGATAGGGCACGGCCGCGACGGCCAGCGCGGTCCACGGCCGAGCGCCCATGGCGTACAGGTCAGACAGCGCGTGCGCCGCCGCGATCTCCCCGAACACGAACGGATCGTCGATGAAGGCGCGGAAGTGGTCCACGCTTTGCACCACTGCCATGCCGGGCGGAGGCTTCAGCACCGCGGCATCGTCGGCCGCTTCCAGCCCCACCAGCGAACCCTCGGCCGGAGCTCCGGACAGTCCGGACAGCAGCGCCCCGACGACTTCCGCGCCCACCTTGGCGCCGCCTCCGCCGCACCGAAGCGGCGCTGCGGAAGCGGGCTCCATACGAAGATCGAAGCGTCGCATCCAGCGGCGGTCGATCCAATCCTTCCAGCGCCAGATCAGGCCGCCCCACAGCGCCATCCCGTTGCGCCACGCCAGCGCCCGGCCGCCGCCCAGGCCCAGGATCACCAGCGCGTCCTTCTGCGGCCGCCAGGGCCGCAATCGCCGGCGCATGGCGGCGCGGGCGAGGTTCTCGGCCAACGGCCTCCCGGCCCGTACCGCCCATACGCCGGCTTTCGGCAGGGCGCGCCGATCCAGCGCGGCGCAGTCCCCTGCGGCGAACACGAACGGATGGCTCACACTGCGAAGCGTGGCATCCACCAGCACGCAACCGCTCGGGTCGCAGGCCAGGCCGGATTCCGCCAGGAACCCTGGCCCCTGCACGCCGGTCGCCAACAGTGCCGCATCCGCCTCGAGATAGCTGCCGTCCGACAGCACCAGGCGACGGTCTTGCAGCGGCCCGGCGCTGACGCCGCACACCACCTCGATGCCGGCCTCGACCAGCGCTGCCCGAGCCGCTGCCCGGGCCCGAACCGGCGCAGCGGAGATCGGCTCGGCGTCCGCGGTGACCAGCGCGACCCGCGCCTGGTTCGCGAACCGCCGCGCCAGAGCCAGCGCCAATTCCACGCCGGCTGGGCCGCCGCCCACGATCGCGATGCGGCGATCCGGCCGCAGGGCAGGCACCAACGAATCAAGCCGGGCCAGAAACTGCCCGATCGGTTTCACCGGAATGCCCGCACCATCCGGCATGGCCGGCTCGCCGCCCACATCCACCGACAGGAGATCGAACGCAATGGGGGGACGGCCGCCAACCGTCACGCTGCGTCCCGCAAGGTCGATCGCCTGTGCCTCGGCCACGATCAGCCGTGCCCCGCACGCTGAGGCTCAGCGGCGCCAGGTCGATATGCGCCTGGTCGAATGTGTAATCTCCGCGGATCAGCCCCGGCAGCATTCTGCAATACGGGGTCTGCGCCTCTCGCCCGATCAACGTGAGCCGCAGCCGCCGCTCCGGCCGCATCGCAAAACGCCGCAGCACCTCGACATGCGCGTGGCCGGCCCCCAGCAGAACGACGTCGATCAGATCGGGACTCGGAATTCGCATCGACCCAGGGTTGATGAGTTTCGCCGAAGACGGCAACACTGCCCGCAAGCAAATGGGAGACCGTCCGATGCGCCTGGTGCTGGCGGCCTGCGCCGCGATGCTGGCTGGACCGCTGCTGCAAATCCCGGCCCAGGCACAAACCCCGCAATCCACGCTGCGCATCGCGCTGCGCGAGGATGCCGACATCCTCGATCCCACCCTCTCCAGCACCTATGTCGGCCGGATCGTCTATGCCGGGCTGTGCGACAAGCTATTCGATATCAACGAGAAGCTGGAGATCGTGCCCCAACTCGCCACCAGCTATGAATGGGCGGACCCCAAGACCCTTGTCCTGCACCTCCGCCCCAACGTGTTGTTCCAGGATGGCGAGAAGCTCGACGCCGATGCGGTGAAGGCCACCTTCGACCGCTACCTCACGATGGAGGGCAGTTTCCGCAAAAGCGAAATCAACAGCATCGACCAGGTGCAGGTGGTCGATCCGCTGACGGTCCGCGTTGTCCTGAAGGCGCCGTCCTCACCCTTCCTGTCGCAGCTTGCTGATCGGTCCGGCATGATCCTGGCGCCAAAGGCCGCCGCGCAGGAGGGCAAGAATTTCGGCCTGCATCCGGTGTGCACCGGACCGTTCAAGTTCGCCGAGCGATCGCCGCAGGACCACATTACGCTCGATCGGTTCGATCAATACTGGGATGCCAAGGACATCCACTTCGACCATGTGATCTATCGGGTGCTGACGGATTCCTCGGTCCGGCTCGCCAACCTGAAGGCCGGCGCGGTGGATCTTGCCGAATACATCGTCCCCAGTGACGTCGCCGCGGTGAAGGCAGACCCGAATCTGCGGCTCGCGATGTCGGACAACCTCGGCTATGTCGGCATCACCTTCAACACCAATCACGGTGCGCAGGCCAATTCGCCGATCGGCAAGAGCAATCTCGTGCGCCAGGCGTTCGAGCTGGCGATCGATCGCAAGGCGGCGATGCAGGTGGTGTTCAACGGCCTGTTCACGCCCACCGCCCAGGCGGTGCCCGAAAGCTCGCCGTTCTTCATCAAGTCCATCCAGCCCCCGGCGCGGGACGTGAACAAGGCCAAGGCGCTGCTGAAGCAGGCGGGCGTGCAGACGCCGGTTCCGGTCGAACTCATGGTCCCCAACAATCCGGACCAGTTGCAGCTTGCCCAGGTGATCCAGGCGATGACGGCCGAAGCCGGGTTCGCGGTGAAGATCCGCGCGACCGAGTTCGCCTCGTCCTTGCAGGAATCCTACAACGGCAACTTCCAGGCCTATCAGATCGGCTGGTCCGGCCGGGTCGATATCGACGGCAATACCTACGCCTTCCTGCACACCGGGCAGCGCAACAACGTGAGCGGCTATTCCAACCCGGTGGTGGACCATGCGCTGGATGAGGCCCGCACCCTAAGCGACATCGGACAACGGAACGCGCTCTATCAGAAGATGTGGGACCAGGAGCGGACCGATCTGCCGATCCTTTATCTCTACAATCCCAAGAACACGCCGGCGATGACCGTGAAGCTCCAGGGCTTCCGCCCCATCCCCGACGGCATGATCCGCCTCCAGGGACTGCACATGGAGAAATAGCATGGGCAGTCACCTCGGTCTGCGCTTCGCGCAGATCATCCCCACCCTTCTGCTGGTCAGCGTGCTGGTGTTCTGCCTCCAACAGCTTATGCCGGGCGATCCGGCCCGCGTGATCGCCGGGGAAGATCAGGACCCTGCCGTGATCGCGCAGATCCGCACCGAGCTGATGCTCGATAAGCCGATCCCCGTTCAGTACGTGCACTGGTTCGGCAAGGTGCTGCACGGCGATCTAGGCTACTCCTGGCGCAACCGTGAACCGGTGACCCAACTGATCGAGCAAAAACTGCCTGTCACGCTGCAGCTCAGCGTCATGGCGTTCATCATCGCCGTGCTTATCGGCGTGCCTGCCGGGGTGCTCGCGGCGGTGAAACGCAACACCGCCTGGGACTGGCTGGCCAACGCCATCGGGCTGGCCGGCCTTTCCACCCCGACCTTCTGGCTCGGCATCATGCTGATCCTGCTCGTGTCGGTGGATCTCGGCTGGCTGCCGCCCTCGGGCTACGTGCCGCTGACGCAGAATTGGCAGCAGTCGCTCGCCACCACGATCATGCCAGCCTTCGTGCTTGGGAATGCGATCTCCGCCGTCCTGATGCGCCATACGCGCAGCGCGATGCTGGGCGCACTGTCGCAGGATTATGTGCGGACCGCGCGCGCCAAGGGCCTGTCGGAGCGTCTGGTCATCACCCGCCACGCGCTTCGCAATGCCCTGATCCCGGTCGTCACGCTCGGCGCCCTCGAACTCGGCACGCTGCTATCCGGGGCGGTTTTGACGGAGCAGGTGTTCAGCATCCCGGGATTCGGCAAGATGATTGTGGATGCGGTGTTCAATCGGGACTACCCGGTGGTGCAGGGCGTGGTGCTGGTCACCGCCTTCCTCTATGTCGGACTGAACCTGATCGCCGACATCCTGTACGTGCTGATCAATCCGCGGTTGCGCACCGACATGAGCGCGACCGTCGCCGGTGCGATCCCGCCGGTCCTCAGCCCGGGGCGGCTCGCAGCGATCCGGTTCGGCCAGCGTCCCGCCGCGGTGCTGGGCGCCGTCGTCATCATCACGTTCATTCTTATTGCGGTGCTGGCGCCGCTGATTGCGCCGTATGATCCGCTGGCAACGAGCTGGCTCGCGATCCGCAAGGCGCCCTCCTGGGCGCACTGGATGGGAACCGACGAGCTGGGACGCGATGTGCTGGCACGGGTGATCTACGGCGCCCGAGCCTCGATGCTGGCCGGCGTGGTCTCGGTCGCCATCGCGGGCGCCATCGGCATACCGATGGGTATCATCGCAGGGTTCGTGGGCGGCTGGGTCGATGCCGTCCTCAGCCGCATCATCGACGCCATGCTTGCCTGCCCTTTCCTGATCCTGGCGATCGCGCTGGCGGCGTTCCTCGGCCCCGATCTGACCAACGCGATGATCGCCATCGGCGTCAGCACCGCACCGCGCTTCATGCGCGTCGCGCGTGCGGCAACCATGGAGGCGTCCAGCTTCGATTACGTCGAGGCTGCCTGGGCCATCGGCAATCCGCCCTGGCGCGTCGCGGTGCGCCACGTCGCGCCGAACATCGTCCCGCCCGTATTGGTCCAGGCGACGCTGTCGATCGCCCAGGCGATCATCGCCGAGGCCAGCCTGTCCTTTCTCGGCCTCGGTCAGCAGCCGCCGCTGCCGTCATGGGGTTCGATGCTGAACGCCGCGCAACAGTTCCTGACGCAGGCGCCGTGGCTCGCGATCTTTCCCGGACTCGCGATCTTCTTCTGCGTGCTGTCGTTCAACCTGGTGGGCGACGGCCTGCGCGACGCGCTCGATCCGCGGGGTAACTGATCTCACAAGGGCGAGCCTGCGCAGTGGTCGTGGCAGCGGGTTGACCCACCAAATCACCCTGCCGCCCCGATCCACTGCGCAGCCCGTCATCGCGGCACTTGGCTTGCGCCTGCCCCAAGGCGCAAGCGAGTGGTGACCCCGCGATGAAAGCCAACTCTACCGCCTACAACGAATTCGCATCCTCGCATCGGCTTCGGAAATACCGGTCGATATCATCCCGCAACTTCGGCTTGTTGCCCGCGAGTTCCAGCACACCCCACGTGTTGCGCATCAGGTCGGTGGACGGGTCGAACCCATTCTGGGTGATGATCGTCCAGCGATTCACATACGCGCGCTTGTCCTTCGATCCGTGCCAGCCATGCTCGATGCTGCCCGGCACGTAGCTGATGTTCCCGGCGATATGCTGCGCCGCCCGACCCTGCCAGCGGAGCAGAGGCGCCAGGTATCCCGCCGTCACCCCGCCCGGCACGCTCTCCTTCACCCGTCCGATCAGAGCCAGCGCCATGTGGTGATCGCCCGCGCCCAGCGCCGCCGTGTCGATCAGCCCGCCGACCAGGGTCAGCGCGCGTCGGGTCGCGGCCCAGGCATATCCCGGATGAGCGAACGTGTAGCCCGCCTTGCCCGACGGCACGATAGGCCTACCGTCATGCACCATGCGGCAGAAGCTGCGATGCGCCGCCAGATGGTCATCATTCGGCCCGAGATCATAGCAGTCCGACCATGGCTGCACGAAATCATACTGCTGCAGCGCATGTACCGTTTCACCGGCCCAGCCGTTCTTGCGGAAGGTAATATCGGCGTCGATCCACGCCACATAGGACCAGTCGTCCGGCAGGCGCGAAAAGCCGATATTCAGCAGGTTCTCCTTGGTCCAGGCCAGCGTCTTCGCGCGTACCGGCACGTGATTGATATGCGCCATTCCCGCAAGCTCAAACGGCCGCTCGCCATACGCGCACTCCACGACCGTCAGCTTCACGCCCGAATCCAGCATGTGCTGCGCGAACGCCTTGAACAACGTGATCCGGCTCTTCCAGCGGATCGGGTTGGCGACGGCGGCAACCACGTGCAGCGGCTTCATCAGGCTCCGGGCCGGTATGGGTGTCCGCATTAGTTATCATTATTAACACCAAGTGTCAAGCATATTTTCCTACCAATCGCACATCCGGGTGAACCGCCGCCATTCGCCCCGAACTCGCCGCCCCCAAGGTTTGTTCCCGTCCAGCGACGACGGAGACACGCCACGATGCGGGCTTTGTGCTATCACGGGAAACAGGACATCCGTTGCGACCAGGTCCCCGATCCGCGCATCGAGGAGCCGCGTGATGCCATCATCCGCGTCACAAGCTGCGCCATCTGCGGCTCCGACCTGCATCTCTACGATGGCTTCATGCCCGGCATGAAAGCCGGAGACATCATGGGCCACGAGTTCATGGGCGAGGTGATGGAGGTCGGCCCCGGCGCCTCCCACAAGCTGAAAGTGGGTGACCGGGTCGTGGTGCCGTTCACCATCATCTGCGGTGAATGCGACCAGTGCCGCCGCGGCAACTTCTCCGTCTGTGAACGGACCAATCGCAACAAGCCCATCGCCGACAAAGTGTTCGGCCATACAACCGCGGGGCTGTTCGGCTATACCCACCTGACCGGCGGTTACGCTGGTGGCCAGGCGGAATATGTGCGGGTGCCGTATGCCGATGTCGGGCCGGTGAAAATTCCCAACGGGCTCAGCGATGAGCAGGTGCTGTTTCTTGGGGACATTTTTCCCACCGGGTGGCAGGCGGCGGTGCAGTGCGACATAGAGCCGGACGATACCGTCGCGGTCTGGGGTGCCGGTCCGGTTGGCCAGTTCGCGCTGCGCAGCGCGATCCTTCTCGGCGCCGGCCAGGTGGTGTGCATCGACCGAGTGCCGGAGCGGCTGAGTATGGCCGGCGCCGCGGGGGCCGTTACCATCAACTTTGAGGAAGACAGCGTCATCGAGCGGCTGAACGAACTCACCCACGGCAAGGGCCCCGATAAATGCATCGATGCCGTGGGGCTCGAGGCGCACGCCACCGGCACGTTCAATTCGATGTATGATCGCGTCAAGCAGGCAGTGATGCTGGAAACCGATCGTCCACACGTGCTGCGGGAGATGATCTATGTCTGCCGCCCCGCAGGCATTCTCTCGATTCCCGGCGTCTATGGCGGTCTGCTCGACAAGATCCCGTTCGGTGCCCTGATGAACAAGGGCCTGACGATTCGCACCGGGCAAACGCACGTGAACCGATGGACCGACGATCTGCTGAAGCGAATCAAGGACGGCCAGATCGATCCCTCCTTCGTCATCACCCACACCGTCTCTCTCGACGATGGACCGTCCATGTACAAAACCTTTCGCGACAAGATGGACGGCTGCATCAAGGTGGTACTCAAACCATGAACACGCCCCGCATCCTGCATCTTGATGACCTCGCCCGCGGTCTTGGCTGGTTCAGCGTCAGCCTCGGCATTGCCGAGGTGTTGGCGCCCGGGCGCCTCGCGCACGCAGTCGGCCTCCGGCGCCGCCGCAGGCTCCTTCGTCTTTACGGAATGCGCGAAATCGTTACCGGTATCGGCCTTCTCCTGAGCCACGACCCGGCTCCCTGGCTGTGGGTGCGCACCGGCGGCGACGTTTTGGACATTGCCACGCTTCGCACCGCCCTGCGCCGGAACAACCCACGGTTGAGCGCGGCGCGGGCCTCGATGATCGTCCGTTCTCGCCATTACCGCGCTTGACGTGCTGAGCGGTGTGCTGATGCAAACCGCCGAAAGCCGCCGGTCTTCAACATTCGATTACAGCGATCGCCGCGGCATCACGACCGGCCCGCCAGCCAGGCAGCCACAACCGCCGCGCGGTCGCCGAGGCCGCGGTCGTGCACACCGGGCAGCCGGCGCAGGTCACGGCGCGCAAACACCGAAGTCAGCGCGGCGGGCAGCACCGACCGAGGCAGGCTGATCGGCCGCAGCATCCGCAGGCTGCTCACCGCGAGTGCGCGAATCACGCCCTGCGCCGCCTCGCAGTATGGCTCTGCGATCACCTGCGCCGGATCGATCATGGCCGCCGGCAACAGACACCGGCCCTGCGCCGCGTGGAATCCGACGGACCGCAGCACGCCCGCCGCGCCATATCCTGCGCCCGGCAAGCGCACCCGCTCCGGCTCCTCCGCGCCCAGCACCCGCGCGGCGGTCACCGCGAGTGTGCCCGCTGACTCGCTCAGATACTCTTCCCAGGCCTCCCGTGTCGGAATCGAGTCATCTGCCTCCGCCTCGCGCGCATCGATCATGCGAAGCAGATCGCCGGCTTCCAATGCTCCTGCATCCAGCGCCGCGCGCAACGACCCCGCCACCGGATGCTGTCGGCGTGCGCCTTCCACCACGTCGCGCCAGAAGCGCAGCCGCATCAGCGCGACCATCGGTTCGCGCGTCACCTCCCGCGCACGCGCCAGTTCGTGATTGAATGCGTAGAGCGTCCACAGGATCACGCGCTTGTCAGTTGGCGCGAACAGCGAGGTGAAGAACCGGTCCGGATCGGCCCGCCGCACCATCTCCCCAATCGGGCCTGCGCTTGACGGGCCAGGAGACGGGTCATAGCTAGGCGGGGTCGAGACCAATGGCTCTCACCCCTTTCGGCGGAGGACGCTCATGGCTTTCGAACTTCCCAACCTTCCCTATTCGCACAACGCCCTGGCCGGTCGCGGCATGTGCCAGGAAACACTGGAGTTGCATCACGACAAGCACCACCAGGCCTATGTCACGGCGCTGAACGGCTTCGTCGAGAAGGACCCTCAGCTCCAGGGCAAGTCGCTCGAGGACATCATCAAGCTCTCGAACAACAAGCCAGACATGGCGGGCGTCTTCAACAATGCCGGCCAGCACTGGAACCACATCCTGTTCTGGCAGTGCATGAGCCCGAACGGCGGCAGCATCCCGGGCAAGCTGGAAAAGAAACTGCAGGAGGATTTCGGCGGGGTTCAGCAGTTCAAGGACGCGTTCAAGCAGGCTGGTGCGACGCAGTTCGGCTCCGGCTGGGCTTGGCTTGTCCTCGGCAAGGACGGCAAGCTGAAGGTCACCAAGACCCCGAACGGATCCAATCCCGTCGCCACCGGCGACGGCCAGGCCCTGCTCGGCGTCGATGTATGGGAGCACAGCTACTACCTCGACTTCCGCAACCGCCGTCCGGATTATCTGCAGAACTGGATCGACAAGATCGCGAATTACGAGTTCGCCGCCGCGAAGCTGGGGTGAAGCAGGGTCGTCCATGGTTTGCTCCGCGGAGCGGCCATGGGCGACTGCTTTGGCCGCCGGTTCTTATCCGCCGTAGAACACCGTATCCCCCAAATCCGCCATCGCCAGGATCGCCTGATCCGGCCGGCCGTTCACTGCCTTCGGCACATGCGCCTCCGTCACCTCGGCAACCACCACGTGGTGGTCCCCCTGCTCCACAATGTCCGTGACGGTGCACTCCACGGCGCCGATCGCAGCATCCAGGATGGGCGCGCTGTTCGCGCCGCGATGGATCGCGTGCCCTGACAGCTTGCCGTCTTCCAGCTTGGCGGGTTTGAAGAACGCGAACGCACTGTTCTTGCCATCCTTGCCCAGCATGTTGAGCGTGAATTTGCGCGTCTGTTTCACCAGCGCGTAGGCATGTGAGTCGGTCTTCACCCCCACGACAATCAGAGGCGGATTGAACGCCGTCTGCGTCACCCAGTTCACCGTCGCCGCGGCGACATTGCCGGCACCGTCATCCGCGGTAAGCACGTAGATCCCGTACGGGATCATCCGCAGCGCGGTCTTCTTCGCATCAGCGTTCATCAACCTGTCTCCTCCAGCAATGCGCCAACCAGGTCGTTCCACTCATCTTTCAGCGATGCCACCGGCACCGGCCGGCCTGCCCGCGCGTACCAATAGCGCGCGTTCGAAAGATCGCCTTCCTTGCGATGCAGATAGGCGTGCACCGCGTTGCCGGCCGGTCCATCGTCCCGCTGCGCGCACTGATGCGCGCGGTCCCAATCCCCTTTGCCGTCCCACCAAAGCGCTTCGACGGCATCGCTCAGCCCTGGGGGAGGCGTCGGATCGGCAAGCGTGCCGCGGAAGGCGTCGGGGCGCATCAGCGAAGAATTGCCGAGACCGGAATACTGACACCCTCCAGCATGGAGATCGCCAGCGTGCCATCGCGCCCAATCCGCAACTCCTCCGTATAGCGATCCTCCACGGGACGTCGGAACACCTCCACCGATCGCGCCGGAACGTTCACGATCCACACCTCGGGGATACCGTGCCGCGCGTAGAGTGGAAGCTTGATCGCGTGATCGTAGCGAAGGCTGGAGTCCGCCACTTCGACGACCAGTAAGACGTCTTCCGGCCGGGGTGTGAAACTGCTGTAGTCGTCGGGCCTGGGACGAAGGACGGTAAAGTCCGGCTGCGGCTCGGTAAAGTCATCGAGCACAACCGGGTTACCCGCCGCGACCACGCCGCGATCGCCGACGCCCATCACCAATGCTCGAGTAAGTGAGTTGGAACTGCCCGCGTGCCCGCTTCCGATCGGCGCCATGGCGACAATCTCTCCCTCGATCAGCTCAACCCGATCGTCCTCGTGCAGAATCCCCGTTTCGCCCATCAGGTGATATTCCTGCACGCTGATCGGCCGTCGCCGTACCCAGGGGTTGCGGGTCAGGATCCCAGGTTCGTAAGCACCCATGCCACGCCTCCTTTGGCCTTGCCGTTACGGCAGCGCGTCACCCCGATCATAGCGCCGCCACGCGCTCATTTGCACCGCCGAGGTCAGGCAGTGCACCACCACCGGCCGGTCCTTCACCGCAAACGCGCGCGCGATGCCGTCGGCCACCTCGGCTTCCGACCGGATGGTGATCCCCTCGGCCCCGAAACTGCGGCCCCACGCGGCAAAATCCGGATTGGTCAGGCGCGTCGCCTCCATGAACGGGCGGCCGGGATAGCGCACATGGCTGTGCATGCCGATCGTGACCGTACATCCGGTTATCCGAGATGATCATGATCGGACTGACGCCGTACTGCACGGCGGTCGCGATCTCGTTGCCCATCATCAGCGCGCCGCCGTCGCCGACGAACGCCACGGACTGGGAGCGTGGGCGGCGCAGCGCCGCCGCCACCGCCATCGGCACGCCCGATCCCATCGCCCCGACCACGGATGACAGGAACACCTGCCCCGGCCGGAAATCGAGGTACCGGTGAATGTAGCTGCCGAAATTGCCGGCATCCGATGTCACCGCCGCATCATCAGCAAGATGACGGTTCACCTCGGCGACCACCGCGGCGAAATTGAGCCCGTCGGGCGGAGCGTCCCACACCGGCTCCATCAGCTCCCGGTGGATCGCATGCAGACTTCGCACCCACTCGCGCCGCCGGTCCGCGCCCGCCGGGGAGCGTGCCAGCAGCGCTCGAATGACCTCCTGCGGCGCGCAGGCCATCCCGAGCTCCACATGCCACACCCGGCCAATCTCGTTGGCATCCGGCCAGACATGCACCAGCGGCAGTTGCGGCACGGGCGCCCTGGGGAAGCTGTAGGACTGGCTGACGGTGTCTGTCATGCGCTCGCCCAGCGCGACCATCAGGTCGGCCTGTTTCATCAGCCCGATCTGCTTCGGCGGAATGCGGATGCCCATATAGCCGCCGTAGTTCGGATGGCGTGAATCGAACAGTTGCGGACGGCGATGCGTCGGGCACACCGGCAGCATCCATCGCTCGGCGAGCTGACGCAGCTCGTCGGTCACGGCGGGGTCATACAGTGAGTCGCTCACCAGCGCGCCGCCCACCACGATCAGCGGACGCGCGGACCGATCCAGCATCACCGCCAGTTGATCGAGATCGGCAGGCCGAGGGCCGCTCAAGGCCCGCGGGCGCGGTTGTTCCAGCTCGGCCTCGGTGGGCTCGTCGAAGATGTCTTCCGGCAAGATAACGGCAACCGGTCCCGGCGTGCCGCTTTCGGCCAGGTGGAAGGCACGGGCCAGCGCCTCAGACGCCTGCACCGGCTCGTTCACCTCGATCACCGCTTTCGTCACATCCGAAAGCAGCCGGCCGTAATGCTGTTCCTGCAGCGCCATTCGGCCGAAATCCGCACGCTCCACCTGGCCGATCAGCATGACCATCGGCGTGGCGTCGTGGTACGCCGAGTGGAGCGACACCATGGCGTTGGACAGGCCCGGCCCGCGCGAGACCATGCACACTCCGGCGCGGGGGCGCATGCGCCCATCGGCCACCGCCATGAACCCGGCGCCCCCTTCATGGCGGCATACGATGATGCGAATGTCGTTTTGGTCCAGCAGCGCGTTGGTCAATCCGATATAGCTTTCGCCCGGGACGCAGAAAATCTGGTCCACGTCATGCGCGGCAAGGCTTTCGGCCAGCAGCTTCGCCACTGTACGAGACATCTGAGCGTCCTTTCTCCAGACCTTGTTTAACCCGCGGGGCAACGCACCAACGGGAAGGGAAAGTCCTTGCAACCCGGAAAGCTGATCTGATTGGGGCCGATCCGTTCCACCGTCAATTCATCGGGGTTGTCGCAGCCAAAGCCCGGATCACCGCCACCCACCCCGGTCAACGATGGTGATTGCGGGTTGGTCGCCGCGCTGAAACGAAACACCACGCCGTTGCCGGTGCCGCGGACGGTTTCGACCATGCGCTGCGCGTAGAAGGCCTCGGTGAAGCTCGCCCGCATCACCACGTCCTGCGTGAAGATGACCGTCGGCTGCGCCAGGCACTGCCCCGCCGAAATCACTGTCGGTGGCGGAAACAAACCGCCCGTCCACTCGCCCAGCAGAAAGCCTTGCGGTGGTGTCGATGGCTGCTGCGCCCGCACCGTCACCGGGCAGACAGTGCCAGCCAAAATCATCAGCAAGAGCAGATTGCGCATGCGTCTCGTCCTTTTACACGAAACGAGCCAGCCGCACCGCGGTGTGCCCGCGGCTCGGGCGAAGGCTCGGCATCACCAGCAGGCAGTCATCGTGCGGGGTGCGGATTTCCTCGTCGCCGTCAAGTGCGATCAGCGTATTGCGGCGCGCCACCACGTCGCCGCCACGCCATGGCTGCACGAAGGAGAATGAGGGCGTACTGACTGTCACCGCGCGGCTCACTTCCGCGAAGCGCTGCGCGCGCCGCTCCGGCAATGCCAGGTGCGCCGGCGCGATCGCCAGGTGATGCAAGATCCCGGCGACCGTGGCGCGCATCACGGAAACCGACTGAGGTGTCCAATGCTGTCCCGCCTCCACCAGATTGGCGGCAAAGGGCGTGGCGGGATCGCTGAACCGCGCATAATCGATCAGCCGCAATCCGCCGGCATGGCCGCGGTCGGCGACCACCAGATCAGGCACGCCGATACCGCGTGCCAGAGTCCGCCCCTTTTCAGGCACGCCGCACAGGATCAGCGGATCAGAGGGCCACAGCATGGAATGCAGATCGAGCAGCACATCGACCGTGTCGATCAGGGGGCGGATTTCTCGCGCGCGGTCCAGTTCCACGGAATGGCGTGCGCTCTCGAGCACACCGGGGTGCCACACGCGGTTGAAGTCCTCATCCACGAAACGCGAGAGTGTCGGCTGGAGCGGATCGAAGCGTTCGAACGCCGCCAGATTGATGAAGCCGAAGGTCAGGCGCCCGCGCGCGGGACGCATGCCGGTGCGCAGCATGTCAGCCAGCACGATGGCGCCGGCGATCTCATTGCCGTGCGCGAGTGCCGTGACCGCAACGTGCGGCCCGGCCTCTTGCGAATCGATCGTGATGAAACCGGGCACGCCGGTGTTGCCCTGCCGCCAGGGTGACAGATCCGGCACCTCCAACCGTACCTCGAACTTCGGCAGGGCCGTCCCCGGCTCCGGCACAGACGCTATCCCGCCGCGCGTTCAATAAGCAGGCGAATGAAACGATCACAGGCGGCAAGCTCGGACTCGGCGATCCATTCGTCCGGCTGATGTGCCTGGGCGATATGCCCAGGGCCGCAAACGATGGTGGGAATGCCCGCTTCTTGATAAAAGCCCGCCTCCGTCCCGTAGCTGACCTTGCCTGTGCTGTTGAAGCCGCTGACCTGGCGAACCAGCGCGGTGAGTTCGTGATCCGGCGCCAGCGACAGGCCGGGCATGCGGACCATCACCTCGTAATCGAAGCCGCATGCGGGGTTCACGGCCTGCATCCCGGGCTCGATCGTGGTCTCCACGTGCCGGCGCAACCGGGCGTATTCGCGGTCCAGATCGTCCGCCGGGATGTTGCGCCATTCCATGTGAAACTGCGCCCGTTCAGGGATGATGTTGAGGATCGTGCCGCCCTGCATCGTGCCGACATGGATGGTGGTGTGCGGGGGATCGAACCCCTCCTCGAACGGCCCTTCGCTGGCGAAACGCCGTGCCTCCTCTGCCACATACGCGATGGCCTCCGCTGCCGCGTGCACCGCATTCACCCCGCGCGCCGGCTGGCTGGAATGGCCCGGCAGACCGCGCACCCGCACCATCAGATTGAGCTTGCCCTTGTGCGCCAGGATGGGCTGCATCCCCGAGGGCTCGCCCACCACGCAAAGCGCCGGTTTCCAGCCGGATTCGGCAATGTCCTCCACCAGCCGGTTGGCGCCGAAGCAGCCGACCTCCTCATCGTAGCTGATGAACAGGTGCACCGGCTTGCGCAGCGGGCGGCGCACCAGCTCCGGCACTGCCGCAAGGAAACTTGCGACGAACCCCTTCATATCGCAGGCGCCGCGCGCATAAAGCCGGCCGTCCTGCCGGCGCAGCGTGAACGGATCGGCGCTCCAGGCCTGGCCATCCACCGGCACGGTGTCCACGTGGCCCGACAGCGCGATGCCCCCCGGTCCGGGCGGACCGATCACCGCATGGAGATTGGCCTTGGTGCCCGTGGGATCATGGCTGAGGCGGTATGTCACGCCGCAGCGATCGAGCCAGTCCCGGACGAAACCGATCAGCTCCAAGATTCGAGTTGCGGCTGGTGGTGTCGAACCCGGCCAGGCGGGCCAGCATCTCCGCCGTCGTCAGTTGCGGGATCGTGTTTGGTGCATCCATCGCGCGAGTTTATACCCGCGGCGCCATGCGGCAACCACAGCCCGCCCCGTCCCTGCCGCTGCCGCACCGTCTCTGGCGTGTCCTGCCATCCCGGCAGCGCCGGCGAGCCGTCATGCACTTGGCGACCGCGCTCGCGCCTCGCCCGGGCTCCCCGCCAGCCGCCAGTACGGGGATCGCGGTGGCGGGTGAGTTCTCTCGCGCGTCGGGGTTGGGCGAGTCCGCGCGCTGGATGATGCGCGGATTGCAGGCGCTCGGGGTTCCCTGCATCGCGATGGATGTCGGCCCGCTGCTGCCGGCGCACAGCGCTGATCTTCCGTCACCGGGATGCACCATCCCGCCGCCCGGCTACGCGCTGGCTTTGCACGTCAATCCGCCGTCGTTGCCGCTGGTACTTTTGCGTTTGCCCCGCCGTATGCTGCGGGGGCGCCACGTGATCGGCTTCTGGAGCTGGGAGCTGCCGGTTGCGGCGCCCGACTGGCGTCTCGGCCCCCGTTTCGTCCATCAGGTCTGGGCGCCGTCGGCCTTCGCCGCCGCCGCACTCGAATTGCTCATGCCGGGCCGGGTGCGCGCGGTGCCGTTCCCGCTGGCTCTGGAGGCCACACGCGTCCCGCCCCAGCGCGAGCGGTTCGGCATCGCACCCGGCGCTCTTGCCGTGCTGGTGTCCGCCAACCTCGCTTCGTCCTTCGCACGCAAGAACCCGATCGCCGCGGTGCAGGCCTTTCGCCGCGCCTTCGGCGACCGTCCCGACTGCATGCTCGTCCTCAAGACCGGCAACCCGGACCACTTCCCGTCCGAGTTTGCGGCGCTGCTCGATGCGGTCCGC
The DNA here is from genome assembly GCA_963731335.1 of uncultured Pseudomonadota bacterium. GTDB lineage: Bacteria > Pseudomonadota > Alphaproteobacteria > Acetobacterales > Acetobacteraceae > CAVSUZ01. Next base: position 89,597 of record CAVSUZ010000013.1, on the reverse strand, counting down.
GGCGTACCCAACATCCGCCTGATCACCGAGACACTCACCGAAGCAGACTCGCGCGCGCTGATTGCGTCCGCCGATATCGTCCTGTCGCTGCATCGCAGCGAAGGGTTCGGCCTGGTGCTGGCCGAGGCGATGATGCAGGCCCGCCCCGTGGTTGCCACGGGCTGGTCGGCCAACATGGAGTTCATGAACGAAGGCTGCGCCGTTCCAGTGCCGTTCCGCCTGGTGCCGGTATCCGATCCCAGGGGCGTTTACGACGCGCCGCACGCAGAGTGGGCCGAGCCGGACATAGATGCCGCCGCACGATCGCTGCGCCTGCTCGGCGCCAATGATGCCGCGCGTGCGGCACTGGGCGGCCGCGGGCGTGAAGCGGTGCTGCGGCTAGGGACGGAGCCTCTCGCGGATGCGGTGCGTTCGCTCGGGGTCGTGGCGTGAGGGTGCTGGTCTGGCAGTTGGGGCGCCGGGGTGCGGGGCCTCGTTACGCCACGCATCTTGCCGAGGCCTTCGCCGCGGTGCCGGGGACCGAGGCACTGCTGTCGCTTGCCGAGGAAGCCGAGATCCTGCGTGGTCCCCTCGCGCCGCACTGCCAACTCCCGGTGCCCACATATCGCTCCGCTGCTGGTCTCGCCGCCCGGTTCGCCACGTTCCCCGTGCTGGGATGGCGGCTCGCCTCCGCGCTGCACCGGTGCCGGCCCGATGTGGCGGTGTGCGCGCTGCCGGGGCCGCTCGACTGGGTGTTCGCGCGGGCGCTGCGGCGATCGCGGGTCCCGTTCGCCGTGATCGTGCACGATGCCGTGGCGCACGCCGGCGACGGCTACCCGTTGCAAATGGTGCTGCAACGGCGGTTCGTGCGTTCCGCCGATGCGGTGATCGTGCTCTCGTCGCATGTGCTGGAGCAAGTGCGCGGGATCGTGCGCCCGGGGACGAAGCTGCTGCGCCTGAACCATCCGCCGTTCGTCTTCGGGACCGCGCCGCCGGTCTTGAGCCATGGCGGTCCGGTGCGGCTGCTGTTTTTCGGACGGCTGCTCGCCTACAAGGGGCTCGATCTATTGGCGGATGCGGCCGCACGCCTGGAGGCCGGCAGGTTCGAACTTCGCGTCGCAGGGAACGGGCCCGACAGTCCCGGGCTGAACCGGCTTCGACTCCTTGGCGGCGTGACAGTCCACAACCGCTGGTTCGCCGAACATGAAATCGGTCCGCTGCTCGCCTGGGCCGATGCCGTGGTGCTGCCCTATCGTGAAGCGACGCAGAGCGGCGTCGCCGCCGCGGCGCTCGCCGCGGGCCGGTTCGTGTTTGCGACGGGGGTGGGCGGTCTGCCCGAACAACTCGGCAGCGAGCCGCTCGCGATCCTTTGCGACCCCGATGCCGCAAGTCTCGCGGATGCACTGCGGCGCTTCATTGCCGATCCGCCACGGGCCATCCCGCCGGCCGATGCCAGACCGTTGTGGCGCGCGCATGCCGGGGAAATTCTGGCGCTCGTGGCCGGCCTGGCTCCCGGGCCGGGCACCGCGGCACCGGCGATCGGGGCGCGTGGGGAGGCGACCGTCCGGTCGTGTCAGGCAGTCGATCCAGCAGCGCGGAGTACAATGCCCGGTCCGTCGGCGCCATCGACGGAAGCTGGTTCGCGGCCATGAAGGCGGCGATGGCGCGGCGGGTGAGATCGTCGGTGAAACCGGCGGGACCGGCATTGAACCCCATCACCTGACCGATACCCCAGGACGCGCTTTCGAGCGCAGCGCGCCGATCGTAGCCGATCGCCAACTCCAACCGGGTGAATTGATTGGCGCCGGGTGGACCGTAGCCGCCCGGCGGTCCGCTGATCGCAGGAGCGATCGCGTCGAACCGCTTGCCGGTCAAGCGGCTGAATACGTGCGTTCAAACAGAATCGCCGGCCGCCGATCGGGCAGGAATCCGCAGCCCGACGTTTCAACCGCAACCACCGTCCAGAGAAGAACGGGGTCCACACCCACGTGCGCCGCTGCGGCGGCCAGACCATCGGGATCGAGCGGTAGGGCGGTGCCGGTGAAACTCATGCACGGGGCTCCGTGGCAGACTGTTCTTGCCGCGCCGCGCCGCTGCGCAGCCGCCGCATCTCGATCCCTTGCCAGATGAGCAGAATCGGCACCCCCACCAAGACATCGCGTGCGCGGCGCAGCAACGACACCGCCAGAGACAGTTCAGGCGGGACGCCGAACAGGGCACCCAGCCCGGTGTAACCGGCCTCCTGTACGCCGGCGTTCACCGGCACCACGAAGGTGGCAGCCGCAATGGCCGCCACTAGCGATTCAATCGACAGCGCCGCGGCAAGATCCACCCGCGCGCCGATCAGCCGATAGGCGATCCATCCGCCAAAGCCGGTTCCAACCCAGCCGGCCAGATGAAGGAAGAAGCCCAGCGCCACCCGCCCCCGGCTGCGATAGATCGTGCGCATGACGTCCTGCACCAACGCCACGCGCTGTTGCGCACCGGACATGCGGCGTGCGGCGATGCGCGCGCTCAGTTTCGCGAAAATGTCCCCCGCGCCTCGTTGCAGCCAGACGAACACCGTGGCCGCCAGCACGCCAAGCCCGATGCCGAGTTCCAGCGGCAGCCGCAAATCCGTCGTCGGATTGCGCGAGAGCAGGATGCCCAGGCCGATGGCGGCGAAGACCACCTCGGCAAGGAATTCAGTGGTGAGGTCCACGATGATGCTCGCCGTGGCCATCGGCCAGGAGACGCCGTGCAGCATGATCGCCCGGGCACCGAAGAAGAATCCACCGACCTGCGAAAACGGCAGCAGGTTGGTGGAGGCGTCCCGCACCATGCGGCCCCAAATGAATAGTGGCGCCCGCCGCACGCCGCCGGCCCGGGCCAGCATGTCCCAGGCCAGTCCGAGCGGGACGAACAGGGCCAGTTGCCAGACGCAGATGGCGGTGAACCCCGCCGGTCCGACGGAAAGCACCGTGGCCCACACGCGATGAAAGCCGAAGGCGCCGACCAGGAGCGTGCCCAGCACCACCCCAAGCAATGCAAGCAGAAGCGAGAGCTTTTTCACCAGCCGGCCCTTGTGCCGGCGCGCTCTACACCAGAGCGGCGGGCGCAGGCTATAGAACGGCCCCAACCAGCACGGGGATGATGCGGTGGCGGAGCAGCCCACCTTGATCACGGGGGCGACAGGGTTTGTCGGATCGGCGGTGGCACGCGCCCTGGCGGCGCGCGGTCACGCCCTCCGCCTGCTCGTCCGCGCCAGCAGCGACCGGCGGAACATCCAGGACCTGAATGCCGAGATCGTGGTAGGCGACCTGACCGATCCGCCTTCGCTGAACCGCGCCGCCGCGGGCGCCCGCGCGGTCTTCCATGTTGCGGCGGATTACCGCATCTGGGTGCCCGATCCCTCCGCGATGCTGCGTGCCAATGTCGATGGCACGGTTTCCATGATCCGGGCGGCCCAGGACGCCGGGGTGGAGCGGGTCGTCTATTGCAGCTCCGTCGCGGCGCTGGGCTTCACCCCGGACGGATCGCCCGCCACCGAGGACACGCCGGTCGATCCCTCGGCCATCGTCAGCACCTACAAGCGCTCCAAATACGAGGCGGAGCAGGCGGCGCTGGCGCTGGGCCGGCAGGGCGCGCCGGTGGTGGTGGTGAACCCGGCGGCGCCGGTGGGACCGCGCGACATCAAGCCGACGCCGACCGGGCGGATGGTGCTGGACGCCGCCGCCGGCCGCATGCCGGCCTACATGGATACGGGGCTGAACGTGGTGCACGTGGATGACGTGGCAGAGGGCCACGCGCTGGCGTTTGAAAAGGGGCGGCTGGGTGAGAAATACATCCTTGGGGGCGAGAACCTGACCCTGCGCGAGTTGCTGACACTGATCGCCGAGGTCGCCGGCAAGCGGCCGCCTGCCATTCGCTTGCCGGTGGAAGTGGTCTGGCCGATCGCCGTGGTGATGGAGGCGCTGGGCCGGTTCGGCATCGAGCCGCGGGTCACCCGCGATCATCTGCGCATGGCGCGCAAGAAGATGTTCTATTCGTCGGCGAAGGCGATGCGCGAGCTGGGCTACGCGCCGCGCCCCGCGCGTCTGGCAGTAGAGGACGCCGTGGCCTGGTTCCGCGCGACGGGCATGCTGCGCGCATGACGATCCTCGCCGCGCTGGCGCTGGTGATCTGGGTGTATCTGCTCGCCGGCCACGGCCGGTTCTGGCAATCGGGTCCGGTCCTCGGCCCTGACCAGCCAGCATGGCGCCCCTCAGTCACGGCCATCGTTCCGGCGCGCGATGAGGCGGCTCTGATCGGCCAAACCCTGGGGTCGCTGCTGGCGCAGGACTATGCCGGCACGTTCCGCGTGCTGCTGGTCGATGACAACAGCTCCGATCAGACGGCAGCGGTGGCGCGCGCGCTGGCGGACCCAAACGGGCGGCTCGACGTGCTGACCGGCAGCCCGCGGCCCGCGGGCTGGGCCGGCAAGTTGTGGGCCCTGGCCCAAGGGGTGGAGCAAAGCGAATCGGACTACGTGCTGCTGACCGACGCGGATATCGTGCACGATGCGGCGCATGTCTCTGCCCTCGTTGCTCAGGCCGAGCGCCGGCGGCTCGACATGGTGTCCGAAATGGTCGCGCTGTCCTGTCAATCCTGGGCCGAGCGCGCGCTGATCCCCGCCTTCGTGTTCTTCTTCCAGTTGCTCTATCCGTTCGCCTGGGTGAACGATCCGTTGCGCCCGACCGCCGCCGCGGCGGGCGGCACCGCGCTGGTACGGCGCGACGCGCTGGCCCGCGCCGGTGGGATCGGCGCGATCCGCGGCGCCCTGATCGACGATGTCACTTTGGCAGCGGCGATGAAGCGTGGCGGACCGATCTGGCTCGGCCATTCCGGGCTGGCGCATTCGATCCGGCCGTATCCGCGCGCGGCAGACATTTGGCGTATGGTTGCGCGCAGCGCCTACGTGCAGCTTCGGCGCTCGCCCCAACGCTTGATCCTGTGCCTGGCCGGCATGGCGCTGGTCTGGCTGGTGCCGCCGGCCGCCTGCTTCGTCGGGCCCGCGGCCGCGCGCGCCCTGGGAGCGGCCGCCTGGGCTGGCATGGCGTGGTCCTACCTGCCGACGCTGCGCCGGTTCGGGCTGTCCGCCGCGTGGACACCGTTCCTGCCCCTGGTCGCGGTGTTTTACATGGCGGCCACGGTGGCATCGGCCGCCAATCATCACCTTGGTCGCGGGGTGGCGTGGAAGGGGCGGGCGTACGCGTGACGGGGCGGCGGGTGTCACCGATCTACCTGGAAAAGGCAGAGCAGCTCCCGCTCATCCTCAAGCGCAGCAGCCGCAAGCACATCGCGTTTGGCTGGTACGGCGGAAAGTTCAACCATCTCGGCTGGCTGCTGCCGCTGCTTCCGGACGCACGGCATTATTGCGAACCCTTCGCCGGATCAGCCGCCGTTCTGCTGAACCGCGCACCGTCACCGGTGGAAACCTACAACGACATGGACGGCGAACTGGTGAACTTCTTCCGCATGCTCCGCGATTGCGGGCCGGAATTGCAACGCGCCATCGGTCTGACGCCATTCTCCCGCGAGGAGTTTTACCATGCCCTTACAGGCGATGAGCGTGACCTGTCGGATCTCCAGCGGGCGCGACGATTCTATGTGCTCGCGCGTCAGACCCGGACGGGGCTTGCACAGAGCGCGACCCTGGGACGATGGGCCAATTGCAGGAATACCAGCCGGGCCGGCATGTCGGGCGTGGTCTCGCGCTGGCTCGGCGGCATGGAGGGCTTGAGCGGCATTGCCGAACGTTTGCTGCGCGTGCAAATCGAGAACCGGCCGGCACTGGACGTTATCCGGTTGTATGACGGAGCCGACACCCTGTTCTATTGCGATCCACCCTATTTGCACGCCACACGGGGAGATCGGTCCGCCTACCGCTTCGAGATGCCCGACGACGAACACGCAGCACTTGCCGCCGCACTTCATCGCTGCCAGGCCAAGGTGGCCGTATCAGGATATCGCAACGACCTCATGGACCGGCTGTACGCAGGCTGGCGCCGGTATGACGCCGAACCCAAGCAGGCCCATTCCATCAAGGAGATGCGGTTCGAGTGCCTGTGGATGAACTATTGACCGCGCAGTCTGCCGCCTTGGAGAGTTCCTCCACTGTTGAAACGTGGTCCGGCAAGGACCGCGAGGATGAAAACTTTCCCGTCGGCTCGGCGCTGATCCGGCGGGACCTGCGCGACCACGTGCATGCGTTCTACGCCTTCGCGCGCAACGCCGATGATATCGCCGACAGCCCCGTTCTCCCCCCGGATGACAAAGTCCACCGACTGGACGTGATGGAGGCCGTGCTGCTCGGCCGCACCGAGGCAGGATCGCCCAGCGCCCTTCACCTGCGCCACAGCCTGGCGGAGACACGCACCACGCCCACGCACGCCACCGAGCTGCTGATAGCCTTCCGCCAGGACGCCACGAAAGCGCGCTACGCGTCATGGGAGGAACTCCATGAGTATTGCCGCTATTCCGCGATGCCGGTCGGCCGCCACGTGCTCGACCTGCATGGCGAAAGCCGCGACACGTGGGAGCCGTCCGATGCGCTGTGCACCGCGCTTCAGGTGCTGAACCATTTGCAGGACTGCGCGCGGGATTTCGATGCGCTCGACCGGTCCTATCTCCCCCAGGATCTGCTCGACGCGCATGGCGAGACGGTGGAAGCGGTGCGGCGCCCGCGCGAATTACCCGCGCTGCGGGCGGTGTTCAATACGCTGCTTGATCGCGTGGACAGGCTCAATCGTGCCGCCGTCGAACTACCCCGCCGCACGCGTGACCGCCGCCTGCGCCTGGAAACAGCGGTGATCGTCGAACTCGCGCACCATCTCGCCCGCCGGCTGCGCCGGCAGGACCCGCTCGCCGCACGGGTGAAGCTGACGAAGCGCGACGTGGCGGCAAGCCTGGTCCGCGCGTTGCGGTTTCTGCCGTGACGCACCTGGCGCCCCCCGAAGACGTTCAGGCGGTAGAAGCGGCGGTTCGCCGCGCCGGAACATCGTTCTATCGCGGCATGCGCGTCCTGCCGCCGGAGCGTCGTCAGGCGATGTATGCGATCTACGCGTTCTGCCGCGCCGTGGACGACATTGCCGATGACGAAGGCGACCTGCGCGAGCAAGCACCGCCGAGCTGGATGCGTGGCGGGCGCGCATCGCAGGTCTTTACGCGGGCGGTGCGGGGAATGATGCCACCACCCGCGTGCTGGGCGCCGCCATCGACCGCTTCCATCTGCGATCGGCCGACTTCCTCGCCGTGATCGACGGCATGCAAATGGACGCGGAACACCCGATCGTCGCACCGGATCTGAACACCCTCGATCTCTACTGCGACCGTGTCGCCGCTGCGGTCGGCCGCTTGTCGGTGCGCGCATTCGGCGACGCCTCCGATGCCGCCGACCGCGTGGCGTACCATCTCGGCCGCGCCCTGCAACTCACCAACATCCTGCGCGACCTCCCGGAAGACGCGGCGCGCGGCCGGCTCTACCTGCCGCGTGAGTGGCTGGACGAAATGCACGTCCCGTCCGATCCGGCCGCCGCTCTCGGCTCGCCCGGCCTGCCCGCGGTGTGCGCCCGTCTGGCCATGCTCGCCCACCAGCATTTTGCCGCGGCCGGCACCGCAATGCGCCTGTGCGACCGCCGCGCGATGAAGCCGGCCCGGCTGATGGCGGCGACATACCGGGCGCTGCTGTCCCGCATCGAACGCCGGGGCTGGTCCGGCGACCTCGCCCGCGTCAGCCTGCCCGTGTGGCAAAAAGCATGGATCGCGCTGACCCATGTCATACCCTGAACCGGGCGCTGAACCGGGCCGCCGCATCCCCTTCTGGCTGCCCATCCTGCTCGGCTTTCTCTCCGCCGTCGGGCCAGCCTCGATCGACATGTACCTGCCGGCGTTTCCGGCAATCGAATCGTCCCTGCACGAACCACCCGGCTCCGCGCAGTACAGCCTCGCCACGTATTTCGCCGGCCTTGCGGTCGGACAGATCACCCAGGGAACGCTATCGGATCGCTTCGGGCGGCGCACCCCGCTGATCCTTGCCACCGCGCTCTATACCATCACCTGCATCGCGTCCGCGCTCGCACCATCGATCCTTGCACTGTCGGGATTCCGCTTTGTCACCGCGATCGCCGCTGCCGCCGGCATGGTGATCCCCCGCGCCATCGTGCGCGACCTCGCCGACGGACACGAGGCGGCCATCCTCATGTCACGCCTGATGCTGGTGATGGGCGTGGCGCCGATCCTCGCCCCCAGCCTGGGCGGCGCGATCCTGGCCTTCACCTCGTGGCGCTGGATCTTCGGCGCCATGGCGATCTACGGCGCGATCTGCTTCGTGTTGGTATGCCTGTTCCTGCCGGACACGCTGCCGCGCACGCATCGTATCCGGCTCACCCTGCGCGAACAGACACAGCGGTATCGGCAGATCCTGCACGAGCGCGGCTTTCTGTCTCACGCCGCGATGGGCGGTTGCGCGACCTTCGCATTCTTTGCCTATCTCGGCGGCTCGTCCCCGGTGTTCATCGACGGATTTCACTGGACGCCGCCCGCCTATGCCGCCCTGTTCGGCATCTGCGCGCTGGGCTTGATCGCCGCATCGCAGGTGAATGCGCGGATCGTGCGCCGGTTGGGTACGTCCCGCATTCTGTCTGCCATCGCCATCATCGACGTTGCCGCCACCGCGACGCTCGTTGCCGTGGCGTTTACGCCCATCCATCGGATCGAGGCGGTCATTCCGCCGATCTTCGTGTTCGTGACGTGCCAGGGATTCCTCGAGCCCCAATGTCACGGTCGGCGCGCTCTCCCGTCACGCGAGCCATGCCGGTTCGGCGTCCGCCCTGATGGGCATGGGCCAGTTCCTGCTCGGCGCCGTAAGCGGCCTCATGGTCGGCATATTCACCGACGGCACCCCGCGCGGGATGGCAGGGCTGATGCTGGCCGGCGCCATGGGCATCTTTCTGTCGAACGCCTACCGGCTAAGCGCGGTTTCCGCTCGCGCCTTCAAGGGCGCTTCGGCGCCTCGGAACGGCGATCGGTCGTAGCGACCGACTGAAGGTTGTGTCCCACCGGGTTCCTCTGATCCGTTCCCGCGAACGTATTTCCCCGCACCACGATATCCGAGAGATGCCGGTCCGAATCCGCGCCGATCGCGCTCCTGCCGTTATTGTCGAACCGCGACCCCGATACGGTGATCCTGGAAATTGTGTCGCCATTGGAAATCCCGGCTGAGGAGATCAGGACCCCATACCCGGCGACCGATGCGCCGTTGTTGGCGAAATGATCGGCGATGGAGATGTCCGAGGGCGGAGCCGCGGTACTCGTCGAGGGATTGTAGCGGATGAACAGGCCAAGCCCGGCTGCCGAACCGTGACCGGGATTGTCATGCCAGGTGTTGCCGGCGAGCCTGTACTGCGCGCCCGTTTCGATCAGCCCGCCGGTATCGAAGTTGCTCTCCTCCAATCCCGACACCTCGACGCCCACAGTCCCGTTGAATGAAACGCCCGTTTTATTGTTCGCGGCATTCGGCGGGTCCACAATCACGCTGAAGCAGGTCTGTCCGACCTGACCCGGCCCGTGATTGCCGTTCTGGTCTGCGCCGTGGGCACGGACGGTCTCGAACCGCACGTCCTTCAGATAGGCGACATCAAAGCAGTGCCCGACCGCGTCCATCTGCAGCCGGCGGAATGTGCCGCTCACCAGCCAGTCGCCGGCAACCGCGGCGCCCACACCACCGAAATTTCCGGCGAAGTGGATATCTTCGATGGTGAAGTCCACGTCGCTGGAGGTAGTGATCCCGACGTTCTCCTGCTTGCCGGACAGGCCCGTGCGGTTCCCCTGGATGGTCAGCCCGCGCACAACAAAGCGCTTGTCCTGATCGAATTGGAAGGCGCTGGAGAAGGCGATGCCGTCGGCGATCCTGATCGTTGCGCTCGCGACCGTCCAGTGCGAAATCCGACAGGCCCTGAACCAGCACCGCGGGTTTGTCGAACGCGCAGCACGGCGCCGTCTGGGTGGACGCGAACAGGTATGTCCCGGGCGGGACAACGATCTTCTGCCCATTGGCGAAAGCCGCACGAAAAGCCGGCGCACTGTCCCGGCTCCCGGTCGGATCCGCGCCGAACGCGACCACGTCGCGCTCGCCGCTGGTCTTGGGGCCGCTCGCGGCGGCGGCGCACAGCAACAGCGCGGCGAGCGGAACCACCGCAATTCGGTGACCCATCTGCGTGGCTGGTTGTCCTTGTGAGTGGCGGTGGGCGCAGTCTGCCGCGAACCCGTCTCCGCTGGAACAGGGGAAAAACAGGGAAGTCCTGAAAGTCGGGTCAGCTGGAGAGCCGGCTGACCTGCAGAAGCGGAGCCCGGCCAAGTCGAACCACGGAAATCGGCAGCGGAGGTGCGCGGATGCAGCGGGCACCCTATTCATCGTACTAAACGATCGGTCAGGCCTCAACAGGGTAGAGATCAGCTCGGGTTGCGGGTAATCCGCTCGGTCCACGGGCTCGCCGCGTGGCAACCGTCTGGAAGATGCCGACGCTGCCGCGCTCGAAGGCCAGCGCAACTCCCGCAAGGTAGAGCAACCAAATTCGCGTTTTCGCTGCACCCACCTCCTGCGCGGCAGCCTCTCGGCCGGCATAGAGCCGCTCGCACCAGAGCCGCGTGGTCCGAGCGTAGTGCTCGCGCCACCCCTCGACGTCGTGGACCTCGAAGCCGGCAGCTCGAGATTCGCCAGTGTATTGCCGACGTGGTCGAGTTCACCGCCGGGGAAGATGTAACTGACGAGCGCTGCGTATCCCGGCCGCTTTGATGGAATGCACGCTCGCTGCGCTTGGCGGGCCGGGTGATTGCGTGGTGCAGCATCGACACCGCGCGGACGCAGCAAATCGTGCAGTTTCGCGAAATAGGCCGCATGATTGGCGCGGCCGACATGCTCGAACATGCCGATCGAAGCGATCCGGTCGTAGCTCGCCGGACAGTGCGCGATAATCCTTCAGTTCCACCGTCACACGCTCCTCCAGGCCGGAGCACACGATCTTCTCTCGCGCATGCTCGTACTGCGCTTCGGACAGCGTCACGCCATGGGCCTGCACATCATATTTGTGGGCGGCGTGGCAAATGAGACCACCCCAGCCGCAGCCAATGTCCAGGAAGCGGTCACCTGGCTGCAGCCGCAGCTTACGACAGATCATGTCGAGCTTCGCCTGCTGCGCGGCCGTAAGATCCGCGGTCACCTCTGGAAAGTAGGCGCATGAATATTGCATTTCAGGATCGAGAAACAGCGCATAGAACGCGTTAGACAGGTCGTAGTGAAACTGGACCAGTGCCTTGTCATCCCGTCGGGAAATGGCGCCAGCTTCTTGTCGCCCGTCGTACGCGTGGCCGGCGTTGGAGCCGCTTCTGCTCGGCGTGAACAGGAACGGCAGCAGCGCCCGGGCGACCAGCCATTTGTCGAGCCGCCGCGCCAGGCCGCGCGATGTGGTGCCGCGGCGCGCGGCAAGGTCGAGGAGTGTGCCCCCCTCAATATCGAGATCACCGGCCGCAAGCAAGTTCGATGACGGTGGTCAGGCGCGGCCGGCGCAGCAGCCGGGTAATGGCCGTGGGTGAACGGATGGCGACAACCAGATCGGCACTGGCCTGCGGGCCAAGCGGTATCGTTTCATCATTCCACAGCCGGAGCATGAGATCGGCTTGCAGGACGTCCGCAAGGTGCATGCCCAAACGCCGCATTCGGGCCAGGCGTCGGTAATCCGGCAAGGAGATCGTGGTGGTCACAGGAAGAGCGGTGGCCGGAGCAGTGATCGCGGCCTTGAACAACTCGCGCTTGCGGATGGGATCTCCGGTGGCACTCTGACTGGCCCCGATGAGCGCTCGTCGGACATGACCCAGCCGCCCCACTCTGGGCCCTGCGCTGCACTCAGTTTGGTTCTGATCAGCAGCAAGTCTGCCCGCCCAGGTCGAACCACTGAAATCGGCATTGGAGATTTTTCGGTCGAATGCGCCCTGAATCCAGAACCCGAGCGGTCTCTGTGACCTGACCCGGAAGGAGTGAGCACGCTAACCCGCGGACACTGCGGTACAAATCGGGGCACGTGCCGGAGAGCTACCGAAGGTACGAAAAGCCGGAAGCGTACTGGCGGAGGGGATGAGATTTCGAACTCACGATAGGAGTTGACCCCCTATAACGGTTTAGCAAACCGCCGCCTTCAGCCACTCGGCCACCCCTCCGCCGGAGCGCATCCCGAACCGAAGTCCGGACACGGCGTTTGCACCACGGGTTGTAGGGACTCGACCCTGCCCCGTCAAACACGCGCCGAGGCAATCGCCCGCCAGACAGAAACCGGCGTCGCCGGCATCTCCACATGCCTCACTCCAAGCGGCGCCAGCGCATTCAGGATGGCATGAACCACAGTCTGCGGTGCGGCGATCGCGCCGGCCTGGCCTGATCCCTTCACGCCCAGCCGGTTCGCCTTGGTCGGCGCTTCCCCGAACGTGACATCCAAGTGCCGGGAGGTCCGACGCGCGCGAGGAATCGCATAATCCATGAACGTACCGCTCAACAACTGCCCTGACTCGGGATCGTAAACCGTGTGCTCCATCATCGCCTGGCCGATCCCCTGCGCCACGCCACCCTGCACCTGCCCGACCGTGAGCAGCGGATTGATCAGCCGCCCGTAATCATCCACGGCAATGTAGCGCTCCAGCGTCACAAAACCGGTGTCCGGGTCCACTTCCACTTCCGCCACGTGGCACCCGCCGGGGAACGTAAACAGATCGCAGATATTCTCCGCGCGCGTATCCAGATTCTCCTCGCGCGCGACCGACAGCAGCGACACCGAACGCCCGTCCGCCACGCCGAACATCCCACCGGAAAACGTCAGCTCCTCGGGCCTCGCCTGCAACAGCCGCGCCGCCACACGACGCGCCTTCTCCACCACCTGCTCGGCCGCCATGACAAGCGCCGTGCCGCCCATGTGCATCGACCGCGCGCCGCCGTGTCCGCCCCCCGTCGCCACACGCGCCGTATCCGCCTGGATGTAATGAAACGCCTTCACCGGCAGCCCCAGCACCTCCGCCGCAAGCTGCGGATACGACGTCTCGTGCCCCTGGCCGTTCGATTGGGTACCCACCAGCAGCGCCACCTGCCCGTCCTGTTCGAACCGAATCTCCGCGGCCTCGTTAGGTTGTCCTCGAGCCGTCTCCATGAAGCAGGCCACACCGAGACCACGCAGCTTTCCGCTGCGTTCCGACGCGGCACGCCGTGCAGCGAAGCCGCCGCGGTCCGCGCGCTGTTCCGCATCGTCCAAATTCGCGCGGAACCGCCCGCCATCGATGGTGATGCCCAGCGCCGACCGATATGGGAAAGCTTGTGATCAGATTGCGCCGGCGAAGCTCGAACGGATCGATCCCCATCTCCCGCGCGGCCTGATCCACCAGGCGTTCCGTCAGGTAGTTCGCCTCCGGCTTGCCGGCGCCGCGATACGCGTCAATCGGCAGTGTGTTGGTCACCACCCCTTGCACGTCCATGAAGACGGCCGGCACGGCGTACGCTCCCCCCATCGCGGTGGAGGGCGCATTCGTCGATGTGCCCGGCCCAAAGCCGGTAACGTAGGCCCCCAGATTGGCCACGTTCTCCACCTGCATCGCAAGGAAGTCGTCCATCCTTATCCAGCGCCAGCCGGCCGCGCGTGTGATTGTCCCGTCCCTGAGCCGTGCTGGCGAAATCCTCGGCACGATCGGCGATCCACTTCACCGGAGCATTCAACCGGCGCGCCGCCCAAAGCAGCAGGATGTGTTCCGGATACACCGCGTTCTTGATGCCGAACCCGCCGCCCACATCGGGCGCGCTCACGCGAACCGACGGCCGCGGCACATGAAAGATGTCGGCCAGCGCATCGCGAATCCCGTGCACACCCGCGCCGCTCAACATCAAATGCAGGACGCCATCCTCCACCACCCCGATCGCGCCCCGCGTCTCCATCGCCGCGATGATCACCCGGTTGTTTACCAGCTCGATGGACGTGACATGCCCCGCCTGTGCAAAGGCCGCATCAACCGCCGCGCGATCACCCTTCTGGAACCGGTATGACACGTTGCCCGCCATCTCGGGCCAAAGCAGCGGCGCACCGGGCTGGATGGCAGCCATCCCATCCGTCACCGCCGGCAGCGATCCGTACGCCACCACCACCTGCTCTGCCGCTTCACGCGCGGCGGCAAGGCTATCGGCGACAACAAACGCCACCGGCTCGCCCACATGGCGCACCCGATCCGCCGCCAGCGCAGGCCGAGCAGGCACGATCATCGGCTCCAGCGTCGCCACTGTCGCGGTGCAGGGGATCGAACCCAGCCGATCAGGCGCCAGATCCGCGGCGGTAAAAACCCCGCGCACGCCGGCCATGCCGCGCGCCGCGTTGGTATCAATCGTCTCGATATCCGCGTGTGCATGCGGCGACCGCACCACAACGGCATGCAGCATGCCATGCAGCGTGATGTCGTCGATGTAGCGGCCCTCGCCGGTCAGAAAACGAGCATCCTCCAGACGCCGCAGGTTCCGTCCGATCACTGGCCCAGAACCCCCGCGCAGCCGAGTCTCGTTCGCCAGCTTCGTGATCACCTCCCACGTCGCATCCTCGATCGGAATCCCGTTCGCTCGCCGCTCCTGCTCTCGTTCCCACTCCACTTCACCAGGGTAATACACGCGCTCGAATCCCTCGGCGGGAGGCGTTTCCTTCAGATAATGCGCAAACTCCGTCACCTCTCGGCGGAATGTGGCCAGGTCGCGGAATGCGCTGACCTTGAACACCGCGATGAAACAGCCGTCATTGTGCCGGCCGGTCGGTTCGATCCCGAACCCCAGCCCGGTGAGCAAACCGGAGAAGATTTCCACGATCGCGGCAAGCCCATAGCCTTTGTAACCTTCCGCTCCGCCCAGCGGCAGCAGCGCGCCGCCCTGCCGCAGCTTGCGCGGATCGGTGGTGGGGCGCCCATCGGCGTCGATGACCCAGCCGTCCGGTACCGGCTTGCCGCGTGCCACCGCGAGCAGCACCTTGCCGGCTGCCGCCGCCGAGGTTGCCATATCGAAGAACAGCGGCCCCGCCAGGTCGGACGGCACGGCGAAGCAGATCGGGTTGGTGCCCAGCCGGGCCTTGGCTCCGCCGAACGGCGCGACCTGCTTGGGACTGCGCCCCGAATTCGGCGGTGATCATCGCGATCATGCCTTCCGCCGCCGCCATCAGCGGATAGGATGCAAGCCGGCCGATATGCCCCTGGCGAAACACCGTTGCAGCAGCAACATTCTGCGTGCGCGCCTTCTCGATCGTGGTGCGCATCGCACGTTCCGTGACCACGTAGCCGAACCCCCAATGTCCGTCGATCACCGTGGTGGTGGGTGTCTCCTGCGTGATCTCCCATGGTGCACCGGGGACGATGTGACCCACCTTCATGCGCTCGATGTAGCTCGGGATCATGATAATGCCGTGGCTGTCATGCCCGGCGAGGTTCGCGCCGATGGAAAGCCGCGCGACCGTTGCCGCTTCATGCTCCGGCGCGCCGGCGCCGACGAGCAATGCCGTGGCAACGTGAGTCAGGTGTTCAGCGGAAAAAGTCGGCATCGGCTGCTCCTGGAAACCGCCACAGTATTCCCAATCACACCGCCGCGGCATAGGGTCCGTCTCAAGTTCCCGCGGGAGGAGGACGATGCCGAAGGGCTACGTGCTTGCCGAAGTGGAAATCACCGATCCGGCGCTGTTCGCCGAATACGGCAAGCAGGTGTTGCCGACAGTGCAGGCCTATGGCGGGCGCTACCTCGTCCGCGGTGGCGATGCACAGCGCATGGAGGGCGATCATCCCGACCGGCGGTTCGTCGTGCTGGAATTCCCCAACCCGGAGAAGGCAAGGGCGTGGTACCGATTCGCAGGAATATGAGCCGGCCAGGCACTTGCGCTCCCGTTGTGCCAGGACGCAGCTCTTCTTGCTGGCGGGCGTCGAAACCTGACGATCCCGCTCCGACTCTCGTCCAGCGCCAGCATCCTGTTCCTTCTTTCAGCGTCCTCGGGCGCGGTGGACGCGATCAGCTTCCTCGCGTTTGGCGTGTTCACCTCGGCAGTCAGCGGAAGTACCGTGGTGCTGGGCATCGCCATCGCCCAGCAAGCGTGGCAGTGGGGGGCCAATGCCGGCGCAGCCTTCGTCGCATACTTTCTCGGCGCCGCCGCATCGTCCTGCCTGACGCCCGATGGCGCGCCCGTCCATCGCACGCTGCGGCTGCAGCTCGGTGCGCAGGTGGTTCTGCTGGCCGCCTTGTGCATCCTCTGGATGTCACACGAACCCACCCTGCGGCAGCACCCGGGAGTGCGATTTGCCCTCATCATCCTGGCCGGGCTGGCCATGGGAGCACAGGCCACCACTGCCCAGTCTTTGCGCGTATCGGGCATCATCACTGTGGTGTTCACCGGCACGTTGACGGCGATCGCCAAGGCCGTGGCCGAGCGGGTCCGCGGACGAATACAGGCGTTCTCGACCGATACGAAACGGCAGATCGTTTCCTGGACATTCTACTGCGCCGGCGCGATCCTGGCTGCCCTGCTGCAGAAGTGGAGCGCGATTGGCACCCTTGTGCCGCTGGCAACCAGCGGGGCAGCCCTCGTCGGCGCCATCGGCTACGCCAAATCCGGCGGCGGCAGCCAAAGTACCTGAGCAATCCGGTCCGCGCCGGACGCGATCATCGCCAACCGATCGAAGCCGAGCGCGATGCCCGCGCACGGCGGCATGCCGAAACTAAGTGCCGCGAGAAAGTCCTCGTCCATCGGCCAGTCCGGACCGTACAGCGCATGGCGCCGCGCGCGATCCAACTCGAACCGTGCACGCTGTTCCACACCGTCCGTCAGTTCGGCGAAGGCGTTGGCGATCTCTATGCCGCACATGAACAACTCGAACCGCTCCGCAACGCGCGGATCGTCCTCTGCGCGCCGCGCCAAAGCCGCCTGCGCCGCCGGCCAATGCGTGAGGAACGTCGGATGATCCCGGCCGATACGCGGCTCGATCCGTTCAAGAAGCAATCGGAAGAACAGGTCTTCCCAGCTTTCGCCTGAACGCAACCTGACCCCCGCCGAGGCAGCCAGCGCCACCGCATCTCCCGCGGTGCCCAGCACATCCGCTCCCGCATGCCGGGTGAACGCCTCGGCAACGGTCAGTCGCTCGAACCACCCGAGGCTAGTGCTCACACCACGGCACGTGACCACAGGCGGCAGAACCGACCGTAGCAACACCTCGGTCTCATCCATCAATGACACCATGTCGGCGCCGGGCCGGTACCACTCCAGCATCGTGAACTCCGGCGCGTGGAGGTCGCCGCCCTCACCATTGCGCCAAACCCGCGCGAACTGAAAGATCGCGCCCGCCCCCGCCACGAGCAGACGCTTCATGGCGAACTCCGGGCTGGTGTGCAGCCACAAGGGCTCGGTCCGCCCGTCCGGATACGCGCGCGTGGTGCTGAAGGCGCGCAGATGCACCTCCTCACCCGGAGCCGCCACCGCGTACGGTGTCTCCACCTCGCTATACCCTCGCCCGAGAAAGAACGTGCGGGTGTCGCAGGTCAGAGCGGCCCGCCGGCGCAGAAACGGCAGTCTCGCGGCAAAGCGTTCCGGATGCCAGGAAGGGCGCCCCATTCAGCTCCTGCCCACAATCAACGGCCGCGACAGCACACGGTCCTGCGCCCGGAACCACAGCCGCACCGTTACCCGAGGCGATTGCGCGCCGTCCGGCGCCCGGGCCTGAAGCTGCACCAGGTGCGCGTCATTGTCCGCAAAGCGGAACCGGCCCTGCGCGTCGGTCTGCGTGCGCGCATGCTCGATCTGATTGGTGAATTGCTGCTGGTACAGGATGACGGTCGCACCCGGCACCGGCTGGCCCGACGCGGTCAGCACCTGGCCCGAGAGCCGCCCATGATCGTGCTGCGTCACATACAGGTTCCAGCCGCCGATCAGAACCGCCAGGATCGCCGGCACGACCACGAAGCGGGATCGCATGAACCGCGGAACCCGCATCACAGCTTCGCCGCTCCGGCGGTCAGCCCGCGGATGAACTCCTTCTGCGCCATGAAGAACACGAACAACCCGGGCACCAGCACCATGACCACGAACGCATACAGTGCCCCGGTCGTGTCCTCCATGTAGGACAGGAACCGCGCCAGCCCCAGCGGCAGGGTCTGCATGTCGTTGGTGCGGGTGATGATCAGCGGCCAGAGGAACGCGTTCCACGACCAGACGAAGGACAGGATCACGTTGGTCGCCACCGCCGGCTTCGCCAGTGGCAGCATGATGCGCCACAGGATGCGCACATCGTTCAGCCCGTCCACCCGCGCCGCGTCCTGCAGCGATCGCGGCACTGCCTCGAAGCTCGATTTGAACACGAAGATGCAGATGATCGTCGAAAGCAGCGGCAGCGCCAAGCCGAGATACGCATTCAGCAGCCCGAGCCTCGCCGTGATCAGATAGGCGGGTATGATGGTCGCCTGGAACGGGATCAGCATGCAGCTCAACAGCAGCAGGATGATCGTCTGGCGTCCCACGAAGGGCTGCGCCAGGGCATATCCGGCCAGCGCATTCAATACCAGGTTGCCTGCCACCGCGAGCGCCGAGACCACCATGCTGTTCAGCAGATAGCGTGGAAACGGGATGAAGTACCAGACATCCACATAGTGGAACAGGTTGGGATCGTGTGGGATCAGCGCCGGCGGGTAGGCATAGATGTTCTCACCCGTGAGCGACGTCTTCAGCACCCAGTAGAACGGCACCAGCATCGCCGCGCAGATCACCGCCAGCAGCGCATGGCGCAGCAGCCTCATGCCAGCGCCCCGGCGTTGCGGCCCGCTGCCCGATGAGCAAGCCACGTCAGCAGCAGCAGCAGACCGAACTGCACGATCGTCAGTGCGGCAGCATAGTCGAACCGCGTCTCTCCGAAGCCGCTCCGATAAATGTAGGTGATCAGCAGCTCGGTCGCGTGGTCAGGGCCGCCCTGCGTCATGACATAAACCAGGTCGAATGCCGTGAACGAATTGAGGATTCCTACAACGCCGCACAGAAACAGCGACGGGCGCAGCAACGGCAGCGTGATCCGCCAGAACCGCGCTTGCGCGGGGGCGCCATCGATGCGCGCCGCTTCATAAAGGTGCGGCGGAATTGCCTGCAGCCCGGTGAGCAGAATGATCATGTAGAAGCCGAGCACCTGCCACAGATCAGCAAGGATCACACACGGCAGCGCCCAGACATCGCTTTCCAGGAAGCTGATCGGCTTGGAGATAACCCCGGCCGTACGCAACGCATAGTTCACCAGCCCGCCGCGCGGATCGTACATCCACCGCCAGATGATCGCCACCGCGACAGTCATCAGCGGATAAGACAGAAAGACGATGGTCCGATAAATGGCTGCGCCCTTGAGGTCGCTGTTGACCAGCAAGGCGATACCCAGCGCGATGGCAATCGCCACCGGCGCGGCAGCCATGAAGATAAGCGTGTTCCCCAGCGCTTGCCAGAACACGTCATCCTGCCACATCTCGATGTAATTGGCGGCGCCTGCGAACCGAGCCGGACGCAGCGGCGACCAGAACTCGAACGACAGGTACAGGTTCCAGAACAGCGGCATGATCCGATAAAGCAGAAAGATCACCACCGATGGCGCCAGGAAGCAGGCGATCATCATGCCGCTGGTCCGGTTACGACGACCGCCGCGCCCATGTCAGCCGCGTTGCAGCACCCGGTCCACGGCGCGCTTCGCCGCCTCCAGCGCGGGCTTCGCCGGACGGTGCCCCAGCAACGCGCTTTGCAGGTTCGGATAGAACGCGTCCTTCACCTGGCTGTCGTTGCCCAGCCGCCAGTTGCCGCACATCTTGTCGGTGTATTGCAGTTGCGTCTCCAGCACCTGCGCGCCCAGCGGATCGGCGCTGCGCATATCGGTCAGCAATTGCTGATCCACGACGGTATTGCCGGTCAGCACCTTGAAGGCGCGCGCGAACTCCAGCGCCTGGCGCTGGTCGGTGATGAAACTCAGCAGTTCCCACGCTAGCTCCGGCTGCTTGGATTGCGCGGAAAGCCCCAGTCCATGGCTGTTGGGCACCGCCCAATCGCCGGGCATCTGCGCCACCCCCAGCGTGTCGCCGTTCACCCACGGCCCCTGCCCCTTGATGTAGAGATAGGCCGGCGAATGCGCGTGCAGCATCCCCACCTTGCCCGAAGAAAACGCGCCCGAGCGGTTCAACCCAACGTCCGGTCCAGGAGATCTTGTCGATCGCCGGCGTTGCCGTGGCCTTGGCCAGGCGCGTCGTCACGTCCGCCATCTGCGCGGTATCGAACGCCGCGCTCTTCAGATCGGGTGTCAGCAACTCGATGCCGTTCATCTTGAACAGCGGCCAGTAGAGCCAGTCGAAATTCAACGTCAAGAACCCGCTCTGATTCTCCCCGCCGCCGATCTTCCCCGCCTGCTCAAGAATCGCATCGAAACTGTCCGGCGGGCCTGACAAACCCGCCTTCTGGAACAGCGTCTTGTTGTAGAACAACAGCGTCTTGGAAACATAGAACGGCAGCATGTAATTCTTGCCGTTCAGCACCCAGTTTGCCATGTAGTCGGCATTGAAACGGGATTTCACGTCCGGCTGCTGCGTCAGCATCGGCGTCAGATCCGCCAGCGCGCCCTGCGCGGCATACTCGATGCCCAAGCCCGCCTTGCAGATCGATCACGTCCGGCGGCGTCCCGGCCACAAGTTGCGTCTGATAGAATGCCGGCAGGTCCGGCCCCTTCTTGTCCAGCCATTGCACCGTCACGCCTGGGCCGAGTGGCGGTGAAATTTTTGATCCAGGTCTCCATCAACGGCTGCGCGTTGGGGATGTTCCACGTCAGAATGCTCACCTGGCGCGCAGTCTGCGCGCTCGCCACCCGCGCGATTGCGGGCGTTGCCAAGGCCGAAAGCAGGGTACGGCGGCGGATCGGCATGGTTCCCTCCTGTGCGTTATGATAGTCGCTTCTGGGTGGTCGCATCGAACAGATGCAACCGGTTCAGATCGAACGTCAGAGCAATCGCCTCGCCGGTCGCCCGCACCCGGCCCGGCGGCAAGCGGCAGATGATCTCGTCCGCTTCCAGCGCAACCGACACGAGCGTATCCGGCCCCGAGCGGTTCCAACGCTGTCACGGTGCCGTGCAGCACCGGATCGCACGGTCCTCCGTTCCCAGCGCAAGATCCTCCGCGCGAATGCCGCACAGCATCTCGGTCTCGCTCCGCCCGCACCCCGCCGTGCCGGAACCGCAGTTCGTCCGAGCAAGATGTGTCCGTCCGCGAGCCGCCCGGGCAGCAGGTTCATCGGCGGCGCACCGAGAAACCCGGCCACGAACGCCGATTCCGGCCGCCCGTAAATCTCCTCGGGCGTGCCCACCTGCTCGATCCGCCCGTGGTTCAGCACCACGATGCGATCCGCAAGCGTCATCGCCTCGACCTGATCGTGCGTGACGAACACCGTGGTGATCGACGACCCGTGCGCGCAGCTTCTTCAGCTCGGTGCGCATCTGCGCACGCAGCCGCGCATCCAGGTTCGACAGCGGCTCGTCGAACAGGAAGACCCGCGGATCGCGCACGATCGCGCGGCCCATCGCGACCCGCTGCCGCTGCCCCCCGGACAGTTCGCGCGGCATGCGGCCGAGCAGCGGCGCGATGTCCAACACCCGCGCCGCATCCTCCACCCGCGCGGCGGATCTCCGCGCGCGCACCCCGCGATAGCGCAGCCCGAAGCCGAGATTGTCGTACACCGTCATGTGCGGATAGAGGGCGTAGTCCTGAAACACCATGGCGATGTCGCGGTCCTTGGGCTCGCGGTCGTTCACCACCTCGCCGTCGATCAGGATATCGCCCGCGGTCGCATCCTCGAGCCCGGCGATCATGCGCAGGATCGTGCTCTTGCCGCAGCCGCTCGGCCCGACCAGAACCACGAACTCGCGATCGGCGATCTCCAGGTCGATCGGATGCACCACCTCCGCTCCTCCGAAGCTTTTGCGCACGCCTTGCAGCGATAAGGTCGCCATCCCGTTTCCGTCCCGCCCGAAGCGTATCCACACTTGCGCAGCGCCGGAAGGGGGCTGGCGGGCGTCGGCAAACAGTATCATCCTGCATCCGTGCAGACGGGGATGCCTGGCCGCATGCGGGTCGGATTGGCTGGTTACGGCGCCTGGGGGCGCTTTCACGCACGGGCGCTGCGCTCGATACCCGGCGTCGAGTTGGTCGGGGTGTGTTGCCTGCGCGATGCCACCGCCGCCGAGGTGCGTGCGGATTTGCCCGACGTTACGGTCGTGCGCGGCCTGCCCGATCTGCTCAAGCGCGAGCCGGAGGTCGTCGATATCGCGCTGCCCAGCCACTTGCACGCCGACATCGCGATCACCTCTTTGGCCGCCGGTGCACACGTGATCCTGGAGAAGCCGCTCGCCACCAACCGCACCGATTGCGACCGCATCCTGGGCGCCGTCGCGCCGCGCCGGCCGCCTCGTCAGCGTGGTGCATGAAATGCGCGTCTCAGCGCAATGGGGCCGCATCAAGCGGGAGATTGAAGCCGGCGCGATCGGCGACGTGCAGTGCGCGTCGTTCACCCTGTTCCGCCATCCTTACCGTCCCGGCGCCGACCAATGGCGCCACGACCGCGCCCGCGTCGGCTCCTGGCTGTTGGAAGAACCCGTCCACTTCTTCGACCTGCTCTTGTGGTATTTCGCCGCCCATGGCGATCCGGTCGCAGTCTCCGGACAGTGCGCGGGCGGCGAACCCGGCATGAGCTCCAGCATGCTCGCCGCGGTTCGCTACGGCGACGGCGCATGCTTTCAGGTCACCCAAATGCTCGGCGGGTTCGGGCACCACTGCCATCTCGAACTGGCCGGCACCGCCGGCGCACTGCGCACCTGGTGGTCGGCCGACACGGCACGTGTCACCGACGCACGCTTCGCAATGTCGATCCGCCGCGCGGGCCAGCACACGGCGGAAGACGTGGCCATTCCCGAATTCCGGCGAGATCACCGATCTCGCCACGCTCCTGCGCGACACGCTCGAGGGATTCCGCAGCGGTCGCGCGCTGGTGTCCGCCGTCGAGGCCCGCAAGGCGGTGATGCTGTGCCTTGCCACTGAAGAAGCGTCCCGCAACGCCGCCGAGCAGCCCCTGTCGTTCGAATGGCTGACATGAGCAAGAACGCCGGCGGTCCTGCTCCAGGTGCACGAAGGCTGGCGCACCGATCACGCTGAACCGCCCGCGAGAAACTGAATGCGCTGAACGGGGATGTGCTGGAGGAACTCGACCGCCGCCCTCGATGCGGCGGAAGCCGACACGTCATGCCGCGCCATTCTGCTCACCGGCGCCGGTCGCGCCTTCTGCTCCGGCCAAGAACTCGGCCCCGCGATCATGCCGACGCCGCGGGCCCGCCCGAGCTTGGACCCATCGCCGATGCCTATCATCAGCACCTCATCCGCCGCCTGCGGGAATGCCGCTGCCGGTCATCGCGGCGGTGAACGGCATGGCCGCCGGTGCCGGCGCGAGCCTCGCGCTGGCTTGCGATATCGTGATTGCAGGTGAAACTGCCGCCTTCCTCCAAGCCTTCGTCCGCATCGGCCTGGTGGTCGATTGCGGCGGCAGTTTCTTCCTGCCGCGCCTGGTCGGGTGAGGCGCGCGCCCGCGCGCTGGCGATGCTGGGCGAACCGGTCTCCGCGCGACAGGCGGAAGCCTGGGGCATGATCTGGCGCGTCGTGGAAGACACGCGCTGCAAGCGAAGCCGCGGCACTCGCCGCCCGACTGGCCACCGCACCCACGCGCGCGCTCGCGCTCATTAAACGGCAATTCGCCGCGTCGGCCACGAACGATCTGCAAACGCAGCTCGATCTGGAACGCGACCCTGCAAGCCGAGGCAGGACGCGGCGCTGACTACGCCGAAGGCATTCGCGCATTCGTGGAAAAGCGCAAGCCACGCTTCCCCGGGCGGTGATGAACGATGCCGAGCGTCTTGCCTCTGACTGTGCCGACGCGATGTGGGCCCAGGACCACGCAAGCCGCGACCTGGCATGCGGATCGTGCGCGTCGCGCCGGGCGAGGCGGTGCTGACCATGCGCATCACCGAGGCCATGGTGAACGGGCATGGCATGTGTCATGGCGGCTTCATCTTCACCCTGGCCAATTCCGCCTTTGCTTTCGCCTGCAACTCGCATGGCGAACGTGCCGTTGCACAGCATTGCACGATCACATTCCTCCGCCCCGCCCGGCTCGGAGAAGCACCTGCGGGCTGAGGCCGCAGAGCGGGTACGCAGCGGACGCTCCGGTATCACCGATGTGCGGGTGATGGCCGAAGACGGCGCCGTCATCGCCGAACTCCGCGGCCATTCGCGCACTTTGGGCAAACGCTTCTTCCCGGAGGAGAGCGTGATGCCGCATGCCGGGTTCGACGCGATCGAAACCGCATCAATGCGACGAAATTCGCGCGCTGCAGCAGCAACGTCTCGCCTCGACCCTGCGACACGCCTACGACCACGTGCCGCACTACCATGCCGCGTTCGATGCAGCCGGCGTGCATCCGGACGATTTCCGCCGTCTCGACGACCTGCCGCGCTTCCCCCTCACCACCAAGCACGATCTGCGCGCCAACTATCCGTTCGGGATGTTTGCCCTGCCGCGCGACCGGCTGGCGCGCATTCACGCCTCGTCCGGCACCACCGGAAAACCCACCGTCGTTGGTTACACTGCGCACGATCTGGATACCTGGGCCGGGCTGGTCGCCCGCTGCATCCACGCATCGGGCGGGCGGCCCGGCATGCTGCTGCACAACGCCTATGGCTATGGCCTGTTCACCGGCGGACTCGGCTTGCATGCGGGTGCCGAGCGCCTCGGCTGCACCGTGGTGCCCGTCTCCGGCGGCATGACGGAGCGGCAAGCCAATCTGATCCTCGATTTCCGGCCGGACATTATCACTGTCACGCCGAGCTACGCGCTGGTGATTCTTGACGAGTTGCGTCGGCTGGGCGCGGAACCGCGCGATTGTTCCCTGAAGATCGGCATCTTCGGCGCCGAACCCTGGACCAACGCCATGCGGGCCGAACTCGAGGCAGGGTTCGCTATCGATGCGGTGGATATCTATGGACTATCGGAGGTGATCGGTCCCGGCGTGGCGAACGAGTGTGTAGAAACCAAAGACGGCCCGGTCATCTGGGAGGATCACTTCTACCCCGAGGTGATCGACCCGGAGACCGGCGCGGTTCTGCCCGAAGGCGAGCTGGGCGAACTCGTCTTCACCACCCTGACGAAGCAAGCGATGCCGGTCATCCGCTACCGGACCCGCGATCTCACCCGCCTGCTTCCCGGCACCGCACGCACCATGCGACGGATGGAGAAGATCACCGGCCGTTCCGATGACATGCTGGTGGTCCGCGGCGTCAATCTGTTTCCCACGCAGATCGAGGAACTCCTGCTGCGCTGCCCGACGCTATCGCCTCACTACCAGATCGAGGTGGAGCGGGAAGGGCGCATGGATGCCGTGCTGTTGCGTGTGGAACCGCATCCGCACGCAGCGGCGGGGGCTGCGCTGGAGCAGGACGTGCGGTCGCTGGTAGCGCGGATTAAGGCGACGATCGGGCTGACGGTGACGGTGGTCGCCGGTCCGTGCGGCTCGATCGAGCGCTCGGCCGGAAAGGCCCGCAGGGTGATCGATCGGCGGACGCATTGACCCCGACCGCCTCGCGGTCGTGCCGCTTCGGCACCTTCACCGTGGCCCTCATCCTCGCCCGCATCACCCGCGCCCTGAGCTCGCCGTCGCGCTGGAAGCCAAGCTCCTCCTCCGCCTCGGCCGGCCCGAGCCGGTGCGCATGCCCAGGGTGTCCTCCAGCCCGACGCCCACCCCGAGTAACCCAGCACTCCGTGCGACAAAACCCCGCAGCCGACCGACCCGGACGCCCTCCTCGCCCTCCCGACAGCCGAAGAAATCGCCGAGCAACTCCGCACCCGCCCGGTCCACGCCGTCTTCCTCGAAATCTGCAGCAATCCCGGCATTGTTCCGGCCGACGGGCTGTGGAACGACATCGCAGGCGCTCTCACGGAGCGTGGCGGCAGCTTCCCCGCCCTGTCGAAGGAGCCAGGAAGCGGATCGACGCCAGCCATTCCGCTGTGGCCAATGTCCCTTCGTCCGGCCAAGGCTGCCGGAAATCTGGGAATTCCCTCTCCCGACCCCCACGGCAACCGCCACGCTGGCAGCCGCCACCGGCCCGCCCTGAACCGCCCGCACCGCCACGCCTGGCCCACGGGGCCATTCAACGGCGGCTCCGCCCTCGGCATTGGAAAGCGCGAGCAGTCCGGCTGTTGCGCGGGCCCGGCGCGCTCGCTTCACCCCGAAACCCCGATATCCGTCAGCCGACGGTGCTCGTCCATCGCGTAGCGGTCGGTCATGCCGGACACATAATCGCTCACCGTGATGGCGGCGCGCGGCGTGCCGCCCTCGCCCGCCCGGGCCCGCCAATCGTCCGGCAGCAGCGACGGGTCGCTGAACAGCAGCCGAAACACCTCTTCCGTAAGACGGCGGGCCTTGGCGGTCATGCGGTTGACCCGCCAGTGCCGGTACATCCGGGCGAACAGGAACTCCTTGATTGCGCGGTTGGCATCCTCCATCGCGGGGCTGAAGCAAACAATCCGCCGCTTCGCGCGACGCACGGCGTCCGCGCTAGAGGGTTGCAGCTTGCCCAGACGGCGCTCGGTCTCTCCCACCACGTCGCGCACCATGGCGTCGATCACCCGACGCACCGTTTCGTGCCGCAGCCGCGGCGGCGGCACATCGAGGCTGGCGGTACGCGCGGCGGCCAGCGCCTCACCAACCACCGGCAGGTGTGAAATGTCGGCGGCGGTGAACAGCCGCGCGCGCATCCCGTCATCGAGGTCGTGGCTGTGATACGCAATGTCGTCCGACAGCGCGGCGATCTGCGCTTCCACCCCCGCATGAGTGCCGAGATCGAGCTTCTGGCGGCCGTCGTATTCGGAAATATAGGCTGGCGGACGAGCCAGCGGCCCGTTGTGCTTCACCAGCCCCTCTAGCGTTTCCCAGGTCAGGTTCAGCCCGTCGAACGCGGCGTAGCGGCCTTCCAGCAGCGTCACGACGCGCAGGCTCTGCGCGTTGTGGTCGAAACCGCCGAACGGCTTCATCGCGGCGTTCAGCGCGTCTTCCCCCGCATGGCCGAACGGCGGGTGACCGAGATCATGGGCCAGCGCCAGCGCCTCGGTCAGGTCTTCGTCCACTGCCAGCGCGCGGGCGAGCGAGCGCGCGATCTGCGCCACCTCGATCGTGTGGGTCAGGCGAGTGCGATAGAAATCGCCCTCGTGATTGACGAAAACCTGCGTCTTGTACTGCAGCTTGCGGAAGCCCGACGAGTGGATGATCCGGTCGCGATCCCGCTGCCAGGGGGAGCGGGTCGCCGATTCCGGTTCGGGATGCAGCCGGCCGCGGCTCGTCTCGGCATGCACCGCGTATGGGGCCAAACTCATGGGTGGCGGCCTTACACCGGGGCGGAGGCGGCTTCAATTCCACGCCGCACCCCCTATCTTTCCGGGTATGGACGCGATTGCCGCCTTTGGCGTGACCGACCGGGCTGCCGCCCGCATTGCCGAAATTGCCGCCGCCGAGGGCAAGCCGGCGCTGCGCGTCTCCGTGCTCGCCGGCGGGTGCAGCGGATTCCAATACCGGTTCGAACTGGATGAGGCGGTCCAGCCGGATGACCTGGTTATCCGGCAGGGCCCGGCGCAGGTCGTGATCGATCCGGTGAGCCTGGACCTGCTCTCGGGCGCGGAGCTGGATTACGCCGAGGAACTGATGGGCAGCTACTTCGCGGTGCGCAATCCCAATGCGAAGTCGGCGTGCGGCTGCGGCACGAGTTTCTCGGTGGATTAGGAACGGGCGGCCCGTGGCGCGATGAAATCCGCCCACACCCCGGTCGGCTGCCAAATCGGGTCCATGTCGGCACGCGCCGAAATCCTCGTCCATCCCAAGCACATCACGACGGTGGCGGTAAAAGAACGCCGACACCCGCCAGTTGAAGATGCAGTGGATGTGTACCTTGTCTCTCGCCGTCGCCTCGAGGATCGAGCAGAACGCCGCGAAGTCGGCCTCGGTCGGAGCGGCAAAATCGACCGGAACGTGAATATAGCTCATCCCCAGGCGCTCCACGTCGCCACGCTCGTCCGGCAGCGCCCGCTCGTGCGTGTGCAAACCAAGATTGATGACATGCCGAACGCCGAGACCGGCGATCGCGGCGAGCTGCTCGGTCGTCGGCTGCCCCGATGTGGTCACGCGTCCATCGAGCCGGCGCCAGTTGAGGATCTCTTCCGGATCGTTCATTTCGCAGAGTCCTTCACTCAAGGCGGAAAGCTTGGCCCGACATTGCTGCGCCAGCAAGTCTGCACCGGCTTCTTCCGCCAGCCGGGCAGCCGCCTCGTACTGCGCCATGCTGGCCACCGCCGACCCAAGATCCGCCAGGGCATCAGCCAAGGCAGAGGCCGCCAGAGCCTCGTT
Organism: uncultured Pseudomonadota bacterium; assembly: GCA_963731335.1. Taxonomy (GTDB): domain Bacteria; phylum Pseudomonadota; class Alphaproteobacteria; order Acetobacterales; family Acetobacteraceae; genus CAVSUZ01. Next base: position 61,066 of record CAVSUZ010000013.1, on the reverse strand, counting down.
GCCCTGCTCCTTGTAAACCCGCGCAACCTCGATGGCCTGCTCGGCGCACCGCACCGCATCGCGGGGGCGGCCCGCGAGGCGGTGCGCTTCCGCCAGCCACGCCAGCTCGTTGGCATGATTGACCCGCACGCTGCTCTTTTGCGTTCGCTCGACCGCCTGTTCCAGCAGGTCCACGCCTTGCTCGAAGTGCCCCAAGCGCGAGAGGACGTGGCCGAGGCAGGACAGGATATTGGTCAGCCAGGCAAAGAACTCGCCTTGCCAGCACAGCGACAAGGCGACACGGAGTGTCGCCTCGGCCTCGGTCAGCCGGCCGGCGAAGGCAAACGCGTAGCCTTCGCTCAGATGCGCCAGCGTTCGACACAAGGGCAGGCCGGACCCGTCGGCCAGACTGCGTATTTCGCTGACCGTCGCTTCAGCCTCCGCGGTCCGGCCCATCCGAGCGAGCGCCCAGATCAGCCAAACCCGGTAGAACACGACCGATGGACCAGGCGTTCCGATGCAGGCTGCGTAATCACCGATTTCCAGCCGGGCGATCAGCTCACGCAAGGTCCTCGACTACCATGCCGTAATCGCCGATCGAATAGCCTGCCTGCGCAGCGAAATACTGCGCCGTGATCGCCAGCTCCTCATCACCCTCGGCGAACTCAAGCGCACGCGCCGCAATCTCGATCGAATCCTTCGGCCTGCCGACCAGTTGCAGGTCACGCGCAACGTAGGCCGTCGCCCATCCCAGCCTGCGCCGGTCGTGCAGGCGGCGCGCCAGCGACTGGGCTTGCGTCGAATTCGCGAGGCTTTGTTCGGCCGCGGTCGGGAACAGGGCGTTCCGCAATTCGAAGCGCAAATCGATCTCGGTCGCCAGCAACTCGTCCGAGCGCGGAAGATGCTCGCATGCCTCGATCGCCTGCTTGAAGAAGCGTCCTCCAGCAACATAGGCCGACCGATCGAGGGCGCGCGCCCCCGCGGCACGTGCCGCTGTCACAAGTTCATCCCACACCTCGCCCCGGGACGCGTGATAGACCAGCATCTCGAGATGCTCGCCGTGCTGATCCGGGTCGATCTCCTTGATGGCCGAGACGATCCTCTTGTGCAGTCGGATGCGCCGAACCCGCGGCAGCGCCCCGTAAGCAACCTCTTGGATAAGCGCGTGCGAGAAGTGGATATCGGTGTCCGTCCGCTGAAACTGGCGGAACATGCCCGCTTCGCACAAGGCTTCCAGGCAGACTTGCAGGCTGGCCTCCGGACGTTCGGCGAACAGCGCGCGCAGCAGTTTCGCCGGCAGGCGCGTGCCGAGCGCCGAGGCGGTGACCAGCACGCGCTTATGCTCGACCGCGAGCCGGTCGATACGGGCCGCGACAACCGACTGAATGGTGGGTGGAATCTGGATCGGCTGAGCGTCCGCTCTCGCTTCCAGCGTTCCGCGGGCGAGCTCTTCGAGGAAGAACGGATTGCCGGCCGCGCGCTCGATCAGTTGCTGGCGGAACCCGTCGTCGGGAATCGCGGGAAACGCCTTCTCGACCAGTTGGAACATGCTGGCCGGGGAAAGCGGCCGCAGCGCAAGGACGTTGGGGAGAAGCTTCGACCAGGCGGGATCAAAGTCGGGCCGGTGCGTGCACAGCACAAACAGCCGGCAATCCGCCGCCGGCAGGAAATCGAGCAACTGAAGGCTCTCTTCGTCAGCCCACTGAAGATCCTCGACCAGCAACAGGGCCGGGCGGACCCGCGCGAGCATGCCGATCAGTATGCTCACGGTATTCCGCAATGCGTCACGCCGGCTCAGCGGATCGAGGCTCTCCCAGATCGCCGCCTCCTCCCCCATCGGCAGGCCCAGCGTCGATAGAAGCGCCGCCGCGCTGACCGCGGGCGCCTCTGAACCCACCAGCCGGGTCCTGACGCGATCGGCCGATGTATTCGGATCATCAAGCAGCCCGATGCCGAGACAGGATCGCAGCACCCCCGCGATCAATTGGTATGGCGCGTCGCGTCCGTACGAGACCGCCTCGACCTCGATGAGTTCCCAGCCTTCCGTCTGGAGCAAACGCGCAAATTCCCACGATAGCCTGGACTTGCCGGAACCCGCTTCGCCGGTGATCGTGACGGCAACAGGAGTACGGGTGCGGGCAATCTGCGCAAACTCGGCCAGCCTGGCCAACTCGGCGTCCCGCCCGACGAGCGGGCTTAATCCGCGCGCAACCGATCGGCTGAACCGCGGATCGCTCTCGCGAACGCCGGTCAGTTCGAACACGTTCTGCTCCACACCAAGTCCGCGCAGCGACTGTGGCCCCAGCGCGACAAGATCAACCGTCGGCCCGGTGAGCGCCCGCGTGCTGGCGGCGCACAGCGTTGCACCAGGGCGTGCCAGCCCCTGAAGACGCGCCGCCAGATGCAGCGTCGGGCCGAATGACAGGTAGGTTCCCGGCACGACGGCTCCGAGCGCGCTGAGCAGAACCGGCCCCGTGGCGATCCCGACGCGCAGTCTGCAGGATGGACGCAGCGCCGCCGCCGCCGCGTGCATGCGCAAGGCTGCGTGACACGCACGCGCCGCATGGTCTTCCTGGCTGAGCGGAGCGCCGAACAGCGCCATGATGCCATCGCCGAGCTCGCGGTTCACCGTGCCGCCGAACGCCTGAACAGCCTCGATCATGGCCTCCACCGCAGGGGTCAGGATCGCCTGCGCTTCATCGGGCGAACGGCCGGCCACCTTTTCGGTCGATCCCACCACGTCGCCGAACAGGACCGTGACGTGCTTGACCTCGCTGTCGAGCAGCGGCGATGGACGGGCCGTTGACCGTGACTGTAACTGTGCCCCGCAGGCGTCGCAAAACCGGGCGGACCCGCGGTTCGCATTCCCGCACCGCGAGCAAACGTCGCCCTGGAAGTGCCGTTCGGGCGGATCCCCTACGTCCGGTTTCGCCGCGGCCTCTTGCACGAGGGCAGTCTCGCGAGCCGTCTGACAGCTACGGTTTGGCCGGGCCCGGTCCCGCGTAGCCGGTGGATCTCATGGCAGCCTTGCTCAGCGCGACCGCGTCCGTCATCGCTTCCTCGAACGGCATCATCGAGACCAGCTCGATGTGCTCGATTCCCGGCTGCGCCTCAAGCGCGATCGTGAATGCCTGCGCTGCCTGCTTGCTCGGCATTGCCAGCACCGCCATCAGATCATGACAGTCGAACCGGGCAAATTTGTCGGTTACCACGTGCTTTCTTTCCGGATTCTCGAAATGCGGGGTGTCGTAGAAATGGAACGATGCAAACGATCCTCCCAGGTGGGCAATCAGCTTGCGAACGCCCTCCATGCGCTGATCGAACGTCCCGGCCTTGTCGATGATGTCCTGCCAGCCCGCGCACGTGTACGATAGATGGAGGAGGTAATATTCCATCGTTGACAGCTCCCGTTGACCGTCAGTTCCCGGTGTTAACGGGGCACCATATCAGGTCGCCGTGATCAAGACCATGAGCCGACCGTGACAGGCGCCGCGTCCATCACCTGTTCTACGCTGCCCTCTTTACACTCGCCCCGCCCCGCGCCACGAGGGGCATTGGGCGACGATGCAGTGCAGATCACGCGGGTCTTGTTGCGTGGGACTGTGGGAAACTCGTCCTCATTGGAGGCCGCCGTGGCTGGGGCGTACGATACCGACATTCTGACCTGGAGCGAACAGCAATCCGCCTTGCTGCGCCGACTCGCGGACGGGGAGCGGATCAATGACCTGATCGACTGGCCCAACGTCATCGAGGAGATCGAATCCGTGGGGCGAAGCGAGCTGAAAGCCGTGCAGTCGCACATCATCCTGGCTATCCTGCACGAGCTCAAAGCCAAGGCATGGCCCCACTCCCTGGCCGTCGAGCACTGGCAAGACGAAGCGCTATCACATCGCGTAAACGCCAGACAGCATTTCGAACCGGGAATGCGGCCTCGGATCGATATCACCCAGTTCTATCGGGAAGCACTGCGGTCGATGCCGAACGCCATCAATGGCCAGCCGCCTCTCCCTGTACCGCAGGAATGCCCCTTGAGCCTGGACGATCTGCTGTCCTGACGGGGGCTGAGGCCGGTTCTCGACTCCCATGCCGATCCGGCGCATCCCGGCACAATCATCCTGGAGCACCCGATGCGAAACACCGACGAAACCTGGCCTCTGGTCGAATCGAAGCGGGAGGACTTCTTCGCCCTCAGCGACCGCATCTGGGGCATGCCGGAGCTGAACTACAACGAACACCGCTCCTCGGCTGAGCATGCGGCCATGCTGGAAGCCCAGGGGTTCCGCGTGACCCGGAATGCCGGCGGGCTGCCGACGGCGGTAATCGGCGAGGCGGGCGAAGGTGGTCCGGTGATCGCTATCCTGGGCGAGTTCGACGCACTGCCTGGGCTCAGCCAGGAGGCGGGCGTGGCCGAAAAGCGCCCCGTGCAGGCCGGCGGCAACGGCCATGCCTGCGGCCATAATCTGCTCGGCTCGGCGTCGATGCTGGCCGCAACCGCGGTGAAGGACTACCTGGCGGAGTCCGGCCTGAAGGGCCGCGTGCGGTATTACGGCTGCCCGGCGGAAGAGGGCGGCTCGGCCAAGGGATTCATGGTCCGCGCCGGGCTGTTCAAGGACGTCGATGTGGCCATCTCCTGGCACCCGGCGCCCATCGTCACTGTGAACCCGGCCATCTCGCTCGCCTGCAACGAAATCGACTTCCACTTCACTGGCCGCGCGTCGCATGCGGCGGCGGCACCGCATCTCGGCCGCAGCGCGCTGGACGCGGTGGAGCTGATGAATGTCGGCGTGAACTACATGCGCGAGCACATGCCCTCCACCGCGCGCATCCACTACGCACTGATCGATGCCGGCGGCATCGCGCCCAACGTGGTGCAGGCCAAGGCGACGGTGCGCTATCTGATCCGCGCGCGCGAACTGCCGGAGTTGCACAAGCTGAACGAGCGGGTGAGGAAGATCGCGCAGGGCGCGGCGCTGATGACCGAGACGCAAATGCGCGCGCAGATCATCAGCGGCGATGCCAACCTGATCGGCTGCGAGCCGCTTGAAAAGCTAATGCAAGAGCAGATCGAGCGCCTCGGGCCGCCGCCATTCGACGAGCAGGACAAGGCGTTCGCGCGGGAGATCCAAAACACGCTGACCGAGGAGGATATCACGACAGCATTCGCACGGTTCGGGATGAAGTCCCGCCCCGGCGTGCCGCTGTGCGACTTCGTGGCCCCCCTCGGCGGCGGGGACGGCACGCTGGTGGGATCGACCGACGTGGGCACCGTGAGTTGGGTGGTGCCGACGGTGCAGATGCGCGGCGCGACCTACGCGATCGGCACGCCGGGCCACTCCTGGCAATTGGTGGCGCAAGGAAAGGCGCCGGCCGCGCACAAGGGCCTGGAGCATGCGGCGAAGGTCATGGCCTCGACCGCGGCCGAGTTGCTGCGCAATCCCGAGTTGATCGGGGCCGCCAGGGCGGACCACGAGAAGCAACTGGGCGGCCGTCGCTTCGTCAATCCGATCCCGGACGACGTGGAACCACCCTTCTCCATGCACGGCGGTTGACGTGCCGGTGCGGTAACGCAGCAAAGCAAGTATTGTTGCGGCAGGGAGCGTTGGTCTTCAGGGCGAGCTCCGTTCTATTCTCCGTGTATCCGCGGTGCCCTCCGTGTTAACGCTTGCTTCGCTACAGGACGCACTGACAATACACCACGGGCCTGGCACTGCTCGGCCCGGGCCGCCCGACGGCGGTTGACGCATCACTGCAAATCCGCGATGCGTCCGAGGGCAGGAGACGCCGGAACCGGGAGGAAATCATGAACTGGGTGCAGGGGCTAGCGGTCGCGGTTGCCATGATGGTGGTGACCGGGCTGGCGCAGGCCAAGGACTATTCCAAGATCACCATCGCCACCGAAGGCGCCTATCCGCCCTACAACATGCACGCGCCGGACGGAAAGCTGATCGGCTTCGAGATCGATCTCGGCAACAATCTGTGCGAGCGCATGAAGATCACCTGCACCTGGGTGGCGCAGGACTTCGACAGCATGATCCCGGCGCTGAATGCCGGCAAGTTCGACGCCATCATGGATGGCATGTCGATCACCCCGGCGCGTGAGAAGGTGATCGCCTTCACCCAGCCCTATACCCAGTCGCCGACCACCTTCCTGGTGGAAAAGGACGGGCCGCTCGCGAAAATGCCGGATACCGGAGAGCATGTTTCGCTCGACGATAAGGCGGCGATGGACAAGGCCATCGCGGATATCTCCCCGATCCTGAAGGGCAAGACGGTCGGTGCCCAGGTCGCCACCATCCAGGCCAATTTCATCAAGACCTATCTGAGCGACGTGGTGACGCTGCGCACCTACAAGACCACCGAGGAGCATGATCTCGACATGTCGGCGGGGCGGATCGACGCGGCGCTGGCCTCGGTCTCCTACTTCAGCTCCACCCTGTCCAAGCCGGGCGGTGACAAGTTCACCGAAGTCGGGCCGCTGTTCACCGGCGGGCTGCTGGGCAAGGGCACCGGCGTCGGCATTCGCAAGGGCGATCCCGATCTGGTCGCCATGTTCGACAAGGCGATCTCTGCCGCGAAGGCCGACGGGACGCTGAAGAACCTGTCGCTCAAGTGGTTCAAAGTGGACATCGCGCCGGCATCCTAATCAACCGCCTTGGGCGACACGCTCCGCCTGCTCGGGTTCGGCCCCACCGGGTGGGGAGCGTCGCTCATCGCCGGGGCGTTCATGACCCTGGCCGTCTCGCTCGCTGCTTACGCCGATCGGGCTGGTGCTGGGTGCCCTCGGCGCCTGGGGCAAGATCGCCGGCCGACCGGCGATCCAGCGCGCGGTCGATGTCTATACCACCGTGTTTCGCGGCGTCCCCGAGCTGCTGGTGATCTACCTGATCTATTTCGGCGGCAGCCAGGCGCTGACCTCGGTCGGCCATCTGGTCGGCCAGAGCGGCTTCATCGGGCTCAACGGCTTCCTGGCCGGCGCGCTGGCGGTGGGCGTGATCGCCGGCGCCTATCTGACCGAGGCGATCCGTGGCGGCTTCCTCGCCATCCCGCGCGGCGAGATGGAAGCCGGACGCGCCGTCGGCATGGGCCATGCGCTGCTGTTCCGCCGCATCGCTGGCGCCGCGCACGCTGCGCTTCGCCCTGCCGACCATGGGCAATGTCTGGCAGCAGGTGCTCAAGGATTCCGCGCTGATCTCGGTCACCGGGCTGGGTGAGTTGATGCGGGCGGTGAATATCGCCGGCGATTCCACCCGCCTGCCCTTCGACTTCGCCATCGGCGGCATGGTGCTGTACCTGATGCTGACGCACGCTTTCCAACGGGGTGTTCCGCGGCGTCGAAGGCTCGGTCGCTGCATCGGCGAGCGCACCGCCTGATGATCGATTTCGCTTTCCTGCGCGACACGATGCTGCAGCTTCTGTCGGGCGTGCCGCTGACCATCGTGCTGACCGTCAGCTCGGTCGGCTGCGGTGCGGTGCTGGCGCTGTGCTTCGCGCTGCTGCGCAATGCGTCGCGCATCGGCGCGGTGTTCGTCAGTGGGTATGTGTCGCTGTTCCGCGGAACGCCGCTGCTGTTGCAGATCTTCCTGATCTATTATGGGCTTGGCCAGTTCGCCGCGATCCGCCACAGCGTGCTGTGGCCGTTCCTGCGCGAGCCGTGGTGCTGCGCCATTCTGTCGCTGGCGCTGAATACGGCGGCCTATCAGGCGGAGATTTTGCGCGGCGCGTTCGCGTCAGTGCCGGCAGGGGCCATCGAGGCGGGGCGCGCAGCGGGGATGTCGCGGCTGCTACTGTTGCGGCGGGTGACGCTGCCGCTGGCGATCCGCCAGGGCCTGCCGGCGTACGGCAACGAGCTGATCGCCATGGTGAAATCGACCTCGCTGGCATCGCTGATCACGCTGATGGAGGTCACGGGGATTGCGTATGCGATCATCTCGGAGACTTACCGGGTGGTCGAAGTGTTCCTCTGCGCCGGGGTGATCTACCTGGCGATCAATTTCGCCCTGACGCGGGCGCTGCTGAAGCCGAGGCCGCGCTGGGGCCGACGGAGCGCCGGGCATGAGCGAGGCAGGTGATCGGTGCGAGGGGAATTCGGAAGAGGTTCGGGGCGAATGAGGTGCTGCGCGGCGTGTCGCTGACGGCGCATCAGGGCGAAGTCATCGCGATCATCGGCGCCAGCGGATCGGGGAAGAGCACGTTCCTGCGCTGCATCCCGCTTGCTGGAAGTACCGGACGAAGGGGAGATCACCGTCGGCAGCGAGACGCTGGCGATGACGACGCGGCATGGCCATCGCGTTGCAGCCGATGCGCGGCAGATCAGCCGGGTGCGCAGTTCGCTGGGCTTCGTGTTCCAGAGCTTCAACCTGTGGCCGCACCGCACCGTGCTGGGCAACGTCATCGAGGCTCCGGTGCACGTGCAGGCACGGCCCCGCGCGGAATGCGTGGCCGAGGCCGAGGCGCTGCTGGCGAAGGTCGGGCTGGCGGACAAGCGCGATGCCTGGCCGGCGCAGCTTTCCGGCGGGCAGCAGCAGCGGGCCGCCATTGCACGCGCGCTGGCGATGCGGCCGAAGGCGCTGCTGTTCGACGAGCCGACCTCGGCGCTCGATCCCGAACTGGTGGGTGAGGTGCTGCGGGTGATCCGCGACCTGGCCGAGGAAGGCCGCACCATGCTGATCGTGACGCATGAAATGAGCTTCGCGGCGGAAGTGTCGTCACGCGCGATCTTTCTGGATGAGGGCGTGATCGCCGAGGAAGGCCCGCCGCAGCAGATTTTCGCCGACCCGGAAAGCGAACGATGCCGAGCGTTCGTGCGGCGGCATCTGGAGCGCGCGGGGCGGTAGTGGGTCGTGCCGCTTCTGCTTCGCATCGCGCAAGATTCGTGCTCGTCGCCTCGCTCGCGGCCTTCTGCTTCATTGTGACCTACGACAACATCATCGACTACGATTCCAACTACCAGTTCGTCCGCCATGTCCTCAGCATGGACACCACCTTCCCGACGAACACGCTCCGCTCTTCCCGCGCCATCAACAGCCCGGCCCTGTGGCACGCCGCTTATGGCGTGATCATCGCGGTGGAGGCTCATCACCGCGCTTGCGTTTATCGCCGGCACCATTGCGCTGGCCCGCAACTATTCGCGCACCCGCCGAACGTTTCCACACCGCCAAGCGCTATACCGTTATCGGTGCGACGCTTGCCTTCCTGGTCTGGTTTACCGGCTTCATGGTGATCGGCGGCGAATATTTCGCGATGTGGCAGTCTTCGGTCTGGAATGGCCAGCAGGCGGCGTTTCGCTTCTACATTACGGTATTGGCGGTGCTGATTTTTGTGCTGCAACCGATCCGGATTCGCGGAGTGAGATCGCGTGGAGCGTCAAACAGCTTTACGTCAGATAAACACAGATGCCCGCTAAGGGCCGATAGCAATCCGCGTCAGGTGTCATCTTGAGCAACGCCTCGATCAGACGATCGCTGCGCCCTGCTCGCCCGCTATCGGCGGTCGCGTGCTCTGCCCTGACATCGGGTTCGCCGCTTTACGGTCTGGCCTCCCCGGCCGCCGGCTCGCCACCGCAGTCCGCTCGCTCTCCTCGACATCCGCCTCGAACAGTTCCTGCAGCTCCTGCGCGGCCTCCTGCGTGCTCTGGATCAGCTTATTCTCATCATGCGCGATAGCCTGCGTCGTCTCCAGCGTCACGCTCATCATGCTCACGGAACAGCTCGATCGCGCGCAGCGCACGCTCCTGCGGCACGCCCACCTGCTCCAGAACGAGCTCCGCCAGTCGCAGGCTGGAAAAGAACGTCTCGCGCACAATGACCGTCACGCCGCGATCCATCAGCAGATGGGCATGACGGCGGTTCCGCGCGCGGGCCAGGATCACGAAGTGCGGGAAGTGGCGCCGCGCGGTGTCCACGACGGCCAATCCCTCGTCCGTGTCGTCGGGCACGACCACCAGCATGCGGGCTGAGGCGGCGCCCGCCGCGCGCAACACCTCCTGCCGCGCGGGGTTGCCCAGATAGACCTGCCCGCCGAACCGACGCACGACGTCCACCTGCGCCGGGTCCTTGTCCAGCGCCGTGAACGGTATTCGCTGCATGCGCAAGATGCGGCCGATGATCTGGCCCATGCCGGCCAAACCCGCAGATCAGGATGCCGGTGGCCGGGCCGGTGATGCGGTCCGGTGCCGGCTCGCGGCGCGCGCTCCAGCCGCGGCACCACAAGCCGCTCTGATCCGGCAAACAGCACTGGCGAAACCAGCATCGAGAGTTCCACGACCACCGTCGCCAGGCTGGCGCCGGATTGGCTCAGGCTCCGCCTGCCACGGCTGCACCGAACAGCACGAAGCTGAACTCGCTGCCCTGCGCCAAGGCCAGGCTGAACCGCACGCAATGCGCGGTGACCGTCGCTTGACCAGACTGCAGCGGGAAGCAGATCGCCGCCTTCGCTCCCGATCAGCGCGAACAAAGCCAGCACGATCTCCTGCCCAATGGCCGACGGCAAGCGGAAGATCGGTGGACATACCGACGGAGATGAAGAAGAAGCCGAGCAGCAGGCCCTGGAACGGCTGACGTCGGCCTGGATCTCGTGCCGGTACTCGGAATTCCGACAGCACCACGCCGGCCATGAACGCGCCAAGCGACATGGACAGCCCGGCCCAGTGCGCCAGCGCGGCGGCTCCCACCACCAGAAGCAGGGCGGTTGCGGTGAAAACTTCCGGGGTGTTGGCGCCGCCGATTACGCGAAACAGCGGTCGTATCAGCAGACTGCCGCCCAACAGGATGACAACGATCGCGCCGATACCGCGCAGGACCTCGTGCGACAGCGTACCCGTGCAGGATTGTTCCGCCGGACAGCAGCGACACGGCCGCGGCAATCGGGATGAACGCCATATCCTGGAACAGCAGGACGGCAAACCCGTCCCGCCCGGCCGGGGAACTCAGGACGTTCCTCTCCCGCAGCATCGGCAGCACGATCGCGGTGGAAGACAGCGCGAGACCCAGGCCGAGAACCGCGGCGTCGGGCCATTCGATGCCGCCCCAATACGCCATGCCCGCCAACAGCGCCGCGGTCGGCACGAGCTGGCCGAACCCGAGGCCCAGGATGGTACGGCGCAGCACCCATAGCCGATGGGGCTGCAACTCCAGACCGATCAGGAACAGCAGCATGACGACGCCGAGTTCCGACACATCGGCGATCTGCTGCACGTCGGTGACCAGTCGAAGCCCCCATGGTCCGATGGCGACGCCCGCAAGCAGGTAGCCGACGATGCTGCCGAAGCCGAGGCGGCGCGAGAGCGGAACCGCGATCACGGTGGCCGCGAGCAATGTGACAAGCATCTCCAGCAATGATCATCCTTTCTCTCGCCTCAGCCCGAAGCTCAGCAGCTCCTCGCAGTCCCGATCAACCCAGCGTCGCGCGCGCGACCATCCGCAAGACCCGTCGATCGAGATATCATGCCGCACCATGAACCGCTCGACCCCCACACCGCATGACCGCGATCCCGCGCTACCGGGCATGGTCCGGCCCGGCGCTGCTATCCGCCGGATTCCGCCCGTTTTTCCTGGCCTCCGGCGTTTGGGCTGCCATCGCCGTGCCGCTGTGGATCGCGCTTTACGCAGGGGCCGCGAACCTGCCCACCCTGCTGCTGCCCACGGTGTGGCACGCGCACGAAATGGTGTTCGGCTTCGCCGTCGCGACCGTGTCCGGCTTCATGCTGACCGCGGTGCCGAACTGGACCGGCCGCATGCCGCTTCAGGGATTGCCGCTGGCGAGTCTGGTGCTGCTCTGGGCCTCCGGGCGCGCCTGGGCGTGCTGCTCTCGGCCGACGATCGGCCCGGCCGCTGCTGCGGCGCTCGACCTGATTTTCCCCGCGGTCTTCCTGGCGGTGATCGCCCGGGAGATTGTCGCAGGCCATAATTGGCGCAACCTGCCGCTGATCGGGGCGCTGACCGCGCTGTTGCTGGCCAACGCGCTGGTCCATGCCGAGGCGCTGGGCCTCGCCGGCACCGCCATGGCCGGCAATCGATTGGGCATCGCCACTCTGCTGATGCTGATCAGCTTCATCGGCGGACGCATCGTGCCGAGCTTTACGCGCAACTGGCTGGCCAAGAACCACCCCGAGCACCCTCGCGCCCGTGCCGTTCACCGGCTTTGACCGCGCCGTGTTGGGACTGACCTTCGTCACGCTCGCGCTCTGGGTCGCCGCGCCGGACAATCCGGCCGAACCGGCATTGTGCATCGCCACCGGCCTCGCCCACGCCGCGCGGCTGGCACGCTGGCAGGGGCCTGCCGTCGCGGACCGAGCCGCTGCTCTGGGTGCTGCACCTTGGTTACGGCTGGCTCGCGTTCGGCTTTTTCTTCCTGGGCCTTGATGCGCTGGTGTCCTGGCTGCCGGAGACGACGGCACTGCACGCGCTGACCGTGGGCGCCATCGGCACCATGACCCTGGCCGTGATGACAAGGGCGACGCTCGGCCATACCGGCCGCGCATTGACCGCCGGTCCGGGCACCACCGCCGTCTATGTGCTGGTCAGCCTTGCTGCGATCTTCCGCCTGCTGGCACCGCTCGCGGCGGCACAGGACATGACCGTGCTGTCGGTCAGCGCCGCCTGCTGGAGCGGCGCCTTCGGCCTGTTCGTCGCGCTTTACCTCCCGGCACTGGCCTTCGCCCCGACCAGGACGCGCTGCGTCCCGCGCATGCCCCGGCATGACCTGGTCCCCCGGCTTGTCATCGTCGCGCACGATCCCTGGCTCGAACGCCTTCGCCGTGGCCGTCACGACCCGCGCCTTCGCGGTCGGTGCTTTCTGTCCCTTCGTCGCGCGCCGGCATCGGCGCGGTCTCCACCCAGTCCTTTACCAACCGCTATCTCGCCCCGGCCGCGCTCGACGCGCTTGCCCGCGGCCTGTCGCCCGAAGCCGCGTTGGCGAGTGCATCTGGCGGGTGACGCAGGGGAGGGGCTGCGGCAGATCCATGTTGTGGATCACCTGGCCGCACCGCCGCGCACACCGGAGCCAACTGCGTCGAATGGTGCGGCAGCATGTCGGCTCCGGGCGATCAGCGTCGCCGGCAACATGCTTGCGAACGGAAACGTTGTCGCCGCCACACTCGAATCCTATCTCGCGAATTCCGCCCTGCCGCTGCCCGAGCGCATGCAGACCGCCATGGAGGCAGGACAAGCCGCCGGAGGCGATCGTCGTGGCAAACAATCCGCGGCGATGAAACTGATCACGGCGGAAGACTTCCCCGATCTCGATATCCGGGTGGACGACCACCCGGAGCCGCTGGCCGAATTGCGCCGCCTGCTGACGATCTGGCGCACCGAAGGAACTGCGCGGCTTGCCACTGCGCCCGGTCAAGCGCCAATCCATCCGGACTGACGGACCTGGATGCGATCGACGCCAGCTTCCAGGCGCGCGGGCTGGACATTCGGCTGCGGCGTTAACCGGCTAACATTGACTCCAGGACAGCCCGGAGCGGCAGCATCCTCGCAAAATCGGAGGAAGCACATGAAGAAACTTGGGTCCGCCGTGTGCGCACTTGCGCTGTTGAGCGGCGCACTCCCCGCTGCGGCGCAAGCGCCGAAGTCGCTGATGGACCAGGTGCTTGATCGCAAGGAACTGCGGGTAGGAGTCGAACTCAAATACCCGCCGATCATGTATCGCGATACCAGCGGCAATCCGGCCGGGATTCGAGGTCGATCTCGCCAAGACGATGTGTGCCACGCTGAAGGTGAAATGCACTTTTGTCGATGTCGAGTTCCCAGCGCTGATCCCAGCCCTGGAATCCGGCAAGATCGACATCATCGTGGCGCAGATGGCACTCACCCCGGCCCGCGCCATGGTGGTCGATTTCTGCAAGCCGTTCGAAGCCACGGGCGATGTGGTGATCCTGCCGCCCAACTCTCCGCTGCCCGAGGATGCGACCGCCGATCAGGTGATCGCCGCGCTCAATAAACCCGACGTCAAGATCGCCACCCAGCTCTCGACGGTCGAATCGCAGATCCGGTCCAGCGTGTTTCCGAATTCGCAGCCGGTGGATGTGAACGGGCCGCTGGATGCCTTCCTGCAGGTGGCGACGGGACGAGCCGGAGCGACGCTGTCGGATGATGTCAGCGCCCTGACCTACGTCAAGGAACATCCGAACGCGATGAAGGTGCTGCTCGACGGGCGGCACCAGCCCTATCTGCGCAATTTCCCATCCGGCGGCGGCGTTTTGCGCGGCAATGGGGATTTCTGCCGCTGGGTCGATGTCCAGGTGCAGGACTGGATCAACTCCGGCCAGTACCGCGCGACGTATCTGAAGGATGTCGGATGGGAACCGCCGATCTCTCAGCTTCAGCTTCTGCGCGGCGGATACTGATCCCGCCGTTCCGGACCGGGTTGTTGCCGGATAATGATACCGGCGGCCCGAAGGGCCGACCGGTATACGCGCAGGGTTGCTGTGGCGGCTGCGCGCGAAATCAAGAGGATACCAGCCGGCCGACCATAGACAGAAGAGTCAAATATTCGGCCGGCTGGTATACCCAGAATCCGCAGGATTTTGGGTATACCGCGCGCAGGGTTGGCGTGGCGGCTGCGCGCGAAACAAGAGTTAACCCAACTTCCTGCAGAAGTTGGGTATATGACACTTCGCGGCGTGCCTGATGGCCACGTACACCTTCCGTTGGGGCGCGCTGATCCCCTACCTGCCGATGTTCGGCTGGGGGCTTCTGGTCACCATCGAGGTATCGATCGTCGCCGAAGCCCTGGCGATCGCCATCGGTCTGATCACCGGCATGATTCGCGTCTCGCACCTGCGAATTCCGCGGCTGGTTGCGATCGCCTACATCGACTTCTTCCGCGGCGTGCCGCTGCTGGTGACCCTGGTCTGGCTCTACTACGGGGTGTCGCTGTTGCTGCACATCGACATCTCGGCCTTTACGGCGGGCATCACCGGTCTTGGGGTAACCTATGGCGCGTTTCTTGCCGAGGTGTTCCGGGCGGGCATCGAGGCGATCCCGAAAGGCCAGGTCGAGGCCGCTCACTCGCTCGGGCTGTCCCGCTATCGCACCATGCGCCATGTGATCCTGCCCCAGGCCTTCCGCATCATCTTCCCGCCGCTGGCCAACAGCTTCATCGGCATGCTGAAGGATTTGTCGCTGGTCGCCATCCTCTCGGTCACCGACCTGATGCGGGTCGGCATGATCGTCGCGGCGGATACGTTCCGCGCGTTCGAGGCCTATACGTTTGTTGCCGTCGTTTACTACGCGCTGACGCTTGTCACCGCGCGGATTGTCGCGCGGCTGGAACGCCGGTTCGCGACAGTGCGATAGTTCACTGGACCTCGACGGTCCGGACACGGGCGACCACATTCCACGTGTCGGTGTTTCCGGCCGGCGGCGTAAAGCTGATCTGCGGGCATCCTGTACCGGGTATTCGCCGACATCGTGATGGACGATCCCGACACCGAGCCGTTCGTCAGTGGTGTCGGCGTCGTGTTCGTCTTCAGCGCCGTGCTGGCCACGCCGGACCGTCGTGTCAGAAGGCCGGTCCAGTTGTTCCAGGATAGATTGTTGCCGCTGCTGGAGTGATCCAGCGCCACCACATCAACCGTGATCGCATAGGCGGTATTGTCCGGGATCGGCATGCAGTTGGTGTCGCCGATGGCGGCACCGTCCGCCGTTGGCGTGATCGTGGCGGTTGACGACCCGGTGCCGCGGAACACCGAGGTACAGCTTTCCGCATCGCCTGGCGTGGCGATCTGCCCGTTGGCCCAAAGCAGGCAACCATAGCGCCCGCGATCTGTGCCGCCGTAGCCCCCCGGCGCCGAGCTGACGGTGCCGGTGACCTGGTTGCCCCCGCCCAGCGACACCGAGGCGATGCCGCCCGCGGTGTTGTATTGACCCGCAGCGAGTGCGGCAGTGTTGCTGGCGACGTTCTGCCGGCCGCCCAGGATCGCCGAAAAACCGCCGGAAGCAACCTGAGCAGCGGCCGGTACGGAACGCCTGAAGATCAACGGCGTCTCGGCCGATGGCGTTGCCGCCCACCCCGTACGTGGTGTTGCCGGTCGTGCCGTCCTTGTTCCCACGCAGCCACGTGTCGATGTCCGATGTGTTCTGCAGGAACGGGCCGACATAGCCTCCGGCGTCGTTACCGCTGATAAGGGTCCGCCGCGTGTCATCCAGCACGATCACCGGACCGGCAGCCGCGGTGATGTGGATGCCGTTCGCCCAGTTGTCGCGGATCAGCGTGTCGTCAACGTGCGTCAGCGAAACGAGAGTGGCCTGCGCCTTGGTGCCCTTCGGAGCGTTGGCCGTGATGTGGTTGTGGACGATCTCGTTGTTCCAGACATTCCGACTTTGGCTGGAGAAGCCAACACCATAGACGCCGTAATCGAAGCCGCTGAATTCGTTCGCGTCCACAACCACATTGCGGATCTCGTGCGATCCGGATCCGGCCGTATCCTCGTTGCCGGACCAGCGGACGCCGATGGCGGTCCCCACCCCGCCGTTCGTCACGCGGGACATGGTGTTCCCGGTGACCGACGTATTGCCGCCCCATGGGCCGATGTCGATGCCAATAGCGATACCCGACCCGTTGCTGGGGTAAAGGTCATTGTGAATGATACTCGAATCGCCGCCCCCTGGAGACGATCCGTTGCCCCCGAGCTGGATGTCAGTGGCAGCCTGAATGACGTTCTGCTCGATCCGCGCCCCTCCATAACCAATAAGCTGGAGACCGATCGCAACGTTGTAGATGGCATTGTCGGCGAACTCCATGTGCATGGAGTAGTTCGACAGCACGCCGGTCTTGGCGAGACCGGAGCCATCCAGGACCAGGCCGGACATTCGCGAGTAGTATGGCGCGATGTCGCTGAGGCGCGCGTTGAACTGCCACCGGAACATCTCGGCCATGCTCGCCGTGGCGACGACCACCCCCGCGCCGTTTGATGACACGTTGATGATTGATTTCGGCGAGAAATGCAGGAGGCTTCCGGCAAAGGATGCCGGCAGTTTCACGGTGGGCTGCACGGTGATGGGCGCGGATATCAGATAAACCCCGGGCGGGAACTCCACGATGCCACCAACGGCGCCAGCTCGGTCCACCGCAGCCTGGATCGCCTTCGTATCGTCGTGCTTGCCCCATGTGATGATTGTTGGGGCATCCGACAGCGAGTTGGGCGGCGACGTCGCGAGCGCAACTGCATCGACGGACGTATATCCCGCGATGCGGCTGACGAAGGTGGCTCCGGCCGTTCCCGCGCCCGGGATGACAATGGTGGCACCGACGTCTGTTGGCGCGAAGCGGCCGCGGGTGACCGTGAGCGCGGTCCCCGACACCGTGATGGCAAACTGCCCGCGCTCCGCATCGCCATAAGCACCGTACTCCGCGACGTTTGCCGGCACCTCCGCCATCTTGGCGGCCGGCGCCGGGATCGTAACCGGTGGGCTGGTCGGCGTCTGCGCGAACCCGGCCGCAGACGCAGCAACAGTCATGGTCCCCAGAACTGCGCGTTTCCAAAGACGCATTCTTCCCTCGCAGGGTTATGCGGTGGACCGACCGGGCCGCGCGCGAAACTCCCGTCAACGCACCCTGAAGCGCTCCAGCACCGCGTGATCCAGTTCGATCCCGAGACCAGGCGCGGTCGGCTTCTGAATAAGGCCACCCTGAACGGTAAATCCGTCAGACGCCAAATCCTTCCGCAGCGAAGAAGTGCACAGCGACGGGGGCAGATACTCGATGAACCGGCAATGCGCGTTGGCAAACGCCAGATGCGCGGTTGCCGTCACCGAGATACCGGTCTTCCAGCAATGCGGCACGATCAGCTTGCCGGCCTCGCGCGCCATGTCGCACACAGCCATCGCTTCCCCGAAGCCGCCGACCCGGCCGATATCGGGCTGCAGCACGTCAAGCGCGTCGTGGTCCAGGAACTCCTGGAATTCATACCGGGTCGCCTGCCACTCCCCCGCCGCGATGCGAATGCCGCCCTCGCGCCGCAGCCTGGTATAGTCCCGGACGCGATCGATCCAGATCGGCGTCTCCAGGAAGAAGATGTCGAACTCAGACCAGTCCCTGACGGTTCTCAGTGCCGTCTCGGCATCCGGCCACATATATTGCACATCGACCATCAGCGCGATGTCGGGCCCCAGCGTCTTGCGCACCGCTTCCACCACGCGGGTATGCTTGTCATAATCCTCGTGCATGCCGGAATGGGCATAGGGACCGTTCATGGTCACTTCGGCCTTGACCGCGCGGAACCCGAGCCCTTTCGCACGCTCGGCCCACCCGCAAAGCGAATCCCTGTAATCCTCCCACCGATGCCCGTCCGGCTGTAAGGACGCATAGGGCACGACCTCCGGCTGCTGCGCGCCTCCCAGCAGCTCGAACACCGGCTTGCCGGCGGCCTTCCCCCGAATGTCCCACAAGGCCATGTCGATCGCGCCCAAAGCGTGAACCATGGCGCCGCGCCGCCCGTTCATCGCCGTTCCGACATACAATCGCCGCCAGAGACTCTTCGGATGCCAGCGGATCGGCGCCGATCAGCATCTCCCGCACGCCCTGTCCCATCGTGTGGGTTCCAGGTGCTTCAATACAGGCGCGTGCGATCCATGGGTTCACATCGGACTCGCCGATGCCCTCGACGCCTTCATCTGTATGAATCACCACGACGAAACTGTCCTGCGCCGAGGACGTGCTCGCCGTGCTCATCTCCGGCGCAAGCAATTCGTAGCAGTCAATCCCGGTAATCTTCATCGTCCATCCATACCGTACGTCGCTGTTAACGGCCCAATAACCAATTCACGCCATTGTCCCGTCATGGCAGAACGCCGCCTATACCAGGCCCTGGTGACCGCAATTCATGCGGTCACCAGGGCTTGGTATGCGCGCCGGCGGGCCCCCAAAGCGCTGGAGCGTGGGGGCCCGTGGGTTGGCCGGCGGCGGCGCGCGAAACAAGACTCTCATGCCGTGGGTCGCGATCAGCGATCCATGGCATGAAACCGGGCAGCACGCAGATGCAGGCCTTCCTTGAAGGGCTGAAGCGCCTCGGGCCAGCCCGCATCGCGGCGCTTGCCGCGGCCGCGCTCGGCACCCTCGCCATTCTCGCCCTGCTCGTG
This sequence comes from uncultured Pseudomonadota bacterium, assembly GCA_963731335.1. Classification (GTDB taxonomy): domain Bacteria; phylum Pseudomonadota; class Alphaproteobacteria; order Acetobacterales; family Acetobacteraceae; genus CAVSUZ01. The sequence continues at coordinate 42,005 of CAVSUZ010000013.1, read as the reverse complement.
CTTTCGGGATCGTCGCCGCGCATGGCGCTGCTCTACGGGGAACTCGACCTGCGCGATTCCGGCCAGATGGCCGATCAGCTCGGTCGTGCCCATATCTCTTACAAGCTTGAGGCCGGCGGCGCGCAAATCTATGTCCCCGCCGACCAGGTCGCCCAGGCCCGCGTCCTGCTCGCGCACTCGGGCCTGCCCTCCGGCGGCACCGTCGGCTACGAAATCTTCGACCACGCCAACCCGCTCGGCGAGACGGACTTCCAGCAGCACATCGAGGAAACCCGCGCGCTGGAAGGCGAACTCGCCCGCACCATCCAGGCGATCCAGGGCATACGATCGGCCCGCGTTCACCTGGTCCTGCCGCAGCGCGCGCTGTTCGCCCGTACGCAGGACACCGCCCAGGCCAGCGTGCTGCTGACGATGGCGGGGGCCAACCGGCTCGATGCAGAAGGGGTGCAGGTCATCCTCAACCTGGTCGCCGCGGCGGTTCCAGGCCTGCGCCCGCAAAACATCGCTATCGCCGACACGCGCGGCGACCTGCTCGCCCGCGCCGGGGAACCGGTCTCCCCCGCCGCCTCCGCCATGACCCAGGATGAGACCCGCCACACCACCGAACTCCGCCTCGGCCGGGCGGTCGAGGAAATGTTGGAACGCACCCTCGGTCCCGGGCACGCCCGCGCCGAAGCCTCGGTGCGGATGGATTTCGACCAGGTCAACACCACCCAGGAAAGCTACGATCCGAACGGCCAGGTCGCGCGCAGCGAACAGAGCGTCACGGACCAGAGCGAATCGACCCAGGCCGCCCCCACGGTCACGGTGCAGAACAATCTGCCCAACGCCCCGGCCGCGAACAACAGCGGTCCCGGAACCAAGGACAATCGGCGGGAAGAAACCACCAACTACGAAATCAGCAAGACCGTCCGCACCCTGATCCATCAGCAGCCGCAAATCACCCGGATCAGCCTCGCGGTGATGATCGACTCGGCGAAGGTTCCGAAGCAGGAGGATCTCGATCGCATCACCACGCTGGTGAAGACGGCGATCGGCTTCGATCAGAAGCGCGGCGATGAAGTACAGGTCGTCGGCATGCCCTTCGCGACCGACGATATGGGCGCGCCCGCCGGCCACAAATGGCTCGCTCTGAGCCAGCCGGAAATCCTTCACCTCGCCGAAACCGGGCTGTTTGCCCTCATCGGCGTGCTGGTGCTGCTGACCGTGCTGCGCCCCATGGTGCTGCGCATCGCCTCCATGCAGCCCGCGGGCAACCCGGAAATTCTTCACGCCACGGCCCGCCAGATCACCGCCGACGCCTCTGCCATGCCGCCACCGGAAGGCGGCATGCCGCTGCTGGAAGACGACCGGATGGTCAACGTCGCGCAAATCGAGGGGCAGCTACGTGCATCCTCCATGCGCCGGCTGGTGCAGCTTGTCGAACGCCACCCCGAGGAAACGCTCGCCATCGTGCGCAGTTGGATGACGCAGGAGAGCGCCTGACATGCTCCGCCCGGACGATTACCGCGCCCTCAATGGCCCGCAGAAGGCGGCGATCCTCATGCTGACGCTCGGGGAAGAGCAATGCACCCGCCTGTTCGGCATGATGCACGAGGACGAAATCAAGGAAATCTCTTCCGCCATGGCGCAGCTCGGATCCATCCGGGCGGACGTGGTGGAGCGTCTCTGCGTCGAATTCGCCGACAATATCGGCGGCACCGGCAACATCGTGGGCAGCTACGAAAGCACCGAGCGTCTTCTGTCGAAGGTGCTGCCGCGGGACCGCGCGCAGCAGATCATGGATGAAATCCGCGGTCCCGCCGGACGTACCATGTGGGACAAGCTGGGCAACGTGAACGAGGCAGTGCTCGCCAACTATCTCAAGAACGAATACCCGCAGACCGTCGCCGTCGTGCTGTCGAAAATCCGTCCGGAACATGCCGCCAACGTTCTCGCCCTGCTTCCCGACGCCTTCGCGATGGAAGTCGTCATGCGCATGCTGCGCATGGAGAGCGTGCAGAAAGACGTGCTGGAAAGCGTCGAGCGCACACTGCGCTCCGAGTTCATGTCCAACCTGGCTCGCAGCTCCCGCCGCGATTCGCATGAATTGATGGCTGACATCTTCAACAACCTCGACCGCCAGGTGGAAACCCGCTTCCTCGCCGCGCTCGAGGAACGCAACCGCGAAGCGGCGGAGCGCATCAAGGCGCTGATGTTCACCTTCGACGACCTACAGCGCCTCACCGGCCAGGCGATCCAGGTGCTCATCCGCGAAGTGGAGAAAGAGAAGCTGCCCATCGCGCTTAAGGGTGCGTCGGAGAAGGTACGCGATCTCTTCTTCAAGAACCTCTCCGAACGCGCCGGCCGCATGCTGAAAGAAGAGATCGAGGCGCTTGGGCCGGTCAAGCTGCGCGAAGTGGACGAAGCCCAGGCCGGCATCGTTCAGCTCGCCAAGGAACTCGCTGCCCAGGGGCAGATCGAGATCGGCGAAAGCAAGGACGAGGAGCTGGTGTACTGACATGGCACGCCCTGACATCTTGTTTCTCGATGATTTCGACATGCCGGCTGCTTCCCGACCGGATCCGGAAGTCATCGAACCCAGCTTCACCGCTGCGGAACTCGCCGCCGCGCGCGAGCAGGCGTGGGCCGATGGCCGCGAAAAGGCCTTGCGCGAAGCGGCTGAACAACACGAAGCGGCGCTGCGCGCCTCGGCCGACAAGGTCGCGGCGCAATTGGAGTCGCTCGTCCGGGATCTGCGTCAGGACGCCGAGCAACGCGCCGAAGCGCTCGCCGACCTGCTCCTGGAAATGCTCGCCGTGCTGTTTCCCACGCTGTGCGCCGCGCATGGAGAGCAGGAGGCGCTGGCACTGGTGAAAGCGTTGATGCCGGGGCTGGCGCGCATGCCCGCGGTGACGATCCGCGCCAATCCGCGTTTCGCCGGCAAGCTGGCGCGTGAAATCGAACGGGGCGACCTGATGGACCCTGCCGCCATCACGGTGGTCCCCACCGACTCGATCCCCCCCGGCGACGTGCGCCTGCTGTGGGCCGATGGCGGCGCCAGCCGCGACGCCGCCGAGGCATGGCGGCGCGTGAGCCGGGTGCTCGCCGAAGCCGGGTTCGCCTTGCCCGAACCCCTGGGACAAGAATTCGATCCGAAGGAACTCGATCATGCCGCCTGACATGGAATTGGCCGAACTGCCCGAAACGGCGCCGGGCGACAACTCGGCCCCGCGCAGCGGCCGCGATCTGGAAGCCGTGTACGATATCCCGGTCACAGTCAGCGCCGTGCTGGGAAAGGCCACGATGCAAGTGAGCCAGCTTCTCAAGCTCGGCCGCGGCGCGGTGGTCGAACTCGACCGGAAATTGGGTGAGGCGATCGATATCTACGTCAACAACCGGCTCGTCGCGCGCGGCGAGGTCGTCATGGTGGATGACACGCAGGCTAGGCGTGACCATGACGGAAATCGTCAAGGCCGAGCGGTCAGGCTGAGCGCCATGCGCATCCTGATTATCGGATCGCTCGCCGGCGAACTGGGACAGGCTGGTCGCATCGCAGTGACCCGAGGCGCCCGGCTGGAGCAGGCCGACGAGATCACCGTGGCCTTGGCGCGGCTGAGAGCGGATGCGCGTATTAACCTCATTCTATGCGAACTCGGTCACGACATTGCCGGCCTGGTCCGCCAGCTTGCCGCCGAGCATATCAATGTCCCGGTCGTGGCCTGCGGCACCGGAACCGATGCCGATGCCGCGGCCGCCGCCATCCGTGCCGGTGCCCGCGAATTCCTCCCCCTGCCGCCTGACCCCGATCTGATCGCCGCGATCCTGGAAGCCGCATCCGGCGAAAGCCACGCCCTGATCTTCCGCGACCCGGTCATGACCGCAATCGTGCGCCGCGCCGAGCAGGTCGCGCCCTCGGAGGCCTCGATCCTTGCTGTGCGGTGAAAGCGGCACCGGCAAGGAAGTGCTGGCGCGTCACATCCATCGCCGCTCTCGCCGCGCCGCCGGCAGTTTCGTCGCGCTCAACTGCGCGGCGATCCCGGAAAACCTCCTGGAGTCGGAGCTGTTCGGTCACGAAAAGGGCGCGTTCTCCGGCGCCGTGGCGCGCCGCATCGGCAAATTCGAAGCCGCCAACGGCGGCACGCTGCTGCTGGATGAAGTGAGCGAGATGGACGTGCGGCTGCAGGCCAAGCTGCTGCGCGCACTACAGGAACGCGAGATCGATCGGCTCGGCGGCACCGCCCCGGTGAAGGTGAATGTGCGCATCCTGGCCACCACCAACCGTGATCTCGCCGCGGAGGTTACGAAGGGAACCTTTCGCGAGGACCTCTATTTCCGGCTCAACGTGGTCGCCATCACTGTCCCGCCGCTGCGCCGCAGGCCGGACGACGTCGCGGTGCTGGCCGAGCACTTCGCCCGCCGCTACGCCGAGGTGAATGGGCTGCCGTTCCGCCCGATGAGCGCCATCGCCTCCCTGCGCCTCGCGGCGCATAGCTGGAAGGGCAACGTGCGCGAACTGGAGAACACCATCCATCGCGCCGTGCTGCTGGCGGAAGGCAGTGAAATCGGCCCGGAGGCCATCGAACTTCCTGGAGGCGTCCCCGGCTCCGCCTTCGCGGATGGCGCGCCGCTCGGCATCACCGGCCTGGTCGGCCGGCGCATGGAGGATGTCGAGCGCGACCTGATCCTCGAAACCCTCGGCCATACCCTCGGGAACCGCACTCACGCCGCGACGATCCTTGGCATTTCGATCCGCGCTCTGCGCAACAAGCTGCGTGATTACGCGGCGCACGGCGTCGCGGTGCCTCCGCCCGCCGCCGGCGTCGCCGCGTGATGCAGCACGCGTGTCATCGCGAGCCAATGACACGGCGTTGTGGCCTGTCGTGCTCAGATCCCCGATTCCCTTGGGGGCCACGCAGCGGACCGTGCCCCCCGTGCTGACGCAGCTTCGGGCCCGCTTCGCCCCTTACCTCCCTGGCTCCGACGTCGCGCTGGCTCTCGGCGTCGTCGTGTTGCTCTCCATCCTCATCCTGCCGCTGCCCGCGATGGTGCTGGATTTGGGGCTCGCCCTCTCCATCACCTCGGCGGTGCTGGTGCTCATGGTGGCGCTGCTTCTCGACCGGCCGCTCGACTTCACCTCCTTTCCCACCCTGCTTCTGCTCACCACGCTGCTGCGGCTGTCGCTGAACGTCGCCACCACACGCCGCATCCTCTCGCACGGCGCGGAAGGCCCCGGTGCCGCCGGCCACGTGGTGCAGGCGTTCGGCGGCTTCCTGATGGGCAGCGATGTGGTGATCGGTGTGATCGTGTTCGCCATCCTGCTGGTGGTGAATTTCATGGTCATCACCAAAGGCTCCGGCCGCATCGCCGAGGTCGCCGCACGCTTCGCCCTCGACAGCATGCCCGGCAAGCAGATGGCGATCGATGCCGAACTCTCCGCCGGCCTGATCGACGATAAATCCGCCCGCAAGCGGCGGCGCGAGCTGGAAGCGGAAAGCAGTTTCTATGGCGCGATGGACGGCGCCGCGAAATTCGTCCGCGGCGACGCCATCGCCGGGCTGATCATCACCTGCATCAACATCGTCGGCGGGCTGACGATCGGCGTGGTGCAACACGGGCTGCCGTTTGCGGACGCGATCTCCACCTACACCACGCTGACCGTCGGCGACGGCCTTGTCTCGCAAATTCCCGCGCTGCTGGTGTCCACCGCGGCCGGCATCGTCGTGACCAAGGGCGGCATGGAAGGCACCGCCGACGTCGCGCTGGTGCGCCAGTTGAGCGGCAGCCCCAAGCCGCTGGCACTCGCCGCCGCGGCGGCCGGCGTTCTGGCGATGCTGCCAGGATTGCCGATGCTGCCCTTCATGGCGCTGGCCGGACTGGCGGGCGGCGCCGCCTGGATGCGGCACAAGCATCCGCCGGTGATTGAAGCGGCGGCCACGCCCGCGCCGCCCGCCTCCGAACCACCCATCAGCCAGGCGCTTGCGGATCGACATGATCCGGCTGGAACTTGGCTACGGTCTGCTGTCGCTCGCCGGTGGCGAGGGGGCCAAGCTGACCGAGCAGATCAAGAGCCTGCGCCGCTCCATCGCGACGGACATGGGCTTCATCCTTCCGCCGGTGCGCATTCAGGACAACATGCAACTTGCCCGCCGATGGCTACGCGATCCGGATCAAGGAGATCCCCGCCGCCAAAGGCGAACTGCGGCCCGGCATGGTTCTGGTGATGAACCCTAAGGGCGGCTTGCCGCAGCTTGCCGGGGAGTTCCACCACTGAACCGGCGTTCGGCCTGCCTGCCATGTGGGTGCCCGCGGCGATGCAGGAGGAAGCCGCCTTCCGCGGCTACACCGCCGTCGATCCGACCAGCGTGCTGGTCACGCATCTGACCGAAATCGTGCGCGACAACATGGCCGAGCTTCTCTCGCACGCCGAGGCGCAGAAGCTGCTCGATGAGCTGCCCAAGGACCAGCAGAAGCTGGTGAGCGATCTGATCCCGTCGCAGATCAGCGTGGGCGGCGTGCAGCGCGTGCTGCAATCTCTGCTCGCGGAACGCATCTCCATTCGCGATCTGGCCACCATCCTGGAAGGCGTTCAGGAAGCCACCACCGCCGGGTTGCGTGCCGTTCCGTCCATCGTCGCGCATGTTCGCGCGCGCCTCGCGCGGCAGATCAGCGACAGCCACACCGGACCGAACGGATACCTGCCGCTGGTCACGCTATCGCCCGAGTGGGAGGCTGCGTTCGCCGAGAGCCTGGTCGGTCCAGGCGAGGATCGGCAACTCGCCATGGCGCCCAGCAAGCTGCAGGAGTTTGTGCAGAGGCTGCGGGCGGCGTTCGATGCCGCCACGGCGCCGGCGAGCAGGCAGTGCTGCTGACCAGCGGCGGGGTGCGGCAGCATGTAAGGTCGGTGGTGGAGCGGGTACGGCCGAGCACGCCGGTGCTGGCGCAGAGCGAAATCTACCCGCGGGCGCGGATCAGGACGGTGGGGACGATCTGATCATCCGGCACGCGCGATCGGGCCGCCGCGGCATCGATCAACTCCCGGTAGAGTGCCGCCAGCCGCGCAGTGAGCGGCCCAGGCACCGGAAATTCCTGTCCATCGATCGCGGCCACGGGCGTTACGCCACCGAACGTGCCGGTGACAAAAGCCTCGCTCGCCGACGCGAGGTCAAGCCGTGCGTGGTCGCCGACCGATAATGGAATTTGCTCCGCGCGGCAGATTTCCAAAACCTTCCCGCGCGTGATCCCGTTGAAGCAAAAGCGCCCGGAGGAGGTCGAAACCGTGCCGCCACGGACGAAGAAAAAATTCGTTGCATTGCAACTGGCGATAAAGCCGGCATCATCCAGCATCAGTGCTTCGTCGGCGCCGGCGCGGCTCGCTTCGAGCAAGGCGAGAATCAACGGCAGCCGGCTATGCGAATTGAGCCGCATGTCGAACTGATCGGGCCGCGTGCAGCGCTGGCTGGCTGTCACGAGTTTCAACCCCGACTGCTGTAACGCTGGGTTGGGCACTTTCCACTCGGCCACGATCGCGACCGTTGGCCGGCCGAGGCTCTGTCGCGGATCCTGGCTCGGCGTCTTCTTCGGGCCGCGCGTGACCATCAGACGGATATGAACGCCATCCTCCATCCCGTTTGCCGCACAGACTTGCCCCAGCGCCGCCGTGATCTCTGCCCTGCTCATTCCGATTGTCAGGTCAATCGCACGCGCACCGGCGAAGAGCCGATCAAGATGTTCCTCGAGGAAAAGCAGCCGGCCGCGATGGAGCCGCACGCCTTCCCAGACCCCATCGCCGGCGATGAATCCCGGCATCGAAGACCGAGACCATCGCCTCGGCGCGCTTGCACGTTTTGCCATTTAGCCAAACGAGCACGTCCGCGTTGCGGGGATCTTCCGCGATATCCTGGCTGCCCGCCATATGATCACTCCAGCGCGCCCATGCCCCGCGCGCATCTAAGATCGGCATCGAACGGAATGCCAGCTCCGGCTGAGACTGACCCCGTCCGAAACCACCCTTTCCAACGCGCCGCACATGATCTTTGATACGAAGCTGTTATCGGAACTGGGGGGCATGAGCATGAGCAAGCACCGGAACGGCGGAGCAGGCAGCAAGCGAGACTGAGGGTCTGGCCGCGATGGTCGCTGCGATGGCCTAGGGGCGGTGTGTTGTGTCCGCCGGCGCAGGCGCAGGACGTGATCCGGTTCGGCGCCGATTTCACGCAGCCCCCTGGCCAGGTGATCATCGACGGCAAGATGGCCGGCGCCGACTACGAGCTGTGCAGTGCACTGGCAAAACAGATGGGTGTGCAAGCCCAGTGGACGAACATCGATTTTGGCACCCTGATCGCCGCGCTGAACGCCAAGCGGATCGATGCGGCCTGCAGTTCCGTTGATATCACCCCCGCGCGAGAGCAGGTGGTAAGTTTTGTCCCGTACCGGGTCGATAGCGAGGGGGCAGCGGTCCAGGCCAACAACCCCAAGCATGTCACGCGTCCCGACGATATTTGCGGCCTGGATGCGGCCGAGCTGTTGGGCTCGGTGTATCAGACGGTCGTGCAACAGCAGAGTGACGAGTGCACCAAAGCCGGCAAGCAGCCCGTCAAACTCAAGACCTTCAATACGACGGCGGATGCGTTCGCGCAGTTGATGAATGGCCGCGCCGATATCGTGGTCGGCGATGCGCCCATCATGGCCTACTATGTCAGCAAGGCGCCGACGAAGACGGTTATGGCGTTTGAGGGTGTGAAACCCATGCAAGTCGGGATCGCACTACGCAAGAGCGATGACGCGCTGAAGCAGAAGTTTGAAGCGGCTTTGAACGGCCTGCCGGCCAACGGGACCTATGCGAAAATCCTGGCGCAGTGGAATCTGCAAGCAGGAGAAATGAAAAAGTGAGCCGGGTGCAGCCCCGAAGCTGACATGACATGGACCTGGGACCTGTTCTGGCACTACGCCACATCTTCGGCGTTCGTCGCCGGTGCGTGGACGACCGTCTGGCTGACCTTTGCATCCATGGGCGGCGCCATCGTCATTGGGCTTGTCTGTGCCGCCGCCCATGAGTTCAGGGAACCCGCTGCTTCGCGTCTTGTATTTTGGCTACACGACCCTGATCCGCGGGACCCCGCTCCTGCTTCAATTGGTCTTCGTGTACACGGTCCTGCCGCTGGCCGGACTGACCCTCAGCGTGACGGAGGCAGCCGTCCTGACGCTGTGCATCAACGAAGGCGCCTACGCCGCCGAAGTGATCCGCGGCGGCCTGGAATCCATCCCGGTCGGTCAGCGGGAAGCCGCACGGGTCACCGGCTTCAGCTTCTGGCAGGCGATGACAGTCCTGCTGCTGCCGCAGGCGATTCGGCTGGTGATTCCAACCATCGGAAACCAGATCAACGGCATGTTCAAGTACACGTCGTTGGTTTCCATCATCTCCATGAGCGAGCTGTTTCGGGTGACACAGGAAGCGGCTGACGCGACCTTCCAGTTCCTGGTGATCTACTCGGTCGCCGCCGCCTACTACCTGGCGATGACGGGCGTTTGGACACTGGTGCAGTATCTCGATCGAGCAGGCCGTTCGGGTGCCCGGGTCGCAGGCCGCGCGTCCGGCTCGGCCTCGCATGGGTTGGAGCGGGATCCTGTCGTTCAATGGCGGCTGGTAAGCAACTGATGGAACCCGTGCTGACGATCCGGAACCTGAGCAAGCGGTTCGGCAAACAGGCCGCGCTGGAGAACGTGTCCTTGCAAGTCGAGGCAGGCGAGGTGATCGTGCTGGTCGGCTCGAGCGGGTCCGGCAAGAGCACGCTGCTGCGCTGTGTCGCCGGATTGGAAACGCCGGACAGCGGAACCGTGGTTGTCGAGCCGCAGCATCTGGAGACGAAGACCGCGGCACCGGCGCAAGCCAATGCCCGTCGGAATGGTTTTCCAGAGCTTCAACCTCTATCCGCACATGAACGCCGAGCGCAACGTGACGACGGCGCTCAGACACGTCCAGCGATTGCCCGGCCCCGGAGGCTCGACAGAATCGCGATGGAGGCTCTCGAGTCCGTCGGCATGGCCGGGTTCGCGCACCGCTATCCCGGCGAGCTTTCGGGCGGACAACAGCAACGCGTGGCTATCGCGCGCGCGCTCGCACTGGCGCCTGAGCTGATGCTATTCGACGAGCCAACGTCCGCGCTCGATCCCGAAACCGTGGCGATGTGCTTTCGGTTATCAAGGACATTGCCGAACGCGGCATGACCATGCTGATCGCGACGCACGAGATGGCGTTCGCGCGCGATGTCGGCGATCAGGTCGTTCTCATGGATCATGGGCAGATCTGCGAGCAAGCTCGCTGCGACGCGTTTTTCACCGCGCCTGCCACCGAGTCGCGGAAGGGAATTCCTGCGCCGCTTCAGCCGGGAGATGGCAAGCCTTGGCTAAGCGGATACAACGGGCGCTCACGCCAACTCGGCTCGGCCCCATGCTGGACGCGTCCGAAATCGATCAATCCCGCGGACTGAACATCAACGGGCCGGCGCTGATCCGGGCGCCATCGTGGCTGCGCCAAAGTCCGGGCCGGTATCTGCTTTACTTCTCCCAACACCGCGGCGGTGCCATCTGGCTGGCCGCGAGCGACGCGCTTACGGGACCGTGGCATATCCATCCCGTCCCGTGCTGACATTGGCGGATACCCACTACACCGATCACATCGCTTCTCCCGATGTTATCATTGACGATCAAGCACCGCGAGATCCGGATGTACTTCCACGGCGGCAGCGGCACCGCGCTTTCGGAGCAAACCGAATCACTGGCCGTCAGCGATGACGGCGTGAAATTCCGGCTCCGGTGCAGCGACATCGGCACGCCGTATTGGCGTGTTTTCCGTCATGCCGATCAGTGGTTCGCGCTCGTGATGCCGGGCAGTATCTTGCGCTCCGATGATGGTCTGAGCGGCTTCGAGCCGGTGGCCGAGATTCTGCCCCCGCAGACGCGACACGCGGCCGTATCGATCAAGGCAAACCGTGCACTTGTGTTCTGGTCGGTGATCGGTGGCCGACCGGAATCCATCGTTGCCGGTTGGATCGACCTCGCCACGGACCCCTCGCGCTGGAGGGTAAACGACCTCGGGGTCATGCTGGCACCGGAAGAACCCTATGAGGGAGGTTCCCTGCCATTATTGGCGTCCGCCCCGGGCCAGTGCGACGAGCCGGCCCGGGAGTTGCGGGACCCGGCTACGTATGTCGAAGACGACACCCTTTATCTCGCCTACGTCGCCGGAGGTGAGCGATGCATCGCGCTCGGCGCTATGCACTTGCCTATGGACCGAAACTGTTAAGCGCGCGCTTGGCCGGCCTGACACTGCTGCCGACGGTTCCTCCCCGGCGTAAACAAGCATGACCTCCAACGACAGCTTCAACGATTTCCTCTGTGAACAACTCGCGCCGCTCGGCCACATCACGCGCCGGCGCATGTTCCGTTCGACCGGACTGTTCTGCAATGGGCTGATGTTCGGTCTGGTTCACGACGAAGCGCTGTACGTCCGGGTCGATGGCCAGACCCATCACGGAGTTCGACCAGGCGGCATCAGCGCCGGCGTTCAGCTATAACCGACAGGGCCGCAACGTCGATCTGCCCTATCGGCGCGTGCCGGAGGATCTGCTGGATCAGCCGGACGAACTCCTCCCCTGGGCCAGAGCCGCGCTTGCCGCCGCGCAACGGGTGGCGGCCAAGACCGGGCGCCGCGCTCCCCGGGCAAAGGCGATTGGCCTACTCGGCCGCCAGCGGCAATGACGCCGCCTCCGCCTTCATCCACACCGCGGTATCGTGGAACACCGCGCCGCCGTTGGGTGGTGCCGCATCGTCGCTGGTCAGTGCGTTGATGCCGATGCCGCCTTCGTAGCACTCGCTCGGCCAGACGCTTTCGACCACCACCACGCCTGGCTGCAGGCCGTCGAACAGCCGCACATGTACCACCACTTCGCCGCGCTGATTGCCGAGCCGCACGCGGCCGCCGTCGGTCAGACCGAGGCGCGCCGCGTCGGCCGGATGGATCAGCGCGGTGGGCCGGCCTTCGCGACGACGGGAATACGGCATCTCGGTGAAGGAGGTGTTCAGGAAGCTGCGGGCCGGCGCCGTGACAAGCTGGAACGGGCGCGCGGCGGAGGGCGCATCCTCGAACCCTGCGTAGTCCGGCAGTTTCGGCATGCGCGCATGGTCCGGACCGATTGCTGCCCAATCGGGGGCGAAGCGGAACTTGCCGCCGGGATGCGGGAAGCCGTTGAGGAAATGCGAGTCCTCGAAGCTTTGCGCCGCGTCATGCCAGCGGTTCGCCAGCACGGTTGCCGCATCCGGCCAGCCGGAGGCGCGCAACGTATGGTCGATGATCTCCCACGCGCGTCATGTCGAAGCCGGGGTGTTTCGCGCCGAGCCGGTGGGCAAGCGCACAGATCACCTCGTGGTTGGAGCGGCACTCGCCGGGCGGTTCGACGATCTTGGGGCCGATCTGGATGTGGGTGTGGCCGCCGGCCTGGTAGAAGTCGTCGTGTTCCAGGAACATGGTTGCGGGTAATACGATGTCTGACCAGCGGGCGGTTTCGGTCATGAACTGCTCGTGCGTGACGACGAACAGGTCGTCGCGCGCGAAACCACGCCGCACGCGGTTGCTGTCGGGGCAGACGGTCACCGGGTTCTGGTTCTGGATCAGCAGCGCGTGCACCTGCGGACCATCGCCGAGGTCGCGCCGGTCGCCGGTCAGCACGCTGGCCATGCGGCACATGTCCAGTTCGCGGACCGACAGATCGCGCACGTCGAGACCTTCGATCAGCGTCTTGTCCCAATGATAGATGCCGCGGTGGCTCCACAGCGCGCCGCCGCCTTCGTGCTGCCAGGCGCCGGTCACGGTGGGCAGGCAGGACACCGCGTGCATGCTGGCCGCACCGTTGCGCTGGCGGGAGAAGCCGTAGCCGATGCGGATGTAGCTGCGCTGCGTGGTGCAATAGAGCCGCGCGAATTCTTCGATCTGCGACACGGGCAAACCGGTGATCGCCGCGGCCCAATCCGGGCCGCGCGACGCGAGATGCGCCTCCAGCGCATCCGGGCAGTCGGCGAAGCGCGCCATGTAGGCGCGGTCGGCGTAGCCGTCGCGGAAGGCGATGTGCATGACGGCGCAGGCCAGCGCGGCATCGGTGCCGGGCCGCGGCGCCAGGTGCATGTCCGCGACCGCGGCGGTGCCGGTGCGATAGGGATCGACCACGACGAATTTCGCCCCACGCTCCTTCCGGGCGCGCGAGACGTGGGTCATGACGTTGACCTGGGTGGAGACCGGATTGCCGCCCCACATCACGATCAGGTCGGACTTCGCCATCTCCCGCGTGTCGGGCCCGCGATAGCCGCCGACGCCGGCGAACCAGCCCGACTTCGGCAGACCGCGTGCAGATCGTCAGCTTCTGGCGCGAATAGCGCATGGCGTGGCGCAGGCGGTTGATGCCGTCGCGCTGCACCAGACCCATCGTGCCGGCGTAGTAGTAGGGCCACACCGCTTCCGTGCCGTGCCGCGCGGCGATGGTGGTGAACTGCTCCGCGATGCGGTCCAGCGCCTCGTCCCATGTGATGCGCGCGGAACTGGCCGGCGCCTTTCGGGTCCCGGTGCGCAGCAGCGGATGCGTCAGCGGTCCGGATGGTGGATGCGCTCGGCGTAGTGCGCGACCTTCGAGCAGATCACGCCGCAGTGTAGGTGTTGTCGGCCGCGCCGTGCAGCGCGCCGATGCGCATGCCGTCCAGCACCTCCACTTCCAGGGCGCAGGTGGAGGGGCAGTCGTGCGGGCAGACGGAATTGCGGATCTGACGCGCGGTGAACCTAGGGAGCGTGCCCCGCCGCAAGAATTGCGGCTAAGCCTTCTCCGCACGCGTATCCCCTTCGTCCGAAGCTGCCCCCATCAAACATCAAGAGAGTTTGCCGTGACGATCGAAGCGCTCCATGTTCGCACCGGCACGCATGCCGGCCTGTTTGACTGATCAACTCCGGAATCCGGCCGATCTTCTCGATCAGCCGCAACGCCGCATCCCACACCATCGCGTAATGCTCGTCATGCTCCTGCGCGCGGAACTGTTCGGACGGTATGGCGGCAGACCTCCTCGGGCGGGTAGATCAGCTCCGCCCCGCCCGCCATCGCCGCGACCTGCGCCGCGCAGGCACGCTCCAGCATGTAGGTCATGTGGAACGCCTCGGGGATCGAGGTGCCGCCGACCAGCAGGCCATGGTTGCGCAGGATCATCGCCTTGTGCTGACCGAGATCCTTCACCAGCCGCTCGCGCTCATCCAGATCGAGCGCGATCCCCTCGTACCCATGATACGCCACGCGGCCATAGAACTTCAGCGCGTGCTGGCTGATCGGCAGCAGTCCGTCGCTTCTGCGCGGACACCGCAATCCCCGCCGCCGTGTGCGTGTGCACCACGCAGGTCAGGTCCGGACGCGCCATGTGCACCGCCGAATGGATGGTAAACCCGGCCGCGTTCACCCGCCGTGACTGCGGATCGCCCTCCTCCACGACGTTGCCGTGCAGGTCGATCTTCACCAGATCCGAGGCGCACATCTGGTGGAAGTTCACGCCATAGCGGTTGATCAGGAAGTGATCCTCGGGCCCCGGCAGGCGGGCGCTGATATGCGTGTAAATGAAATCGGTCCAGCGATGATGCGCGATCAACCTGATACAGCGCCGCCAGATCACACCGGATCCCCCATTCCTGCTCTGAACAGGAACGCGTGGGCTTGGGTAATGACGTTCATGGGCAGGGTCCGTGCGATGACGCGAGCCGGACCTTCAATCATCGCGGCAGCGCCACGTCAATCGGCGCGTCGTGGAGAAGCGCCGCGGATGCAGTCCGAGCCCCCTTTTCGAAAATGACCCCGGCGCCCCTGCATTTCATGGACCAGCGCATGATGCTCGATCCGGCCGGCGCCCTGTTCTGGCCGGCGAGGAGATGCTGGTCGTGTCCGACCTGCATCTGGAGAAGGGATCCGCCTTCGCCCGAAAGGGCATGCTGCTGCCTCCATGGGACACGCCACACCACGATCGACCGGCTGATCACATCTGCTCCGCCGCTGGCGGCCGCGGAGGTGGTCGCGCTGGGAGACTCCTTCCATGATGCGGAAGGATCACGATCGGCTGCCGCTGGCGGAGGCGGATCGCCTCGGGGCCATCACCCGCTCCGTGCGGTTTGTTTGGGTGCTGGGCAATCATGATCCGGCGCCGCCTCGCGATCTGGGCGGCGAGAGCGTTGTGGTGTTCGCCGCGCGCCATTCGTGTTCCGTCACCAGGCGCAAGCTCGGTGCCAGCGGAGAACTCAGCGGCCATTATCATCCGAAGGCCGCCATTCCTGCGCGTGGCGGCGCGGTCAGCCGCCCCTGCTTCATCGCCGACCAGCGCCGCATGATCCTGCCAGCATTCGGCGCCTACGCGGGCGGGCTGGACGTCCGCGATCCCGCGATCCTGCGCCTGTTCCCCCGCGGCGGTCGGGTGTTCCTGCTCGGTCGGGACCGGTTGTTCAGTTTCGCAATCTAAGGGCAAAGCATGCGGATCATCGATGCGCAGGTGCATATCTGGTCGGCCGGCACGTCCAGCGGCGAGCATCGCAAGGTGTCCCGCTTCACGGCCGAGGAACTGCTGGCCGAGATGGACCAAGCCGGTGTGCACGCCGCGATCATTCACCCGCCAAGCTGGGACCCGAACGCCAACAAGGTCGCGATCGATGCCGTCCGCAACCATCCCGGCCGCTTCGCCATTCTCGGCCAATTCCCGCTCGACCGGCCCGAGCAGCGCGCGCGTCTGGAAGACCTGGCGGCAACAGCCCGGCATGCTGGGCCTGCGCACCGCGCTGGTGCTGCCGCACCAGCAGCACTGGCACGAAGACGGCACGCTGGAGTGGCTGTGGCCGGAGCTGGAGCGGCTGGACCTTCCATTCGCAACCATGGCTTGGCGGTTCCTGCCGGTCTTCACGCGAATTGCCGAACGCCATCCGCATCTGCGGCTGATCATCGACCACTGCGGCGGGGTGCGCCCGGCGAAGGACGATGCGGCCTTCGCCACGGTGCCGGAGCTGGAGCGCATCGCCCGGCAACTTGCCCAACGTGGCGCTGAAAGCGACAGGCGCGCCGGGCTACTCCACCGCGCCCTATCCGTTCCGCAACATCCATGACCATCTGCATCGGCTGTTCGATGCGTTCGGGCCGGACCGGTTCTTCTGGGGCACCGACATCACCCGCATGCCCTGCCCGTATCGGCAGTGCGTCACGATGTTCACCGAGGAACTGCCGTGGCTGACCGGCGCGGATCAGGAAAGGTCATGGGCGAGGGGATTCGCGCGTGGCTGCGGTGGGAATGATATCATACCAGGCGACCATAAGGTCCTGGGTATCCCGCGCGCAGGGTTGGTGTGGCGGCCGCGCGCGAAACAAAGGGATACCAGCCGGCCGACAAAAGACCGAACAGTCAAACATTCGGCCGGCTGGTATCAGAGCGAGGATTCACACGCTCCGACGTCCCGCCTCGCGCGATCTCGCTCTAACCCACCGCCAGATAGGCCCCCAGCAGCACGACGCCGGTAATCCCGCACAGCGCGTGCACGCCGACCACGCCGAACGACAAGCGCCTTGCGGTAACCCGGGAGCGGAGAATCCACAGCCCGATCAGCAACGCCAACACCAGCGCGGCGGCGGCCAATTGCCGGAACTGACCGGCGCCGGCCCCGGCCGCAGCGGCGCGCGCCGGCGCCAGCAGCATCATACCAGGCCGGCCGCGCCGATCGCCCCGTGCAGCACTCCCACGGGCCAAGGAATAGGCGGCCGGCTGGGCCGCTGCAATTGCACGATGGCGAGCAGCATACCCAGCACGACAGCACCGATCAGCACGAAGGCAGAGTTGGTCAGCATCATTCGGCCAACGCCACGCGTTCGCGGCCCGGCTGAACAGAGTGCCAGGTCACCAGCACGGCCGCGATGACCAGGCCCGGCAGGACGGCGACGTTCAGCGCGGTCCAGCCCAAGGTGGATTCGATCGTGCCGGACAGCAGCGCGGTGATCGCGACGGTGCCGAAGACGATGAAATCGTTGGTCGTCTGCACGCGGACCCGCTCGGCGGCATCGTGGGCGGTCGCGAGCAGAGCGGTGGCGCCGACGAACATGCCGTTCCAGCCGACACCGAGCAGCATCAGGCCGATGACGAAGGTGGCAAACAACGGATCGAATCCGGTGTTGACCATGACGCAGGTCGAGCATGATCAAGGCGCCGGCCAGGATCACCGGATGCGGGCCGAAGCGCTGGATCAGCCGGCCGGTGATGAAGCCCGGCAGGAACATGGCAATGGAGTGCGCCCGGATCACGTCGGCGGAGGCATTCACGCCGAAGCCGCAGATCGCCATCTCCAGCGGTGTCGACGCCATGACCAGGTTCATCGAGCCATAGCCGACCATGCCGGCAATCACGGCGGTGATGAAAGCGGGGCGGGCGACGATGTCGCGCAACGGCAGCGAAACGATGGTGCGCCGGGGTGCCGGCGGCAACCCGATGAAAACCAATAGCAGCGCGCAACAGGCTGGCAGCCCCAGCAGCGTGAGATACGTGGCAAGGAACTGATACGCCGGGCAGCAGCATGTTGGTGCGCTTGACGATCTCCGGCCCGATCACCGCCGCAACAACGCCGCCGGTCATGACCAGGGCGATCGCGCGGGGCCGGGATTCGGGCGCCGCGACCTCGGCCGCGGCGAAGCGAAGATGCTGGGCAATGCCGAACCCCATGCCGGCGGGGATCGCGGCGAGCGAATAGATCAGGAAGTCGCGGCGCCACACGCCGAGTGCGAAACTCATGCTGCCGAGCAACGATAACCCGACGCCGAGCCAAAATCCGGGACGCCGCCCGAGCCGGCTGAAGACGAAGCCCGCGGGGATCGATCCGGCCATCACCCCCAGCATCTGGATCGCCATCGGCAGCGTCACCAGCGCCTGCTGTACGGCGAGCTGCCGGCCGACCAGCGAGGCCATGACCACCTGCCCGGACATCACCGCGTTCATCAGCGCCTGGCAGCAGAACAGCAGCCAAACGTTCCGATTCATCGGTGGTCCGATCCTGAGGCTGGCGTCCCGCAAGCGTCAGGTGAATCCGCCGACAAAACAGGCATCAGAAATGGCTCCAGCCGCGGCGGGCGATCTCGACCGGCCGGCCGGCTTCGTCGCGCACCGTGACTCCAGGTTCGCCCGCGCAGAACGTGCCGATACGGGTCACGGGGATGCTTGCGGCCTCGGCTGCGTGCCGCAGCGCGCCGACACGGCCGGGCGGAACGGCGAACAGCAATTCGTAATCATCCCCGCCGGTGAGGCAGGTGACCAGCCAATCCTCGCCGGCCTGCCGGGCCGCGGCCGAGCGCGGAACGGCACGAGCGTCGATCTCGGCCCTGAACGCCCGAGGCGCGGCAGATATGCTCCAGGTCCTGCACCAGCCCGTCGGAGACATCCATCGAGGCGGAGGCGAAGTCCCACACCGGCAAGCCGAGCCGCGGCTCCGGCAGCCGGTATCGCTGGAGCAGGCGGCGCGTGGGGTCGGCCAGGCGGCCGAGCGCGGCCTGAAGGCCGAGCGCGCCATCGCCGATGGTTCCGGTGACCCACACCTCGTCGCCGGGGCGGCGCCGGCGCGAGCACGGGCACTTGCCCGGCGGCCGCGTGGCCGATGGCGGTGAGGGAGAGCGTAACCGGTCCTGGCGTGGAGGTCGTGTCGCCGCCGAGCAGAGTGATGCCATAGCGGTGCTGGTCCCGCGCGAGGCCCTTGGGCGAAGGCCGCGAACCACGCATCGTCGGTGCCCCGGGGGCGGCAACCGTGAGCAGATAGCCGAGCGGAGTCGGCCCCTTTCGCGGCGAGATCCGAAAGGTTGACCCGCAGCAGCTTCTGCGCCGACCTGGCCGGCGGATCATCGGGCAGGAAATGGATCCCCGCGACCATCGCATCGGCGGTGATCACAAGATCGCGTCCCGCCGGGAGGCGTTAGAGCGCGACGTCATCGACCAGATCGCGCGCCCCCGGCCCGGCGAGCGGCCGGAAATGACGAGCGATCAGCGAAAATTCCGGCGGCAGGCCGGGCAGCACTCGGCGGCATGGTCCGGTTGTGAACCGGCTTTCAGTCGATGAAAAGCCGCCGCCGAGTGCCGGCGTAAGGCCTGTGCTCAGGCCTCGACCATTTCGCGGGTCGCCCGGACCGGAAGTTTCAACGCCTTGCACAGGGCAGTCAGGTTGGCTGCGCGGGGCCTGGTGCGTCCCATCTCCCAAAAATAGACACAGGGAGATGTTACTCCCACCCGTTCGGCGACCTCGGCCACCGAGAGCCCGCGTGCCAGACGTGCGTCACGCAGATAACGATGAAAAGCGACTTTTCGTGCCAAGCTGTCTTCTCCTGCAACGGCCAGAGCGAATGCGCTTACTAAAATAGTTCGCGCATCGCCCGCCGCAACCGCTAAGTGAAGCAGCTTAGACCGTTTCCTTCAATTCCTTGGAGGCACGGAACGCAACCTTCTTACTCGCCTTAATTTTTATCGCCTCCCCGGTTGCAGGGTTACGCCCCATACGCGCGGCTCGCTTGCGCACCTGGAGCATTCCCAAGCCGGTCAGGCGAATCCGGTCGCCCTTTTTCAGATGTTTGGTGGCAAGCGCCATCAGATCGTTCAACAGCGCTTCCGCCTGACGTTTCGGCACTTCGTGCTGTTCGGCAAGTTCCGCCGCCATCTGGCGGAGCGTGACGGTGGTAACGGGGGCCGCCTTTTTAGGGGCGGCGGTCGTGGTTGCTTTGGCCATGGGGTCGTTCCCTGCGTGGTCAAGACTCTCCTGCAACGCGGCGTGAAAACGGTCAAGTAAAGATCGAAATCTCAACCCGTTCAAAGCCTTGGCACCGATCCGGCCGGCCCGCGCCGGCCCGTCTGGCGTGGCTTTCGGCGGGCGACTTGCTGGACCGGCAGCCGCGGAGTGGACCACGCTGCCCGCGAAAGGAAGGCGCCATGAAGCTCGGGCTGTTTCTTAATTCCCAGTTCCCGCAAGGTGCGGATCTCGCGCGGCTGCGTCCGGGACATGCGGGCGCAAATCCGGCAGGCGCGGGACGCCGGCTTTACCTCGGTGCTGTTTCCTCACCATTATCTGACGGCACCATTGCAAATGCTACAGATCGTGCCGCTCATGGCCAATCTGCTGCGCGAAGCCGAGGGCATGACTGTCGCCCCCGGCATTCTTATTCTGCCTTTGCTCAATCCGGTGCATGTGGCCGAGGAAGCCGCGACGTTCGATCTGCTCAGTAACGGCCATTTCGTCCTTGGCGTTGGCCTCGGTTACCGTGAGCCGGAATTTACCGCGTTCGGAATACCTTTGGCGGAAAGAGCCGGCCGGCTTGCCGAGGCGGTGGGACTGATGCGGCGGCTGTGGGCCGAGGACCGGGTCACCCATCAGGGCAAAAAAATATTATACTGTTACTGATTCCGGGCTGAGCCTCCGGCCGTCGCGCGGAACGATCCCGATCTGGGTGGCGGCGCAGGCCGACCCGGCGATCCGCCGCGCCGCCCGCATCGGCGATGCCTGGCTGATTGTTCCGTCGGCAACGGTGGAGCAGGTGGCGGTGCAGATGCGAACGTATCGGTCTGCACTTGCAGCGGCGGGAAAGAACGTCGAGGAATTTCCGATCCAGCGGGAATGCTACGTCGGCAGCACGCATCATACCGCGCTGGATGAATGCCGCGGGCCGCTGGAATATAAATACGCTGCCTATGCAGCATGGGGTCTGCGCGGCGCGGTGCAGATGCCGTTCGAGGATTTCGTGCGGGATCGCTTCATCATCGGCGATGCAACGTATGTGAAAGAGGAAGTGGCGCGTTATCGCGAGGCGCTCGGGGTCAATCACCTGATCATGCGGGTTCAATGGCCGGGATTGCCGCAGGAGAGGGCGCTGGAGTTGATCCGGCGGTTGGGACAGGTCTGTGACGCCCGGTTGAAGGGACACAGTCGCCATGACACGACTGGTGGTGTTGGTTCTGCAGGGCGGCGGGGCGATGGGGTCCTACCAGGCCGGCGTGGCGCAGGCGCTGCACGAGCATCGCCTCGCGCCCGGCCTGGGTCGCCGGCATCTCCATCGGCGCCATCAATGCCGCGATCATCGCGGGCAATCCGCCGGAACGGATGGCCGAGCGTCTCGCGGCATTCTGGGACCTGGTCACGGAACCCACCGCGCTTTGGCCGGACCTGCCGGACCTGGGCTGGCAGGCCATCTCACGCCAATTCTCGGCCGGATGGGCGCTGACATTCGGACAACCCGGCTTCTTTCACCCAAGGCCGCCGCTGGAATGGCTGATGCAGCCGTCCGCCGGTGAGCTTCTACGACACCTCGGCGCTGCGCGGCACGCTGGAAACCCTGGTCGATTTCGACCGGATCAATCATCCGGCCGGCGTGCGCCTGTCTGTCGGCGCGGTGGAGGTGACCACCGGCAATCTGGTCTATTTCGACAGCAACCGGGACCGGATCGGCCCCCAGCACATCATGGCGAGCGGGGCGCTGCCGCCGGGTCTGGCCACGGTGGAGATCGACGGGCGCGACTTCTGGGACGGCGGCCTGGTTTCCAATACGCCGCTGCTGTACGTCACGGCTCAGCAGCCCAGGTCAGCCATGCTGGTGTTCCAGATCGATCTGTTCCCGGCAGCGGGGCCAAAACCGGAGAACCTGGACCAGGTGGCCGAGCGCGCGAAGGACATCCAGTATTCCTCGCGCACCCGGACCATCACCCGGATGGCCTGCCTGGAACGCGCGCACCAGGCCGAACTGGCGGCGTTCCTCGACCGCCTGCCGACCGAACTGCGCAGCGATCCGGTGGCCGCCCGGCTCGCCGCCTGGGCCGCGCCGCCGCCGATGGATATCGTGCACCTGATCTACCGGCCGGCGGTGCCTCAAGGCTCGGCGAAAGACTACGAATTCGGCCGCGCGACGATGCAGCAGCGCTGGGATCAGGGGCTGGCCGACGCGCGGACCACGCTTGCGCGCCGCGCCGTGGGAGCGGAGCCGCCAACGGCGGGAACCCGGACCTTCGACGTGCTGGGTCACCGGCCGAACACGACAGGGGGCGCCTGAATTTCGCCGCAACGCCAATCACGTCTATACGCCGCCACATGCCCCTCACTGTCCTGCCTGGGCGCTCAGTGATTCGGATCGCCGTCAACATGCTGCTCGACGCGGTGCTCGCCGCTGCGTCGGTGCCGCTGTCGCGCTGGCTTGCGGCTCCCGGCGCGGCGGCACTCGATCCGCTGTGGCTGCTGCCGCTCGGGGCGGCGGCGCTGTTGATGGCCGGCGTGCCGTTCGGCCTGTCCCGCCAGCACTGGCGCTTCGTCAGCGCCGGCGATCTGCTGGGGACCGGGGCGGCTTCCCTGCTCACCGCGGCGATCCTGGCCGTGGTCGCCGGGATCGCCGCGCGTGCCGTTCGGCAATCCCGCCTGGCCGCTGATCCAGGCCCTGTCACTCATCGTCCTGCTCTGCGGCCCCCGCCTGGCCTATGGACCGCTGCGCACCCGACCTCGTCCCGGCCCCGGAGGACAGCCCCGTGCTGTTGGTCGGCTCGCCGGAAGACGCCGACCTGTTCCTGCGCGCTGCCGCAGCCGACCGGCACCGCCCCTTCCGGGTGATCGGGCTGCTCAGCCTCGGGTCCCGCCAGACCGGCCGGCGGATCCAGGGCCGCCCGATCCTGGGCTCGGTCGAGGATGCCGGCGCGATCCTCGACCGCCTGGCCCAGGAAGACCGGTTGCCGTCGCTGCTGATCGTCGCGACCCCGGATTTCGCCGGCTCGGCGCTGGCGGGGCTGATCGACCAGGCCGAGCGCGTTCGGCCTGCCGGTGCGCCGGGCGCCTCGGCTCACCGCGCTGGCGCCGCCGGCTCGACCGCGCCGGCTGGAACTCCGGCCGGTCGCCATCGAGGAACTGCTGAACCGCCCGCAGGTGCCGCTGGACCGCGAGGGCATGGCGCGGCTGATCCAGGGCCGCCGCGTGGTGGTGACCGGCGCCGGGGGCACGATCGGCAGTGAACTGGCGCGGCAGGTCGCGGCGCTCGGGCCGGAGCAGTTGCTGCTGATCGATAACGGCGAATACGCGCTGTGGCAGATTGACCTGGAGCTGGCCGAGAACCATCCCGGCGTGCCGCGCCGCGCCGTGCTGGCCGACGTGCGCGACGAGGCGCGTATCCGCGACCTGTTCGAGCGCTGGCGGCCCGAGCTGATCTTCCACGCCGCCGCGCTGAAGCACGTCCCGATGGTCGAGGCCAATCCGCTGGAGGGGCTGCTGTCGAACGCCGCCGGCACGCGGGTTGTGGCCGATGCCGGCGCGCGCGGCCGGTGCGCTGGCGATGGTGCTGATCTCCACCGACAAGGCGGTGAACCCGACCTCGCGTGATGGGGGCGTCCAAGCGGCTGGCGGAGATGTACTGCCAGGCGCTGGACATCGCGGCGCGGGCGGGTATCGGGCATGCGCTGCGTCACCGTGCGCTTCGGCAACGTGCTGGGCAGCACCGGATCGGTGGTGCCGCTGTTCCAACGGCAGTTGGAACGCGGTGGCCCCCTGACCGTGACGCATCCGGACATGCGCCGCTATTTCATGACGGTGCGAGAGGCGGTGGGCCTGGTGTTGCAGGCGAGTGTGCTGGGCACCGGCGATGCCGCCTATCCGGCGGCCTCCGAGGGCGGCATTTTCGTGCTGGACATGGGCGAGCCGGTGAAGATCGTCGATCTGGCGCGGCAGATGATCCGGCTGGCGGGACTGCGTCCGGACGAGGATATCGAGATCCGCTTCACCGGCCTGCGTCCGGGCGAGAAGCTGTATGAAGAGCTGTTCCACGGCAAGGAGCCGCCGGTGCCGACAGGTTATCCCGGGCTGCTGATGGCGACGCCCCGCACCGCCGATCCGGCCATCGTCGGCCGGGCCATGGACGAAATCGCCGCATCCTGCCGTGGCGGGCAGGAGCGCCTGGCGTTGACGCTGCTCGGCCGCCTGATCCCTGAATTCGAACACAACGCGGAAGGTCTTGCTGCCGATGGCGACCCGCTCATGAACGTCGCCGTTCCTCGATCTGAAAGCCCAGCAGGCGCGGATCGCGCCGATCCTGCGCCAGCGGCTGGATGCGGTGCTGGCGCATTGCCAGTTCATTCTTGGGCCGGAGGTCGCGGAGCTTGAGCAGAAACTCGCGGCGTTCTGTGGCGCCCAGCACTGCATCGGCGTGAGTTCCGGCACCGACGCCATCCAGATCGCCCTGATGGCCGAGGGGATCGGCCCCGGTGACGCCGTGTTCCTGCCCGCCTTCACCTACACCGCGACCGCCGAGGTGCCGCTCGTGCTGGGCGCGACGCCTGTGTTCGTGGATGTCGATCCGCGCACCTTCCAGATCGATCCGGGCTGCCTCGCGGGGCGGATCGCGGCGGTGCGGCCGCGAGGGCCGGCTGAGTCCGCGCGCGCTGATCGGCGTCGATCTGTTCGGCCAGCCGGCGGACTGGCCCAGCTTGCGAGAACTCGCGGCGAGCGAGGGCCTGGTGACCATTGACGACCTGGCGCAAAGCTTCGGCTGTTCGCTGCGCGGGCGAACGGCTGGGCCACGCGGCGGATGTGACGGTGACCAGCTTCTTTCCCGTCCAAGCCGCTCGGGGCCTATGGCGATGGCGGCGCGATCTTCTGCGAGAGCGACGACAAGGCGGCGCTGTATCGCAGCCTGCGCACCCATGGCGAGGGCACCACGCGCTACGAGGTGCTGCGCACCGGGATGAACGGGCGGCTCAATTCCATGCAGGCGGCGGTGCTGCTGGCCAAGATGGAGGTGCTGGAGGAGGAGCTGGCCAAACGCGAAGAGGTGGCGGCGTATTACGACCGGCATCTCGGCAATGCCGTGACCATCCCGTTTCGCGTCCGCGACAGCCGCAGCATCTGGGCGATCTACTCCGTGCTGCTGCCGGATGGGACCGATCGGACGGCGGTGCAGGACCGGCTGCGGGCGAATGGCGTGCCCACGGCGGTGTATTATCCCCGGCCGTTGCACCGGCAACCGGCGTACGCCTCGGTGCATGACGGCGCGGCGCTGCCGGTCTCGGATCGCATTGCCGACCGGATTCTGGCGCTTCCGATCCATCCGGACCTGACCGAGGCCCAGATGCAGCATGTGTGCGAGCAGGTGGTGCGGGCGGTGGCAGGCTGAGCAATGCAAGTTCGCCCTCCCCTCGATTCGGGGAGGGGCCGTCATCACGAGAGCCCGACAATGTCATTGCGAGGAGGGCGCGCAGCGCCCGACGCGGCAATCTCCCGGTGCGGTCGCTCCGCCCCTTCGCGGCACACGACGCCACCATTCAAACAAAACTCTTGACATTCATTCTAACATATGTTCTTGTTCCGTTCGTGACGGCCCTGCCACTCACCGCTGAGCCAGCCCCTTACCCCGATCCCAACCAGGATCAGGCAGCAGCCGACGCACCTGCCCGCACCACCCGCCTGCGCCGCCTTCTCGGCAAGCTCATCACCCACGGCAGGCTGCTGATCGAAGACCTGACCCGCCGCCCCAGCGCGATGCTCATCTTCTCCGTCGCGATCACCTTCGGCGCCAAGGACATCGCCCTGATCATCGCCCGCCTCACGCGCGGCCTGCAGTTGGCGGCGGCGCTCAAGGCCACACTCCCAAACGACAAGCAGCCCGCACGCAGGACATGTCCCGCCCGTCCCGCTCCCGCCGAGCGCAAACCACGCTCCCGCCCCACACCCCGAAAGGCGGTTCTCCTCGCCCTTCCCACGTCCAAGGAAATCGCCGAGCGGCTCCACACCCATTCGATCGGCGACATCCTCGTTGAAATCTGCCGCGATCTCGGCATCCATCCGCGCAGTTTTCTCTGGCGGGAACTCGAAGGGGTTATCCGCGAAAACGGCGGCGATTTCGACAGTTTCGCCGAGGCGTTCGAGCGCCAAAGCGCCATCTCCGTCGAGACATTTTGCCCGCCAGACCTCTGGCGGACCCCGCCACCGCCCTCCCCGGCGCCTCGCCTCCCCGCGACGGCGCCGGCAGGTGCAACCGGCCCGCCCTGAGCAGACCGCACGGGACCATCCGCACACCACGCAACGGGCCGGCCAGCGCGAGATCGCGCGAGGCGGAACGTCGGAGCGCGTGAATCTCGCGCTATTTCGAGGCCAGCCCCGCCGCCGTGATTCGACCGCCCACCGTCACTCCCGCGAAAACGGGAACCCAGCGGATGATCGGACTCCCACTGACCAATCGTGTCATTGCGACGCGTGTCGCGCTCCCGCGGTTCTGGGCACCAGCGACGACAGCCGCTCCCGTCACTTCCAACTGCACAGATAGAAACGCGGCAGCTCGTCCGGGAACGCCTCGAAATTCAGGTCGGACGCGAACGCATAATACGTCACGTACGTAAACAACGGCAGCCAATACGCCTGCTCCGTGATCCGCTTGATCGCCGCGGAATAGTATTTCTGCCGCTCCTCCGGGTCTGTCGCCAGCCCCCCTGCGACACCAGCTTTTCCACCTCGGGATCGCGCGAATAGTCGTTCGGGCCGCCGCCGAAGAAATACGGCAGGACGGCAGACACGTCGTTGATCGAGTAGCTGCCCCAGCTTCCGCCATTCATCGGCGTCTGCCCCGCCATCACCTTCTGCACCACGGCGCCGACCTGAAGCTGCTGGATTTCCGCATTGATGCCGACCGCTTTCAGGTAGCTTTGCATCGCCGCATTCCAGGCAGGAAGCAGATAGCTGACCAGCGTGGTGGAGAACCCGTTGGCAAGGCCGGCCTCCTTCAGCAATTCCTTCGCCTTTGCCGGATCGTACGCGTAATCCACCGCCGCTTTCTGATCGCAGCCGAACTGCGTGGGATAGCAAGGCGCCGCGATCGGATGACTGTCGCCCTGCACCAGGTTCTTCGCCATCGATGCTCGATCGATCGCGTGGAAGATCGCTTGCCGCACCTTTTGGTTCTGCAGCGGGGCGTCATTGCCGGCCCGCCCGGCGGCGTCGATCTCCACAAACCCGATGCGCATCGATCCTGCTCGCAGCGCCGTCTTGCCGGGAAGATCGTGCAGGTTCTGGTACTGGTCGGGGTTGTATTGCCAGATCCAGTCGGCCTGGCCGCTGATCAAGGATGTCAGTTCGCCAGCCGCGTCCAGCACCTCGATGATCTTCAGGTTCTTGATCGCCGGCTTGGCTTTCGGACTGCCGGCATAATAGCCGTCGAACCGCTCGAAATCGATCTCGCTGGTGCCGTTCACGTGGGTGATCTTGTAGGGCCCGGTGCCGACAGGCTTCCTGGAATACGCCTCGCCTCCCACCTTCTCCCGGTACGCCTTCGGATAGATCGGCAGCACCATGGCGAAATACTCGAGCGCCGCCGGGAACACCGTCTTCAGATGGAAGCGCACCTGCGTCGGCGAAAGCTTCTCCGCATGATCCAGGAAGGCGAAGTTGCTCGGCACCATCACCTTCGGATCGTGCAGGATGGTGTCGAACGTATAGACCACGTCGTCGGCGCTGAACGGATCGCCGTTGTGGAATTTCACGCCGTCCCGCAGCGTGAAATCCAGTGTCTTGGAATCCTGCCACTTCCATTCGGTGGCGAGCGCCGGAACGATCTTGAACGTATGGGGATCGCGATAGACCAGCGTGTCCCACGCTTCGTGCGCCACGATCAGCCCGGTCCGCAGGTTATTGCGATAGGGGTCCACATCGGGGATCGCGTCACGCCACGTGAGCGTCAGCGTATCGTCGTCCTTGCCGGCCCGTGCGGCGCGGCCGAACGATGATGCGGCGGCCAGTCCCGCGCTCGCACCCAGGAACGTCCGTCTTTTCATGCGCTTTACCCCTTCCCCGTTGCGGGAACGCTAGATGGCCGGGTTTTCCGGCGCAAGATGGCATTCCACGTCGCCTCGCGCGGGCGGACGGGTGCGACATATGTCAATTGCGATCGGGCAGCGCGGATGAAACCGGCAGCCGGGCGGGATGTTGGCGGGATCGGGATAACCCTCGCCCACCGGCACATCCGGCAGGCCGAGCCCCGGTTCCGGCGTCAGCACGGACGCCAACAGCGCGCGCGTATAGGGGTGCCGGGGCGCCCTGAACACCTGCTCGCTCGGGCCGAGTTCGACGATGCGGCCCAGATACATCACCGCGACCTCATCGGCGATGTGCTCCACCACGGCCAGGTTATGACTGATGAAGACCAGCGTCAGATCGAACGCGGCGCGCAAATCCATCAGCAGATTGAGGATCTGCGCCTGCACGGACACATCCAGTGCGCTGGTCGGTTCGTCGCAGATCAGGATGCGCGGCTCCACGATCAGCGCGCGCGCGATCGCCACACGCTGCCGCTGGCCTCCGGACAGTTGCGCCGGAAACCGCACCGCCATGTCCGCCGTCAGGCCGACCTGCTCCAGCATGCGCGCCACGCGGCGCCGCCGCTCGGTCCCGCGAATGCCTTGCGCGCTCAGCGGCAGTCCAACGATGCCGCCCACGCGCCGGCGTGGATTGAGCGAACTCATCGGGTCCTGGAACACCGGCTGGATCAGCCGGGCGCGCTCCCGCCGCGGCATCGCCCGCAGGTCCTGGCCGGCGATGCGCGCATGCCCGGCCGTGGGCGGCAGCAATCCCAGCAGCAGGCGCGCCAGGGTGGATTTTCCGCAGCCCGATTTACCGACGATGCCGATCGCATGGCCGTCATCCACGCGCAGGCTGATATCGTCCACCGCGACCACCTGGCGCGGTTCGCCGAACAGCCCCTGGCGCTGCACGAACACGCGCGACAATCCGCTGATCTCGATCGCTGCCGTCACGCGCTGATCCATCCCGGCGGCAAACGGCAGGCGTAGGTGTGATCGCCGTCCAGCCTTTGGTCCGGCACGACTTCGGCGCACGACGGAAGAGCATGGGCGCAGCGGTCGCGGAACGCGCAACCGGTGAAGTCCGCACCGATCTTCGGCACGATACCCGGAATGCTGCCCAGCTTCTCACCGCGCCGCACCTTGCCCGGCACCGGAATCGAGGCGAGCAGCCCGCGCGTATAGGGATGATGCGGCTGCGCGAAGACCGACCGGGCGGCGCCATGCTCTACGATCCGCCCCGCGTACATCACGCTCACCCGGTCGGCCACGCGCGCCACCACGCCCAGGTCGTGGGTGATCAGCAGCACGGCGAGTCCCATCTCCCGCTGGATGCCGGCCAGCAGCCGCAGGATCTGTGCCTGCACGGTGACATCGAGCGCCGTGGTGGGTTCGTCGGCGATCAGCAGGTCCGGCTCGCAGAGCAGGGCGGTGGCGATCATGACGCGTTGGCGGAGACCGCCGGAGAGCTGATGGGGAAACTGGCCGAGCCGCATCGCAGGCGCGGTCACGCCCACACGCTCCAGCATCGCCACGGAGCGGTCGGCCGCCTGGGCGCGCGATGCGCCGCGATGGCGGCGCAGCACTTCGGTCATCTGCGAGCCGACCGTGTAGGCCGGGTTCAGGCTGGTCATCGGCTCCTGGAAGATCATCGCCATGCGATCGCCGCGCAGCCGCGCCATGCCGCGTTCGGTGAAGCCGCCGATTTCGGTCCCGTCAAAGGTGATGCGGTGTGCAGTCCGTCGGGCATGCCGCGACAGCAGCCGCATCACCGCGAGCGCGGAGACCGACTTGCCGCAGCCCGAATTCGCCCACCAGGCAATGCGTCTCGCCGCGCTCCACGCGCAGATCGATGCCGCGGACCGCCTCGACTCCGCCAAAGCCGATCCGCAGGTCCTCGATGTCCAGCACCGCGGTCATTGTTCGGTGCGCGCGCCAAGGCGGTCCCGCAAGCCATCGCCCAGCAAATTGATGCCGAGCACCAGGATCAGCAGGGCAATCCCCGGAATTTCGATCACCCAGGGCTTGAAGAACATGTAGTCCTTGGCCTCGGCGATCATCAGTCCCCACGATGGCAGCGGCGGCGGCACACCGAGGCCGAGGAAGGACAGTGCCGCTTCCAGCAGGATGGCGATCGCCATATCGATGGTTGCGATAACAACCAGGTGGTGGGCGATGTTGGGCAGGACTTCGCCGAGGATCACTCGAACCTGGGAACAGCCGGCGGCCCAGGCGGCTGCAATGTAATCCAGGCCGCAGACCTGGCGGGTAACCGCCCGCGCGACGATCGCGAACCGCTCCCACAGCAACAGGCCGATCGTGAGCACGACCACCGTCAGCGAACTGCCCACCATGAACACGACGGTCAGTGCCACCAGGATCAGCGGGATCGCCAGGCGGCAGGAAACGATGAACATCACCACCGCGTCGGTCTTGCCGCCGAAATAGCCGCCGAGCACACCGAGTGTGGTGCCGATAGTCCCGGACAGCACCACCGTCGATACGCCGATCAGCACCGAGATGCGGGCGCCCAGGATCAGCCGTGACAGATAGTCTCGCCCCAGGCCGTCGGTGCCGAGCCAATGCGCCGGCGAGCCGCCGGGCAACCACGCCGGCGGGATGTAGCGATGCCCCAAATCCTGCAGGAACGGATCATGCGGCATGAGCCAGGGTGCCAGGACCGCGACGATCATGGCGAGCACCACGATTGCGCCCCCGACATACAGGGTGATGCGCCGCATCACCCCCGCAGCCTTGGATCGAGCAGCGCGCCCGCGAGATCCGACAGCAGCGTGAGGCCCACGAAGATGATCGCGAACAGCAGGACGACGGCCTGCACCACGGGGAAATCGCCCTTGCCGATGGACTCCCAGGCCAGATAACCGACCCCGCGCACGTTGAACACGACCTCGGTCACGATCGAGCCGCCGAGGATGAACCCGAGCTGCACGGCGGAGACGGCGACCACCGGCATCGCCGCATTGCGGAAGGCGTGCTTCAGTATGATCGAGGCGCGAGA
This sequence comes from uncultured Pseudomonadota bacterium, assembly GCA_963731335.1. Classification (GTDB taxonomy): domain Bacteria; phylum Pseudomonadota; class Alphaproteobacteria; order Acetobacterales; family Acetobacteraceae; genus CAVSUZ01. The sequence continues at coordinate 11,128 of CAVSUZ010000013.1, read as the reverse complement.
CAGGCCCTTGGCCCGCGCGGTACGCACATAATCCGCCCGCAGCGCATCGACCATGCCGCTGCGGGTCAGGCGCAGCATCACGGGAATGGCGACGAACGAGAGCACGAAGGACGGCAGGACGTAGCCGCGCCAGGTTGCCAGACCGGCGATCGGCAGCCAGCGCAGATCGATGCCGAACCAGAGGATCAGCATCAGCCCGAGCCAGAAGCTCGGCACCGCCTGCCCGATCAGGGCAATCATCCCGGCCGCCGTGTCGATCCAGGTACCTTCGTTCATCGCCGCGACGATACCCAGCGGCACGGCGATCAGGATGGCGATGCCGATGGCGATCGCCCCGAGCCGGAGCGTCACCGGCAAGTGGGACGCGATGAGCGATGAGACCTTCTCGTGGAACAGATAGGAATTCCCCAGGTCGCCATGCGCCGCGCGGCCCGCCCATTCAGCGAACTGCAGCGGCAGCGGCCGGTCCAGCCCCAGTTCATGCTCGATCTTCGCGATGGCCTCGGGCGAGGCGTCCGGGCCGGCGATGTTGATCGCGAGATTGCCCGACAGGCGCGACAAGGTGAAGCTGATGATCAGGACTGTCAGGCAAACCAGCACGGCCACGAACAGTGACCGCAGCAGGAAGCGCGTCACCCGGGATTGACCGAGACAAGCCGCCAGGCTGGATCATGGGCCGAGAGGTCGCGTTCGAACGACCAGAGATCGACGATCTCGGTGACGGCATCCGCCCCTGCTACGATGTGATCCTGGGCGTCTTTGGTCATGCTGATCTGGTCGGAGACGAAGCGCACCGCGATCTGCGCGACACTGCCGCGGAGGTTCGCGTTCTCGATGGTCGCCGCCTCGATGGAGCGCACCTCGCTCACCTGGGTGTGCCCGGCCTGCTCGCGCGCCGCGATGGCGAGATCGAACGAGTTGAACACGTCGTCGCCGACGAGATCGCGGAACCCGGCCCGATCACCGTGCGCAAAGGCGGCGACGATCAGGCGGAACGCGTTCTCGGCGCCGGTCAGGAAGGATGCCGGATCGAACGACCGGTCGATCGATCTCATCCGGTCGAGTGTCTTGCCCAGGGCGCTCTGGGGGTCGGGAACCGCTCGCGAGGGGGCGGCGATCGGCTCGGCCCGGCCTTCGATCACCGGGCCCGGGGCGGTGCCGGGGGGCATGACATTTTGCACCGGGGGACGCTCGTAGCCTGTGCGGCGACCCAGAATGCTCCGCAGCCGCAAAATCAGGAATGCGGCAATCATCCCGAACAGAACCAGGTCCACCGGGAACCTGCCCACATCCATCAACCGGCCCTCCTGGGATCAAATCTAGGGGCGCGGACGCTGCCGCACAACGCAACTCCCTCAATCAGACGCACAGATCAGAAGCCACTGGCGGGAATCGGGCCGGAACCGTCACGATCGCGACCGGGACCGCTGTGGCGATTTCGCAATCCGGCCGCCATGCGCTTATGTTTGCCCGGATCTGGCGAACAGGACGGCCCGATGCTTCAGCTTCAACGGGTGACGGTGTTCCGCGATGTGCCGACCTCGGTTCTTGAACGAATCGAGGCGTCGAGCGCGTCTCACACAGCCCGAGACGAAGAGCGCATTTTCATGGAAGGTGATGCCGGTGACGTGGTGTATGCCATCACCGGCGGCGAAGGGCGGGTGAAGATCAGTTCAGTCTCGCGCAACAGCAAGGCACTGCTGGCGCAGGTTTTCGGCCCCGGCGACATCTTCGGCGAAATCGCCGTGATCGACGGTCTGACGCGCACCGCCCAGGCCACGGCCGAGGGACGCATCCAGTTGATGCGCATCCCGGGCAGCGTGTTCCTCCATGCGCTCAACACCCAGCCGGAACTGGGTGCCGCGCTGTGCCGCGCGATATCGGAACGTTTGCGGCGGACCTATGCACTGCTGGAGGACGCGACGTTCGAGCCGGTGGAGGTCCGCTTCGCCCGGCAGGTGCTGTATCTGGCGACGAACGGGGTCCCGCAAGACCGAGCATGGATCACGCCTGATCGGCCGGTTCCGCCAATCGGATCTGGCCGATCTGCTGGGCACCACCACGCGCAGCATCATCACCATCCTGAATGCGTGGCGTGCCGCGGAGGTGGTGATCTACGAGGCGGAGAAGGGCCTGCTCACCATCTGCAAGGAAGACGCGTTGCAGGCCCTGATTTCAGGCGAAGGCCCTCAGCCCTTGGCCTGACCCTTGCCGTCGTGCTCCGCGAACACCTCGGTGGCGATCTTGAACGCCTCCAGGCACGCGGGGATGCCGCAATAGACGCCGGTTTGCAGCAGGATCTCCTTGATCTCCTCGCGCGTCACGCCGTTGGTCAGAGCCGCCCGCAGATGCAGCCGCAGTTCCGCGCCGCGATTGAGCGCCACCAGCATGCCGATGTTGAGCACGCTGCGCAGCTTGCGCGGCAGGCCCGGGCGCGACCAGATCGCCCCCCACGCCATCTCCGTGGTGAGCTGCTGGAACGCGGCGTTGAAGTCGTCCGCCCGCGCAAGTGAACCATCCACGTAGTCGGCGCCCAGCACATCCCGCCGGATCGCGAGGCCTTTGCGGAACAGCTCGCTCTGATATTCGGGACGATCGGGGATATCCGGCATTCGCTGCTCTCCTGTCGTCGTTGCAGGTCACGGCCTGGTGCCGCACTGTCCCGCTGATGCGAACCGGAGGCAACCGCCGATGTCCACGCCGACGTACGAGGTCCTTGCCCTGCGCTACGGCATCTTCGACGGACGACTGCAGTTCCAAAACTACCTGATGCCGGACGACCACGCCGCGCCGGATCCGCTCGACTTTTACGTGTTTGCCATTCGCGGGAATCAACGGACGATCGTGATGGACACGGGGTTCAATCCGGCCTCGGGGCGCCGCCGCGGCCGTGAGATGCTGTGCACGCCCGCCGAGGCACTTCGAGACGGCCGGCGTCGATCCGTCCACGGTGAAGGACGTGGTGCTGACGCACATGCACTGGGACCATGCGGGCGGGATGGAATACTTCCCGCAGGCGCAATTCCACATCCAGGCCGAGGAGATGGCGTACTGCACCGGGCCGTGCATGTGCCAACCGTTCCTGCGCCGGCCGTTCGATGTGGAGGACGTGCAGAGCGCGATCCGCGCGCTGTATGCCGATCGCCTGACCGTGCACCAGGGCGACGTGGACCTGGCACCGGGCGTCAGTTTGCACCTGATCGGCGGCCATTCGGGCGGCATCCAATCCATCCGCGTGCACACCACTCGTGGCTGGGTCGTATTGGCGGGCGACGCGGTGCATCTGTGGGGCAATATCCGCCGGCGCAATCCGTTCCCGGTGGTGGTCGATGTCGCGCGGATGCTGCGCGGGTTCGATACGGTGAACGCACTGGCGGACGGGCCGGATCACGTGATCCCCGGGCATGACCCGCTGATCCTGAAGCGGTTTCCCCCGCTGGGGTCGAATCCGGAAGTCGTGCAGCTTCACCTGCCGCCGGTCAGGTGATGGGCGCGCAGTTTGCGGCGGAACTGGTCATAACTCAGGCCCAGTGACGCAGCGGCCCGCTTCTGGTTGAAGCGCGCCGCTTCGAGGGCGTTGCGAAGCATGCGCAATTCTTGTTCGTGCATGGCCTCGTGAAAGCCCGCCGGGGGTGCGGCAGGTCGTGCATCCTGGTCCCCGGCGGGAAACGGATCGATCACCACGTCGGTGAGCGGAACCTCGGTCCGGTTCATGCGACAGACGCTACGCTCCACGACGTTGCGCAGTTCGCGGACGTTGCCGGGCCAGGAATAGGCTTCCAATGCGGCCAGGGCGTCATCAGCGAAGCCGGCGAAATAGGGCCGGCCCAGCTCGGCCGTCATGCGGGTCGCGAAGTGTGTGGCGATGAGGGGAATGTCGCCGGTCCGGTCGCGCAGCGCCGGCAGGGCCACCACGTCGAAGGTCAAGCGATCGAGCAGGTCGGCGCGGAACCGGCCGGCGCCGGCGAGATTGCGGGAGATCAGCGTTGGTTGCGGCAATCACGCGGACGTCCACTTGCAGCGTTTCGTTCCCGCCCAGGCGCTCGAAGCTGCCGTATTCGATCACCCGCAGCACCTTCTCCTGCACCGCGCTGGACGCGGTGGCGATCTCGTCGAGGAACAGCGTGCCGCCGTCGGCGAGTTCGAATCGCCCGGCGCGGCGGCGGGCCGCCCCGGTGAAGGCGCCGGCTTCGTGTCCGAACAACTCGGAATCCAGCAGCGACTCGGGCAGTGCGGCGCAGTTGAGCTGCACGAAGGGTCGGTCCCAGCGGCCCGAGAGATACGCGAGCCGGTGGGCGATCAGCTCCTTGCCGGTGCCACGTTCGCCGACCACCAGCACCGGACGGTCCACCGGGGCAAGACGGGAGACATGGGCCAGCATGTCGAGGAAGGCCGGGCTTTGGCCGAGCGGGGTGGGTGGTGTGGCGGCAATCGCCATGATGTGGCGCTATTTGCCACCAGCTCGCGGAGTGCGCCAGCCCGGTTCGTGGAGTTCCAATCACTTACCGGGTGGCACGGCCCGTGCAGAGGCAAGGCCACCGAACCACGCCGAGGGAACCGCCATGGGCATCTTCTCCCGCCTGTCCGACATCGTGAACTCGAACATCAACGCCATCCTCGCCCGCGCCGAGGATCCGGAGAAAATCATCCGGCTGATCATCCAGGAGATGGAGGACACGCTGGTGGAGGTGCGCTCGGCCGCGGTGCGCGCGATCGCGGAGCGCAAGGAGCTGGAACGACGCACTGCGTCGGTTCGGCGCGAGGTGGAAGAGTGGGAACGCAAGGCGGAGCTCGCAGTCACCAAGGGGCGGGACGATCTCGCCCGCGGCGCGTTGCACGCCAAGGGCCGGAGCGAGGTGACGCTGCGCGAGCTGGAATTGCAGCTCGCACAGTTGGTGGAGGCGCTGAATCGGCAGAACGACGACATTGCCCGGCTGCAAGCGAAGCTGAATGACGCCAAGGCGCGGCAGCGTGGCATCATCGCGCGCCATAAGACGGCCGCCAGCCGCATCAAGCTGCGCAGTAAACTGTATGATGAGCGGATCACCGACGCGTTCGCCCGCTTCGAGCAGGTGGAACGGGCCCTGGACGAGGCGGAAGGAAAGGTGGAAGCGTTCGATATCGGGCGGGCGAAGGGGCTCGATCAGGAGTTCGCCGAGATGGAAGCCGATGCGGGCGTGCAGGAGGAACTCGACAAGCTGAAGTCCCGGCTCGGCAATCGCATTCCGCCCGCTTCGGCTCCACAACCTGCCAAAGCGTGACCGATGTCCATCGCCGCAACCATTCTGCTCATTCTTGTCCTGGTCGTGGTCGCGCCGGTCTGGATCGTGTCGCACTACGCGACACGGTGGCGCATGGTGCGGTCACTCTCGCGCGACCATGAACGCGCGCTGAGCGAACTGTGGGAGCTGGCTCAGCGCATGGAGGCACGGGTGCGCAACCTGGAGCGGGTGCTGGATGCCGAAGCGCCGGGCTGGCGCCAGCGGACGGAGGCCGAGCCATGAGTGCGCGTGGATTTGACCCAACGGCCCCCAGAATCCGCGAGGCAATCCGTGGAGCAATCCATGGAATTTCCAGCCTCCGGGCGAACCACCGCCGCCGCCCCACGACCGATGGCGGGTGTTCCGCGATCCGGAGAATGGCTGGATAGCCGGGGTTTGCGCGGGCATCGCGGAGAATGCCGGGGTTGATCCGCTGGTGATCCGCCTCGCCGCGGTGATCAGCACGATCTTTTTCGTGGTGCCGGCACTGGTTGCCTATGTGGCGCTGGCGATCGTGCTGCCGGTGCGGCCGCGAACTCTGTTCGCATCGAGCGAGCAGGAGGGGTTCTGGCGCGGATTGCGGTCCCGGCCGCAGACGATGCTGGAACGCACCGCCGAACAGTTCCGCGATCTGGAGCGCCGGCTGGCGCGCATGGAGAAAGCCGTGACATCGAACGACTTCGATCTGCACCGCGGTTTTCGCGATCTGGGCGGCTGACCATGTCCTTGATTCGCCTGATCCTGAACGTGCTGTGGATCGTCACCGGCGGTGTGTGGATGGCACTCGCGTGGTTGCTCGCCGGCATCATCATGGTGCTCACGATCATCGGCATTCCGTGGGCGCGCGCGGCGTTCAACATCGCGTTCTATGCGCTGCTGCCGTTCGGGCATAAGGCGGTGCCGCGCTCCTGGGTGACCGGCTATGAGGACGTCGGCACCGGCCCGTTCGGGGTGCTGGGCAACATCATCTGGCTGCTGCTGGCGGGCTGGTGGCTCGCTCTGGCGCATCTGATCGAGGCATTCTTTCTCGCGATCACCATCATCGGCATTCCGTTTGCCTGGGCGCATCTGAAACTGGCAGCACTGGCGCTATGGCCGATCGGCAAGATTATCGTGCCGGAGGATCAGCCGATGGGTCGGGCCTGGTAGCGCCCGCTTAACGATCACGGCCCCAAAAAGGCGACGCCGGCCAGAGCAACCTGACCGGCGTCTGATTGGGCCGCCAGACGTCTTGCCGGCCCACTTACGGAGGAAATGCGATGAAACAGCATCGCAGGTTCCTGCCGCTTATTGTGGTGGTCTTGAGAATCGAAATCAAGATCATTCGCAAGCGGTAAGGAACCGGGGGCCGGGCCGCGAGTGCCCGGCCCCTTCCTCCGACTTTATCAACGCCGGGCCATCATGAACAAGCGGCGAAACGGAAGAAGCGTGGTGCCATCCGCGCGCCGCGGATAGTGGGGGCGGACGGCGTCGGCGTACGCCTGGAGAAACGCATGGCGCTGATCCGGCGAAAGCGCGTCGAGGAACGGACGCAGGCTGGTTCCCATGGCCCACTGCACCACGGCATCCTCGCCCTCCAACGGGTGAAGATAGATCGTCTCCCAGACGTCCAGCTCGGCCGCATTCGGGCGAAGCAGGTCCCAGTAGTCCTCGGGGTTCAGAATATCGCGGGCCAAACCGACGCCTGCAGGCGCTCGGCCCAGGGGCCGATCAGCGGCGACCCGGCCCTGCAGCCGCCGGAACGGGGAGGCGTGCATCGCCGGCATCTGCACGGCGAGCATGGCGCCCCGGGCGCAACATACCGAGCAGGCGCGGAAAGAGCTGGTCGGTGACCCGGCACCCAATGCAGCGCGGCATTGGAGTAGATCAGGTCGGCCGGCCGATCGGGCTGCCATCGCGCGATATCGGCCTGGATGAAGCGGCACTCGGGCGCGGCGGAACGGGCTTTGGCCAGCATCGCGTCGGAGCCGTCCACGCCGAGCACGTCGGCCTCGGGAAAGCGCTGCTTCAGGATAGCCGAGATGTTCCCCGCGCCACAGCCAAGGTCCACGACTAGCCGGGGTTGCGTGAGGCTGATGCGTGCGAGCAGGTCGAGAGCGGGACGCAGCCGCGCATCGCCGAAGCGAAGATATTGGTCGGGATCCCAGCTTGCTGCGCCATCATGGCAGGTCGTGCGCGCGAGCATCCGCGGCGCAGACGCTCGCGCCGGACCACCTCCCAGCGGTCGTAGTAGCGTTTGACGGAGTAGAAACCGCCGAGAACGGCGAGGATGAACACGGCAACGCCAGGCCAGTACCATCCGCCGGCGAAGCTGATCATCACCATCCCGGCGACGGCCAGCGCGATCGCCAGGAAGCAGAAGGAGAGCTCGCCCAGCGGAACTTCTTCACCCGGCACTTCAGGGATCATGTCAGGCACCTCGGATGTCTCCTTCGATGTATGGCCATTCGCCCCGGATCGGCAACCGCGGCGGGCTCGACTCACGCGCGCGGCTGCGCAGGTGCCGGATGGCGATCGGGGTGAGGGAGAGGAGGGCGAGGCCGAGCAAGGGGCCGAGGACGCGGGGGCTGAAGATGATGCCGACGTTCGGATGGCCTCCGGCGGCCAGCACCGAGCCGACGCCGTCGCCGATCGAGGCGAAGACGAAGGTGGCGGGGATCACGCCGATCAGGGTGGCGCCGACATAGGGCCAGAGCTTCATGCCGCACACGGCGGCAGCGAGGTTGACCAGCCAGAAGGGCAGGGCGGGCACCAGGCGCAGGGCGAGAAGGTAGCTGAACCCGTCGCGTTTGATGCCCGGGCGGATGCGCTTGATCACGGGTCTGGCACGGCGGGCGACCACCTTGGCGAAGGCGGTGCGGGCGACCAGGAACAGGATGACCGCGCCGATGGTGGAGCCGAGCACGGCGAGGACCCCGCCGATCAGGGTGCCGAACAACAAGCCCCCTGCGACGGTGACCACGGCGCTTTCCGGGACCGAGAAGGCGACGAGGGTCACGTAGAACAGCACGTAGATCGCCGCCGCGAGCAGCCGGTGAGCATTCACCCACAGGGACAATGCGGCCTGGTGGCGGGCCAGCGCACCCCAGCTCAGGACGTGAAACAGGCCGCTGCGCCAGATCACCAGGGCCAGCCCGACGATCAGCACCAGCAACAGAATATAAGAAGATCGCTTCATCATCTCAGAACGCCGCCGCTGGGGAGCGGGACGTCCCGGAGGGTCGAAACATGCCGTTTCCTCGTCGGCCGGGGCACGCCCCCTGAGAGCGGATGGGAGCGGCGATCGTCCCGGCGATATGGCACGTTCTGTTACATACACCAAGCCACGATTCGCGCGCATGATAATCACGCTGATACCAGCCGGCCGAATGTTTGACTCTTCGCCTGGTTGTCGGCCGGCTGGTATCCCTTTGATTTCGCGCGCGGCCGCCCCACCAACCCCGCGCGCACACCAGGTGCCCTTTCGGTCGCCTGGTGTGAATCGGAGGCTTCTCGGCCGGTCCGCTCCGGGTCATTCTACGGATATGAGCCGATCGGCCCCTGCCGGCCAGAATCTTCCGTCCGGACCGAACCGCACGAGCCGCCGCACCCGTCAGACCGCGATGATCGTGGCCTGCGCGCTGTTCATGCAGAATCTGGATTCGACGGTGATCGCCACGGCGCTGCCGACGATGGCGCGGGCATTCGGCTCCGACCCGGTGCACATGAACGTCGCGCTGACGTCTTATCTGCTCAGCGTGGCGGTGTTCATTCCCGGCGAGCGGCTGGGTGGCGGACCGCTATGGCACTCGGACGGTGTTCCGGGCGGCGATCGCGGTCTTCACGGTGGGATCGGTGCTGTGCGGGCGGGCGGATACGCTGTGGTTCCTGGTGCTCGCGCGGGTGCTGCAGGGGATCGGCGGGGCCATGATGGTCCCCGTGGGGCGGCTGGTGATGCTGCGGAGACGCCGCGGAACGAGTTGGTGGCGGCGATGGCCTGGCTGACGACGCCGGCGCTGGTGGGTCCGGTGGTGGGGCCGCCGCTGGGCGGGTTCATCGTGACCTATGCCTCCTGGCGGTGGATTTTCGACATCAACGTGCCGATCGGCATCATCGGCATCATCGCGGTAAGCCTGTTCATCGAGGATGCGCGTGAGCCTCCGCCGGGCCGGTTCGACACGCTTGGCCTGATCCTGTCGGGCGTCTGCCTGGCCGGGCTGATGTTCGGGCTAGAGACCGGCGGGCGGGGTGTCGTTTCCCCGGCGGTCACCTGGGGTCTGGTGGCGGTCGGGGTGGCGGCCGGGGCGGGCTATCTGGTGCATGCGCGGACTCACGCGAACCCGCTGCTCGACCTTTCGCTGATGCGGCTGCCGTGCTTCGGGGTGGCGATATCGGCCATGCTGCTGTTTCGTATCGGCATCGGTGCCATTCCGTTCCTGCTGCCGCTGATGCTGCAGGTGGGATTTGGCGATTCGGCGGTGCAGAGCGGCCTGATCACGTTCGCCAGCTCGGCCGGGGCGCTGATCATGAAGCCGGTGGCGCAGCGGGCGCTGCTGTGGTTCGGGTTCCGCAACACGCTGGTGTGGAATGGCGTGATCTGCGCGGTGATGCTGGCGATCTGCGCGGGCTTCCGGCCGGCCTGGCCGATCGCGGCGATTTACGGGGCGCTGCTGGTCGGGGGGTTTTTCCGGTCGTTGCAGTTCACGGCGTATAACACGCTGGCGTATGGGGATGTGCCGCGGCGGAAGATGAGCGCGGCGACGAGCCTGTACACTGCGGCGCAACAGCTTGCGGCGACGATCGGGATTTCAGCCGGGGCGGTGGCGCTGGAGATCGCGATGGGGGCCTCGGGCAATCACCCGGCGCGGCCGTGGGATTTCAGCATGGCGTTCCTGGTGGTGTCGGTGTTCACGGTAATCGCGGCGCCGATCGCGCTGCTGATGCCGGCGACGGCGGGGGATGACCTGGCGGGGCGGCAGCCGGCGCCGGGGCGGGCGCGCGGTGCGCGCGCGGCGGAGGCGGACTGATGCTCGCGGCGCGGCTGATCGATGGCCTGGCGTCGAGTGCCGAATCCGGGTGGCGGGGCTGGCGTCCGTTGTTTTGAGAGCGAGATCCACGCGCTCTGGCGTTCCGCCTCGCGCGATCTCGCTCTCGGACGGCCCCGCGGGTCAGGCGTGGCGGTGCGGGTGGTTCAGGGCGGGCCGGTGGCGGCTGCCAGAACGCCGGTGCCGGCCTGATCAGGTCCTGTACGTTCTCTGAGTTGATGACAGTTTGGTATGCGAAGGGCGGCTCATCCGTTCACTGCTCCTGCGACCAATCCGCGCACGATGTAGCGTTGCACGCACAGCGCCAGCGCGAGCACCGGCAGGGTGATCAGCGTTGCCGCCGCCATCAGCGTGCCCCATTGGATGGAATTGTAGCCGATGTAACCGAGCACCGCGACCGGCAGGGTCTTCGTGGTGTCATTCGCCAACACCAGCGCGAACAGAAAGTTGTTCCACGATGCGATGAACGCCAGGATCGCGGTGGCCGCGATGCCCTGCACCGTCAGCGGCGCGATGATCCGAACCAGCACCCCCGCAATCGAACATCCATCGATCAGCGCCGCCTGCTCTATTTCGCGCGGCACCGCCTCGATGAACCCCACCATCATCCAGACCGACAGCGGCAGCGTGAAGATCAGGTGGCTCACGATCAGGCTGGTGTAGCTGCCCACCAGGTGCAGCGACAGGAACATCACGAACAGCGGGATCAGGAAGGCGATGCCCGGCGCCATGCGGGCGGCGAGCAGCACCACGCCGAGCGCCGTGCGTCTCCAGCGCGCCAGCGCATAGGCCGCCGGCAAGCCAAACAGCAGGCCCACTACCGTCGCGCCAACCGCCACGACG
>CAVSUZ010000012.1:0-174186 GCA_963731335.1 uncultured Pseudomonadota bacterium | reverse complement strand
TTGGGCGGCGCATAACCCACTCGCACAACAACTAAATCGAGCGACGGAATTATGTAGCAGCGATTAGCGCCGTAGCCTTTCTGTTAAAGAGTGCGCTCAATCGTGAAGAGGCCATCGACACAGTGGAAGCTCAGATCACTTAGTTCAGGTGAGGCATGGATTCGCGCGCGTACGTGTTTATACTTCCGATCCCGCACTCCTGACGATGTACCGTCCGACTTCCGAGCGACTATTCAAGGCCTCACATTTGATGTAGGCGTGTTTCTCCGCAGGACGATACGCATTGGTTTGCGCGACCGCCGGCATACCCGGCCCGACTCCTTACTGTCTAATCGTCAGTTGTCCATCGTTGCTCACCCGACTTCTGGCCAAGCGATCATCGACTTGCCGCTCGATCAACTTCGTTCAGCTTGAAACCGGCAATATTTTGCTGCTTGGCTGGGTTCAGTTCAGCTCAAGCCAGGCAAGGTATCGGCTACTTTACAATACGCGTGCCAGCCAGCCACTGGACGATTTCGTCGCGTGCCTGCGGCGGAGATGGTTTTGCCGCCCTCACGGTCCCAAAGAATCGCAACTGAAGGTTTTCGGCCCGGAACTGACATCAAGTTCCGGAATCTGCTGCATTATTCGTTGGATCGCGATGAAGTCGTACTAATGCGATACTTTATTCCGCCACTTGAATGTGAGAAGAGAGCGCCGATGTTTCATAGAACCGAATTCCGTCCGGGCCATCTACTCGCAGTAACCTCCTGCAGTCGTATTCTCTGGTTACGAGATGAGCACCAAGGCCGCTCGAACGATACGCGGTAATTGCCGCTTCAGCGCCCACTTGGCTTCTACAAAGCTGCTTGGATCAGAAGACCTCGAAAGGGCACGAACTCAAAATTGAGTTTAAAACCGGCGCACCGTGGCACATTCGTATCTACGACGATGATCTCGATTGTAGAGAATTTGCAGACAACGTGAACGCCTATGTCTACAAGTTATTTATCTTAAGAGATTAAATCTGGCGGAGAGGGGGGGATTCCGCTCCTGGGCACTTCGCAAGTTTCTGACTTACTGAAAGAAGCGCCGTAAGTGACTCGCCGCTTACACGATAGCGGATATCTATTCCCTCTCTCTGTTCTCCCCGTTGCTCCCGGATTTACCCAAAAACCGACACCAAAACCGACACCAAGGCGGCTGGGAGGCTCGAAATCGAACCCAAATGCTCGTGCAGAAGCTTGCCGCTGCACGCCGCATCCCTGGTTCGTCTCTCTCGCCATGTCGCTCAGGATATCAAATAGAGATGTCCATCAGCGGGCACACAGCTGGTGTTTGAGAGACGTCAGTGGGCGGAGTGCGTTTTCGAAGCAAACCTACGCGAATCGAAACAGGCACGCGCACGGAGCCAGTCCGCCAGCTCGCGAGGGCGGAAGCGCACGTTTGCTCCAATCTTGTAGTGCGGAATGAGATTAAGCGAGACGTACTTGTACAGGGTCTTTTCGCTGATACCCACGAGATTATGCACCTCCCGAGCGGTCAAGAGCTTACGACAAGCGGAGAGCTGTTCGAAAACATCCGTCGGCTCCGAGATCGGGAGGGTGGGGGACGCGGCCATATGAATTCTCCTTTTGACCCGAGCGCTTCTTTCATTAGCGCTGGCGGGACTTACAGTCACATATAGACTCCATAATCGGCAGTGGAGAATTTGTCAACCAAACAAGAATGATGGCTCGAGGCGTGGACGGCCTCGCCGAGTTTGAAATGGAAACGACGTGCCCGTTTGTTCGACCCCATTCGGCTTGTGCTCCATAAAGAGAGAGGACATGTCGAATGCGACGGATCAAGCCCGGCAACGAGCGCACCGACAGCATTGGCCGGGATGTTGGAGCCACTTCCAGTCGGTGCGACCGAGTGACGAGCCGACCGCTCTTCCAGCAATATCGTTCGATCAGATATGCCCCGCATCGCTGAACCAACGATCGATCGCTCACCGCAAGTGCGGCTCCTAAACGGGAGCCGGACTGCGTTCTCCAAAGGTGCCCAAATGCAGTTGGGTTCATCGCAGAGCCTTTCGGGCCCTGGCCTCGGGCAATCGACAAAAGGAACTGTTTTACCATGCCGTTGAAAAGCGCTGCGCGCCCTCTGCCGACCGGTGGGAGTAAAAGCTTTTTGCCGAAGTACAGGCAAAGCCGCTTTACCCCCCACGACGACCAGCGGCTGCTGAGGAGTAGCTCTTTCGAAGAATTGCAAGCAACGATTCGCGCTGTTGCCGCTGAGGCGCACTATTCCGAACGAGCTGTAAAACGCCATGCCCAGAAGCTAGGTATCTGGGACAAGTTGGTTTCACCTCGCAGACAGATAACAGCAAAAGAAAGAATGGGGATCAAAGCGTTATTACGGTTTTCGAACAGCAACGAAGAGCTTCTTGTGAAGCTCGCAGCGAAACTAGAGATCGGCACAGAAGATGCTCGCAGGCTTCTCTATCGGGACTCCGTTCTTAAAGAAAGCTTGATCGAAGGCACCTATTCGCTCAGAGAAGTGGCAGACGGCCTATGTATGCGACCGGGCAGAATCAAGCAGATCATCGACGAAGGAAAGCTGCGCGCAAAGCGACTGCAGAAATCGGGTAAGTTATTTATTACCTCGGATTCCATTTCTGCTTTCGTCCAGACCGAGCCTCGCATGATCAATTGGGATCGCTGCTTCAAAAAATCACTTTGGCTCAAAGACATTTTGGAAAGTACTCGCGAGGAGGAATTGGCAGTCTTGCTGTGCGTCCCAAAAGAAAGATTCAATCGTGGATCGAAAATGGGCTTCTCACGCTCTTGTTCGATCCAGCCCGCATCAGTGACCTCTTCAGCGACGAAGCTGTCTACAAATTCTTGGATGAATATCCCGAATTGGTGGAGTTGGCCAAGTGTTCGGCGAGATCACCTGAGTGGTTTGCCCGGTATACAAAAGTTCAAGGACGGTTTCGGAAGAAGAACGCTGTTGCTGATAGTGAACGATATCCCAACCACGAATCTCATTACTATTTGGCCTTGGGCCGCCGCTAAATAACCCTCCTTCTCCGGTTGAGTGCTGGCGAGCTGGCATTGGAGATTCGTGCGATTCCTTAACTCTGGCCCTTCGCCATTCACATTTCGGTCTTCCCCAATAAAACTTAGCTCGATCGGAACAACCGTTTCCCAAACGGTCGAGCTGACAGATGTTTCCCAAGCGGGTCAAATGGGCAAATATTTCCAAGCGGTCGATCAGGCAAATGCTTCCCCGGTGGTCGCGCGATCACCTCGGTCTCTACCAACCCGTTGGCCTTCAGCGTCGAGCCCGTCTGCACCAGGTCAACGATCAGCCGGGCGAGGCCCAGGCTGGGCGCGAGTTCCATCGCGCCCGACAGCTCGACCACTTCGGCATGAATGCCGCGCCCCGCGAAGTGCCGGCGCGCGATGGTCGGATATTTCGAGGCCACACGCACATGCGACCAGCGCGAGGGATCGTCCGACCCGGCCGTCTCCGCCGGTTCCGCCACCGGAATGCGGCATCGCCCGATGCCCAGATCGAGCGGCGCGTAAATCTCCGGATAGTCGAACTCCATCAGCACGTCGGCGCCGCAAATGCCGAGCTGGGCGGCGCCGAAAGCAACGAACGTGGCGACATCGAACGGGCGGACGCGGACCACGTCCAGCGCCGGGTCGCTGGTGGGAAACCGCAGCCGGCGGAGACTCCTCGTCGGCGTAGTCCGCCGCGGGCGCGATCCCCGCCCCCGCCAGCAGCGGAGCGCATTCCGACAGAATCCGGCCCTTCGGCAAGGCCAGCACGAACGGAGCCGCGGTCTCGGGCTCCAGCGCGGCGGCGGGAAACGGGGCGGTCATGCGGCGGCGCGATACACCAGGATGGACGGAGGAGGAACCCTCTGCCCCGGGCCAGCACGCGGCACAGACCATGCCTCCATATCCCCGTACCCTGACCGAATCTCAAAATTCATATAGCATGGTGATTTAGACGTAAAAATCGGTTCAGTCTCATTAATCCTCCGGTTATGTTGTCTGCGTAACTACCCCGCCTGAGGAACCCATGAAGAAGATTATTGGTGTTGCGCTTGCTGGGCCGTATTGCTGGCCTTCGGGGCGCTGAACCCATCGGCCGCAGGTCCCGCCTGGGAATTCACCGCTCCCGGGGCCAGCTTCAACAACGATTACTGGGATTTCGCCCAGGCCTTCTCGGTCAGCACCAATGTGCAGGCCACCGGCCTCGGCTACTATGCCGATCCCGTGACCGGCTTGGCGAACGGTCAGCAGGTCGCCTTGTATCAGTGCGCGGATTCTGCCTGCGAAACCACGGCAACCCTGATCGCCTCAGCCACGGTGGACAACACCTATCCGCTCACCGGACACTTCCGTTACGTCACCATCTCGCCCGTCGAGCTGATCGCCGGCAATTCGTACGAAGTGGCGGGAACCAGCAATACCGCCAACTACACTTGGGACGATCCGGGCTTCGCCACAGATCCGGCGGTGGCGCTGCTGCCCACCTATAACGGCGGAACCGATCGCTGGCTGCTCGCCAATTCGCCCACCTTCCTCGGGGGCGGCAATTACACCAGCAATCTGGGCGGCGAGGACGGTTACTGGGGACCGAACGTCTTCCTCGGAGCACCGGTCTTCACCCCTGAACCGGCATCTCTGGCCCTTCTCGTCGCCGGGGTGGTCGGGATTGGTGTTGCCCGGAGGCACTCTTCCCGCACCTGATACCGCGGCCCGAAGGGCCGACCGGTATGCGCGCAGGGTTGGTGTGGCGGCTGCGCGCGAAATCAAGAGCATGCCAGCGGCCTGACCGTCGCTAGAGTAGGACACGCGCGCCTCAACAGCGTTCATGCCCGTCGGCCGCATCGCCGGCGGGCATGAACTGCCCCCCGGGACGGGGCGCATTGCCTACGGCCCGACCGACAGCGCCTCCTCCATCTCCTCGAAGCTCGGCATCAAATGGCTCGGCACCATCTTGCGGCCGGATTCGACACTCACCTGCGGCGCGTTCCCATGCAGGTGCGTCACCAGCACGGCGCGCACCACCTCGTAGAACTTCGCGTCTTCCTCAACCACCGTGCGCATGCGGCACGCGATCGGCCCAGTGAGACCGTAGGCCAGCAGAACGCCAAGAAACGTGCCGCACAGACCCCGCCGATCATCGCCCCCAGCACCGCCGGAGGCTGGTCGATATGCGACATGGTCTTGATCACGCCCAGCACCGCCGCGACGATGCCGAGCGCCGGCAGTCCGTCAGAGATGGTCTGCAGCGCATGCGCCGGGTGCAGGTCCTCCGCCAGCCGCTTCTTCAGCTCCCGCGCCATCACGTCTTCCATCTGGTGCGGATCATCCGCGTTCATCCCCACGATCCGCAGGTAATCGCAGATCAGCCCGCGCGCCGTCTCATCGCTCAGGATGTCCGGGAACTTCTGAAACAGCGCGCTCTCTTCCGGCTTTTCGATATGCGGCTCCAGCGCGATGGAGCCCTTCGACGACGCGAGCTTGGCCAGGCTGAACAGCAGACAGAGCAGGTCGGTGTAGTCCTGCTTGTGGTAGCTGCTGCCCTTGATGGCGTGCATCGCGCCCGCCAGCGTCTTCTTCACGTCGTGCATGCTGTTCGCCATCACGAACGTGCCGACCGCGGCGCCCCCGATGGTGATCATTTCGAACGGCAGCGATTCCGCCAGAACGCCGATGCTGCCGCCCTCGATCATGTAGCTGCCGAACACGCAGACCAGCAGGAAGGCGAACCCCCCGATCGTCAACATCGAGAAGGAGTCCTAGGACCAAGCGACGGCGCGGGCGATCCCGGCCCGCCGCCGCCCGCCCCGGCCTCGGCCTCGGCCGGAACAGATCGGGCCCGCGTCGCGTCGTTGGGCTGCGGGACCGCGGCGGCAGCCCCGCGCATGCTGCGAAGCACCGTGATCGCGACCCGCCGATTGGCCGCCGCCAACGGATCCGACGTCAGAAGCAGTGCGTGATCCGCGTGCCCGGTCACCTCCTTGATCCGCGCCTCCGGCAATCCGTCATCCACCAGCATCCGGCGCGCTGCATTGGCGCGGTTGGTGGACAGTTCCCAGTTCGTCATCGCCGTCCGGGGTATCGCGCGGCATCGGTGTGTCCGTCGATCGCGATCGGCTCGGTCAGCTTCTTCAGCACGGGCGCGATCTGCCCCAGCAACGTCCGGGTGAGGTCGTTCGGCGTCGCCGATCCCAGCGCAAACATCGGCTCGCTCGGTGAATCGAGAATTTGGATGCGCAGCCCCTGCGGGGTCAGGTCAATCGACAGGTGCTGCGTGAGATCGCCCAACGCCTTGTCCCCGCTCACCGCCTGACGGATCTCTTCGGCCGCCTGCTTCAGCGCCGCGGCCTCCTGCGCCGCCCGCGTGTCTCGCGCCGTGTCCGGCGCCCCCGTCTCTGATACCCGCGTGTCCGGCGGTGCCTTCGAACTCGCCTGCTTGGCCGCCGCTGCCTGATCCGCCGATAAGGCCTGCGCCTGTGGCGTCTGCGTGCTTGCCGGGCGCTTGTCGGACTGTCCGCCCTTGCCCCCGGCTTGCACCGGAATTTCCTGGTCGTCCTCATCCGCGTCCGTGAGGATCGGACGATTGCCCTGGGTGATCTGGATCGAGCCGCGATCCGACAGCAGTGCGCCCGAATCAAACGCCGTGTGGCCCCCGAACGGCTGTCCCGTACCCGAGGAATTGTGACTTATCAGATTGGTCGGGCTGAAATAGTCCGCCAACCCCTTGCGCTGATCCTCGGTCGTTGCGTTCAGCAGCCACATCAGAAGAAAAAACGCCATCAACGCCGTCACGAAATCCGCATACGCGACCTTCCACGCGCCGCCGTGGGAGGCTGCTTCTACCGCCTCTTCTCGGCGGATAATGGTAATCCCTTCATTATTCTGGCGCCGCTTGCCCTTGGGCATGGCTTTTCCCTTCCGCAACGCAGATAGCAGCAATCGCGCTAACGGAACCCTAACCGCGTCACACGGACATATTCAGGACTTGCCCGGTGGCAGCGTTGCAACAATATTGCCCCGTCCTCCAGCAGCCGGATGGTGATGAGAGCGCTTCCCGAAGCCGAGCAGCCCATGCTCGACGCCATCGACCGCCGCATCCTGGTGGAACTCCAGGCCAACGGCCGCATCACCAACGTCGAGCTGGCGCGCCGCGCCGGCATCTCCGCCCCGCCCTGCCTGCGGCGTGTCCGCCGGCTGGAGGAGGCGGGCATCATCCGCGGCTACCACGCCGATTTGGATGCGCAAAAACTCGGCTGGGAAATCACCTTCTTCGCCATTGTCGGCCTCGACAGCCAGAAGGAATCGGTGCTCGCCGACTTCGAAACCGAAGCGGGAGGCTGGCCCGAAGTGCGCGAGTGCCACATGATCCGCGGCGGCGGGGATTTCTTGCTCAAGCTCGTCGCCCGCGACACCGCGCACGAGAATCAGCTCACCCAGAAACTCACCGGCCTGCCCACCGTGACCCGCGTGCAGACCCTCCAGACCATCCGCACCAGCCGAATGCTGTCCGGGGTGCCCCTGCTGTGATCGAAGCCGCCCCTGCTTGACGCGCCGCCTGCGCCGGACCAAGCCGCCCCTGATATGACCCCTGGGATATGACCCCTGGCATGACGCTGGTGATCGAACGCGCCGCGTCGGCGCGCCTGACCGCTCCGGAACTCTCCGTCATCGTGCCTTGCTTCAACGAGGCGGCCAACGTCGGCCCCCTCGTCGCCAAGCTCGACCAGGCGCTGCGTGGCATCGCCTGGGAGGTGATCTTCGTGGACGACAACAGCCCGGATGGCACCGCCGATACGGCGCGCCGCCTCGGCTCCGCCGACCCGCGCGTGCGCTGCATCCGGCGCATCGGCCGCCGCGGACTGGCCAGCGCCGTGATCGAGGGCGCCCTTGCCTCCTCCGCCCCTTACATCGCCGTCATGGACGGCGACCTCCAGCACGACGAACGCCTGCTTCCCCACATGCTCGACCTGCTCCGTCAGAACCAGTGCGAGCTGGTGATCGCCAGCCGCCATCTCGCGCCCGGCGATGCGGACGGACTGGCCTCCACGTGGCGGCAGACGCTCTCCAGCAGCGGCATTCGCCTCGCCCAGCGGCTCCTGCCGGTACCCGTCACTGATCCGATGAGCGGCTTCTTCATGCTGCCCCAGCCTCTCCTGGAAGCGCTCGCCCCGAAGCTGACCGCGCAGGGCTTCAAGATCCTGCTGGATATCCTTCTGTCGGCCGCCGCGACCTGCGGATCCACGAGCTTCCCGGCACCTTCCGCGAGCGCCAGGCCGGCAGCAGCAAGCTCGACGTCCTGGTGCTGGCGCAATTCGCCGGCCTGCTGCTCGACAAGCTGCTCCACGGTGTCCTGCCGCTGCGGTTCATCGCGTTTGCCGCCGTCGGTGCACTCGGGCTCGTGGTGCACCTCGGCATCCTCACCTCGGTCTCAAGGCAGCCGGGCTTGGCTTCTCCGCCAGCCAGGCCGTCGCAACCGTCGCCGCCATGGCATTCAACTTCCAGCTCAATAACCAGATCACCTACCGCGACCAGCGGCTGCGCGGCCCCGCCCTGCTCCGCGGATTGCTGCTGTTTATGACGGTGTGCGGGCTCGGCGCGGTGGCGAATATCGGGATCGCCCGTGCGCTCTATTGGGATCACGCCGGTTGGACCGTGGCCGGCGCGACCGGCGCCTTGGTGGGCCTGGTCTGGAACTACGCAGTCTCGGCCACCCTGGTGTGGCGCGCCCGCTGAAGCTTGCCCTCGCGGCGCTGGCGCTGCTGACGGCGATCCGGCTGGCTGTCGCCGCGCTGGCGCCGCTCGCGCCCGATGAGGCGTACTACTGGGTCTGGTCCCGCGACATTCAGGCCGGCTATCTCGACGCGCCGCCGATGATCGCGTGGTGGATTCCGCGCGGGCACTCTCATCGCCGGGCCGGGCGCGCTCGGGGTGCGCCTCCTGGCCCCCCTCTCCACCGCCCTCGGCTCCGTTCTGCTCTACCAGGCCGCCCAGGCGCTCCTGCCCGGCTCCGGCCTGCTCGCCGCCGCTCTGCTCAACGCCACCCTGCTGTTCGGCGCCGGCGCCGTGATCATGACCCCCGACACCCCGCTGCTGTTCTTTTGGGTTTGCGCGCTCTGGGCCGCCGCCATGTTTTGCCGCGACCGTAACCAGGGCTGGCTGATCGCCGCCGCCGTCTTCGTGGGTCTCGCCGGCGCCAGCAAATACACCGCAGTGTTTCTGGGCTTCGGGATCGGGCTGTGGCTGTTGGTCACCCCCGGCCTCCGCCAAGCCCTCCTGCGCCCGCCCATCTGGTGGGGCGCACTCTTCGGCGCCCAGGCGGTCGCGCCGATGATCGAGTGGAACCGCACCCACCACTGGGTGAGCTTCATCAAGCAGGGTGGCCGCGTCGGCGATTTCACCCCTGACCGCGCCGCCCGCTATCTGACCGAGTTGGTGCTCGGACAGATCGGCCTGGCCACCCCGCTGATCGCGCTGCTGTTCGCCGCCGGCATCGTGCTCGCGGTGCGCCTCGCCTGGCGCACCCGCGACCCGGCCTGGATGCTGCTCGCCCTACTCACGGTGCCCCCCGTCGCGCTGTTCCTGGAGCATGCGCTAGGAGATCGCGTGCAGGCCAACTGGCCAGCAATCATCTATCCTGCCGCCGCCATCGCCGCCGGCGGGCTGACCCGCCCGTTCTGGCTCCGCCTTCGCGAACCCGCTGCCACCCTTGGCTTCGCGATCACCGGCGTGGTCTATCTCCAGGCCGCCGCCTCTCCCTTCCCGCTGCCGGCCCGCCTCGACCCCACGGCGCTGCAACTCGGCGGCTGGTCCGGCTTCGCAGCCCAGGTCGCGGGATCAGCCCAGGCGCATGGTGCGGGGTTCGTCGCCGCCGACGACTACGGCGTCGCCGCCGAACTGGCGCGAACCGTGCCTCCCTCTCTCCCGGTGATCGGCGTGGAACCCCGTTGGGCCTATTTCAGCCTCCCGCGTGCCCCGGTTTCCAATGAAACCGGCCTGCTCGTCCGTAGCGAGCGGCGCCGGGGTGATCCCGATCCGCAAGCATTCACGCTTGCCCGGCCCGTGGGTGAGGTGGTGCGAACCCGCGACGGGGAAACCATCGAACGCTATCGGCTTTTCATCGTGCGGCTGCCGGACAGCGGCGTGGCCTCGGCGGTCATGCCGAGGCCGTTGCAGTAAGGCTTGCGCGTCAGCCAGGGAAGCGCTCTCCGCTGAAACGCACGCCTCCTTTTCAGCGAACCCCTAGCCCGCATATGTCAAACTCGGCAGGTGCATCGGGGCTCTGATTAACGCGTTACAGAGGAGGTCCCCGATGCCGACAGAGTGTAGCGCAGACCTGTTTGGCTTGCACCTGTTGAAGGCCGCGTCCTGCTGCGTTCCGACAGCGGCTTCGCCCGCGAAGCGCTGATGGCATGGTGCGAGGCCAATAGGGTGGATTTTCTGTTCGGTCTGGCACGCAACGAACGGCTGGCCGCGGTGATCGGACCCGAGATGCAGCCGCTCAGGCCGCAGCACAGACGAGCGGCCAGGCGGCGCGCCTGTTCAAGGACTTCCGTTGGTCCACACAGGACAGTTGGAGCCAAGAGCGCCGGGTCATCGGCAAAGCCGAATGGCTTCCCGGATCAAGCTCGGAGACAGATAAGGCCAATCCGCGCTTTGTCGTGACCTCGCTCAATCGCCAAAACGCCAGCGCACGGTTTTTATACGAGACCATCTATTGCGCCCGCGGCGAAATAGAGAACCGGATCAAGGAATGTCAGCTCGACCTGTTCGCCGATCGCACCTCCGCGGCCACCATGCGCGCCAATCAGTTGCGGCTCTGGTTCGCATCCATGGCCTATGTGCTGCTTTGCGCGCTGCGCCGCATCGGCCTGCATCACACCCAGTTCGCCAAGGCGACTTGTAGCACCATCCGGCTCAGACTGCTGAAGATCGGCGCCCTGGTGCGCGTCAGTGTGCGGAGGATTAAGCTGGCCATGGCGTCCGCCCATCCATGGCAACACGAGTTCGGCTTGGCTCATGCCCGCCTGAGGCAGGCCGCCGCCTGATACGAAACAGACAGGGCACAGTTTTCATACCCTCATTCTTATCCGACCGACCGGCCGGACAGGCCGTGCTTTGCCCAGCCCGCCGCCAATTCGCAGCATCACAACCCGGGACAACCTTCACAACGTCGAAAAACCCAGCAAGCGCCCGATATTACCACGGGGCTTGAGAAATGCGGGCTAGCGTTTACACCGGGAACCGGTTTCCCACCTCGATTTCCAGTGCCGCAGCGAGGCGCGCGATTCGCTCCAACGCGCCCGACAGTGCATCGGCGGACGGATCAGGCGGCGGTTCCGGCCCGTCGGGATACCGGTATGCTACCCCCCATTCGGTCCACGCATGCACCGGGGCAATCTCTGGTTCCAGTGCAGGATACGCTGTCACCACGGCATGGCCGAGCGCTTCCAGATCATGCGTCCGGCGGAAGTCGGTGCCTGCGAGCACCAGAAACCCTTTCAGCAGCTTTTCGGCCGCCTGTTGGCAGTGATACGCGGCCACGCCAAGCTGTGGCGGAACCATCGTGATGCATGCCCCCGCCACTTCCATGTCGGCCCGCGCGATGCGCAGCCATCCGGCAACACTGCTCCGCAGGTCGGCCGGCTCCGGTTCAGTCATGACGGCGGGAACCCTTTCATACACAGTGACACCGTCTAGCAGCGCCGCCCGAGACAGGGTTCCCGGAATACCGGCGGTGCGCCGGAACGTTTGGTCCCGTACGGGGATGACATCGGCCGGCAGCGTGTAGCCCCGCCGGGCTTCGATACCCGCCTGCATTGTGACCTTGTCGGCCGGCGCATCATCATCCACCACGACGAGCAGGTCGATGTCGCTGTCGGGGCCTGCCTCGCCCCGCGCGCGCGAGCCGAACAGGATGACCCGCCGCGGATGGAAGTAGGCCACCACGGGATCGAGCAACTCAGGAGGGACAGCGGGATCGCTCATCGGATGCGTTGATCGTGGCGTCGCCGCGCGGGTTTTTCAACATCCCGCGCCCGTCTTGCCCGATATGTCCATGCGGCTATAATGCCGATATGAAACTCAGCGCACGCAATCAGATCAGGGGCAAGATCGTATCGGTGCAGAAGGGTCAGACCACCGGTCATGTACGGATCGATATCGGCAACGGTGTGATCATCACGTCGTCTATCACGAACGAAGCCATCGACGAACTTGCCTTGAAAGCCGGCGATGAGGCAATCGCGGTGATCAAGGCCTCGGACGTGATGGTCGCCAAATGAGGCGCAGCGCCCGCTTCGCCGCTCCCATCATTGCCGTGCTGCTGGGAGTGTCGCCGGTAACGCAGGCAGCCGGCGTGACGCTGATCGAATCCGTCCAGCACGCCGCCAGCATCGACACGACGATGGTGAAGCAACTGCCGGCGACCGAAAGCACCATTGCCTTCCAGACCGGCCATGGACCCGAAAGTGCGACGTACGCCGGCGCCACGCTCTGGTCCGTGCTGCAGAAGTCGGCCTCGCTGAACGCCGATCCGCGCCAGCGGCTGCACCAGGTCGTCATCGTCACCGGAAGCGACGGATACACCGCCGCGCTGGCATTGGCTGAGATTGATCCGGAATTCGAAGGCAAGCCGGTGCTGCTCGCGTGGCGCCGCGACGGCAAGCCGCTGAACGACCTCCGCCTTGTGGTGCCCGGTGACAAATTCGGTGGCCGCAGCGTGCAGAACGTGGCGCGGATCGAAATCCGCTAAACAGTCCGGACGACGATCTCCGGACACGCATGAGTCCCCTGGCGCATTTCGAACTGGTCTTGCTGGTGCTGCTGGCGATCATCTCGCTGGAGCTGGCGGCGCGCTGGCTTCGCCTACCGCCGGCTGCCGCCCTGATCATCGGCGGCGGGGCTCTGGCATTTGTGCCGGGCATGCCCGAATTTACCCTGGACCCCGAACTCGTGCTGGCGCTGTTCCTGCCGCCCCTGCTCGTCTCCAGCGCCTATTTCACCGACTGGCGTGATTTCCGGCACAATCTGCCGGGGATCATGCAACTGGCAATCGGCGCGGTGGCATTCACCACGCTGGCCGTCGGCGCCGCCGTCCACTGGGCCGCCCCGTCGTTGCCCTGGGCCGCCTGCTTCGCGCTGGGCGCGGTTGTCTCGCCGCCCGACGCGGTGTCTGCCAAGGCCGTGCTCGAACACGTCCGCCTCCCCCGCCGCGCCATGATGCTGCTGGAAGGCGAGAGCCTGCTCAACGACGCCACGGGCATCGTGCTGTTCCGCTTTGCCGTCGCCGCCGCCCTGACGGGCGCCTTCAGCATCACGCGTGCCGCAGAGGTTTTCGTCGTGCTGGCGGCTGGCGGCATCGTCGTCGGCGTGGTCTTCGGATTGCTGTGCATCCGGGCGGTCGCACTCTTCCAACGCTGGCGCGAACTCGAAATCAGCATCACCACAACCCTGCTCACACCCTGGGCCGCCTACATCTCGGCCGAGCGATTGCATGCTTCGGGGGTCATCGCCGCGGTCTCCGCAGGGTTGGTGATCGGCTGGTACCAACATGAGGTATTCCGGGCCCGAGGCCGCCGCGTCGGCGGAGCGGTCTGGCAGGTCATGATCTACCTGCTGGAAGCCTTCGTTTTCGTGCTGATCGGCTTGTCGCTGCGCGGCGTGCTGGAACGCCTCGGCAGCATGGCTGACGTCGTCCACATGTTCGGCGTTCCGGTGCTCGCGGCCGTGGCCGCGGTGGTGATCTCACGCTTCGCCTGGGTTCTCGGCGCCGATCGCCTGGCGGCGTTGCGCTACCGCCTGCGCGGCCGCGAAGCACCCCGCACATTCGCCACGTCACTGGTGATGGGATGGGCCGGCATGCGCGGCGTCGTGACACTCGCCATCGCGCTGTCGCTGCCGGAGAGGATGCCCGGCCGTGACCTTATTCTGGTTGCCGCCTTCACCGTGATCCTGGTGACGGTGCTGCTGCAAGGCACGACGCTGGAAGCTCTCATCCGGCTGCTTGGCGTGGCAACGGCCGATCATCCTGACGAGCACTTGCTGAACGAGTATCAAGCCCGCGCACGCATCGCCGCTGCTCAGCTCGCGGCGGTGGAACGGCTCGCCCACGACCCCGACGGTCGGGTGCGCCACCCGCGGCTGCTGGAACAGTACGGATACCGTGCGCGCATCGCGCAGCAAGTCTCCGAGCAGGCCGCGAGCCTGGCCGGGGAGCGTGTCGCGCATTTCGGCGTGGTGCTGGCGGCGGTCGCGGCGGGGCGCGCCGAGGCGCTGCGTCTGCACCGCTCCGGCCAGATCGATGATACGATGCTGCACGCACTGGAATACGACCTCGATCTTCAGGAACTCGCGGCCGAACAGATGCGGGATGGCAGGCGTTGAGTAATGGTGTTCAGCGCGCGCTGCTGACCACGATCAGCAGAACGCCCAGCACCACCAGGGCGAGGCCCGCCGCATCCGCCGGATGCAGCCGTTCCTTCAGATAAAATCGTCCGAACACCAGCGTGAACACGACCTCGATCTGGCCCACGGCACGGACCAGCGCCACGTCGGTCATGGTGAAGCCGGTGAACCAGCAGGCCGACCCGCAGGCCGATAGCAGCCCGACCCAGCACGCACTGCGCCATCCGACCAGCGTCTTGCGGAGTTCGGCAGGCTCCCGCACCAGCATGTAGGCACCTTGCATCAGGCTCTGCAGCGCGGTCATCACCACCAGCACGAAGAGCGCCCGCACCAGCACGCTGGGGGAATGGACGTAACCGCTGGCCAGCTTGATGAACACCGCGGTGAAGGCGAAGCAGAACCCGGCGCCGAGGCCGCATAGCGCGCCCGGTTGCACGGTTCCGGCCAGGATGTCGCGCGGCCGCAATCCGCGGCCGGTCAACGACAGCGTGACGACCCCAAACAGCCCGACCGCGATGCCGGCCCAGGCCAGCGGCCGGAGTGCCTCGCCCAGGACGATCAGCGCGACGACGGCGCTCTGTGCTGTTTCGGTCTTGGCATAGGCGGTACCGACGGCGAAATTGCGGTAACCGAATGCCATGATCAGCAGGTTCGTGGCGAGGATCTGCAACACGCCGGCGGCTGCCGCGAAACCGACCAGGGGCCAACTGATCGCGGGAGGGCCACGGCCCGACACCGCCATGGCCACCAGCAGAAACACCAGCGCGGGCGGGACGCCGTACAGGAAGCGGACGAACCCGGCACCGTTCACCGACAGCATGCCGCGCAGCTTCTGCTGCATTGCGGTTCGCCAGCACTGGAACAGCGCGGCGCTGATCGCGATCGGGATCCACAGCGGCACCGGCTAGGACCCGTATACCACGGATGGCAGCCACATGGTCAGCGCCGGCACGTAGGTGATGATCCCCAGCACGATCAGCAGCAGGATCAGGAACGGCAGGATGCCGCGGATCACCTCGCCGATCGGCGCGTCGGAGATCGTCGACAGCACGTACAGGTTCAGCCCGACCGGCGGATGGATCAGCGCGATCTCCATGTTGTGGGTGAAGATGATGGAGAAATGCACCGGATCGACGCCCAGCGGCTTCAGCGCCGGCGCCAGGATCGGGATCACCAGCAGCAGCGCCGCCACGACCTCCAGGAAGCAGCCCAGCACCAGCAGCAGCACGTTGATCGACAGCAGGAACAGCCAGGTCGGAGGTGATGGGCCAGCACCCAGGTGCACCAGTTGCGCGGGCAGCCCCGGATTCCGTCATCCAGTGCCCGAACGCCAGCGCGGTCGCGACGATCAGCATGATGGTGCCGGCGCTGCGCAGCGCGTCGGCGATCACCGACAGCGTCTGCGTCAAGCGGAATCCGCGATAGAACATCAGGCTGACGAGCAGGGCGACGAACGGCGGCGAGCGCGGCGGCCTCGGTGACCGTGACGATGCCGCCATAGATGCCGACCAGCACGACCACGGGAACGGCCAGCGCCGGCAGCGCCCGCGACTGTCACGCGCAGCCGGTCGCGCCAGCGGCAGCCAGGCTCCTTCGGGAAGTTGCGGCGACGCCGTCGTACCAGACCCAGGCGAAGAACGCGGCGGCCTGCAGCAGTCCGGGCAGGATGCCGGCCAGGAACAGCCGCGGCACTGACTGTTCGGCGACGATGCCGTACAGGATCAGCGCCAGCTGGGCGGGATGACGATGCCGATGGTGCCGGACGCGCCGATCACGCCTAAGGCGAAGGAGCGCGGATAGCCTTTCTCGATCATCGCCGGCAGCAGGATGGTGCCCATCGCCAGCGCGGTGGCGACCGAGGAGCCGCAGATCGCGGCGAACAAGGTGCAGGCGACGACGGTCACCAGACCCAGCGAGCCGCGGATGCCGCCCAGCCAGGCGGCCGAGACATCCACCAGCGCCTTCGCCACGCCGCCCTGGCGCATGAACGCCGCCGCCATGACGAACAGCGGCAGCGACATCAGCGTGGAGGAATTCAGCTGGTCGATGATGACCTGTGCCACGCCGATCATCGGCTGGCCCGACACGGCGTACAGCACCGCGGCGCAGGCGCCCAGCACCAGGAAGATCGGCATGCCGGCCGCCAGCAGGCCGAAGAACATCACCAGGAAAAGAACGTCGACATCGGCATCAGCGGTTGGCCAGATCGGCGAGGTTCGACCGGCAGTTCGTGATCCGGGATGTGATGCCCGACCGTCATGCGTCTGCGGATCGAAGCGGAACAGGTAGCGATACAGCCGGATCAGGTAGCGCACCGCCATCAGCACCCCGCCGGCCGGCAGCGAGGCGTAATAGATCCACATCGGGAACTGCAGGCCGCTGGAGCTGCGCTCATCCAGCAGCAGCGAGGTGTCGACGATCTGCCATCCGTACCAGATCATGCCGCCGCAGAAGATCAGCGCGACGACGCAGTTGAACGCCTCCAGCCAGCGCTGTGCCGCCGGGCGGCACCAGGCGCAGCACCAGGTCGGGGCGCACATGGCCATCGGTGCGGACCAGCTGGCTGGAGATGATCATGACGCCCCAGACGACCAGATAGACGATCACTTCCTCGGCCCAGGAGATCGCCAGGGCCGGGGAAGAAATAGCGTCCCGACGACCTGCACGAGGCCGACCAGCATGGCCAGCGCGCCAAGCATGCCGACCAGCGTGCGCTCGATCGTGTCCCAGATCGTGTCGGACCGGCTCGGCCACGCTCAGGCGGCCTGGCCACATATCCTCGCTCGTCAAGCTTGACCATCTCCGGCGACAGCTTGGCGTCCTTGATCAGGCGTCCCGACGTCCGCCTGCATGGCTTCTTGCGGGCGTTTCGACGATCTCGGCGTGCGACGGATCGGTGAAGGTGACGCCATTCGCCTCCATGGTCTTGCGGGCGTCGTGCCTGGCGCGCGGCATTGGCGCGATAGGCGCCGATATTGGCCGCCCAGAGATCGATCATGGTCTTCTGCAGGTCGGGCGTCAGCTTGGCCCAGAAGCGTCTGGCTGATCATCGGGATGTACTGACCGACGTATTGATGGTCCTGCGTAGGAATACTTGACTCCGGCCTCCCACAGCTTGGCCGAGGCGCAGCTTTCATTGGTGGAGACGAACCCATCGAAGGTGCCCTGCGACAGCGCCAGCGGCACGTTCGGCCAGGCGGTGGTGTTCGGGATGCCGCCGAAGAAGTTGATGCGCCAACTGATGCCGGCGCCGCCAGGGCTGCGGATTTTCAGCCCCTTGATGTCGGCCGACGTGTTAATCGGCTTCTTCGTGGTGTACCAGTTCTGGAATCCCAGATCGAGCCACGGGCCGAGGACCTTCACGCGCAGCTTGGTCTCGATCTCCTTGGCGACCAGCGCGCCGGCCTTGCCGTCCGACGGCGTGGTCGGTCACCTCGATCGGCTGGCCGTAGAATACCGGCAATTGGCAGAAGTCGCAGTCGGGAACGATGCCGGTCTGGGCCCAGACGCCGGGGCAGGCCATATCCACCTGGCCTTGCAGCAGCGCCTTGGCGACGTTCAGGTCGGCATAGAGCTGGCCGGAGGGAAACAGCTCGCTGGTGATCGCGCCGGTGGCGGCTTTTTCCACCTTCTTCAGGTAGTCGGCGATCGAGACGTTGCGCACGTGGGACGGGGCGGTATCGAGCGAGCAGCGAAGCAGCAGGGGTTCGGCGGCTCGGGCGGTGCGGAGGATGAATGGAGCAGTCAGCGCGGCGCCGGCGAAGCCGCGCCGTGTCAGGCGGTTGGTCATTGGACGTTCCCGGGTCTTGATAGAGCGTGCCTTGGTCTTTGGCGGGCGGGGCGGGCGGCGTCAAGCTTTGGAGCGGGGCGGCAGCGCAGGTCCGATCATCCCGTTACAGGCCCGGCGCGAATCGGTGTAAAGCTTCGGTTGTGCCAGCGCCTGTCATCGACAACCGCTCAGTTTACTGATCGGGACCGTCCGGTTCCGGAGATCGTTCTTTTTTGCGGGGCGCGGCACTTGGTCGCCCCCGCTTTGCGAACGGCATCCACATCCGCGATATCCTGTGGTCGCCCTGCTGCCAGTTTGGCCGCTATAAGGTCATCGGCTGAAATGAAATTCGCCTTCAACCCGCTTGCCGGGTCGATCACGGCTTCAACGCGCCTTTGCCATGCCGTGTCAAAATCGACGCCCGGAATAGCAGGGAGAATATCGATCCCGCGCGGGTCATGTCCAAATCGGAAGAAGCTGTTGCGGTCGGTGAAATCCTCCGCACGAATGCCTTGGAGCGCGGCACCAAACTCGGCAAGGGCGGCATACGTCGCGCGCGCATTCGCGGGATCGGGGCTTATGAAAAGATCGATGTCCTTCGTAAAGCGAGGCTGCGCATGCAGGATGACGGCGTAGCCTCCGACAATGAGGTATCTAACGCCATGGGCATGGAAGGCGGACAAAAGGTCTTTGTAGTCTTGGTTCATCCGGCTGCGCCTTCCAACCTTTAAGGGCGTAGGCTGTCTCGATCAGTTCCTCAACTGCATCCAGCCGCTCATGCCCGGGCCGACTTTGCCAGTACCGATATTCGTCAGCCTTCATGTCATCAAGGCTGCTATACTTCCGCGCGGTTGGTTCCTCTGCCATCGCATACTTGTAGCATACATCGTCATCGGCGCGGAATACGACGCCGAATGCCTTGCCGCGGGAAGGGCAGGCGCGGCGCTCAGAGATCGGGATTGGGGGGTGATCCAATCGGCAAGCTGATCGAACTACCCCTCCATCGCCCGCAACTTCTCCACCCGGCGGCGGAACTCCTCGGTCGAAAACCGCGCCGCCAGAAACGCCGCCACCAAATCGCACGCCAGCCATGCGCCCACGATCTGCGCACCCAGGCACATCACGTTCACATCGTCATGCTCCACCGCCTGATGCGCGGAGTGCACGTCGTGGCATACGGCGGCGCGGATACCGGCAACCTTGTTGGCCGCGATGCATGCGCCTACGCCGGTGCCGCATACCATCAGGCCGCGATCGGCGTCGCCGGCGAGAAGCTTCGCGCGTCAAGGCGCGGGCGATGTCGGGGAAGTCCACCGGGTTGGGATCAAACGAGCCGATATCCGTCACGGTGTGACCCAACATCTCGATATGCGTCACCAGGCCGGCCTTCATCGGCCAGCCGGCGTGGTCGGAGCCGATCACGACGCGCATCATGCCTTCCTCCGAGCCGCCGCGGTGCGGTTCCAACGTCTGGCCAACGCGTTCAGACGCGACGCGATGGCCGGTAGATCAACCGAAGCAGGGTCGAAGCCGGGGCCGCGCCAGGCCAGCATCTCCTCGTGGTCCGGATGTGTCGGATCGGCAATCGCCTTCACATAGCGGTCATATCCCGGCGGGCCGCCGCAATCCTCGGGCGGGCAGGCGCCTTCGGCGACAACAACGCGGGGATAAACCGTATCCGGCTCGGGCGGATGTTCGCCCAGCAGCGTGATCGTGTGATCCCAGTTGTCGCCGAAGTCGTAGGTATAACGGAAGCTCTTCCGCTGCCCTGCCACGCGCCCGAGCAGGTTCGCCAGGCTCGTGCGGCCGGCGAGCAGAACTTCGCCCTCCGGGCCCCACTCCGGCTTCTGATCGACCACCATGATGTCGCGGCCGACCGAGTATGAATACAGGTGGTAGTTTTCCCACCCCATTGCCGCCTGGATCACCAGGTGCAGGCGGCTCAAACGGATGTCGAGGGGCACCTCGACCACGCGGCGCACAGGTGGCGCCATGTCATCCAGTTCGATCCGGAGTTGGGCGATGTCGGTCATCTGCCGGACCCTGAAACGGTCTGGCCGGGCCTGTCCAGCGTCAGCCGAGCCCCGCCGCCATCAATCGCCGTGATCCGCCGCGCGAAGGCCGCCGGATCGCGCGGCAAATCCCCCTCCTGCACCCGCGCCAGATCCAGCAGCGTCGACAGCCGCGTCGGCCACTGCCTCCTTGTCCTCGGCCTTGGCCGCCAGCGCCACGATCAACACGATGCCCCGGATTGACCTCCAGCACAGGCGCGGCTGGCCCGACGTGCCGCCCGGCGCGACGGAGCAGGCGCTGCATCTGGAGGTCAGGGCCTTTGCCGCTGGCGGCCAGAACCACGGCACTGTCGGTCAGCCGCGCGGTGGCGCGCACATCGGACACCGCATCGCCCAGCGCGGCTTTCATGGCGCTGGTCAGCACGGAGATGTCCGGCTGGTCCGCGCCTTTGTCCAGGTCCGTGGCGGACTGCGTCACGCTGGCGATCCGCTTGCCTTCGAAACTGCCCAGCCGGTCGGGCCAGAAGGCATCGATGCTGTCGGTCAGCAGCAGCACGTCGAGCCCCTTGGCACGGAAGCCTTCGAGCTGCGGGGATGCGCGCAGCGCGTCGAGATCGTCGCCCGCCAGGTAATAGATCGTCTCCTGCCCGGCCTGCATCTGGTTCACGTAGTCGGCCAGGACGTCCAACCGTCGTCGGAAACTGCCGGAAGCGCAGAAGCGGCGCGATCTCGCCACGGTGCTCGGCGTCTTCCCAGACGCCCTCCTTCAGCACCACGCCGAAATTCTCCCAGAACTTCGCGTAGTCCTCGGCATCCTTCGTGCGGGATTTCAGCTCCGACATCACCCGGCCGATCAGCGCCTTGCGGATGCGCGCCAGCACCGGCGTCGATTGCAGCATCTCGCGCGAGACGTTCAGCGGCAGGTCTTCGGTATCGACCACGCCCTGCACGAACCGCAGCCAGAACGGCAGCAGCTCCGCCTTGTCGGTGATGAACATGCGCCGGACGTGCAGACGCACATGCGACTCGCGGTCGCTTTCCAGGAAGTCGAACGGCCGCATGCCGGGGATAAAGAGCAGGGCATAGAACTCGAGCATCCCCTCGGCTCGCCAGTGCAGCGTGGCCCAGGGATCGTCGAAGATGTGCCCCAGGTGGCGATAGAACTCCTTGTAGGATTGCTCGCTCACCTCCGCGCGCGGCTTGCGCCACAGCGCCGTTCCCTGGTTCGCTGCCTGATCCTTGCCGTCGCGGGTGATGGTGATCGGGACGGTGATATGGTCGGCCCATTTGCGCACGATCGCTTCGAGCCGCGCCGGATCGAGGAACTCCTCGGCATCCGCGCGGACGTGCAGCACCACGTCGGTCCCCGCCTGCGTGCGTTCCGCCGGGCCCAGCGTGTAGGCGCCGCCGCCGTCGCTCGCCCAGGCGAACGCCTCCTCCGATCCCGCTTTGCGCGACGTCACTTCGACGCGTTCGGCCACCATGAAGGCCGAGTAGAAGCCGACGCCGAACTGGCCGATCAGGCTCGGCCGATCCTCCGGCTTCGCCTCGGCCAACGCTTCGCCGAACGCGCGCGTGCCGGATCGCGCGATGGTGCCGAGATTGTCGATCAGCTCGGCGCGCGACATGCCGATGCCGTCATCGCTGATGCGGATGGTCCGCGCCGGCTTGTCCGGGACGATGCGAATCGCGGCATCGGCGGGCGGTGCCAGCGCCGGATCGGTCAGCGATTCGAAGCGCCGGCGGTCCATCGCGTCGGCCGCGTTCGCCACCAGCTCGCGCAGGAAGATCTCGCGCTCCGAGTAGAGCGAGTGCACCACCAGGTCGAGCAGCCGCCCGACCTCGGCGCCGAACGCTGTGGGTCTCGGTTCGCGCTGCTTCCGTCTGCATCGGTTTCTCTCCTGCCGCGGCGGCGATATGCGAAGCGGCACGGCCGGAAATCAACGCTTCGGCGGCGGCGATCTGTCGCCCGTTCCCACCGCCCCGCCTCGGGTGCACTCTGCCCCGCATGAAGCTTGCCCTGCTCCTGGCCACGCCGCTCGATGCAGCGTCCGGTCCCATGACCTACACGCGACACGTGGTGCACGGGCTGCGCCAGGCCGGGCACGACCTCCAGGTGATCGAACTACCGGGGGCCTATCCGGTAACCGACGAGACGGCCCGCAGTGCCGCACGCGGCGCGCTTGCCTCGCTCGCGGCGGATCGCCTGCCGATTATTGACGGTTTGGCGCTGCCCGCCTTTGCCGGACAGGGCGATTCGCTGGCGGCTCGGCCCACCATCGCGCTGATCCATCATCCCGACCGCGCTCGGCGCCGATCTCGGCGACAGCGACCGTGCCGCTTTGCGCAACACCGAACTGCGGCTGTTTCCCCGCCTCGCCCGCGTGGTGGCGACCAGCGAGGCGACCGCCGACCGTCTTGCCGCCGATTTCGGCATGGATCGCGCGCGACTGCGCGTGGTCCCGCCCGGCATCGAAGACGCGCCCCGTGCCACCGGATCGGGCCAAGGCTGCGCGATCCTTTCGGTGGGCGCGCTGATACCGCGCAAGGGACACGACGTGCTGATCCGCGCGCTGGTGCGGCTGCCTGACCTGGACTGGAGTCTCACGGTGGTAGGAAACGACCGGCGAGACCCGTCGTGCACCGAATCGTTGCGCGCCTTGCTGGACCAGACGAACACGACGGCGCGCATCACCCTGACCGGCGAGATCGCCGGACCGGCGCTTGATGCACTGTGGCAATCGACCGATGTCTTTGCCCTCGCGTCGCACTGGGAAGGCTATCCGGTTGCCGTCGCCCAGGCGCTGAAGCGCGGCATTCCCGTCGCCATCACCAGTGAAGGGCCCGCATCGGGTCTCGTGCCGATGGAAGCCGGCGTGGTCTGCCAGCCGGGTGATGTAGAGCAGTTCTCCAAGGCGCTGCGCCGCCTGATCTTCGATAGCAGCCTGCGCCGCGCCATGGCGGACGCGGCATTTCAGGCGGGACAGGCATTGCCGTCCTGGCCGCGGCAGATCGAAGCCTTCGCCTCAGCCGTGACCCTTTGAACAGGAAGCCGCCCATGCTGCTCGGCGCGATCGCTGACGACTTCACCGGCGCCACTGATCTCGCCTCCATGCTGGTGCGCAACGGCATGCGCACGGTGCAGTTGATCGGCGTGCCCGGGCCACGACAGACTGTGCCGGATGCGGATGCCGTGGTGATCGCGCTGAAGTCCCGGACTGCGGCGGTCGATCAAGCGGTCAAGGAAAGCCTGGCCTCGCTGGATTGGCTGCGAAAGGCGGGCGCGCGCCAGTTCTTCTTCAAATACTGCTCCACGTTCGACAGCACCGATTGCGGCAATATCGGGCCGGTCGCGGATGCGCTGCTCCATGCGCTGAATGCACGCTTCGCCCTGGCCTGCCCCGCTTTCCCCGCCAACGCCCGCAGCGTCTATCAGGGACATCTGTTCGTCGGATCATCCCTGCTGAACGAGAGCGGGATGGAGCGTCACCCGCTGACCCCCATGACCGATCCGTCGCTTGTCCGCGTGCTGGGGCGTCAAACCACCGGCACCGTCGGGCTGGTTCCCTGGGCAACGGTGGCCCGCGGCGCCACGGCGATCCGCGCGGCGATGGAGGCTCTGGAAAAACAGGGCAACCGCTACGCCATCGTCGATGCGATCGAGGATGCACATCTGATGGCCATCGGCGCCGCGGCCGCATCGCATGTGCTGATCACCGGCGGTTCCGGCGTGGCCATGGGATTGCCTGCCAATTTCCGATCCGCCGGCCTGATGGCGGAGCGCACGGACTCCGCCGTGCTTCCGTCCGTCTCCGGCGCCGCCGTCGCGCTCGCCGGGTCCTGCTCACGTGCCACGCTGGCGCAGCTCGAAGATGCGGCGGCGCACGTTCCGGTGCTGCGCCTCGATCCGCTCGGCACGCCCGATGCGAAGCACCTGGCGGCCGACGCCCTGTCATGGGCAACGGACAAGCTTGGTGCGTCGCCCGTTGTCATTGCCGCCTCGGCGCCGCCGGAGCAGGTGGCGGCACTCCAGGAACGGCTGGGACGCGATGCCGCGGGCGCGCTGGTGGAGCATGCCATGGCTTGTATCGCCGAGGGACTGTACGCGGCCGGGGTACGCCGCATGGTGGTGGCGGGCGGTGAGACATCGGGCGCGGTGGTGGCGCGGCTGGGGATCGGCAGCCTGCGTATTGGCGCCGAGATCGATCCCGGCGTGCCGTGGACGTACGCGGAAGGGGCGAACGCGCCGATGCTGCTGGCACTGAAGTCCGGCAATTTCGGTGGCCGGGACTTCCTGACAAAAGCGTTTCTGACCCTCGGATAACTCCAACGAAGACTGCCCCGCTCCACCCGAAGTTCACCGGAGAGAGCGGGGCTGAGGTCGTTCAGAGCAGGATTTCGTGTGCTCCTGCTCTTATCACCAGTCAGTCAAGCTGGGGGTCACATCGCCTGTTCGCTGGTGTTGCTCTCGCCGCCCTCATGCTCGGACTCGGGCATCGGCGAGGATGTCTTGCGGCGCCGCGGTGAACTCTTGCGCGGGCTGGCACGCTTCGCCGCCGTCTTGCGCGTGGCGGTCTTGCGCCCGGCCGCCTTGCGTCCCGCGGTCTTCCGACCGGCCGCCTTCTTCTTCGCCGTGGTCTTGCGACCGGCGGTCTTGCGTGTCGCGGCCTTTTTCGCGGTGGTCTTGCGACCGACGGTCTTCCGTCCAGCGGCCTTCTTCGCGGTGGTCTTGCGGCCGGCGGACTTCTTCGCCGTGGTCTTCCGGCCGGTGGTCTTACGGCCGGTCGTTTTCCGTGCGCCGGCGCGCATTGCCATCGGCTGTGCGCGGGGCTTGTCGGTGCTGCTGTCCTCGGTGCTCACCTGAGGGACTCCCTATGCAGTGGTTGCTTGCGCGAGCCGCTAGCGCCGCCCGCTTCCATCATCACCGCCCTGGCACCACGATGTTCGAGGCCCCCGCTGTTGCGCGGCAAGCAATCGATCCGGTCGTGCCGATCGAAGCCAGCGATCAATGGACCGTCTCCGTTTTGCATGCCGGCGCCGAACGCACTCGAAGCAAAACGCGAATCGCGCGCATGCATGACAACTCCGCTATTCCGCGTGCGCCGTATCCATGTCAACAAAAAGCAACGGATTTGGGTTGCGTCGAAGGAAATTTTTTGTGCGCATGCAATCACGACACGCAGCGCACCTCGATCATCGGACCGGACCGCGCTGCGATCCGGTCATCCGCGCTGATCGAGAGGTACAAAGCGCAGGTTCTCGGGACCCACGTAGTTGGCGGTCGGCCGGATGATCTTCCCGTCCTCGCGCTGCTCGATGACGTGCGCGCCCCAGCCGGAGGTACGGGCGATAACGAAGATGGGCGTGAACATGGCGGTGGGCACGCCCATCATGTGGTAGCTGACGGCACTGAACCAATCGAGGTTGGCGAACATACCCTTGGTGTCGGCCATCACCGCCTCGATGCGGTCGGCGATCTGCCACATTTTCATCGACCCGGCTTCCTCCGACAGCCGCCGCGCGACCTCCTTGATCACCTTGTTGCGCGGATCGGAGACCGTATAGACCGGGTGGCCGAAGCCGATGACCACCTCTTTGCTCGCCACACGGCGGCGGATGTCGGCGTCGGCCTCCTCCGGGCTCGCGTAACGCTTCTGGATCTCGAACGCGACCTCGTTGGCGCCGCCGTGCTTGGGCCCGCGCAACGCGCCGATGCCGGCGCTGATCGCCGAGTACATGTCGGACCCGGTGCCCGCCACCACCCGGCAGGCGAAGGTGGAGGCGTTGTATTCATGCTCGGCGTAGAGAATGAGCGAGGTGTGCATCGCCCGCACCCAGCTTTCCGCCGGCGGACGGCCATGGAGCAGATGGAGGAAATGGCCGCCGATCGTGTCGTCCTCGGTTTCGACCTCGATGGCGCGGCCGTTGTAGGCGTAGTGGATACCAGTAGAGCAGCATCGACCCGGATGAGGCCATCAGACGGTCGATGATGTCCCGTGCGCCCGGCGCGTTGTGGTCGTCCTTCTCCGGCAGGGCGCATCCCAGCGCCGAGACGCCGGTGCGCATCACGTCCATCGGATGCGACGCGGCAGGCAGCGCCTCCAGCACCTCCTTCACGGCGATCGGCAAACCGCGCAGGGACCGCAGCTTCTGCTTGTAGGCGCGCAGTTCCGCCCTGTTGGGCAGCGTGCCGTGCACCAGCAGATGGGCGATCTCCTCGAACTCGGCCGCCTCGGCGATGTCCAGGATGTCGTAACCGCGGTAGTGAAGGTCGTTGCCCGTGCGACCCACGGTACACAGCGCGGTGTTGCCGGCGGGAACCCCGGACAAGGCGACCGATTTCTTGGGCCGGTTCGCGCCAATGATGGTTGTCTCGGTGGTCGTGCCGCTCATGCGTCCCTCCTGTGATCGAAGATTCCCGGCTTGCCTTGCACCAGCGCGCCCGACGGCAGCGCCACATTCAGCCCCGCGAGATCGCCCGCCGGCAGACGCGGCAGGTCCTGCACCATCTCCAGAAACCGGTTGGACTCGCGGGCGGAGATGATCCCCTCGGTCAGCGTCTGAAACTTCCGGATGTAGTCATCCCGGCCGAAGGGCCGCGCACCCAGAGGATGGGCGTTGGCCACCGCCATCTCGTCCTCGATCCGGCTGCCGTCGCGCATGATCACCTCTACCCGTGCGCCGAAGGCAAGTTCGTTCGGATCAGTGGCATGATAGCGCCGGGTCCATGCGGGGTCCTCGCGGGTCTCGATCTTGTGCCACAAGGCCACGGTATCGGGCCGCGCGGCACGGCGGCGCGCGTAGCTGTCCACGTGGTGCCAGCGCCCGTCCTGCAGCGCCACGGCGAAGATGTACATGATGGAGTGGTCCAGCGTCTCCCGGCTCGCATGCGGGTCCATCTTCTGCGGATCGTTCGCGCCGGTGCCGATCACGTAATGCGTGTGGTGGCTGGTATGGATGATGATCCGCTCGATCTGCTCGAGGTCTGGAATGCGCTCCCGCAGCCGAAACGCGAGGTCGATCAGCGCCTGGGACTGGTACTCCGCGCTATGTTCCTTGGTGTAGCTGTCGAGGATCGCGCGCTTGGGTTCGCCGGGCTCGGGCAGCGGGACGTGGTACACGGCCTCCGGTCCGTCGAGCATCCACGCGATGACGCTGTCCTCGCCTTCGTAGATCGGACTTGGCGCGCCTTCACCGCGCATGCAGCGATCCACCGCTTCCACCGCCAGCTTGCCGGCGTGGGCCGGCGCGTACGCCTTCCAGGAGCTGATCTCGCCCTTGCGGGATTGACGGGTGGTAAAGCTGACATGCACCGCCTGCTGCACGGCCTGATAGATCGTTTCGGTACGCAGGCGAAGCAGCGTGCCGATTCCGGCGGCCTGCGCCGGGCACAGATGGGCGATGTGGTCGATCTTGTGCTTATGCAGGCAGATGGCGCGCACGAGGTCGATCTGGATTTCGTAGCCGGTGGCGATGCCGCGGATCAGGTCCCGCCCCGACCGCTCCATGCTCTGCGCCACGGCAAGGATCGGCGGGATGTTGTCGCCGGGGTGGGAGTAGTCGGCGGCGAGGAATGTGTCGTGCATGTCGAGCTCGCGCACCGCCGTGCCGTTCGCCCACGCGGCCCATTCGGGACTGACCCGGCGAGCCGGCGGCACGCCGAACACCGACGCGCCGTCGCGTCGCGCATGGCCGAGCGCCGCGTCGCGCGCCGATACCACCGGCCGGCGGTTGATCGCCGCGACCGCGACCGCGGCGTTGTCGATGATCCGGTTCACGATCATCGCCGCCACGTCCTTCTCCACCGGCACCTTGTCCGACGCCACCGCGGCGATTTTCCAGGCGAGCTGTTCTTCGCGCGGCAGGTTCGCCTTGGATGGATGGACCCGGACCTCGTGCTGTTTCATGCGATGGAACCCCCGACCGAGTGGACGCTGTTCGCCGGCGTTCGTAAGCTCGGGTCGGAGTGCGGACAAGCCGCCGCACGCAGCGGGACAGGATACATATATAAGTGTCAGCGCCATTCGATCGGGTGTTCCTCGGCGACCTCGTCACCACGGCCGAGGTTCTTCGCGATGGTTGGATCGCCGCGCGGGGCGAGGTGATCGGTGCGATCGGGCAGGGGACGCCGCCGCCGGCGCAGGAGACGGTCGATTTCAGCAACAAGCTGATTCTGCCAGGCCTTGTCGATGGTCACATGCACACGTCATCCGCCATCGGCTGGGCCGGCATTGAAGGTGCGACCCGCAGCGCAGCGGCGGGCGGCGTCACCACCTGCTGCGACATGCCGTATGACGTGCCGCATCCGGTGACGGACGCGGCGAAGCTCGCCGACAAGATCGGCTGGGTGAACCGCACCGCGCATGTGGACATGGCGCTGTACGGCACCATCACCAAAACCGGAGGGGTCGGCGCGATCCCCGATCTGGCTGCCGGGGGAATCTCCGCCTTCAAGCTCTCCACCTATGAATATGATGCCGTGCGCTTCCCCCGCATCGATCATCCCACCATGCTGGCCGCGTTCCACGCGATCGCCGCGACCGGCCTGCCCGTGTCGATCCACAACGAGGATCAGGAGATGGTGGAATCGCTGACCGCGGATGCCCGCGCGGCGGGCCGCACCGAACCGATCATGCACTGCCGTACCCGCCCGCCGATCACCGAGACGATGGCCGATCTCGACATCTTCGAGATGGCGCTGGAAACCGGCGCGCACGTCCACATCGCCCATTCCTCGCTGGCGCGCGGCTTCGAGATTG
This sequence comes from uncultured Pseudomonadota bacterium, assembly GCA_963731335.1. Classification (GTDB taxonomy): domain Bacteria; phylum Pseudomonadota; class Alphaproteobacteria; order Acetobacterales; family Acetobacteraceae; genus CAVSUZ01. The sequence goes on along the minus strand of CAVSUZ010000012.1, from coordinate 145,214 downwards.
CCGCAACCTTCCGCGGCATGGGGGCGCAAGCCACCGGCGAAGCGTGCATCCAGTATCTCTGCATGACCGAGGATGACATCGTCCGCCTCGGCGGGCGGGGAAAATGCAACCCGCCGTTCCGTGCCGCCGCCGAAATTCCCCGCATGTGGGACGCGCTGCTGGCCGACCGCGTGGCCTATGTCTCGACCGACCATGCGCCCTGGCCGCTTGAGCGCAAGACGTCGCCCGACATCTTTGCCTGCGGTGCCGGCCTGATCGGACTACAGAGCTTCGCCCCGCTGATGTACACCCTGCTCGACGAGCGCGGCCTTTCGCCCATACTCATGGCGACTTACTGCGCGGAGCGCACCGCGCGACACCACGGTCTGTGGCCGCGCAAGGGGGCGCTTCGCCCCGGGTCGGACTGCGACCTGCTGGTGCTGGAACAAGGTGATTTCACGTTCGATCAGGTCGCCATCGTCGATCGCCCGGAGCTGCGCTGGTCGCCGTATCACGGGCGACGCATGCGGGCCCGCGTGGCTGGGACCGTGCTGCGCGGTTCGCTGATCTGGGACGGCGCGTCCGTAATTGCCCATCCGGGCGCCGGACGATTCATCCCCCGCCAGACGACGTGAGTGCGCCGCTGGTGGATCTTTCTTGGCGTTGCGGTGGTGGTACTGGCGGCGTTCGGCCTGGTTGCCCGCCACATCCGCCGCACGGTCGTGCCGCCCGGATGCACCGACCCGCGCACCTTGACCCTGGTGCGTCAGGATCTGATGGACCAGTTCCATCTGCCACCGTCCACGCAGATGGAACGGATCACCATGAAGGCCGGCGGATGGCTGGCCTTCCGCTTCGTTTGCCAGGCCGACCTGGACATCCCTGACAAGGACCTGCCGCCCGGGCCGCGGCCCGGCACGGTTCACTACATCAGCATCCTGGCTGATAACGGCCGCCAGCAGGTCACCGTTACCATCGCCCCTCTTCTGCAATGGGTCATCGTGCAATGAGCATCCGCACCATCACCGTCGCCGCCGCACAGCTTGGCCCCATCCAGAAGGCCGAACCGCGCTCGGTTGCGGTGGAGCGCATGATCCGGCTGATGGAACGGGCGCACCGGCGCGGGGTGGAGCTAATGGTGTTCCCGGAACTTGCACTGACCACCTTCTTTCCCCGCCACTACCACGAGCGGATCGAGGATGCGGACACCTGGTTCGAAACCGCGATGCCGTCGAACGCGACGGCCCCGCTGTTCGAAGCGGCCCGCCGCTACGGCATCGGGTTCCACCTGGGGTACGCGGAGCGCACACCGGAGGGGCGGCACTTCAACACGGCGATCCTGGTCAGTCCGGCGGGCGACATTCTGCTGAAATACCGCAAGGTCCATCTGCCCGGGCACGCCGCGTTCGATCCGGCACGCAAAGTGCAGCACCTGGAGAAGCGGTATTTCGAGGTGGGCGACCTCGGCTTTCCCGTGATCCGTGCACCGATGGGTGGCGTGGACGGGATCAACATGGGCCTGATGATCTGCAACGACCGGCGCTGGCCCGAGGCGTGGCGTGTGCTCGGCCTGCAAAGCGTGGAGTTGGTCATGCTGGGCTACAACACGCCCAGTTTGAACCAGGAGGCGGTCGGCTTCGAGGCGCACCATCTGCGGGTATTCCACTCCCACCTTTCAATCCAGGCGGGCTGTTACCAGAATGCCTGCTTCGCGGTGGCGACGGCCAAGGCCGGGACCGAGGACGGGTGCGAGCTGTTCGGCCATTCGATCATCGTGAACCCGCAGGGGGAGATCATCGCCCAGGCCGGCTCGTGGGACGACGAGCTGATCGCCGCGGATCTGGACCTGTCGATGTGCACGCTCGGACGCACGACGATCTTCGCGTTCGAGAAGCATCGCCGGCCGGAGGCGTACCAGCGGATTACGCAGCAGGTGGGGGCGGTGGAGCCGGAGGTGTGGCGGGCGCGATAGCGCTGCGAAGGGTGTCGGGGCAATGCCAACCCGTTGTCTCCACCTCGCTCCAGCCCTAGCCTCCGGCCCAACATCCACCGGGAGTCCAGGATCCATGAGCAGCCTTCTCGCCTGCACCGGTTGCGCCTTGCTCACCATGATGGCGATCAGGGCGCGCAGGCCGCCATCGGCGACAGTCCGCAAACCGCGCTCGCCATCGCTTTCAACGGCGGCGGCGTGACCCTGGACCCGATCATGCGAGCCGAAAGCACCACCACCGCCTGGCAACAGGAAATCTTCGACACCGTCACGCTGGAAGGCACGCATGGGGAACTGCTGCCGCGCATCGCCACCAAGTGGGAGAGCATCGATCCGCACACCTGGCGCCTGACGCTGCGCGAAGGGGTGAAGTTCCAGGACGGCACGCCGATGACCGCCGACGACGTCGGACAATCGATCCTGGATACCGGGCAGAACCCGAAATCGCAGTTCCGCGAGACGGTCAACGGCGTTACCGGTTACAAGGTCGTCTCCCCGAACGTTATCGACGTCAGCTTCAACCGTCCTGACCCGACGTTTCCGGTGCATTTGCAAGCGGTGCCGGTGATGCCGGAGGCGTTGATCAAGAAGGAGGGCCGGCAGGCCTTCGCCGATCACCCGATCGGCACCGGGCCGTACAAGTTCGTCTCCTGGCTGGCCGACGACCACCTGGACATCGCGGCGTGGGACGGCTTCTGGGGCACTCAGCCGGAGTTCAAATACGTGCACCTGGAAAGCATCCCGAACGGCGCGACTCGCCTTGCGTCCCTGCTCTCGGGCCAGATCCAGGTCGCCGAAAAGGTCGATCCGTCGGACTTCCAGCGCGTGAAGGACAGCGGCAAGGCCTACATCACCATGACCCCCGGTCAGCGCACGATGTATCTGTCGATGGACTACTGGCGGGAGACAGGCTCGCCCGGCATGCCGTCAGGGCAGAAGAACCCGTTCATGGACCCGCGCGTGCGTGAAGCCGTGCTGATGGCGATCAACGTCGGCGCGATCAGGAACAAGATCTTCAACGGCGCCGCGGAGATTGCCACCCAGTTCACCCCGCACGGGGTGGAGGGCTTCGATTCCTCGCTGAAACCGATCCCGTACGACGTCGCGGGCGCGAAGAAGCTGCTCGCCGAGGCGGGGTATCCGAACGGGTTCGAGGTGCGGCTGGACGGTCCGAACGACCGCTATTTGCAGGACAGCCTGGTGGAGCAGGCGATTGGGGGACTGCTGGGTCAGGCGGGGATCAAGGTGAAGGTCAATTCGGTGCCCAAGGCGGTGTTCTTCCCGGCGATGGATAAGGGCGATTTCACCATGTATTTCGCCGGCTGGGGCAGCAACAGCGCCGTCACCACGTGGGGCGCGGTGTATCACTGCAAGGATCGCGAAGGAAGGGTTCGGCGTCACCAACCGGGAGCATTTCTGCGATCCGCAGGCCGATGCCACCATGGCCGAGGCGGCCGCAGGACTTCACCGAAGGTTCGCGCACCGACAAGATCCAGCAGGCGTATCACGAGGCGGATCGGGTGAAGTTCGCGTATCTGCCCCTGTACTATGAAGACGTGATCGCGGGGGTTGCCAACGCCATCGCCTACACCTCCCGGCAGGATGAGCAGATCTTCGCCTGGCAGATGACCCGCAAGAAATAGCCGGTGGCGCGGTTCATCGCGCGCCGGGTTCTGCAGGCCGCGTTCTCGGTCTGGGTTGTCGCCACGCTGGTCTTCATCCTGATCCACGCGACCGGCAACCCGATCGCCGTCCTGGCGCCCGAGACGATGAGTGAACACGACCGGGCGCAGTTGGCGGCGGCGCTCGGGCTCGACCAGCCGTTCCTGGTTCAGGTACGGCCGGTACATCTGGGGCGTGCTGCACGGCGAAATGGGGCTTTCGTATTACAGCGGGCAGCCCGCCATGCGCCTGCTGCTCCAGCGGGTGCCGGTCACCGCGGAGCTTGTCGTACTCGCGATCGCGATCGCGACGGTGTTCGGGCTTCCCTTCGGCATCTTCGCCGCGCTGTGGCCCGAAAGCCTGCTGGATCGCGTCCTGCGCGCGGTTTCGGTCCTCGGCTCCTCGATTCCCACCTTCTTCCTCGGGATCCTGCTGATTTTCGCCTTCAGCGTGGCCTTGAACGTGCTGCCGGCGTCCGGGGCGGGCAGCATCGATCATTACATCATGCCGGCCTTCACCCTGGCCTTCTTCCGCATCGCGCTGTTCACCCGCCTGACGCGCACCAGCCTGCTGGAGACGCTGTCGCTGAACTACGTGCGGACGGCACGAGCAAAAGGGCTTTCGGAACCCGTGGTGGTGCTGAAGCATGCGCTGCGCACCGCCATGCTGCCGCTGATCACGGTGTTCGGCCTGCAGTTCGGGGCGCTGTTCGCCGGTGCGGTGATCACCGAGACGATCTTCGCGCTTCCGGGGATGAACCGGCTCGCGTTGGAGTCTCTGTATCGGTTGGATTACCCGGTGGTGCTGGCGTACGTGATTCTTGTCGCCGTGCTGTTCGCCGCCATCAACCTGGCCGTGGACCTGCTCTATGGCGTGTTCGACCCGCGGGTGAGCCATGCGGGTTAAGCTGCGCGACCTTCCCTGGATTGCGCTGTTGCTGCTGCTGGCGCTGGTCGCGCTCGCGATCTTCGCTCCGCTGATCGCGCCGCATGATCCGGAAGAGCAGTCGCTGCTCGCCCGTCTGGATCCGCCGTTCTGGATGGATGGCAGCGACCCCGCCTACCCGCTGGGCACCGACGGGCTTGGGCGGGACCTGCTGTCGAACATCCTGTTCGGATTGCGGGTATCGCTGCTGGCGGGGTTCGTTGCCGTTGCCATCAGCGTCACGATAGGGACGCTGATCGGCCTGGTGGCCGGCTACCGCGCCAATCGGTGGTTCGATACCGTCGCCATGCGCCTGGTGGATATCCAGCTTTCGCTGCCCGCCGTGCTGATCGCCCTCGCGGTGCTGGCCATCACCGGCCGGGGTCTGTGGAAGGTGATCGCGGTGATCGGTGTGGTGGGCTGGGCGCAATACGCGCGACTGGTGCGTGCCAGCGTGCTGGCCGAACGGGGTCAGGACTACGTGGTTGCCGCCATGCTGGCCGGGGCATCGCCCGCACGCATCGTGTTGCGCCATCTGCTTCCGAATGTGCTGGGACCGCTTCTGGTGCAGATCTCTGTCGATATTCCGCGCGCGGTGGAGCTGGAAGCCTCGCTGTCGTTCCTCGGGCTCGGGGTGGCGGTCACCACTCCGTCGTTGGGCCTGCGCGTGGCCCAGGGCTATCAGTACTCTGTTCAGCGGATCCTGGTGGCCCTCGGTGCTGCCGGGAGCGGCGCTTGTGCTGCTGGTATTATCAGAAAACCTGATCGGGGACTGGCTGCGGGATGCGCTGGACCCTCGGTTCCGTGGACGGCAGCGCCGGCGGCGCTCGGCATTGCTCAGAACTTCAGCGACACCGCCGCCGAATTAAACTGGAACAGACCTCCGCTCTGATGGCGGAACGCCGGTGTCTGTACCACGTGCGTGAAGCTGAAGCGCAACCCGTAGGCCAGCACCGCGATCCCGGCCTCCAACTCGCCCACCAACGGCAACGGAGACACGTGGCGCGTGCCGGCGAAGGGTTCGCCATTCAGCGTCTCATCCCAACCCACCGCCTGCCCGTCGGCGCCCGCGAAGATGTACCAGGCGACGGGGCGGGTCGCGGTATAGGCGTCCGTACCGTCCATTCCCGGCCGGATGCGAGGCGCACCGAAATCCGAGTTCAGCCCCTGCCCGATCCGGATCTGCACGCCGGCCATCGCGGAGACGCGCCAGGTTCCCGCCATTGCGCCGGCCTGTGGCAGCACGTCGGTTTCGAGCGAGCCGGCGGTGAACAGAGGAAGGCGCCAGATTCGCCCCACGTTCAGATCGAAGGTGGGTTGGTTGGGCAACTGGAAGCCCCAGCCCTTGTTGCCGTGCTGGCCGATCAGCGAATGGAAGCCGTCCTGCACCTCCTCGCCCAAGGCTGCGGGTCCGATCACGCCGAGATCGAGGCCGACGATACTGCGAGCCCGGTCGGTATCGTGGATGAGAGCAAAGTTGGCCATGAGCAGGCCGGCATAGGGACGATCATTGGGGTCGGGCGGGCTGATCTGCGTGTCGCTCGGCGTGAACAGGAGCTGCTCGAGCCCGATCGCGAAACGCTGCGTCCCGTCCCCCCAGAGAGCGCGGCCAATGCGAGCCAGCGCGCCGGGCATGGTGGTCGTGGGTGAGGTGTACCCGAGCCGGAGGCCCGAGGTGTAGTATCTGTCCGTGTTGTTCAGGGCGTCGTTCTCGATCTGAAGCGTGACGATGGCGTTGGGATCGGGCGGCGGGGCGGCCCGCACGGGTTCCGTCGCAAGAGCCGCGACCAGTGCAGCGAGTGCCAGCCAGCGTGGATTCATGCGACCTGTTTCGCCGTGAGTCGTGGCCCGGATTCGATGCTGAACGCAGAAGATATGGCGCCGAACGAGGTGTCAACGACCATCGGTTGAGCGGCCTCGCGCGCGGTGGCAATGTCCAAGATCAGGATGGGTGGCCGAGCGGTTTAAGGCAGCGGTCTTGAAAACCGCCAACCTGCAAGGGTTCGTGGGTTCGAATCCCACCCCATCCGCCATTCTGGGATCCGTCCGACGGGGCGATGGTTTACCCGGCCGCCGCACTACGATTGCTGTTTGTCGTTGGTCCGGAACGGGTTGAGAACCGTTGCGCCAAATCCAGTAATATCGCGATCGTTACGCGTCACAAGTGTCAGCCCATTGGTTATGGCAGTGGCCGCCAGAAGCCCATCGATGCCGGGCAATGGCCTCGTGGCGCTCATGCGTCCCCATTGATCGGCAACCGCGTTGTCAACGCCGAGGACGCGGCCCCCGAACGCCACCTCGACCTGTCCGAGCCATCGTTCGAGCACAGCGGCTTTGCCAGGATCGCGCAACCGCGCAAGCTCGACGCCCTTGCGAATTTCGCCGAGAACCAGCGTGCTCAGAAAAATCTCTTCATCGGCGATCGAAGCGTACCAGGCGGCGACTTGATGATCGCACCGGTCGCGCTTCCGAACCTCGGAAATGATGTTCGTGGCGATCAGGTAACTCACAGATCGACGTCGCGCCCGAGGTCCTGGCGACGGTCGAGATCAATCCCCTCAAGCGGAGCCGATGCAAGCAGCGCCTTGAGGCTCAACCCGACCGGCTCGACGAAGCGCTGCCGAAGAAGCGCGCGCGCGGCGGTCTGACGTGCCGGATCGGATAAAGCAGCCGCCACCTGGCGAACAAGGCCCGCATCTTCTTTGCGGACGCTGATTTCCACACGGACAAACCCCTGACGCGCCTTTCGCGCGCGGTGGCTCGCAAGCGAAGATCGAGCTGGGCTGCTCATTCTGAAGCTCTCTTCATTTCCGGAAACTTTACCGGAAAGCAGGCAGGCCTACAGGCCCCATCTGTCCCGCACATTCATTACTGCAGAAAGCCCGCGGTCCGCATGGTGGTCCGCAGCGCCGCACGCTGTTCCTCATCCAGCGGACGGATCGGGGGGCGCGTGGGCCCGCCGGGTCGCCCGATCAGTTGAGCGACGCCTTCACGCTCGCAGGAAACGTCCCGAGACCGAAGAATTTATCGAGCATCGCGGCCATTTCCGCCTGCAACCGCCGCGCAGTCGCAACATCACCCGCCTGGCAGGCGCGGAAGAACCGCGGCGAGGTCGCGCCGAACACCGGCGTGCCGGAGTCCATGTAGCCGACCGCGCCCTCGGTCAGGGCGGCAAGTCCGAAGAAGCTCGCGTATCCGGCGAACACGCTGATCCGATCGCTGGTGCGGCGGATCACGCTGGACAGCGTTCCCCAGTCTTTCGAGCTTTCCTTGATACCCGCCACCTTCGGATGATCCGCCAGCCGGTCGATCAGATCGATCGGCAGATGCACCCCGGTGCGGCGGGGAATGTTGTAGAGCAGCACAGGCAATTCAGTGGCAGCCAGCACCGCGTCATAATGATCGGCGATCTCGGCGGGACCCGGCATCACGTACCACGGTGGAGAAATCATCACGTAGTCGCACCCGGCACGCTCGGCCTGGCGGACCTTGCCGATGGCCTCGGCCGCGCTGATCGCACTGCACCCGGCGACCACGGGCACGCGGCCGCCCGACGCCTGCACCGCGGTACGGAACAGGACATCCCGTTCGTCGTTGGCGAGCGACCAGCTCTCGCCGGTGCAGCCGTTCACCAGCACCCCATCGACGCCGTCCCGGATCACGACGTCCACCAGTCGCGCGAAGCCATCCGGATCGAGCGACAGATCGTCATGGAAGGGCGTTGTGAGTGCCGGGATCACGCCACGAAAAGCGGGATATTTCATTGTCATGCATCCTGCTCAGCACTGAAGCCGCGGCCTGCGCCAGGAAACGCGCGGGATCGAACAGCGGCATCTCGGGCTGCCGATCCAGGATCATATCGCCCATCAGGCGACCGATATACGGGCCGATCGTGTATCCGCCACGGACGCAGGCAAGAATATAGGCGTTCGCAATGCCAGGAATGGCCCCGGCCAGCGGATAGAAGTCGGGCACATTGGCCTCGAATCCCGTCCAAGCACGCGCCACGCGCAAGGCGCCGAGTGCCGGAACAGCGAATTGTGCCAGGCGCAAGTTGGTCAGCAGCGTCTCGGGCACCACCTCGCCGCGGCCATGTTGCGGGGTGCCCCGCCCTTGCCAGCCGCCGCCGATCAACACGGTGCCATTCTGCTTTTGTTTCAATGTCAACAGCCCCGTTACGTGGCCGATCACCGCGCCGACCAGCGGCGGCGCACGCGCGGTGACGGACACCGTGTTCACGCGCACCCGGATTGGCACGTCGAAACCGAGCCGGCCGGCAAGCGGGCCGGTCCACCCGCCGGCGGCCAGGAGCAGGCGCCGGGCCTGGACGGTGCCGCTGGGGGTACGCAGGGTAAAGCCGCTGCCCTCCTGCAGAATGTCCTGCACCGGCGAATATTCGTGCGTTTCGATGCCGGCAGCGGCGAGCAGACCGCGGAAATACATCCCGGTGCGGCTGGAATTGGCGTAACCGTCGGCGGCGCACCAGCTTGCCGCGACCACACGGTGCGACAACGCCGGTTCGCGGGCCAACGCATCCCGGGCGGAGACCAATTCGATCGGCGCGCCTGCCGCGCGCTTTTGCGTCATCCGCTCGGCCAGGAGGTCCGCTTCCTGCTGCGTGAAAGCCAGGGTCAGGCCGCCGGCGCGATGAAATCCGACCGCATCGCCCGCTGCCTGCCACCAATCGTATCCGCGCAGGGCGTACGGCATCAGTTTCAGACGCTTGATCTGTAGCGATAGTGTTCCGGCATTCACGCCCGAAGCCCCAGACCCTAGCGCCGCCTGCTCCAGTAGGGCGACGCGCATCCCCCCTTCGGCGGCGCGCAGCGCGGCGGAACAGCCCATTACGCCGCCGCCGATCACAGCCAGGTCGATGGGCGTAGTCACAGCGGCGGCGGGCTCGGGCATGGGCAGCGACGCGTAATCGAAGCTGCCGGCCAATGCCTGCAAGGGCACCGGCCGCAACGGCGGGCGGGCCGTCGGCTGCGCAATGGCGGGGAGCGCCTGTCCGGTGCGGACGGAAATCAGGAGCGAGGCCGCGTATTCGCAATTGCGGCCGCCGCACGGTCCCATGCCGCAGCGGGTCGCGGATTTCAGGTCATTCAATGTGACGGCGCCCTGGGAGATGGCGCGGTCCAGCTCGGCCCGCTGCAGCCGTTCACAGCGGCACAGGATGGTGTCGTCCGTTATCAATCCGGCGATGCCGGGGCGGGGCATGGCGAGCGTGGTCATCGCCCGTCCGAAGCGTGCGGCGAGCTGTAACCGGCCCTGCAGCCGGCGCAGTCGCCGCTCGGCCAGCCGGTGCGCCGAGACGATTCGAAATCGCGCGCCGCGGCAATCGCCGCCATTTGCCCGCGCACCGGTGCCGCTGCCGCACCCAGCACCCCTGCCCCATCGCCGCAGGCATAAAGACCGGGAATGCTCGTGGTGCCGCTGGGAGACGTTACCGGAGCCCACCCGCCTTCGGCGGGCATGAAGGCGTGGTCGGCTCCGAGCAGGCGCGTGATCTCGGTCGCCGGCTGCAAACCGAAGCCGTAGCAGACCGCGTCGCATTCGATGCCACGTCGGCGCCTTGGTCCGGCGCGTGACGGTCGGTGACCGCACCGGCGAGAACGCGTGTCACTCTGTCGTGCCCTCGATGCCCCGGACCGCATGCCCGGACAAGATCGGCACGCCGGCGCGCAGCAGAACGGCCATCCAGGCCGCACCCCGCACTGCCAGCGCGGGGCGGGAGAGCATGGCGCGGCGGTGCACGGTCCAGTCGTGCATGCGGTTCGCATCGATGACCGCGGCCACTCGGCCGCCTCCCCGCACGATTTCCGCGGCAACCAGTAACAGCAACGGTCCGGTGCCGGCGACGACGACACGCCGGCCCGGCAGAACGCGCTGGGATTTCAGCAGGAGGGTGGCGGCGGCCAGCCCGATCACGCCGGGCACTGTCCAGCCGGGTATCGGGACATGCCGCTCCTGCGCACCCGTTGCAACGATCAGCGCCGGCGCGGTGAACGTCTCCGGCTGATCGGGCCCCAGCGCGGAGACGGTGAAGCCGCGTTCGACCAGCCAGACCCGCCGGCCGAAGGCGCATTCAGCGTCGCTGCGGTGCAAACGCGCGCGCAGATCGGCGCCTTCGTTGTGCGGCGTTTCGCGCTCAAGGCCGGGCTGGGAGCACGCCACACCTGGCCGCCCGCCTGATCCTGTTCGTCAATCAGCAGGGTACGAAGGCCGAGCTGCACCAGCCTCGATCGTCGGCGGAGGCGCCGGCCGGACCAGCGCCGATGACGATCACGTCGTGCGTCACGGGGCGCGCCGGACGACTATGCCCGGCCGAACCATCGTGCGGCAGGACTCTGTGATGCTGCCATCGACCAGGAGCAGGCATTCCTGACAAATGCCCATCGCGCAGAAGAGACCGGATTGGGCGCCCGCGGCGAGCAATGCCGCCGCGACAGTTTCACCCGCGAACGCCTTGATTGGCTGGCCTTCGAAGTCGAAATGCACCGGCGGCCCACGACGCTGTCCCGCCATGCGCAATCCGGCCGGCCGGCTTGCGGCGAGATCAAAATGCGACAGTCGGCGGAAGCTTGTCGGTATCCAGCCCGTAGGCGCGCATGCCCGCCAGGATCACCTGCTTGGCGCGTCCGGATTCCCGATACTGTTTGGCCCAGTCCTGCAACCAGTCGGCGAACTTTCCATCACCGTCGCGACGCGTGCCGCCATAGGACGGCTGGGTCAGCGTCGGCTGTGGGATCAGCATGGTGCCGAACGCGGGTGAGGTTTTCATCGCGCCAAGCCCGACCAGCACCGTGGTCACCATCGCCTGGCCGTATCCGGCCTTGCACATCCATGACGGCTTCTTCCATCCCCTTCATGGCACGGACCTGCGCCTTGCGGCAGCAAGCGGCGCGCAGCCTGTTCGTCGGTTGTGCCGAGTACCGCGGAATACTTGTATTTGGGGTTGTCGAGTGCAGCCCAGGTGACATCGGTGCCGGGATCGAAGCCCTTTGATGTAAGCAGAACCTCGGGCAATGCGTAGAGCGGTCCAAAGAGGTGAAGTGCCTGGTCGCGCTGTTGGGAGTAGCTGAGGCCGAAGAACGCATCGATCCGATTGGCTTCAATGTCGAGAATGACAGTGCCCCAGGTGGTTTCAACGAACTCGACCGCGATCGGCTTTGCCATCTGCGTTGCTGAGAGCGTCGGCGAGATCGCGGCCCATCTGAGCGGAAAAGCCGGTCCATTCACCGTTTTCTTTCCAGAAATACGGCGGCCGTGCGGCGATGACGCCTACGCGCAATTTGCCGCTGCCGGCGATGGCATCCCAGCTTAAATCCGCGGCCATGGCGGGCCGAGATGAGCGGAAGCGTTCCGGCCGTTGCCAGCAACACACGCCGTGTGAGCGGTCGCATCGGTTCTCGCTCCTCCTTCACGCCTGATGTAGATGATGATACGATCTGACCGGCGGTCAAGACGCGCGCTTGCGCTTGAAGGACCAAGAGGAAGTCCATGCCTGCGTTGGATCGAAGCACCCTGAAGGGATTTGTCCCGGCGATCGTCACCCCGTTTACCGCGGCGGGGGAGATCATGGCGGACGCGTTCTCTGACCTTGTCGGGTGGCTGATCGATATCGGCGCCAGCGGGATTTGCGTAGCGGGCGACAATGGCGAAAGCTGGACGCTGGATGTTGAGGAACGCGCCCGGCTCACGCGCGTCGCGGTGGATCGCGCAGCAGGGCGTGTGCCGGTACTGACCGGATGCAGTGCGCCTGGTTCGGCCCAGACCATACGCTATGCGCGGGCTGCGGCCGATGCCGGTGCCGCAGGCTTGTTGCTGCTGCCGCAAACTTACGTGCTGAAGGCCACGCGGGATGAACTGCTGCGGCGCGCCGAGGCGTTGGGCAGGTCCGTGTCGCTGCCGATCGTTGCTTACAACTCACCACGCCGTACCGGGATCGATCTGTCGCTGGATGATCTGGAAGCTCTCATGGCGGTGGCTCCGATCATCGGCATCAAGGAGTCCAACCGCGACTTCTTTCACCATACACATCTGCTGCACCGGTTCCGGGATCGGCTGGCCATCATGGTCGGACCGTGCCACTACATTTTTCCGGGCTTGGCATTGGGAGCGGCCGGTTTCATCGCCACCGGGCCGGAATTGCTCGGGCGCGACGCCGGACGGATCACCGAGCTCGCGCGGCAGGCGCCCGGTGCAGAACAGGCGATGCTGCACCATCGATTGACCGTGCTGTACCAGATGATGATGGCCACCGGGACCTGGCCCGCGGCATTGAAGGCAGCGCTCAATCTGATCGGCCAGCCCGCCGGTGTGCCGCGCGATCCTGTGCTGCCGCTACCGGCGGATCAGGTGGACAAGGTGCGGCGAACGATGACGGAGCTGGGGCTCACGGTGCGCGGTTGACCGGCTGCTTGCCACGGCGGCTTGCCATGTTGTGCACGTGAACGTGGCTGCCCACCGCAATTGCCGCGGTCGCGACGCCGATTACTTCGCCGTATTTCCGAACCTGATCGCCGGGTTGCAGGGCGACCACGCTTATCTTGTGGCAGAGTGGGATCGGCTGGCAGGCTGTCACTGTTTCGATTGACTCCCCGCACTGGACCCGCACGCGTTCGCCCGCCGCGATGGTCCGCAGCACGGTCGCGACAGTGTCGGCAGGCGTAAGGCGGATCGCGTCCACGGTTTCGTCCGGGGTCACAGCGCCGCTCCGAACCGGCTCACGTTCTCACCTCCCTCGAGCAGGATTTCACCCCAGGTCGCGTGCCCCGAAGCGATGGCGCGGATCGTGTCCATCAGCCGATCCGCCGCGCCGTGCAGCTTTTCGTGCCCGCGGAATACGTCGCTGGCATCGAAATCGAGCTGCTGGTGCAGCCGCGCGCAGGTTTCCGGATTGGCACTCAGCTTGATCGTCGGCGCGAGCGCGCTGACGTAGCTGTTTCCGACGCCGGTGGTGAACAGCATCATCTGCGCGCCGGCGAGCACGAATCCGGTCAGTGATTTCGGCGCGTAAGCAGGCGCGTCCATGACCCACATGCCGGGCCCTCGCGGCGTCTCGCCATAACCGAGCAGGCCCTCGATGGTGCCGCTGCCGCTCTTGGCGATGTTGCCGAGGGATTTTTCCTCGATGCTCGACAGCCCCGCCGCGATGTTGGTCGGCCCCGGATTGTTGCCGGTGAGATCGATGCCCGCCGCGATCGCGGCCTGTTCGCGCGCCAGCGCGGCATTGCGGATCGTCGTTCGCGCGACCTCGGGCGTCCGCGCGCGGCGGGCGAGCAGATGCTCGGCGCCGAGCCATTCGGTTGTCTCGCCGATCATGGCGGCGCCCCCGTCAGCGCAGAGCCGGTCCGCGATGACGCCGAGCAACGGATTCGCCACGAGCCCGAACTCGGATCGGACCGCCCGCATTCCAACCCGAGCGTCAGCGCGGACAGCGGTGCGGGCCGGCGGGCCTGACCCGAGATGCGATAGGCGAGTTCGGCGCCGGCGCGCAGCGCGCGTTCGGTGAGCGTGATCGCGTCCTGCGCGCAGTCGTCCATAGTGAAATGCGCACAGGGCTTGCCGGTGGCTTCCGCCGCCGCAGCGATCTTTTCCATCACGGGCGGATTGTCACCGATCAGCACGGTTGCGCCGACATTGGGATGGGCGGGCAGTGCTGCCAGTGCGGCGAGATACACCTCGCGGTCCTGGCCGAGCAGACCGGCGCCGTACGGAATGCCGATGGTGACGGCACCGAAGATGGCACTGCCGATCCGCCGTGCGGTCGGTCCGGTCAGCCCGCGAGTGACAGCACCAGCAGGTGATTGCGCACCCCGACGCGGCCGTCCGGCCGATGATATCCCGCGAAACTCGTCATCCGTGCTGAAGCCTGACAGCCACACCCGCCTGACGTTCTTGCAACAACAGCAGGGCGGCGGTGTCCTTCTCTGCCCATCCCGGCCGACATCGCGGCTTCCAGCGCGGCGTAGGCCGCCTCGCCGATACGCGGCTCCACACCGGATTGCCGCGCGAGAGCCAGCGCAAGCCGCACGTCCTTTCGTGCAAGCTTCACCATGAAGCCCGGCTCGAAGTCGCCGATGAAAGCCTTCTTCGGCATGTTGATTGCGAGCTGGTTGTTCCACGCCATGGTGGTGCGCATCACATCCAGCATCAGCTCCAGCTTCAGTCCGGCCTTCACGCCGGTAACCAGCACTTCGTTGCATGCGCTGCCGATGATGCTGGCCAGCAGATTGTTGCTGAGCTTCATCGCCTGGCCCATGCCGATCGCGCCGCAATGGAAAAAGTCCTTGCCCATGCACGAAAGGATCGGCCGCATCTGATCCAGCAGCGCGGCATCGCCCCCGACCATCAGTGTCAATGTGCCGGCTACTGCGTGATCGGCCGTCTTGCCCACTGGTGAATCGAGCATGCTCACGCCGCGTTCTGACAGCGCGGCAGCGACACGCTGCGTCGTGTCGGGATCGATCGTGCTCATGTCAATCAGCACGCCGCCGCGGCGGATGCCTTCAATAACACCGTCCGCGCCGAGAACGGCGCGTTCGACGTCCGGCGCATCGGGCAACATAGTGATGACGACGTCGCTTGCCGCAGCTGCCTCACGCGGCGAGCCGGCGGCTGTCGCGCCTGCCTGCGCCAGGTCGGCGACGGCCTTCGGGTTGATGTCGAAGACCGTCATGCGATACCCGCCCTTCAGCACGTTGCGCGCCATCGGCGCCCCCATCGTACCAAGGCCGATGAAGCCGATCGCGGGTTTCTGTCCGTCGGTCATCGGTTCAGCTCTGCTCCTTCCACTTGTCCATTTCCCACACCGGCGCACCGCGCAGATCAGTGGCACCGCTCGCGGTGAAGACGGAGTCCGCCGGTGTTGCGCCCATCCGCTGATACGCTCCTTCACCAGCGGCGCGGTTTTCGCGAATGCGTGCTTCACCTGGTCCCAGCTCAGCGGTAAATCGATCTGCTTGCTGTCCGCCATGAACTTCGATGTCTCCAGAACGGCGCGCGCGTCCCCTTCGGTGGGCCACGCCCAGCCGCGCCGGAACAGCAGCTCGTCCTTGACGACCTTTGCCCCCTGCTCAGGTGGAAGCTTCCAGTAATTCTTGACAAGCTGCGACACCGCCCCGGGGTCCATGGCGGTGAGTGCCGAAACCGCTTCCTGCTGCGCGATGACGAAGGCGGTGACGATCTGCGGGTCCTTTTCGAGCACGGCGTCGTGCACCACCCAGAATGAGCGGTGGAGATAGTAGCCATCAGGATAGAATGGAGACTTTCTTCACGGACGGCATCAGGATTCCGGCGCCGGTGCCGAGCGGGCCCTGATAGTGCGCCTCGGTATAGCCGAAGGAATTGACAATGGCGGTCGTGCCGGTCGCCTCAGCCGGCAGATACGCCGGATAAATGACCACCGAGGCATCCATTCCGGTCGGCACGGTTGCGGCCTGAGCCTGCGTCGGCGTGTTCACCACCCGGATGCCCGAGGCGCGCGGGTCCGCGCATCCGAGTTCGTAGCGCAAGATCTGGGAGAGCGCGTTGTATGGATCGCCGCCCAGCAGCGCGCCGACGACCTTGCCCTTGAGGTCCTGCACGTTGCGGATCGGGGAATTGTCCCTGGTGCAGATCAGGAACCGCATGTGGCCCTCGCCGACCACGAGATGCTGATCGGCTGCTTGGCGGCGATCACGCGGATGATGGGCGTGTTGCCCCACATGCCGATGTCGAGGTTGCCGCCGATCACCGCCTCGACCATCGGCAGGGCGCTCGGGTAATCGCGGTAATCGGCGGTCAGGTCGTAGCCGGCGTCGGCCGCGTGCTTCTCGAACAGCTTGTTCTGCATCATGTACTGCGTGACGGGTGAATTGCACGCAGCCCAGGGCTGCCGCCCGATGGAAATCTTCAGGGGCTTGCGCGAGCCCTGTGCGTGCAGGATCGCCGGTGCCGCCAACCCACCCAAGGTTCCCGCGGCAAGGCTGAGCGTGGAACGCCTGGTTAGTCTCCCTGATTTCGCTGTCATTGGACTTTTCTCCCGGTTAAGCGATGGCGCGATAGGCCTGGTCGCGGATCAGGCCCCAGATTTCCTGTGTCAGCCGGCCGAACTCCGGATCGGTGCGAACCGGCTCCTGGCGCGGACGCGGCAGGTCCACGTCGATGATCGCGGTGACCCGTCCCGGCTGGCTGCTCATGACCACCACGCGGTCGGCGAGGAACACCGCTTCCTCGATGTCGTGCGTGATGAAGACCACCGTTTTGCGCTCGTGCGGCGGCAGCGTTTCGTCCCAGATGCGCAGCAGTTCGCCTTGCAGGATGGTTCGCGTCTGCGCGTCGAGCGCGCCGAGCGGCTCGTCCATGAGCAGGATGTCGGGCTCGTTGGCCAGCAGCCGGGCGAGTGCGCAGCGCTGCCGCATGCCGCCGGAGAGCTGGTGGGGGTATTTTCGTTCGGAGCCACGCAATCCGACGGTTTCGATCAGCTTGCGAACCCGGGCCTGGCGCTCTGTGGCTGCAATGTCCTTGGCCCGCGGGCCATAGCGCAGGCCGAAGCCGATATTCGCCTCGACGGTCCGCCATGGGAAGAGCGCGTAATCCTGGAACATGACGCCGCGGTCGGCGCCCGGGCCACGGATAGCGACGCCATCTTTTTCGATCGTGCCGCTGGTCGGCCGTTCCAGTCCGGCGATCATGTTCAGCACTGTTGATTTGCCGCACCCGGAGGGTCCGACGATGCAGAGGAACTCTCCGGCGCTGACTTCCAGGTCCAGCGCCTGCACCGCGATCACGTTCGGACCGAAGTGCTTTCCCACGGCGCTGAGGCGCAGCTTGGGGGGCAGAGCGCGCTGCATCATGGACGCCACACCAGCAGCCTGCGCTCGGCAAGCCGGAAGCCGCGATCAATGAACAGGGCCACCAGGCCGACCACGATCATGCAGACCACGATGCCGTTGAGGTCCACGCTGTAGGCGTAATCGATGAACATCATCTGGCCGATACCGCCGGATCCGCCGCCGCCGGCTTTCGCGCCGACCGCCAGCTCGGCGGCGATGATGGCGGTCCAGGCGATGCCCATGGCCAGCCTGGCACCCACGAAGATGCTGGGAAGCGCAGCCGGCAGCATCACCGTCCGAAGAATGGTTGCGCGGCCGACGCCCATGGTCAGCGCGGCCTGCACCAGCTTCCGGTCCACTCCGCTGACGCCGTGCGCCGTGTTGATCACGAGCGGAAAGAACGCGGCATAGGCGACGATGAACACGGCCGCGGGGGTGCCGGTGCCGAACCACAAGATGGCCATCGGCAGGATCGCGATGGCGGCGACTGGGCGGAATGTCTCGACGATCGGGTCGAGATTGCGGCGCACGGCGCGGAACGCGCCCATCAGCAGCCCGAGCGTGATGCCGAGCATCGCGGCCACCAAGAAGCCGAGCAACACGCGTTCGAGGCTTGCCGCCGTGGCCGCGGACAAATCGCCCGAGGCGAGCAAAGCGCGAAGTTCGCCAAGGACGCGGGCCGGCGAAGGCGCACGTGTATTGGCCGGCAGCCCCATCGCCCAGATCTGCCATACCGCAAGCAGCAGCACCGGCAGAGATAGAGAGCGCAGACGGCGGATGTTCATGCGAGTTCCATCGCCGCGGTCCAGGGTGTGAGCCGACGCTGCAGCATGCGAATGACGAGATCGGCGCCATAGCCGATCATCCCGATGACTGCGATGAAGGCGAGCACCTTCGGCGTCATCAGCAGTTCGCGGTACCATTCGATGGCGAAGCCGACGCCGCTGTCGGCGCCGATCAGCTCCGCCGCGACGATCGCGGTCCAGCCCGAGGCAACCGCCAGGCGCAGACCCACCACGATGGTGGGCACGGCGGCGGGGGCAAGGACGTGCAGCAGGATCGCCGAATGCCGCACACCCATGGTGCGGGCCGCCGCGACAAGGCGCGGATCGACATCGCGAACACCGGCGATGGTGTTGAGGAGCAGCGGGAAGAATGCAGCATACGTCATGATGAAGATCGGCAGTGCGCCGCCGATGCCGAATATGAACAGCGCCAGAGGGAATCCACGCGATGCCGGAGATCGGGCGCAACAATTCGACGACCGGATCGATGATGTCCGACGCGGCACGGCTTCAGCCCCATCAGGAAACCGAGCGGCACCGCCAGCAGCACCGCCATGCACAGGCTCAGGAGCAGGCGCTGGATGCTGATAGCGGCGTGCTTCACCATTTCGCCGGAGGCGAGCAGGCCCGCGAACGCATCGACCACCCGAAGCGGGGACGGCAGCAGAATCGAATTGCCGACCCACAGCGAGGCACAATACCAAAGGACGCACAGGGCGAGCAGCGAGCGGACGACAATCAACGCGTGGGGCAGGGCGAAGCGCGTCCCCGATGCGGGCGCGGGCAGGATGGCGATGACATTTCCGGGCCGGATTGCTGCCGCCACGGCGACAATTCCTCCGCGCGCTTTCTTCGGCATGATTGCCTTGCGTTGTCTGCGATGTTACCGGTACCACCGTCATGCGGTCAACGGGGAAGGAAACCACGCCGGCGGCTCGCGCGCCCCGGCCAGGAACGAGACTTCCCAGGCTTGCCGATGTCGCCGCCCGCGCAGGTGTGGCGAAGATCACCGCCTCACGCGTGCTGCGCCGGGCTGGGCCCGTGGCGGTGGAAACCCGCGAACGGGTGGAGCGGGCGATGCGCGAGCTCGGCTACATCCCGAACATTGTCGCCAGCAATCTGGCGTCCAACCGCACGCGTATCATCGCGGCGATCACGCCGGGCTTCGCCAGCCCGCTGATCCGTGACTTGTTCCAGGGGCTGTCGGACGTTGTGCACCCGGCGGGCTATCACATCCTGATCGGCGTGGCCGCCTATGCACCGGGAGAAGAGCATGCGCTTGATCCGGGCGCTGCTCGCGCGTCGGCCCGATGCACTGGTTCTAAGCCGCACGGTGCACAGCGCGGCGACGCGGGCATTGCTGCGCACTGCGACGGTGCCGATCGTGGAAGTAGGCCAACTCGCGCGCACGCCGATCGACATGACGGTGGGCTTTTCCAATCGCGCCGCCGCGCGCGCGGTGGTGCGACACCTGGTCGCGCGCGGCTATCGGCGCATCGCGATGATGAGCGAGTTTCAGGACGAAAGCGGACGCGCCATGGCGCGGCGGAAAGGCTATGGCGATGCCCTGGCCGAGGCCGGGCTTGCCATGGATCCCGGCCTGCTGGTGGAGGCGCGGACGGATCTTGGTGAAGGTGCCCGCGCGATGCTGCACCTGCGCACGCTCGATCCCCCACCCGACGCGGTGTTCTGCAGCGACGATCTGCTCGCGCTCGGCGCCTTGTTCGAATGCCATCGCCGCGGATGGCGGGTCCCGGCGGACATCGCGATCGCCGGTTTCGGCGATCTCGAGTACGCGGCCCAGGCCTGTCCCGCCATCACGACGGTTCATGTCGATCGCCCCGGGATGGGGCGACAGACGGGAGAGATGCTGCTGCAGGCGCTGGGAAGTGTCCGGCCCGTGACGCGCTCCATCGACATCGGATTTACGCTGATCCAGCGGGAGAGCACCTGAGCGCGGTCAGACCGGCAGGCGAATGCGGGCACGCAGCCCGCCGAGCGGACTGTCCTCCAACAGGATGTCGCCGCCATGGGCGCGAATGATATCGCGCGCGATCGTCAAACCAAGGCCCGTGCCGCCCGCAGCGTGCTCTCGAACGGGCGGAACACGCTCTCCCGCCGCTCGTTGGGAATCCCCGGACCCGTCATCATCAACGATGATCTGGACCAGCCGGGTTCCCGCAGGCGCGGCAGAGAGCACGATCCGCCGTGCGTGCCGGCGCGCATTGTCCACCAGGTTCGTGACGGCGCGGCGGATCGAATTGCGCCGCAGCTTGAGGCTCAGCTCCGCCGGAACGTCGAGGGCAATATCGGCCCCGGCCCGCTTCGCCGCCCCCGCCACCTCCTCCAGCACCTCGCTTAAATTTGCCGCTTCCGCCTGCTCGGTTCCCTCGCCGCGGGCGAAGGCGAGATAGCCCTCGATCATCCGCTCCATCTCGTGCACGTCGGAGGCGAGTTCGCGGATATCGTCGTTCGGCGGCAGCATGGCGAGCGCCAGGCGCATGCGCGTCAGCGGCGTGCGTAAATCATGCGACACGCCGGCGAGCATCTCGGTCCGCTGCACCAGGAAGCGGCGGACGCGCTCCTGCATCCGATTGAACGCGGCGCCGGCGCGGCGAACCTCGGTCGCGCCCTCGGGCCTGATCGGTCCGGGATCACGGCCGACGCCGAACGCCTCCACCGCCTCGGCAAGCCGGCGGATGCCGCGCACCTGATTGCGCATGAACAACGCCGCGATGCCGAACAGCAGCAACGAGATGCCGAGCAGCCAGGCGAGAAACAGCAGCAGTGTGCCCAGATCGACGCGCTTTGCGCGGAGCAAGCACATCCAGCACGCCGTCATTGAAGCTGTACGCGGATCAGCACGGATTGTGGATCGTAGGTCCAATCCATGGTGAAGGGATCGACAAGTTTCTCGGCCAGCGCGGCCTGCAGATCGTCGTCCATCGGCCCGAGCACGTTGATCCGGGCCGAGTCGGCGAGCCTGGCTCCAGGCTCGAAGCGCATGCGAAGATCGAATTCGTGACGGGCTGTTTCGGTGACCCACTGCCGTTCCGCCGGGTCCGTCGTCCGATCGAGCAACTGCAGGGTGAAGGCGAGTTCGCCGGCCACGCCGCCCGACAGACGACGGTACACCAAGTTGAGGTGGTTGCCGTAATAGTCCTGCAATGCCACGGCCTGAATCAGGATGAGCGGAACAAGAATGATCAGCAGGCTGCGACCCAGAAGCGTGCGTGGCAGAGCGCGACGAATGCTTCGTTCAAAGGGAAGCGGGACGCGCATCAGCCAGGCCGAAGCATGTATCCGCGCCCGCGCACGGTATGGATGTATCTGGGTTCGCGCGGATCGAGTTCGATTTTCCGGCGCAACCGGGTGACCTGCACGTCGATGGCCCGCTCGCCCAAATCGTCCATGCTCACGGCGGCGGCGATCTCTTCGCGCGACAGCGTTTCGTTGGCACGCCGGGCCAGCGCGGTCAGCAGAGCGACCTCTCCGCTGGTGAGGCGGATCAGACCCTCGGGACCGGTCAGCTCCCCGCGCTCGGGATCGAAGGTCAAAGCACCCAATCCGACGGGGCCAATCGGCGACTGGTCCGGACGGCACGCGACGGAGCATGGCACGAATTCGGAGAACGAGTTCCAGTGGTTCGAACGGTTTGCCGAGGTAATCATCGGCGCCGGCCTCGAAGCCGGCGATGCGGTCCTCCGGCGCGCCGCGGGCGGTCAGCAGCAGAACCGGCAGGTCCGGCGGCTGCGCCGAACGCAGCGACGTGGTGAGGTCCAGGCCGGATTCACCCGGCATCATCACGTCCAGCACCATCAGGTCGGGACTGACGGACCGCAGCTTGGCACGGGCATCGGCGGCATTTTCGGCGGTGGTCACCCGGAAGCCGTTCTCTGCCAGATAGCGCGACAGCAGCGCGCGCAGCCGGACGTCGTCGTCCACCACCAGAATGTGGGGATCGCGTTCATCCGGCCGAACGGCGCGACGCCGACTGATCGAGATAGCCGCGTGCCGCTTCGTCCATGATGGCACGCATGACGCGCCGGAATCCCTCCACCGCGCGTGCCGCCGGCTTCGCGGTAGGCAGCGCCCAGGCGCTTGCGCTGGGCGTCGAACAGCTTTCGCTCGAGCTCCTCGCCGGCCTTGGTCAGGGCGAGCAGACGCTGGCGGCGATCGACACTTCCAGGCGACTGGGACACCAGGCCCTGGTAGACCAGGGTGGAGAGCACGCGCGCGAGGCTTTGCTTCGTGATGCGAAGGATCCCGAGCAGGTCCGAAACGTTGATTGCTGGGTTTCTTCCGATGAAGTGGAGGGCGCGATGATGGGCGCGGCCGAGGCCCCGTTCTTCCAGGATTACGTCGGCAGCATTGGTGAAGTCGCGATAGGCGAAAAACAGCAGGTCCTGGGCGAGGCGCAGCTCTTCCTCGCGCAGAAACAGCAGGCTGGCCCCGGGGGAGGGGCGGGTTCCGACGGGCGAGCGCAAGACGCTCACGGTCGAATCGCCGGTTCGGCCATTCCCGGGCCGCGCATAGCCGCGGGCATAGCAGGCATTCGCTGATTATGCGGCAGGAGTGTTGACGTATTTTGTCAGCCATTATACGGTCCGCCGGTTGCAAGAAATAATATTACAAGGAGCCATGAGATGGCGACTGTTCCTTTCGACGATCGCGATGGGTTTATCTGGTGGGATGGTGCCCTGGTCCCCTGGCGGGAGGCCAAGCTGCATGTTCTGACGCATGGGCTGCATTATGCCTCGGCGGTCTTCGAAGGCGAACGGGCGTATAACGGGCACATCTTCCGACTGCGCGATCACACCAACCGGCTGCTCAACTCGGGTCGCATCCTTGGGTTTGAAATCCCCTACACGGCGGAGCAGATCGATGCGGCCTGCTACGAGACGCTGAAGGCCAACGGGCTCACCGATGCCTATGTGCGGCCGATCGCCTGGCGCGGGTCGGAAATGCTGGCGGTATCGGCGCAGCACACGAGCATCCATCTGGCGATCGCGATGTGGGCAGTGGCCCAGCTATTTCGGCGACAGCCGCATGCAAGGCATCCGGCTCGGCATGGCGGAATACAAGCGCCCGTCGCCGGAGACCGCACCAACCGCGGCGAAAGCGACCGGATTGTACATGATCGGAACGCTTTCCAAGCACAAGGCAGAGTCGGAAGGCTATGCCGATGCGCTGATGCTGGACTGGCGCGGACAGGTGGCCGAAGCGACGGGTGCGAACATCTTCTTTGTCATGGACGGCGAACTTCACACCCCCGATCCCGACTGCTTCCTGGACGGCATCACCCGTCGGAGCGTCATGGCGCTTGCCAGGCATCGGCAGATGAAGGTGGTCGAGCGGCCGATCATGCCGGATGAAATGAAGCGCGCGAGCGAGGTGTTTCTTGCCGGCACTGCTGCGGAAGTTACGCCGGTGCGCGAAATCGCCGGGTTGAGCTTCACCCCGGGGCAGATCACTGAAACGCTGTTCAAGGATTACGATTCGCTGGTGCGCAAGGGGTCCGAGGAGGTCGCGCGCGATCATCGGCTGAACGACGCCGCCTTGCATCCGCACCGCGGAGGCGCCATGTCGACACGGCGTGTTTGGCAGTAACGCCACAGGCCTTCCGTTTCGTGTGGATATGGTCGCACTGTCATTGACAGACCGGCCCGTTTCTGGGCCAAGTGCGCAACGCAATCGCGATTTGGCTTGGCTTGCTGTGCTACCGGTTCCACTCGGTTGCTCTCAAGGCGTCCAAAGAGGGTTGTCACGCGCCGTGCAATCCTGCACGGCCGAATGCAATAGAGAGTGACTGAAGAATGGCTATCGGCACGGTAAAGTGGTTCAACGGAACCAAGGGATTTGGCTTCATCGTCCCACAGGATGGCGGCAAGGATGTGTTCGTTCATATCACTGCGGTACAGGCGGCGGGTCTCCGTGGCCTGGATGAGGGTCAGCGCGTCAGCTATGAAGTCGCGATGGAACGCGGCAAGGCAGCCGCGACAAACCTTCGTCTCGTCTGAATTCGGCTGAACTGCTGAACTAAAAGGGGCGCCTCGACGGCGCCCCTTTTGCTTTCAGGCTCCACTCATCTCAGGCCCTGGTCAGCTCAGGTCCCGGTTACCGGGAAGTTGCATTTCGGATTGAGCGGATAAATCGCCTGATCCGCCGGCGTGGTGGCAACCAGATCAAACACATCCCATTCCGACTTGCTTTCCGACGGCTTCTTCACCCGCCATAGAAACGCCGGGAATTCGCCCTGTCCGTCTGCCCTGATCCGGCCTGCGCCGAACGCATCATCATCGGTGGCAATTCCCTTCAGGCGCGCCACCGTGTCACGGCCGCTCTTTTTCGCCTCCGCCGGTCCCATTGCGGCAACCGTCTTCAGGTAATGCAGCGTGATCGCATAGTTGCTGGCATGCGCCATGTTCGGGTACTGGTGGTTCACCATGTCGGGCAGCACCCGCTTTGTGAAGGCGCGTGTGCGGTCGTTGTAATTCCAGTAGAACATCGTGGTGCAATTCAGACCCTGCGTCATGTCGGGGCCGAGCGCATGGATATCGGTGATGAAGATCAGCATCGGCGCAATCTTCATCGACTGATTGAGACCGAATTCATGGGCCTGCTTGATGCTGTTGACGGTGTCTGCGCCGGCATTGGCCAGCCCAAGGACGTTCGCGCCGGAAGCCTGGGCCTGCTGCAGATACGAAGAGAAATCCGTGGTGTCAGGAAACGGATAGCGCAGTGTGCCTTTCACCGTTCCGCCGGCCTTCTTAACCACGGCGGCCGTCTGCTGCTCCAGCGTGCGGCCGAAAACGTAATCAGCGGTGATGATGAACCAGCTTGTCCCGCCGGCCTTCACCATGTTCGCCGCCGATTGAGCCAAGGTGTAGTTGTTGAAACTCCAGCGAATGGTGTTCGGGCTGCACTGAGCGTCAGTCACGTCTTCCGACGCCGCGGAGCCGTTGAGCATGATCTTGTTCTTGTCCTTCGCGACCTGTCCCACGGCCAGCGCCACGGAAGAGGTCGGCACATCAATCACGGCATCGACCCCCTGATCGAACCATTGCCGCGCGATCGATGACGCCACATCCGGCTTGTTCTGGTGGTCGGCCTGGATGAGTTCGACGGTGAAGCCGTGCGATTCAGGGTTGAATTCCTTGATCGCCTGCCGGGCGCAGACGACGGAGTTCGGCCCGGTTGTGTCGCGATAGGTTCCCGACAGATCGGTGAGCACGCCCAAACGAATGTTCGGTTTGGCCTGAGCGCGAGCCTTCAGAACCGGCAAGGCGGACACCGCCGCCGCACCCAGTACGTCCCGACGCGTGATACGCATGAACCCTCCCTTCGCTCCGCCAGCCTGTGCTGGCTTGAGGAGGTTCGTGGCGACTTTCGTGCCGCCCGTCAATCTGGCGGAACCGCGCCGAAGGTGTTCGAGCGCGGGAAGCCGTTGGGCACCATCCGCCCTGCCTGGCCCCGCTCACCGAGCCATGGACGGATGTCGGATTCGGTCCGGGTCTTTTCACCGAGCCGCCAACTCAGTCCCTCGGCGCGGGCGAACACTTTGGCATCGGCCAGCACGCCCTCCCGGTAACGCTGCAGGATCACACCCGCGCCGCGCGCCATCTCCGGCACTTGTTCACAGGGGAAGATCAGCAGCTTACGAGAGGTGCCGACCACCGCAACCAGATCGCCCTCGGCCGGAACGCAGAGTGCCGCTTCTTCTCCGGGACGGACATTCAGCACCTGTTTGCCGGTACGCTTCTCCGCCAGAAGTTCGCCGCCGGGGACCAGGAAACCGCGGCCGGAGATGCTGGCCACCAGGTAACGACGGCCTTCGCCGGGCACGAACAGCGCCACGGGCTCGTTGTCGTTGCCGAGGTCGGCCAGCAGCCGCACCGGCTGACCATCGCCGCGCCCGCGCGGCAGCTCGGATGCTTTCAGCGTGTAGGCCCGGCCATTGGTTGCGAACAGAACCAGCCGATCGGTGGATTGGCATGCCACCAGGAGCTTGAGCTTGTCGCCCTCCTTGAAGCGCAGATCGTTCGGATCGGCGACGCTGCCCTTGAGCGCCCTGATCCAGCCCTTGTCGGAGAGCAGGATGGTCAACGCCTCGCGTTCCACGAAGGCGTCGGTGGAAATCTCCACCGCAGCACCGGGCTGGGTGATGTCGGTGCGGCGCGTGCCCAGCGGTGCAGCGCCGAAATCCGTACGGGTCTTGTCGAGCTCTCGCGCTGATCCGATCCCAGCGCAGCGCCTCGTCCTCCAGCAGCGCCTTGATGTCCTTGCGGTCCCGCGCCAGGCCGCGATGCTCCTTGCGGATCTCCATCTCCTCGAGCCGGCGCAGCGACCGCAGGCGCATGTTCAGGATAGCCTCTGCCTGCGCATCGGACAGCGAAAACCGCTCCATCAGCCGCGGCTTCGGATGCTCCTCTTCGCGGATGATCGCGATCACCTCGTCAAGATTGAGATAGACGAGCAGATAGCCGTCCAGCACCTCCAACCGGCGCTCGATCGCGGCGAGCCGGTGGCGGGAACGGCGGATCAGGACATCGTGGCGGTGATCCAGCCAGGCGCGCAGGACCTCCTTCAGGCCCATGACACGCGGAGTCCGGGTCGCGTCCAGCACGTTCATGTTGAGCGAGATGCGGCTTTCCAGCGCGGTGGCGCGGAACAGCGTCTCCATCAGCACTTCCGGCTCCGCGCCACGCGAGCGTGGTTCCAGGACCAGGCGGATGTCTTCGGTGCTTTCGTCGCGCACATCGCCCAGCAGCGGCAGCTTCCGCTGCTCGATGAGCTGGGCGATCTGCTCGATCAGCCTGGCCTTTTGCACCTGGTAGGGGATCTGGGTGACCACCACGGTCCAGGCGCCGAATTTGCTGCGTTCCACCGTCCAGCGGGCGCGCACGCGAAAACCGCCCCGGCCGCTTTCGTACGCAGCCAGGATGGCGGCCGGATCTTCCACCACGATGCCGCCGGTCGGGAAATCGGGGCCGGGCATATGCGCCAACAGTTCGGCGGTGGTCGCATCCGGATGGATGATCAGGTGCATGGCGGCGGCGCAAACCTCCGCGGCGTTGTGCGGCGGAATGGATGTCGCCATACCCACGGCGATGCCCGCGGCGCCGTTCGCCAACAGATTGGGAAAGCCGCCCGGCAGCACGACGGGTTCATGCTCCTCCCCATCGTACGTGGGACGCAGATCGACCGCGTCCTCATCGATGCCGGCGAGCAGAGCCTGCGCAACGGCGGTCAGGCGCGCTTCGGTGTAGCGCATGGCGGCGGGATTATCGCCGTCGATATTGCCGAAATTCCCCTGGCCTTCGACCAGCGGATACCGCGCCGCGAACTCCTGCGCCAGGCGCACCAGCGCCTCGTAAACCGCCACATCGCCATGCGGGTGGAACTTGCCGATCACGTCGCCCACCACACGCGCGCACTTCTTGAAGCCGGACGCCGGATCGAGCCGGAGCAAGTGCATCGCGTAGATCAGGCGCCGGTGCACCGGCTTCAGTCCGTCGCGCACATCGGGCAGCGAGCGCGACATGATGGTGGAGAGCGCGTAGGCGAGATAGCGCTCGGACAGCGCGTCAACAAGGCGCGTATCTTCGATATGGCCGGCGTCGTCAGGCATTACCCGGAGCCCAACTCGGCGGGCGGGGATGCGGCTAGTTCCATCACCTGGTCGTAGAGCATGCGACGCGCGAGGGGCAACGGCCGGTGCACCGCGCCGAAAGCGTTTCGTTCCAGGAAGTGGCCGGTCAGGCGCAGGCCGTCGGCCCACTCGGCTTGTGTGCCCGTGGTCGATTCACGCAGGAATGTTGGCAGCGGCAGCAGCCGCTCGCGCCACACGCCCGCGGCCGCGTCACTCACGGCGCGGCCGGTTCTGGGAGAGACCCAGGCAAGATCCTCGGTGGCCCCGGTCACGGCGCAGGTGGTCAGGTCGAGCGCGTAACCGAGCTCGGCAAGAAGCAGGAGTTCCCAGGTCATCAGACCGGGGATGGGCGGGGCGCCGCGTGCCAGCGACAGGACAAGATCGAACAGCCCGGCGAAGACACGCTCCTGCGGTTCGCGTTCCGGCAAGGCTTCGGCCGCCAGGGCGCAGGCGGCGCTCAGCGTCGCTAGCGCCAGCCGGTCCTGCATGATCAGCGCGGCGATCGGGTGGAGCAGTTCGGCGGACAGGCTGCCGAGTTGGTCGGCAAGCCGGGCCACCCAGCGCGCCTGCACCAGGTTGCCGGTCTGCCATACGGATGCTTGCGCGCGCGACGTGCCGCCCCGCGCAAGGCCGCGGAACACGCCATGCTCCGCCGTGAAGACCGTGGCGATCGCGTCGGCCTCGGCAAACGCGCGCGCATCCAGCACGATGGCCGGCGCTTCCCATTCCATCGGCAAGAGAATAGAGCGCTCGGGTGCTGACTGAAACGCCGGACCGCGCCGAACCGGATGGAACGGTCGTCTCCGCTGCCGATCGAACCACGCGAATTCGCCGTGCGGCGGCTCTGTTGTGCGCGCGGCTGTCCTGGGCCGTGGTGCACGAATTCACCATGCCGAACGGCCGGCGGGCCGATCTGCTGGCTTTGCAGCCGGACGGGTGCTTCGCCTGCATCGAGGTGAAGTCCTGCGCGCGGGACTTTCTGGCCGATGCGAAATGGCCGGAGTACCGCGCCTACTGCGACGTGCTGTATTTCGCGGTGGAGAACGACTTCCCGTTGCATCTGCTGCCGCACCAGGCCGGGCTGATCGTGACCGCCGAGCAGGACGCGGAGCTTCTGCGTCCCGCCCCCACCCACAAGCTCCCGTCCGCTCGACGCCATGCCCTGCTCCATCGCTTTGCGTTCGTCGCCGCCGGACGGCTGGCAATGCTGCAGGATCCCCAGGTGGCCGCGCTGCGCATGGCGCTGCGGGCGGACTGATGGCGATGCGGGCGATGCTGTTCCGCCGTCCACAGCCTCGGCTGGAATGCGCCGAGATCGCCATCCCGCAACCTGGACCGGGCGAGGTTCTGCTGCGTGTCGTTGCCTGCGCCGTGTGCCGCACCGACCTGCACATCATCGACGGCGAGCTTGCACATCCGAAACAGCCGGTGGTGCCCGGGCACGAGATCGTGGCCCGGGTGGTGGAGGTGGGGAACGGCGTTGACCGGTTCCGCCCCGGTGATCGCGTGGGGGTTCCCTGGCTGGGCTGGACGTGCGGTGCGTGCCGCTATTGCCAGGCAGGGCAGGAGAATCTCTGTCCGCAGGCCCGCTTCACCGGATACCAGATTGACGGCGGTTATGCCGAGTACACCGTCGCGGACGCGCGCTACTGTTTTGCACTTCCGGATCGGTATTCGGACGCCGAGGCCGCGCCGCTGCTTTGCGCGGGGTTGATCGGATATCGGTGCTTACGAATGGCGGGCGATGCGCGCGTGCTGGGCATCTACGGCTTCGGGGCGGCCGCGCACATCATCGCCCAGGTAGCACGGCATCAGAGGCGGCGTGTCTTCGCCTTCACCCGCGCGGGAGATGCTCAGGCGCAGGCGTTTGCGCGAGAGATGGGCGCGTGCTGGGCCGGGAACTCGGAGAATCCACCGCCCGAACCATTGGACGCCGCGATCATCTTCGCACCCGTGGGCGCGCTGGTGCCGCTGGCGTTGCGCGCGGTTCGCCCCGGCGGTGTGGTGGTGTGCGGCGGCATCCACATGAGCGACATTCCGTCCTTCCCGTACGAGTGGCTGTGGGAGGAGCGGGTGATCCGATCGGTCGCCAACCTGACACGACGCGACGCGGAGGAGTTCCTGGCACTCGCACCCCAGGTGCCGGTGCGCACGCACGTGGTGGAATACGCGCTGGAGGATGCCGAGGCGGCGCTGGCAGATTTGCGCGCGGGCCGGCTGGAAGGAGCCGCGGTGCTGATTCCCCGGCAGCGCTGAGCTACGCAGACGACAACACCGCGTGCAGGGCGTGTGCGTCGGGTGCGGCGCGCAACCGGTGCACGAAGTGTTCTTGCCGCATCGGGCGCGAGACCACGGCAAGCGTGGAAAGGTGTTCGTCCGCGGCATCAGCCGGGGTCAACAGCAGAACAACGAGATCGACCGGACGTTCGTCCACCGCGGCAAAATCGATCGGCCTGGCAAGGCGGGCGAACAAGGCGAAGGGCCTGGACAGACCGGCCAGCCGGGCGTGCGGCAATGCGAAACCCTTGCCCAAACCGGTCGATCCCAGGTCTTCGCGCTGTTGCAGCGCGTGCTGGATCGCCGGCTGGCCGATGGAGAGCGCGGCAGCAGCCCGGCGTGACAGCTCGGTCAAAAGCTGGGCCTTGCTGCTGACCCGGAGCGTGTCGATTACCCGGGCAGGGCCGATGAGCTCGACAGAGAGTCATGAATCCGCTCCGTGCAGCCGGTATCCGACACCGGTTTCGGTCAGGATGTATTCCGGCCGCTCAGGATCCGGCTCGATCTTCTGGCGCAGGGCGCGAATGTAGATGCGCAGGTATTGCACATCGGTTCCGGGCGCCCAAACGGTCTTCAGCAGCATGTTGTGCGTCAGAACCTTGCCGGCATGCGCGACCAGCGCGCGCAGCAGGTCATACTCGCGGGGCGAGAATTTCACCTCCTTGTCGCGGACCATGACGATCCGGCGCACCAGGTCAACGGTCAGATCCCCGGTGCGAAACACCGGCCGTTCCCCCTCCTGCTGCAGCCGGTGGCGCTGCGCCGCGCGAATCCGGGCGAGCAATTCCTCGATGCCGAATGGCTTGGTGACGTAATCGTCGGCCCCAAGATCGAGCGCCGCGACTTTCGCCGCCTCGTCATCGCGACTCGAGAGCACGATGATAGGCAGCATGTTGCGGCTTTCGCGCACCGCGCGGATCACATCCAAGCCGTCCATATCCGGCAGGCCAAGGTCCAGCACGACCATGTCGGCGCGGTGCTGACGCAACGCATCGATCGTCGCGCGACCGGTCTCGGCTTCGCTAACCGCGTAGCCATGACTGGAAAGCCCGGCGCGCAGGAAGCGCAGGATCGCCGGTTCATCGTCCACGATCAGGATGCGCGTCGGTGCGGCACCGGACATCAGGCCAATCCTTGCTCACTGAAACCGGGCGGCACGGGCAGGCTGATGGTGAACACGGCGCCGACGCGATCGCTACGGTTCGCGGCGGTAATGCGTCCCCGCATCGCCTCGATGAAGCCACGGCAGATGGCAAGCCCGAGCCCGGTGCCCGCGCGCCGGCGATCGCCGGTCCGCGCGCGGTAGAATTTCTCAAACACATGCTCAAGGTCGCCGGGCGGAATGCCCGGCCCTTCATCCATGACCTGGATGCACGCCGTATCGCCGGTCCGCCACGCACGAACCGTGATCAGCGTGCCGACAGGGGCATACTTCGCCGCGTTGTCGAGCAGATTGAACAGGGCCTGGTCGAACAGCACCTCGTCGAGATCCAAAAGCGGCAGATCGGGTTCCACGCGGGCCGCCACCCGATGGTCGGCGAGCACCTTGGACGCATGACGGAGGGCGCCCCCTATCGCATCGGCCAGATCGACGCGCTGTGTACGCAATCGCAGCGGACCGGCCTCCAACTTCGTCATGTCAAGCAAGTTTCCGATAAAACGGTTGAGCCGTTCCGACTCGTCCTGAATGGTGTGCAGCAGCCCTTGGCTTGTCTCGGGATCCAGGCTGTCTCCGGAGGCGACGAGGCTGGTGACCGAACCGAGGATGGAGGCAAGCGGCGTCCGCAAGTCGTGGGAAATCGACGTCAGCAGCGCGGCGCGCAGCCGATCGGTCTCGGCGGTCAACCGTGCGCGTTCGATATCCTCCACCAGGTTGATGCGCTCCACGGCAAGCGCGGTCAGATCAGCGAGCGCCGTCAGCAGCCGCTGCTGGTCCGGGGTCAGCATCGGGCCGGGCTGCTCGCGGTCGATGCCGATCACGCCCACGGCGCCGCGGCCGGTCTGCATCGGAAGAAACAGCCGCCTGGCACCGGGCAGCGTATCCGCGCCGCGTCCTGCTGGGCGGTTGCGTTCCCAGCACCAGCGGGCCGCGCCCAAATCCGCGTCGTCCAACCGATCCTCGGGCGGAAAGCCGGCGCGGACCGCGAGTGTGCCGTCACGCGGAAGTAGGACGACGACATTCACCTTCAGCATCAGCGCGATCTGGTGCACCGCAGCCCACAGCAGATCGTCCATGGTGCCGGTTGCAGCGAGCTTGCGGCTGAAGCGATAAAGTTCCTCGGTCGCGCGCGCCCGCTGACGGGCGGTGATCGCCTGGGCACGCACCCGGGCGGTGAGGTTGCTGGCGATCACCGCCGTGATGGCGAAGAAGAACAGCGCGACGACGTTTTCCGGTTCGGCGATGTTCAACGTGTGGAGCGGCGGGAGGAAAAAGAAATTGTAAGCCAGCATGCTGGCGAAGCTGGCAAGCAGCGCGGGCCACAAACCGTACGCGGTGGCCGAAACCAGCACGGCAAGCAGGAATGTCAGGGCGACGGAGGTGATGCCCAGAAATTCGCGCAGCAGCAGCGCGGCCCCGAGAGAGACTGCGACGAAGCCCAGACTTCCGAGATATTCGTGCGCCCCGCTACGGCCGCGCAGCGCCTGAACAAGCCTGGAGGGCGAACCGTCCTGCTGATGGGCAACCACGTGTACGCTGGCGCCCCCGGCCTTGCGAATGACTTGCTGCGAGAGTGATCCCCGAAGGATTTCGGCCCACCAGGGATGCCGTGGCTGAATAATGAGAATTTGGGTGACGTTGTGGACCCTGGCGTATTCGACGATCGACTCCGCCACATCCTCTCCTGGCAGCGTGACGGTCTCGGCACCCAGACGTTCGGCCAGGCGCATCGTCTCCGCGACACGGTCCCGCTCCGCTTCGCTCAAATTCAGATCACCGCCTGTTTCCACGTGGATGGCGACCCATGGCGCTTTCAGATTGTCCGCCATCCGCTTGGCGCGGCGCACCACCTCGGCGCTTCCCGGATCGGTTCCGATGCAGGCCAGCACCCGCTCACCGGCGGCCCAGGGACCGGCGATGGCGTGGACCTGCATGTAGCGCACCATCTGCGCGTCCACGCGTTGCGCCGTGCGGCGCAACGCAAGTTCACGCAAGGCAGTCAGATTGCCCTGGGAGAAGTAGTGTCCGAGGGCGCGCTCCGCCTGATGCGGGACATACACCTTTCCTTCCTTCAGCCGCTGAATCAGGTCTTCCGGGGTGAGATCGATCAGCTCCACGTCATCGGCGGCATCGATAACCGAGTCCGGAACGGTTTCACGCACCCGGATGCGCGTGATCCGCGCCACCACGTCGTTCAGGCTTTCGATGTGCTGCACGTTGAGCGTCGTATAGACGTCAATCCCGGCGGCGATCAGCTCTTCCACATCCATGTAGCGCTTCGGATGGCGGCTGCCGGGGGCGTTGGTATGAGCGAGCTCGTCCACCAGCACGAGGTGTGGGCGCCGGGCCAGCACGGCGTTGAGGTCCATCTCCTGCAAAGTATGGCCTTTGTAATCGATGCGCTGGCGGGGAATGATCTCCAGGCCCTGCAACAGAGCCTCTGTCTCGGCCCGGCCGTGGGTTTCCACAACACCGACAACGACGTCCACCCCTTCCTTGCGCCGGGCCTGTGCGGCGGTGAGCATCTCGAACGTTTTGCCGACGCCGGGCGCCGCGCCCAGGAACAATTTCAGCCGGCCGCGGAAGTCCTGACCGATCGACGCAAGCAGCGCGTCCGCCGATGGTCGTTGGAGGGGGTCAGGCGCGCTCATGCCTCAACCGGCGGATATCAACGTGATTGTGCGTCCAGAGCGAGATTGAGTTCAAGCACGTTCACATGGGGCTCCCCGATCACGCCCAGTGTACGGCCGGCGATGTGCTGTTCCACGAGTTGCCGCACCTTGCTTTCGGCAAGCCCGCGTGCCTTGGCTACGTGCGCTACCTGGAACAAGGCGGCGGCCGGCGTAATGTCCGGATCCAGTCCGCTGGCCGAGGTGGTAACGAGATCGACCGGGATCGGGGTTCCCGGGTTCTGGGCTGCGAGCGTGGCGGCGTCTGTCCTTACCCGATCCACCAGTGCTTTGGATGTCGGTCCCAGATTGGATCCGGCCGAGTTATCCGCGGCATACGGTGTCGGGCTGGTGGCCGATGGCCGGCCGTGGAAATAGCGGTCAGCGGCGAAGCTCTGCCCGATCAGCGCCGATCCGATCACCGTATCGCCCTTGCGAATCAGGCTGCCGTTCGCCTGGTACGGAAGCACCACCTGAGCGATGCCGGTCACCACCAGCGGATAGATCAGACCGGTGATCACGGTCATCGCGATGATCATCATGATGGCAGGGCGAACGTGTTTCATAACCGGCTCCCTCACGCGAGACCGATGGCGGTGACGAGCATGTCGAGCAGCTTGATGCCGGCGAACGGAGCTATGAAGCCGCCAAGCCCGTAGATCAGCAGATTCCGGCGCAGCAGCGCGGCCGCACCGATCGGGTGATAGGTGACGCCCCGCAGCGCAATCGGAATCAGCGCCACGATGATCAGGGCGTTGAAGATGATGGCCGACAGGATCGCGCTGTGCGGATTGTTGAGGTGCATCACGTTCAATGCGCCGAGTTGCGGATAGAACGCCAGGAACATCGCCGGAACCATGGCGAAATATTTGGCCACGTCATTGGCGATCGAGAATGTGGTCAGCGCGCCGCGCGTCATCAGCAATTGCTTGCCGATCTCCACGATTTCGATCAGCTTGGTCGGGTCGCTGTCCAGATCGACCATGTTGCCGGCTTCGCGCGCCGCCATGGTGCCGGTGTTCATTGCCACGCCGACATCGGCCTGCGCCAGCGCCGGCGCGTCATTCGTTCCGTCGCCGCACATCGCAACCAACTTGCCCTGCGCCTGTTCGTCCCGGATCAGCTTCAGCTTGTTTTCCGGAGTCGCCTGCGCCAGGAAATCATCCACGCCTGATTCCGCGGCGATCGCCGCGGCCGTCAACGGATTGTCGCCGGTAATCATGACGGTGCGAATGCCCATGCGGCGCAGTTCAGCGAACCGTTCGCGAATGCCCCCTTTCACGATATCCTTCAGGTAGATCACGCCGAGCAGCCGCCCGTCCCGAGCGACCGCGAGCGGTGTGCCCCCAGCCTTGGCGATCTCATCGGACCGCGCAGTGAGTTCACGGATCGCCGCGTCGGAGACCGCGCTCCGCAGCGCCACCCCGCCATGCCCCGTCTCTATGTCGGACCGCACCCAGCCGAGCACCGCGTCCACCGCGCCCTTGCGGATCGAAGACCCCTCATAGTCGATACCCGAAAGCCTTGTGTGGGCAGAAAACGGGATGAAGCGTGCGCCCATCGGCGCCATGTCGCGCCCGCGGATCTGGTACTTCTCCTTTGCCAGGACGACGATGGAGCGCCCTTCCGGCGTTTCATCCGGCAGCGAGGCGAGCTGCGCAGCGTCCGCCAGTTCGCTCTGCGTCACACCGCTCAGCGCAAAGAATTCGGTCGCCTGGCGATTGCCCAGTGTGATCGTGCCGGTCTTGTCGAGCAGCAGCGTGTCCACGTCGCCTGCGGCCTCCACCGCGCGGCCCGACATGGCGAGGACGTTGAAGCGGACCAGGCGATCCATGCCGGCGATGCCGATTGCGGACAGAAGCGCACCGATGGTGGTCGGAATCAGCGCGACGAATAGCGCGACGAGAACCACTATGGGGACCGTGCCCCCCGCGTAGGTCACGAAGCTGGGTATGGTCGCGACCACGATCACGAAGATGATGGTCAGGCCAGAAAGCAGGATATTCAGCGCAATCTCGTTGGGTGTTTTCTGGCGCTCGGCGCCCTCCACCAACGCGATCATGCGGTCCAGGAACGTTGATCCCTGTGCTGCGGTGATCCTGATCTTGAGCCAGTCAGACAACACGCGCGTGCCGCCGGTCACAGCGGAGCGGTCGCCGCCGGACTTCGCGAATCACCGGCGCAGACTCTCCGGTGATGGCGGACTCGTCCACCGAGGCAATGCCCTCGATCACCTCACCGTCGCTTGGGATGAGATCGCCGGCTTCGACCAGAACCAGGTCGCCCGGTATCAGCCTGCGGGCCGGCACGGTTTCGAACCTGTTATCCCGCGGGTCGTGGAGCCGCTTCGCAGCGGTATCGGTGCGAGCCCGGCGCAAGGTGGCAGCCTGGGCCTTGCCGCGCCCTTCGGCCACCGCCTCGGCGAAGTTGGCAAACACCACTGTCAGCCACAGCCAGAAGATGATCTGCACGCCGAAACCTGGACTGCCGCCGCCGGTGATAAGCTCGCGGATGAAGACCACGGTGGTCAGCACGGCAACCATCTCGACCACGAACATCACCGGGTTCTTGATCAGCACGCGGGGATCGAGCTTGCCCACGGACTGCCGGATCGCGGGCACCAGGATCTCGGGGTCGAACAGCGACGAGCGCAATTCGCGCCGGTTGCGGATTTCCATCGGAGTCACCTGACGTCAGTAGAGCGTGCCGGCGCGCATCGCGAGATTCTCCACGATCGGCCCAAGCGAGACTGCGGGGAAAAAGATCAGTCCCCCCGTGACCGCGATCACACCGATCACCAGCCCGACGAACAGCGGGCCGGCGGTGGGCAAGGTACCGAGTGACGCAGGCACGATCTTCTTGCGCGCCAGCGATCCCGCGATGGCCAGAATCGGCACGATCATCAGGAAGCGGCCGACAAACATCGCCATGCCAAGCGTGTCGTTCCAGAACGGCGTGTTGGCAGAAAGGCCGGCGAACGCGCTGCCGTTATTCCCCGTGGCCGAGGTGTAGGCATACAGCGCTTCGGTGAAGCCATGCGGACCGGCATTTGCCATGGCGCGGG
This sequence comes from uncultured Pseudomonadota bacterium, assembly GCA_963731335.1. Lineage (GTDB taxonomy): Bacteria > Pseudomonadota > Alphaproteobacteria > Acetobacterales > Acetobacteraceae > CAVSUZ01. Next base: position 108,235 of record CAVSUZ010000012.1, on the reverse strand, counting down.
CGCCGACAGGCAGGACAACGGCGAGTGCGGTGAAGCCCAGCATCGACAGCGGCAGGACAAGAATGGCGAGCATTGCCATCTTCACCTCCTTTGCCTCGAGCTTCTTGCCCAGATACTCGGGCGTGCGGCCGACCATGAGTCCCGCGACGAACATGGCGATGATGACAAAGAGCAGCATGCCGTATAATCCGGACCCCACGCCGCCATAGATGATTTCGCCCAGCATGATGTTCACCAGCGGCACCGCCCCACCGATCGGCAGCAGGCTGTCGTGCATCGTGTCCACCGCCCCGCAGGACGCATCCGTGGTGATCGTGGTGAACAGCGCCGACTGAGCGATGCCGAAGCGGACTTCCTTGCCTTCCATATTGCCGCCCGGCTGAAACGGCCCCGCTGTCTGGTCCACCTGGAAAGCCGCAAACGCGGGGTTGCCCTGGCTCTCGGCCGAATACTCGATAGCGACACCCCCCAGGAAAAGCACGAACATCACGGCGAAGATCGCCCATCCCTGCCGCTGATTGCCGACCATGCGGCCGAACACGTTGGTCAATGCCGCGCCGATAGAGAAGATCAGAACCATCTGCACGAAGTTGGTGACGGCATTCGGATTTTCGTACGGATGCGCGGAATTGGCGTTGAAGAAGCCACCGCCATTCGTGCCCAGCATCTTGATGGCTTCCTGGGTTGCGACCGGGCCCTGCGCGATGAGCTGCTTGCCGCCCTCCAGTGTCGTTGCCGCCACGTATGGCTGCAGGTTCTGCGGCACGCCCTGCCAGATAAAGAACAGTGCGAAGATGACGGAGATCGGCAGCAGGACGTAGAGCATGCAACGGGTGAGATCGACCCAGAAATTGCCGATCGTCTGCAGCCGAACGCCGCGCAAAGCCGCGAACCAGCGCGATTGCAAGCGCGATCCCCGTGGCCGCCGAGACGAAATTGTGCACGGCGAGGCCGGCCATCTGAGTCAGGTAGCTCATGGTGGTCTCGGGCGTGTAGGACTGCCAATTGGTGTTGGTCAGAAAGCTGACCGAGGTGTTGAACGCCAGGTCGGGCGACATGGCAGTCTGACCTTGCGGGTTGAAGGGCAGCAGCCCCTGAATGCGCTGCACGCCGTACAGCGTGACGAAGCCGGCCAGGCTGAACGCCAGCATCGCGAGGGCATACGTCACCCAATGCTGCTCCTCGGCCTCGTTGACACCACAGACACGGTAAAGGGCGCGCTCGACCGGACGCAGCGCGAAGGAAAAAAACGTCCGCTCCCCCTGGAACACGCTTGTCATGTAGCCGCCCAGCGGTTTGGTCAGCGCGACAAGGATCGCGCAATACAGCGCAATCTGCACCCAGCCGTTGATGGTCATTTTCAGAACCGTTCCGGCCGGATCAGCGCGTACACGAGATAGACGAACAGAACAGCGGTGACGGCCGCACCCAGGGCATAGTCGAAGGTCATTGCCGCGCCCTCACAGCCGGTCGCACGCGTAGGTGTAGAGAGCGCAGCCGCCGAAAAAGGCGGCACCGATCAGAATGTACAAAACGTCGAGCATGTTGCTTCCTTCCGCGACCGGACAGCACTCTGCGCCCTCGGAAGTAGGCTATGCCCGCGTATAGTATCCATGCAGAAAACAGCCCCGCGGAATATAGAACGCATATACGCGAGACCTGGTCGCCTTGACGGCCGGCCGCTTTGCAGGGCACTCAAGCGCACGAACCGGGAACAACAGGTCGAGGAGTATCGAACGTGCCACGGGTCATCGACCTGGAATGCAACCTCCCCGCCGGAGAGGAATACCCCGAATATCACGAGGAACAGCAGGTCCGGCCGGGCAATCCCGTCGCAGGGCGGCTCGATCGGCCGGAAGGATACGGCTTCGACAACTACAAGCGAATCTTCCAGAACCGCGACCGTCAGTACCAGCCGAAGCCCGAAGCACATCCCGGCGAACGCATGGAGACCTTCATCAAGGAAATGGACCGTGCCGGCGTCGAATGCGGCGTGGTCGGTGCCTCCAACGAAACCCTGGCGCGGGTCTGCGGCAAATACCCGGACCGCTTCGTCGGACTCGCGGCTATCTCCCCGCTGGATGGCATGCGCGGTGTGCGCGAGCTCGAACGGCTGGTGAAGGACCACGGCATCGGCGGGTTCCGCGTGGTCGCGCTGTACAACATGATCCCCGCCAGCGACCGCCGCTACTATCCGCTTTACGCCAAGTGCGTTGAGTTGGACGTGCCGGTTCGGGTTTATACGTCTATGAACTACGCCAATGACCGGCCATACGATCTGGGCCATCCGCGGCACCTGGATTGCGTCGCCATGGACTTTCCGGAACTGCGGATCGTCGCCGGCCTGTCCGGCTGGCCCTGGATCAGCGACATGGTCGGCCTGCTCCGCCGCCATCCGAATCTCTACGCCGATACCGCCGCACATCGGCCAAAGCACTTCGCCACGCCGGGCTCCGGCTGGGAGCAGTTCCTGCAATTCGGCAACACGCTGCTACAGGACAAGATCATGGTCGGTCTGTCGCGCGGCATCTTCGGCGTGCCGTTCGAAACGCTGATCGGCGAATACGAAAACCTGCCGCTGAAGGACTCGGTGAAGGAGAAGTGGCTTTACAGGAACGCCCTGAGATTCCTCAAGCGCGATTAGGATGCTTCGCTTCGCCTTGATCCGGCTGCTGCAGGCGATCCCGATGGTGATCGCGGTCATCATCCTGGTCTTCGTGATGCTGCAGTTCACGCCCGGTGATCCGGTGCAGGCCATCGTCGGGCAGTATCCGGTGCCGCCCGATTTCCGTGCCGCCATCGTCCAGCACTACCACCTGGACGACCCGTTCCCTGTTCGCCTGTGGCAGTATTTCGTCAACCTGGCGCACGGCGATCTGGGCTATTCGTTCCAGCAGCAGGACTCGGTGATGAACCTCATCCTGCAGCGCGCGCCCCGCACGCTGCTTCTGGCCGCCGCTGCGTTCATCATCGGCGTACCGATCGGCGTCGCCATCGGCCTGCTTTCGGCTTCCACCAGGAACCGGCATGTGGACCGCTTCTGGACCACCGTCAGCCTGGTCGGCTACGCGGTGCCGGGGTTCTGGCTCGGCCAGTTGCTTGTCATCCTGTTCGCGATGCACCTTGGATGGTTCCCCACCCAGGGCATGGCGCCGCTGTTCTCGCGTGCCACCGGCGCCGCCTTCCTGCTCGAACGGCTGCGCTACCTGGCACTCCCCGCCATCACTTATGCCGTGTATGAAGCAACCCGCGTCAGCCGCCTGATGCGCGCGAGCACGATCGAGACTCTGAATGCCGGTTACATCGTCACGGCCCGGGCCAAGGGCCTCTCGCGAGGCGCCATTATCCGCGGCCATGTGCTGCGCAATTCCAGCCTGCCCGTGCTCACCGTGATGGGCTATGCGTTCGGTGTCGCCATGGGTGGGGCGGTGCTGATCGAGACGGTGTTTTCCTGGCCCGGCATCGGGCTGCTGCTGGTCGAGGCCATTCGCAACCGGGACAATCAGGTCGTGGTCGGCGTGGTCCTGTTCGTCTCTATCGCCGTGATCCTCATGAACCTGGTCGTCGATATCCTCTACGGACTGCTCGATCCTCGCATCCGAACGGCGCGATGATCCGGCTGCTGCACCGCCTGGCTGCCACGCGCTACGGGCTCGCCGGAATGATCGTCATGTCCGCCCTCGGTTTGATCGCCGTGCTGGATCCATGGATCGCGCCGCATGGTCCTAAAGAACAGGTGGCGGCGAGTTTGCTGGCGCCGTCGCTCGCGTTCCCGATGGGAACCGACAATATCGGCCGCGACGTGTTCTCCCTGGTGCTGATCGGAACCCGGGCGTCGTTGGCTATCGGCATCTGCGCAGCCGCGGCGGCGCTGCTGATCGGCGGAACGGTCGGCATTGTCGCCGGGTATTGGCGGGGCGCCGCCGAGGCGGTGCTCATGCGCGTGACCGAGTTGTTCCAGACACTGCCCGTGATCGTCGTGGTGCTGTTTGCCATCGCGCTGTTCGGACCGAGCTTCTGGTTGCTCATCGCGGCCGTGGCCCTGGCGATCTGGCCGCTGGAGGCGCGGCTGATCTACGGCCAGTTCATCAACCTGCGGCAACGAGATTTTGTCGCCGCCGCCATCGTCGCCGACATGCCGGCCTGGCATATCGTGCATGCGCGAAATCCTGCCGAACGCGCTGCCGCCGGTGATCGTGCAGGTAGCGCTGGACGCGAGCCTCGCCATCCTGATCGAATCCGGCCTGGGATTCCTTGGCCTCTCGGATGCCAACATGGTGAGCTGGGGGCAGCTTCTGTTCACGGCGCAGGATTTTCTGCAATCCGCCTGGTGGATGAGCGTGTTTCCCGGCCTTGCGATCTGCCTCGCCGTGCTCGGACTCAATCTGCTCGCTGACGGCCTGAACGAGATCGTCGATCCGCGCGCCGGCAGCATTGTGCCAGGCCTGCCGGTATGACCGGCACACCGCTGCTCCGCGTGGAATCGCTGAAGGTCCATCTGCGAACCACGGGCGCCCTGGTCCGCGCGGTGGACGACGTCAGCCTTGATGTCTTTCCCGGTGAATGTGTCGGCATTGTCGGCGAATCCGGCTCGGGCAAGACCACGCTGGCCCGCGCCGTCGTGCGCCTGCTGCCGAACATGGATTTCGCCGAACTCTCCGGCCGAGTCGTGTTCGATGGCGTGGATCTCAATTCCTTGTCGCCCGGCGCCCTGCGCCGCCTGCGCCACGCGGGTGGCTTCTCGATGGTGTTCCAGGACCCGCTCGGTTACCTCAATCCCACTCGCCGCGTCGGCGCGCAGGTGGCCGAAGCCATCCATGACGGGCGATCCCGCGCCGAGGTCAGAGCCGCGTCCACCAGCTCCTGCACGAGGTGGGATTGCCGGAGCCGCCGATAGTCGCGCACCGTTATCCGCATGAACTTTCCGGCGGCATGCGCCAGCGGGTGATGATCGCCATGGCGCTCGCATCGTCACCAAAACTCCTGGTTGCCGATGAGCCTACCTCCTCACTGGACGTCACCGTCCAGTTGCAGGTCCTTCGCACGCTGAGGCGCCTGCACCGTCAGCACGCCATGGCTCTGCTGCTCATCACGCACGATTTGGGCGTCGTCGCGCAACTCTGCGACCGGGTTTACGTCATGCGCGCCGGTCGCGTGGTCGAGGTGGCAGACACGTTCACCCTGTTCGAACTCGCCGCGCGATCCCTACACCGCGCGCCTTATCACGCTCAGCCGACGTGGCCGGGCACCGGCCCTGGCGCCGGCCGAATGAGCGCGCCCGTGCTTACGGCACAAGGCGTGTCCCTGCGCTACGCCGCACGCCATCCGGTAAGCGCCGTCGATGGCGTTGATCTCGAGGTTCATGAAAATGAAACGCTCGGCATCGTCGGGGAGTCAGGTTCCGGCAAATCCAGCCTGGCGCGTCTGCTGCTCGCGCTGGTCCGCCCGACCGAGGGCACCGTCGCGTATCGCGGCACACCGCTCTCCACGCTTTCCCGCCAGGGCCGGCGGACCTATCGACGCGACGTGCAGGCGGTGTTCCAGGATCCCGCGACGTCGCTCAATCCGCGCATGCGGGTCGAACGGATTCTCACGCACATCATCCTCGAGCACCGGCTGGCATCGCCCGCGGCCGCACCCGATCTTATCGCGGCCCAACTCGAATCCGTCGGACTGTCACCCGCCGAGAGCTTCATGTCCCGCTATCCGCATCAGCTCTCCGGCGGCCAGCAGCAGCGGGTCGCGCTGGCCCGTGCCATGATCCTCCGCCCGCGCCTGATCATCGCCGATGAGCCGCTGTCCAGCCTGGATATCTCGGTGCAGACCCAACTGCTCGAGCTGATGGCCGCGCTGCAACGGCAGACCGGCGTCGGCTTCGTCATCATCAGCCACGATCTCGGCGCAGTCGAAAGTATCGCCGATCGCGTCGCCGTGATGTATCGCGGCCGCATCGTTGAAACCGGCCCCGATGTGCTCACCGCACCGAAGCACGACTACACCAGGGCCCTGCTGGACGCGGTCCTGGTGCCTGACCCGCATGTTCAAAGACTGGACGAAGAGCGTGTCAGCTTGATATGACTGTGCCATGAAAATCCGCTGGAAGCGGCACGCTGCCGCATTGTCGCTTCTCCTCATACTCGGGGTAGGCGCCGCGAAGGCGGACGATTTAACGCCGAAGCGGGGTGGGGACGTCATCATCACGCTCGATGCCAGCGGCATGGCGGTGCTCAATACCGAACTCACCTCCCTCTCGCCCGCATTGTACATGGCCGATATCTGGGCGGACGGCTTGATGGCCAAGGACGGAAAGGGGAACCGGATCCCGCATCTGGCGACAAGCTGGACCATTTCGCCTGACGGCAAGACCTACACCTTCCATCTGCGCCAGGGCGTCAAATGGTCCGACGGTCAGCCCTTCTCCGCCAAGGACGTGGTCTTCACCCTGACCCAGTTCGGCAAGCTGAACACGTATCTTTCGAAACTGATGCCGGTGATCGATGCGGTCTCCGCACCGGACGATTCGACCGTCGTCATCACCCTCAAGCAGCCCATCACCGCCGCGATGGACCTGTTCGACAAGGAAAACTTCGCGATCATGCCGGAGCATATCTATGCCGGCACCGATCTCGCCACGAACCCTGCCAACCGCAAGCCGATCGGGCTCGGCCCGTTCAAGCTCAATTCCTGGGAACCCGGCCGCTCGCTGACCTTCGTCCGCAATCCTTACTACTGGGATCAGCCGAAGCCCTATCTGGATCGGGTGCTGGTCGCGCTCACGCCCAGCCCGCAGCAGCAGCTCAATGCCGTCATCCAGGGCGAGGCGGACTGGATGCAGTTTACCGACTTCAGCCAGGTGCCCCAGGCGCAGCAGGCCGCGAAGAACGGCAAGTTCGAAGTGGTGAAGATCACCATGAACGCGCCCGAGCGTTCGTCGCTCGATTTCAACCTCCGCCGCTCCCCGATGAAAGACGTCCGCGTTCGCCAGGCCCTGTTCATGGCCACGGACCGGCAACGCATCAGCGCCGACGCTTATCGCGGCCTTGCCTTCCCCGCGCGCAGCGCGATCCCGGTACAGTTCACCAAATTGTATGATCCCTCCGTCGATTACAACACGATGTATCCCTACGATCCGGCCAAAGCGGGCAAGCTGCTGGACGAGGCCGGCTATCCGCTGAAGGACGGCAAGCGCTTCTCCATCGAACTCACCTACCAGGCGATCTCACCGCTCGACGCCATCGCCAAAAGCATCGCCGCGCAATGGCAGCAGGTCGGGGTCGATGTGAAACTAAGCGGTCTCGATGCGCAGATCTGGCTCAACAAGGTTTATCACCAGTACGATTTCGACGTATCCCTGGTCTCCCTGACAGGACGTTCGGACCCGACGCTGGGCGTGGACCGCAGCTTCATCTGCAATCCCGCCCAGGTGCCGTACACGAACCCGACCGGCTACTGCAATGCGGAGCTGGACAAGATCGCCGCGGCAGCCAGTGCTGCACCGGAAGACCAGCGTCGCGCCCTGTACAAACAGTACGAGGAAATCGTCGCGCGCGACCTGAACGAGATCACGCTGACCAACGCGCCCACGTTCAATGCTGTCTCGACCCGCTTCGCCAATCTCGACAAGCAGTTCGACATCTCGTTCAACGAGCATCCGAGCTGGGCCGAGGCGTGGATCAAGGAAAGCAAGTAGCCTCGAAGGTGCGCGATGTTGAACCGCTGCTGCGGCCAAAGATGGTCGCCGTCATCGGCGCATCCGCCACCCGGCAGACCCAGGGCAACGGGGTCATTCGTAACCTGAAGCTGGTCGGCTACACCGGTCGCATCATCCCGGTCCATCCTACCGCGCCCGAGATCGACGGTCTCCCGGCCGTCCGCTCCGTGAGCGATCTCCCCGCCCGTGCCGACACCGCCGTGGTCGCCATCCCCGCGCCTTCGGTGGCCGGCATGCTTGCCCAACTCGATCAGGCTGGGGTGCGATCCGCGGTGGTGTTTTCGAACGGGTTTCCGGCCGCCGAAGAAGACGCGTTCAAGTCACTTGCGACACGCAGCCCGATGGCCATCCACGGCCCGAACTGCATGGGCCTCATCAACCTGACCGACCCGCTGCGCCTCTATCCCGTCCACGGTCACGGACAAGGTCCGCCGAGGATCCGGTCGCGCTGATCGCCCAGTCCGGCTCAGCCGCGATCTCGCTCGTGAATTCCATCGCCGTCGGCTTGTCCAAGATCATCACCATGGGCAACGAATGGCAGGTCACCGCACCGGACTACATGCGCTGGCTTGCCGCCGACGAAACCACCAGCGTGGTCGGCGTGGTCCTCGAATCGATCAAGGACCCCTCTGACTTCGCCGCCGCCTGCCGCCTGCTCCGCGGTGCGGGCAAGGGTCTGGCGGTTCTCAAAGTCGGCCGCTCGTCACGTCGGCGTCGCCGCGGTGCGCGCCCACACCGGGGCGATGATCAGCGCCAACGACGCGTATGACTGCTTCTTCGAAAGCTGCGGCATCCCCGTCGCCCGCGATTATGATGAGCTGATTGCCACCCTCGAATGCTTCGCCGGCTGCGGCAAGCGACCACGTGGCGCGCGCACCGGAATCATCGGCATCTCAGGCGGCGAAACCGCACTCGCCTGCGATGTCGCCACCGACCAGGGACTGACACTCGCGACCTGGAGCTGAAGCCACCGAGGCGAAAATTCGCACCGCCCTGCCCGGCGCGGCCGGCGTGAACCCGCTCGATCTCGGCTCCACGCCCAATCACCATTTGGAGCAGGACGAGCAGGCGATCGCGGCGATCTTGGAAGATCACGGAGGTGGATCAGCTCGTTGTCGTGCAGGACTGCCAGGCCACGCTCACCCCCACCATGCGCGGCAACTACACCCCGCGCATTCTCGCCTATGGCCGCTATGCCGCGGGCACCGACAAGCCGTTTGTGATGATCTCGCCGACCGGGGAAAACACCCATCACGAGATCGTCCAGGCGATGGCCGCGCAAGGCGTGCCGGTGCTGCGGGGCATGCGGGCCGGGATGGTTGCCCTTCGCAACTTCGGCCTGCTGGCCGATCGGCGGCCAGAAGAATGGCGTGTGCCTGCCGCGAACCCAGGCCCATTTGCCGCCGAGATCGCCGGTCATTCGGGTCCGCTGCCATCCGATCTCTGCCAGCGCATCCTTCAGGCATACGGCATTCCTATGGTCCGCTCGGCCCTCGTGGCGTCGGTCTCCGAGGCTCTGGACGCCGCGCTCCGCATCGGCTTCCCCCTGGTGGCCAAGATCGCCTCACCCGACGTGCCGCATCGGTCGGACGTCGGCGGCGTGGAGCTCGGCATCGCCGACGCCGACGCGCTGCGAACCTCGCTCGACGGCATGCGGCGCCGCGTCCTGCAAGCCCTGCCGAACGCCCGAATCGACGGGTTCGAGCTGCAGGAGGAAATGACCGACTGCGTGGAAGCCGCGATCGGCTTCATCGCCGCCCCGCCGTTCGGCGCGCTTTGCATGATCGGCAGCGGCGGCGTGCTGGTGGAGTTGGAGGCAGACCGCGCCCTTGGCCTCAGCCCGATCTCACCCGGGCAGGCCGCAGCCCTGATCGGCCGAACTCGGCTGGGTCGCCGGCTATCAGGCTACCGCCGCCTGCTGCCCCCCACGGACACCCGGCACCTCGCCGAAATTCTCGCCAACGTTTCTCGCATGGCGACCGACCTGTGCGGTGCAATCGAGGCGTGCGATCTCAATCCGGTGCTCATCAGAAAAGGCTCCGGCCAGGCACGGGTCGCTGACGTGCTGCTGCTGGCACGTGCTACGGCTTGATCGGTTCCTCCGGCAACACGCCCCAAATCGCCGAACGCGGCAGCCAGCCGGTGTAGCCGTTCACCTGCACGCGGCACCATCCCGCACCCGCATCGCAGCGTCTGATCCGTCCGATCACGCCCGGCTGCAGCTCCGCCACGGCTCGTCCGGTCGCCTGCGGTTCCGCCCGAAAAGTCTGCGATTGGCCGGCGATGTAAAAGTCCCGCCGGCCCAGTCAGCGTCGCCTCATGCATCCAGCCTTTCTCGCCGTCCGGGGTCTGTACCAGCCGCCAGACGTCGAATTCCCGGAGGATTTCCACCGGCATTCCCACCCGCCGGTACACCCAGTCGATCGGGTAGCGTGCTCCGGGCCCGGCCCGCAGGTTCACCACGTCGGCGCGAAGTGACACGTAGCGCGGCACCGGCAGCCCGGTGACCGTTCCCTTGTTCGGATCGCGCTCCGGCTTCGCAGGACCAGCGGCCGTCTGCGCTTCCTGTTTGGGCGGGGACGGCGGGGTGGGCGGCAGCGGCAGCGGCCGCGGTCGCGCGACCGCCATCGGCTGATGCCGCTTTGCCGGTTCGCGCGAGGCCGGGGCGGTCTGATGCGTCGCCGCGGAACCGGCCACGGGAAGAAGCGGGAGCAGGAGACAGAGCGCGACGAGGCGCCAGGGCGGCATGGAAGCGTGCGTGCCAAATTGCGCGGAATCGGGTCAAGAAATCACAGCGCGACGATCTGCCCGTCGGCCGCTTTCTCGAGGAATGTGGCTATTCCGGCAACACTGACGCCGGCCATCAGCGATGCTGATGCGAAACCCTCGGCCCGGATGCCCGCCTCGCACACGATCAGCGCCACCCCGAGCTCCCGCGCCGCTTCGCGCAATTCCTCGAGCCCGGCCACGCCCGCCGCGCGGAGCCGCTCGTCCCGCCCCGCATCCTCGAGCCCGGACCAATCGGTCATCAGCGCCTGGCATCCGCGGTTCGTTGCAAACAAAACCACATCGCGCCCGAGCGACGCCGCCCCGCTGGCAAGAACGAACGCATAGTGCGCCCGATCGTGCCGGCCCGATTTCAAGCAGGATGGCAAGCGAGCGCGCGGGCATCGTTCGGTGAGTGGTGGGACAGATCGGTGATGGCCGGGTCAGCGCCGCAGAGAGCACAATGCGGGTTCCGCGGCACCCGCACGGTCCGGAAGCGGCTCGCCAGCGCGTCCCAGATCAGCAACCGTCCCGCGAGCGACTCACCGATACCCAGGATCTCCTTCACCGTTTCGGTCGCCTGTAATGTGCCCATGACCCCGGTCACCGCGCCAAGCACCCCAGCCTCGCTGCAGCTTGGTACCACGCCAGGAGGCGGCGGTTCGGGAAACAGGCAGCGGTAGCACGGCGATGCCGGGTCGGCATGCGGTTTGAACACGGAAAGTTGCCCCTCGAATTGCAGGACCGCGGCGGAAATCAGCGTGCGCCGCATCAGCACGCAGGCATCAGCAACGAGGAATCGCGTGTCGAAATTGTCCGTGCCGTCGCACACGATGTCGTAAGGCTCGATCAGCGCCTGCGCGTTGTCGCGGGACAGCCGGGTTGCATGGGTCTCGATGCGCACTTCGGGATTGATTGCACGTGCCGCTTCGGCAGCCGACACCACCTTCGATTCGCCGATCCGTGCGCGTGGTATGCGCAACCTGGCGCTGCAGGTTGGAAAGCTCCACGCGGTCGTCATCGACGATCCCGATCGTGCCGACCCCGGCCGCCGCCAGATACAACAGCGCGGGGCTGCCGAGCCCGCCCGCGCCGACTACCAGCACCCGCGCGCCTCGCAGCATCGCCTGTCCGGTGCCGCCGACCTCAGGCAGAAGGATGTGCCGCGAGTAGCGATGGACCTCCGATTCGGTGAAATCCATGTCCATGGCACAAAGCATAATGCGTCGGCTGGCAAAGCAAAACGAGCGGCAGAAAAAAATGGCGGCGCCCGCAGGCGCCGCCAAGTTTAGGGAGGAAACGTCGAACACAGCGTTCGGCACTGCCGAACCGCTGTGCCCCGCCATATGGAGGTCACCGCCGCTCTTGCAAGCCCCGCTCTCACTTGCTCTGCGCACCTGCCGGCGGATGCAGGATGGGCATGGTGCCGCGCGTGTTCGGCGGCGGCGCCTTGGCCATTCCGGGATCGACCTCGGGCGGTTTGATGGTCCCGTTGGTCCGCGAAAGCTTCTGCGCCAGCGTCGCATCCTGCCCGGCCTGCGCGGCCGATTGCGGCGACTTCGGCTGATCCGGAGCGATCGTGACGCCTGGCGCCGCCGGCTGCACGGCCTGATCCTGCGCCGCCAGCACCGAAACCGGCGCGATGCTTGCCGCCAGTAAAATTGCCGCCAGCATCCTCATGTTTCGTCTCCTGACTGATGCTCGCAGAAACGCGAGCCAGTCAGCGCGGTTGCAGCCGGGTCAGCGGCCGCCGACGGGCCGCCATTCGCGCCCGTCTTCCTTCAGCAACTGGAATGCAGCGTCCGGACCGTCCTGTCCTGCCGCGTAGTTCGGGAATTGCTGCGATCCCATGGATGGCCACGCATCCAGCAGCGGTTGTACAACCCGCCAGGTCTCTTCCACCATGTCGGCCCGGTTGAACAAAGTCTGATCGCCGATCATCACGTCGTAGATCAGCGTCTCGTATCCCACGTTCGGTTCGCGCGGGAACCAGTCCGTGTAGCGGAAATCCATCCGAACCGCCGCGAGGTCCACCACCGGCCCGGGGCGCTTCACCTCGAACTGCATGGAAATGCCCTCGTCGGGCTGGATCGTGATCACCAGCCAGTTCGGCGGCAGTTCGGCTACCCGCGTGTCGTCGAAGGGCGCATACGGCGCCGGCTTGAAGCGGATCGCCACCTCGGTGTAGCGCTGCGACATGCGCTTGCCGGTGCGCAGGTAGAACGGCACCCCCGCCCAACGCCAATTGTCGATCGAGATGCGCATGGCAACGAAGGTTTCCACCATGGAGTTCGGATCAACATCCGGCTCCTGCCGGTATCCCTGAACCTGCTGACCCATCACGGTGCCCGGACCATACTGGCCCCGCACCGCATCCTTTGGCTGCACGCTGCACATGGAGGCGAACAGGTCGGCCTTGCGGCTGCGGATCGCCGGCGCGTCGAACCCGATCGGCGGCTCCATCGCGATCATGGAAAGAATCTGAAAAACGTGGTTGGGCACCATGTCGCGCAGCGCCCCCGTCTGTTCATAGAACCGGCCACGATGCTCCACGCCGAGGGTCTCGGAGACCGTGATCTGCACATGATCGATGCGGTCGCGGTTCCAGATCGGCTCGAAGAACCCATTGGCGAAGCGAAACGCCATGATGTTCTGCACCGTCTCCTTCCCCAGGAAGTGATCGATCCGGTAGATCTGATCTTCATCCAGCACACGCCGGATCTCTTGATTGAGGTCGCGGGCGGACTGGAGGGAGTGGCCGAACGGCTTTTCGATCACCACCCGGCGCCAATGCGGCGCATCATCCGAATGGGCTTTGTCATGCGCCAGCCCGGCGCGACCGAGTTGTTCGACGACCGGCCCGAAGAAGCGGTCCGCCACCGCCAGGTAGAACAGGCAATTGCCCTGAGTGCCGCGCTGCTTCGCCACTTCGTCCAGGTGCTGCGCCAGGTTCTGGTACAGGGCCGGGTCAGTCAGATTGCCCCGCACGTAGGACATCGCATCGGTCAGCCGCTGCCATGCCGTCTGATCCACCGCGTCGATCTGGCTCTCGCTCGCCGCGTTGCCGACGAAGCTCTGCAGCATCTTGTGCAGCGAGTCCGCCCAGTCCTTCACGGTCATGTCCGCCATATCCACGCCGACGATCGCGAAGTGGTCGGGGATCAGCCCGGTGTGGGACAGGTTGTACAGCGCGGGGACCAGCAGCCGTTTGGTCAGGTCCCCGCCCGCGCCGAAAATCACCATCGCGCATGGGCCGGGCGGGGGTGCATGCCGCCTGGGGGGAGCCTGCACGAATTGGGTCTTGCTCACTTGTGTGTCCATGGCCGCTAGCATAGCCGCCCTGCCGGCCACGACCAGTCGCGCTCGCCCAGCTCCCCCCCTGCCCGGTCAGGCCTTGGTTGATTTCACGGGCCCGTTATCCAACATGTCGCGGATGCAGGGCCTGCTGAACGACATTTTTGCCCCGCCCGGCGGTTGGCGCGTGCGCATCCTCGATCTTTCGGGCGGCGCGCACGACAACGTTGTTGAAGAGATCGGGGGGTTTTCCACCCTGATGCAAGCCAACGCGTTCGCCCGCCGCTATGTGCGGGATTCGATCGAGCGCTGCCGCGCGCCCGGCATGCGTCCGAAAGACGTGCTGGATGCTTGGTTTGCCTACGGCGAGGATGCCGAGGTTGTGAACGCCGGCGACGATGCCTGGCGCAGCGCCAATGAGCTCGGCGATTTCGTCGATCAGCCTGCCACGACCGAGCAGCGGGATTGGCGCTCGATCGACCCGAGGCGTGAACACGACGATGAGACCCTCTCCTCCGGCGCTGAATGAGCGTCCTCGTCCGCTTCGCGCCCAGTCCCACCGGGCTGCTGCATGTCGGCAACGCGCGCCCGGCCATCGCCAACTACCTGTTCGCCCGTCGCCACAACGGGCGCTTCATGCTCCGGCTCGACGACACCGACCGGGAACGCTCACGCCCGGACTTCGCCGAGGCCATCGAACAGGACGTCGCCTGGCTCGGCCTCGCCTGGGACGTGTTTCTTCGCCAGTCGGACCGGCTCGATCGCTACGCTGCCGCGGCCGATCGCCTGAAGGCCGGGGGCCGGCTCTATCCCTGCTTCGAGTCCGAGGAGGAACTGCGCGCCAAGCGCGAGTATCGGCTCAAACGTCACCAGCCGCCGGTCTATGACCGCGCCATGCTGCGTCTCACGCCCGAACAGCTTGCCTCGGCCGAACGCTCGGGCAAGAAGCCCTACTGGCGATTCCGCCTCTCCGATGGCGATATCGTCTGGAGCGATCTGGTGCAGGGGGAGCGCCGGGTGAAACTGACGACCGTGTCGGACCCCGTGGTGATACGCTCCGACGGCACACCGCTCTACACGCTGACATCCGTGGTGGACGACATCGAGACTGGGGTAACCCACGTGATCCGGGGCGACGATCACGTCACCAACACCGCCGTGCAGATCGATCTCGCCGGCGCCCTGGGCGCCGCAACGCCGGCGGCTTATGGCCATTTGCCGCTGCTGGTGGGCGCCGAGGGGGAGAAGCTCTCGAAGCGCATTGAAAGCCTGACGCTGCGCAGCCTGCGCAACGACGGGGTGGAACCCGTCGCGCTCACCGCCTACCTCGCCCGCCTCGGCACGGCGGATGATCCCGCTCCCCTCGGCCTGGAGGAGCTCGCCGCCTCGTTCGATCTCGGCCGTGCCTCCCACGCTCCGCCCCGCTTCGATCCCCGCCAGTTGCTCGCCCTCAACCGCCGTGTGCTGCATGCGCTGCCCTTTGCCGCCGTCGCCGACCGCCTGCCGGCCGGTGCCACCGAGCGGTTCTGGCTTGCCATCCGCGGCAACATCGAACTCCTTTCGGAAGCGCGCGGCTGGTGGGACGTGGTTGCCGGCACCATCGTTCCGCCGGTCATCGAGCATGCCCGCGATTTCCTCCGCGTGGCACTCGATCTGCTTCCCCCCGAGCCGTGGGACGATGCTGTCTGGTCAACCTGGACCGCGACCTTGCGCGAACGCACCGGCCGCAAGGGCCGAGACCTGTTCCATCCGCTCCGCCTGGCGCTAACCGGTGAGGAGCAGGGGCCGGAGCTGCGTGAACTGCTGCCGCTGATCGGCCGCGCGCGTGCCGCCGCGCGGCTGAAAGCAGCAGCGATCTGAATTTTATCGAGCCGCGGAGACGCGTTCCCGCGCACCCGCCGTTCCGTCAAGAGATGGTCAGCCTGAGGCGCCCGTAGCGTGCTGCATCGTGGTGTGCTTCTCCCCCCACACGCGTAGCGCCCGCAGCACCGGGCGAAGCTCGTCGCCTTTGGCCGTCAAGACATAATCCGCGCGTGGAGGGTGCTCGGCGTAGAATCGCCGTTCGACGATGCCATGTGCTTCGAGCGCCTTCAGTCGTGCTGAAAGTGTGGTCGGGCTGATGGGCGATAACGAACGCTGCAAGTCCTGAAACCTGACTGGGCCATCCAGAATGAGGTCGCGCAGGACCAGCAGCGTCCAGCGATCGCCGATGATATCCAGCGTTCGGAAAACAGGACAGTACCGAGGGTCGTCAACATTCATTCCAGGTTCGCCAGGCCATCTCCGCGACAGCATAGAGCGAGATCGCACGAGGCGGACCCGCCCGGGTATTGACTCCATACGATATAGAGACTACAGATATCATAGTCACTCGGAGAAGCGCCTCATGAACGCGATCCTCGATCCCACGTACCGCGCCCGGCGACCCGCCCCGTCGGCTCTCCTGCTGCTTGGGATCTGCGTGGCAGCGCTCTGGATTGGGTCCAACCTGGTGCTTCCCAGCCTAAACTCCGCGGGTATCCCGTCCACAATCATCCGGCTCGCGATCCACACCATCCTTCTGTTCGGTCTGTGGCGCGGACTCGTCCGTGCCGATGTCCCGCCGGCGCGGCGGGTTCTCGTCTGGTTCGCGATCGCGGTTCCGTTCAGCGTGTGGCTTGCCGTGATCTGGCAAGCCGCTGTTAGCGGCGCGTTCCAGCCGGTGCTCGGCGTGCCGCGTCTGCCCTGGCTGCCGATCGCGATTGCGCTGCCGCTCATCATCGGGTTGCCACCGTTGCTCATGTCTCGAAACGTCGCAGCCATGCTCGACGCCACACCTGCCTCATGGCTGGTCGCACTTCAGGCCTATCGCGTGTTCGGCGGCATCTTCCTGGTGAACTGGGCGCACGGTGCGGTCTCCGGCTATTTCGCGTGGCCCGCCAGCATCGGCGACGTGACGACGGGAGTGATGGCGCTCCCGGTGGCGCTGGCTCTCGCCTCTGGCACCGCGCAAGCACGCCGCAATGCGCTGGTATGGAACATTTTCGGCCTTCTTGATTTCGCGATCGCGATAACAATGGGGCTGCTCACCACCCCAGGACCGCTGCAGCGGCTTGGCTTCCAAATTCCCGTCTCGCTGATCGGCACCTATCCGACGGTAATGATCCCAGCCTTCGCCGTGCCAAGTTCTATTCTGCTCCACGCACTCTCGATTCGGCAGTTGTCCCGGCGCAGTGCTCGCCTCCGCACGTTCGCGGATCCGACCACCGAACTGCCGGCCCTGGGTTGAGTCTTGTTTCGGGACGGGCAGCCCCGATCGGCGAGCACCCACGCCGGCACCAGCACAGAGTATATCCATCGCCCCCCGCTGGCGTATGCTCCTGCCCGGGAGGCCCGCCATGAACGACACCGTCCCCCGCGCATCCGACCGCCAGGCCTTCTATGACACCATCGCCCGCCACAGCATGGCGCCGCTGTGGGAAAACCTGCACACCCTGGTCACCCGCGCTCCCACCACGCCCGCCCAGCCCGCGCATTGGGACTACGACAACACCGTCCGCCCCTACCTCATGCAGTCCGGCAGCCTCATCACCGCCAAGGAAGCCGAGCGTCGCGTACTGATTCTGGAAAACCCAGGGCTGCGCGGCCAGGCCTCCATCACCCACACGCTCTATGCCGGACTTCAGCTCATCCTGCCCGGAGAGGTCGCGCCAGCCCATCGCCACAGCCAGTCCGCCCTACGCTTCATCATCGAAGGGCAGGGCGCATACACCGCCGTCGAAGGCGAGCGCACGTTGATGTCCCCAGGCGACTTCGTCATCACGCCGTCCTGGACCTGGCACGACCACGGCAACACCACCGAAACGCCGATGGTCTGGCTGGACGGCCTCGACATTCCCCTGGTGCGCTTCTTCGATGCAAGCTTCGCCGAACCCGCCAATACCGACAGCCAGACCACCACCCGTCCTCCCGGCGACAGCCTGGCGCGCTACGGCGCCAACATGCTGCCGCTCGGCTACATAGCTGCCGGCAAAAGCTCGCCCCTCTTCACCTATCCCTACGCCAGATCGCGCGAGGCGCTCGCCACCCTGGCGCACAACGGTGAACCCGATCCGCACCACGGCCACAAGCTGCGCTACGTCAATCCGGCCAACGGCGACTCCCCCATGCCCACCATCGGCGCCTTCATGCAATTGCTGCCCGCCGGTTTTACCACCGCGAACTACCGCGGCACGGATGGCACCGTGTTCTCCGTCGTGGAAGGTGAAGGCGAAACCATCGTCGGCGACACCATCCTCCGCTGGAAACCGCGCGACGTGTTCGTCGTGCCGAGTTGGCACTGGCATCGCCACCGCGCCACCTCCGAAGCCGTGCTGTTCAGCTTCTCCGACCGGCCCGTGCAGGAAAAGCTCGGCCTGCTGCGGGAGGAGCTTGGACGCTGAACAGGTCGGCGTGGTCCCGCAGGGCCGCCCTGATCGACCTGCGACGCACGAAATCGCCGCCCTGCTCCGCCCCGCCCTGGGCGAAGTCACGATCTGCGCGGTGCACCCCGTCAGCGGCGGGCTGATGAACACTAATCTCCGGGTCACGCTGTCCGGCCCGCCGGGTGCCGTGCTGCTGCGCCTCTATCAGCGAGGCACGCCGGAAACGCGCCGCGACATCGCCCTGCGGGAGGCCGCGCTCGATCACCTGGTCCATGCACACGTGCCGACCGCCCGGTTCCTGCATGTGGCGCCGGACAATCCCGTCAACGGCGCACCCTATGCCGTGCTGCAATGGATTGACGGCACCCGCCTCGATCAGGCCGAATTGGAATCGGATGCAGCCATCGGCAGCCTCGCCGGCGGAACCCTCGCCGCCATCCACGCCTTCCGCTTTCCCCGCGCCGGCTTTTTCACCCCCACCCTTGACGTCGCGCACCCGATCGACCTCGACGCCGCTGCCCTGCTCCGCTTCATGCAGCAATGCCTGATCGACAACGGCGGCAGCACCCAACTTGGCGCTGAGCTGACCGACCGGTTGTTCGCCTTCGTTCGCCGGCACGGGCACTGTCTCGACGCATGGCTCGGCGATCCCCGCCTCACCCACGCCGATTTCAACGGCAGCAACATCCTGCTCTCACCCGACTTATCGCGGGTCGCCGCCGTGCTGGACTGGGAATTCGCACTCAGTGCGACTCCGGCCTTCGACTTCGGCAATCTGCTCCGCCCGCCGCTGGGCAACCGGCCGGCGTTCGTACGTGCCCTCGAACACGGCTATCGCGACCAAGGCGGTCACCTACCGCACGACTGGCAGCGCATCGCGCACATCGCCGACCTGTTTTCCTGGACCGACCTGCTGGGCCAACGCGCCGCCGACCCCGCCCTGGCCGCCGACGCGCGAGCAATCATCGCCGCGATCATCAACGAATGAACCCCAACGTGTCATTGCGAGGAACGCCCGCGAAAGCGGGCGGACGAAGCAATCCCGTGTGAGAGTTTGCACCTTACCCCGGTTCGCCCGACCCCAAAACCAGCTAAACTCCGACCGTGACCGCGCCACCCGAACCCGAACGCGACATCCTGATCATCGGTGCCGGCATCGGCGGCCTTACGCTCGCGCTCATGCTCCATCACGCCGGCATCCCCTGCCGCGTCTTCGAATTCCACCCGCGAAATCCGCGAAGTCGGCGTCGGCATCAACGTCATGCCGCACGGCATGACCGAACTCGCGCGCCTTGGCCTCGAACCGACACTCATCCGCACCGGCGTTGTGACCAAGGAAAGCGCCTTCTTCAACCGCTTCGGCCAGCTTATCTGGCGCGAACCCGCCGGCCAGTTCGCCGGCTTCGCCCACCCGCAGGTCTCCATCCACCGCGGCGACCTCCAGCGCGTGCTGCTCCACGCCGCACAGGACGCAATCGGCCGCGATCGCATCCTCACCGGCTGGACCTGCACCGGCGCCTCCCAAGACGAAGACGACGTCACCGCCCACTTCGCCGATCGCCCCGACCAGCACGGCGCCGCGCTGATCGCCTGCGACGGCATCCACTCCACCATCCGCAAGCAGCTCTACCCGGACGAAGGACCACCCCGCTATTCCGGCTGCAACATGTGGCGCGGCGTCACCATCGCCCCGCCTTTCCTTTCATCCGCAAGCATGACCCGCGCCGGCTGGCTCGACGGCGGCAAGATGGTCATCTATCCCATCCGCGATAACGCGGACGGAAACGGCAACCAGCTCGTCAACTGGGTCGCCGAGATCAACACCCCCCGCCATCTCGACCGAGACTGGAACCGCCGCCGGCCGGCTGGAAGACTTCCTGCCCGCCTTCGCCGACTGGCATTTCGATTGGCTGGACGTCCCTGCCCTGCTCCGCGGCGCCGAGCGCATCCTCGAATTCCCCATGGTGGACCAGGACCCCCTGCCCCGCTGGTCCTTCGGCCGTATCACGCTGCTCGGCGACGCCGCCCACCCCATGGTGCCCCGCGGCTCCAACGGCGCCGGCCAGGCCATCCTCGACGCCCGCGCCCTGGCCGACTCACTGCAAGCCATCCCGCACATCGAAGCCGCCCTGACTGATTACGAACGCAAGCGCCTTGCCCCCACCGCGGCCGTCGTCCTGCGCAACCGCACCAACCCGCCCGATGCCATCCTGCGCGAAGTCCACAACCGCACCGGCGACAAGCCCTTCGACCGCATCGAGGACGTGATCAGCACGGCCGAACTCCAGGCCCTGTCGGAAGGCTACAAGACGGTCGCCGGCATGGTCCGGGCCGCCGCCGGATAACCCGTGCCCGACCGCACCGCCCTCCGCCGCCTCTACCGCATCCCCCAGGCGGACGCCCTCGCCTCCCTCATCCCCCAGGCACGCCAGCCCCCGCCCGTCACCGCCCGCATCGAAGCCCGCGCCCGCACCCTGGTCCGTGCCGCCCGCGCCGCGCACCGCCCGGGCGCCGACGTCACCGACTTCCTCCGCGAATACGGTCTCGGCAGCGCCGAAGGCATCGCCCTGCTCTGCCTCGCCGAAGCCCTGCTCCGCATCCCCGATGCCGCCACCGCCGACGCCCTGATCGAGGACCGCCTCGCCGCCGCCGACTGGGAATTGCATCTCGGCCGCGCCGACAGCCTGATGGTCAACGCCTCCGCCTGGGCCTTCATGCTCACCGGCCGCATGCTCGGCCCCGATACCGAAACCGGCGTCGCGCCCGCGATCCGCCGTGTCGTCCGCCGCATGGGCGAGCCGGTCATCCGCACCGCGCTCCGCCGCGGCATGCGCGTCCTCGCCCGCCAGTTCGTCATGGGCCGCACCATCGAGGAAGCCCTCGGCCGCGCCGCCACGCCCGAGGGCCGCCGCTGGCGCCACAGCTTCGACATGCTGGGCGAGGCCGCCAAGACCCAAGCCGACGCACGCCGCTACTTCGCCGCCTACCAGCACGCCATCGGCGCGATCGGCGCCCACGCCGCCGGCGCCGGCCCCATCGACGGGCCGGGCATTTCGGTGAAGCTCTCCGCCCTGCATCCCCGCTACGAACCGCTCCAGGCCGCGCGCTGTGTCCCCGACCTGATCCAGGCCCTGACGCCCCTCGCCCGCCAGGCCCGCCAGCACGCCATCGGCCTGACCATCGATGCCGAGGAAGCCGA
Source organism: uncultured Pseudomonadota bacterium (assembly GCA_963731335.1). GTDB lineage: Bacteria > Pseudomonadota > Alphaproteobacteria > Acetobacterales > Acetobacteraceae > CAVSUZ01. The sequence continues at coordinate 86,862 of CAVSUZ010000012.1, read as the reverse complement.
GCGCCTGGAACTCAGCCTCGACGTCCTCGAATCGCTTCTCCGCGATCCCGCGCTCGCCGGCTGGGACGGCCTCGGCCTCGCCGTTCAGGCCTACCAGAAGCGCGCCCCGGCAGTGATCGACTGGACCGCCGCCCTCGCCCGCGAAACCGGCCACATCGTTCCCGTCCGTCTGGTGAAAGGCGCCTACTGGGACACCGAGATCAAGCTCGCCCAGATCGCCGGCCATGCCGACTACCCCGTCTTCACCCGCAAGGCCGCCACCGACATAAGCTGGCTCGCCTGCGCCAGCCGGATGCTCGCCGCGCCCGACGCGATCCGGCCCGCCTTCGCCACCCACAACGCCCACAGCCTCGCCACCATCCTGGAGACCGCGGCGCCGGGCGCCTTCGAAATGCAGCGCCTGCACGGCATGGGCGAGGCGCTTTATCAGGACGTCGTCTCCCCGGCCTGCCCGGTCCGCATCTACGCCCCGGTCGGCACGCACGAGGATCTGCTCGCCTATCTCGTCCGCCGGCTGCTCGAAAACGGCGCCAACACCAGCTTCGTCCACCGCCTGGTCGATCCCGCCGTGCCCGAGGAGGCCGTGATCGCCGATCCGCTGGCCCACCCGCGTCCCGCAGACCACGCGCATCCCCCTGCCCCGCGATCTCTACCCCGACCGCGCGAACTCCGCCGGCTTCGACTGGTCGGATCGCGACGCCACCGACGCGCTCGCCGCCTCAGTCCGCGGCACACGCCCCGAAACCCACCGCCGCCTCCGGCCGCGAGGTCCGCAGCCCGGCCGATCGGCGCATCCTGCTGGACCGCGTGCCCGACACCTCGCCCGCTGCGCTCGATGCCGGTCTCACCCGCCTCGCCCGCTCCTGGCGCGCATGGGACGAAGCCGGCCCGGCGCATCGCGCCGCCATCCTGGATCGCGCGCGCCGACCTGATCGAAGCCGCCCGCGACGAACTCCTGTCCCTGCTCGCCCGCGAAGGCGGCAAGACCCTGGTCGATGGCATGGCCGAGGTCCGGGAAGCCGCCGATTTCTGCCGCTGGTACGCCGCCCGCGCCCGCGAGCAGTTCCCGCCCCGCGAACTCCCCGGCCCCACCGGTGAACGCAACACCTGGGCGCTCGGCGGCCGAGGCGTCTTCGCCGCCATCGCCCCCTGGAATTTTCCCCTCGCCATCTTCACCGGCCAGGTCGCCGCCGCCCTCGCCGCGGGCAACGCCGTCATTGCCAAGCCCGCCGAGCAGACCCCGCTGATCGGCACGCGCGCCATCGACCTGCTGCATCAGGCCGGCGTGCCGCGCGATATTCTGGCGATCGCCACCGGCGACGGCCGCGTCGGCCAGGCACTCGTCTCCGATCCCCGCATCGCCGGCGTCGCCTTCACCGGCGGCACCGAAACCGCCCAGGCCATCGCCCGCGCCATCGCCGCCCGCCCCGGCCCGATCATTCCCTTCATCGCCGAAACCGGCGGCATCAACGCCATGATCGTGGACAGCTCCGCGCTGCCGGAGCAGGTGGTGGCGGATATTCTGACCAGCGCGTTCGGATCGGCCGGCCAGCGCTGTTCCGCCACCCGCCTGCTCTGCATTCAGGAAGAACTCGCCCCCCGTCTGCTGGAGATGCTCCAGGGCGCCGCCGAAACCCTGGTGATCGGCGATCCCCTTGTCGCCCGACACCGACATCGGACCCGTCATCGACGAAGAGGCGCAGGCAGGCTTGGAACGCGCCGCCGCACAATCCGGCACGCCGATCTTCACCGTGCCCCTGCCGCCATCACTGCGCACACGGCACCTTCGTCGCCCCCCGCGCGTTCCCCCTCGCCGATCCCCGCGCCCTGCAGCGGGAAATCTTCGGCCCCATCCTGCACGTCACGCGTTTCCGCGCCGACCGCCTCGATGACCTGCTCGATGCGATCGACTCCACCGGCTACGGCCTGACACTCGGCATCCACTCCCGCATCGAGACCACCCAGCAGCGCATCACCGCGCGCCTGCGCATCGGCAACACCTATGTCAACCGCAACCAGGTCGGCGCCGTGGTGGGCGTGCAACCCTTCGGCGGCCGCGGCCTCTCCGGCACCGGCCCGAAAGCCGGCGGCCCGGCCACGCTGTACCGCTTCGCCGAGGAACGTGTGGTTTCCATCAACACCGCGGCCGCCGGCGGCAACGCCGCGCTGCTTGCAACCGACGACGCATGAGCCAAAGTGCCACCAGATGGTGAGTTTGCTGGGATGACCACGAAAGCCGAAATCCGCCGCGACGCCGCGACGCCGGCCGATCTTTATGAGCAGGACTTCCTCGCCTGGACCGTCCGGCAGGCGGCACTTCTGCGTTCCTGCGATTTCGCCAACGCTGATATCGAGCAGATCGCCGAGGAGATCGAGGATTTGGGCAAGATCAAGCCGGCTCGCTTTATCCAGCCAGATTCGGCGTGTGATCGTCCACCTCATGAAGCTGCAAGCTTCGCCCGCTACCAACCCGCGCGAGGGTTGGCGCGGCACAATCGCCGCGGCACGCGCCGAAATCGACGCATTGCTTGCTGCGAATCCCAGCCTCCGCCGAGAGACCGCCGCCCTCGTGGAAGCCGAAATCATCCGCGCGCGCCGTGTCGCCGTCGCCGAGCTGGCCGACCATGACGAGGATCCCAGCAGCGCGCAGGCCCTCACCTACACGCCAGATCAGGTCCTCGGGACCTGGCTTCCCGACCGCGCGGCCTGACGGCTTAGCCGGCCGGCGTCCTTCCGGATCGGGCCCGGAAGCACACGCTCTGCCTCGTCCTCCAGCCGCTTTTCGTTCCGCCGCAGGAACACCAGCGCCGCCACGATCACCGCCAATGCGATCACTCCGATCGTCGCACCGACCGGCCCGGCAAGCCGGTGGATGTTGTGCCCCAGCGCATAGGCCCCCCCGCCGTACAGCGCTGCCCACACGATCCCGCCCGCCGCGTTGAACACCAGGAAGCGGGGCCACGTCATGCGGTTGGTTCCCGCCAGGAATGCCGCAAGCGCCCTCAGAACGGCGATGAACCGGCCGAAGAACACCACGGCCCCGCCATACCTCAGGAACAGATACTGCCCCAGCCTGATGCGCCGTTCGTGCAGACCGATTTTCGGCCCGTAGCGCAGCAGCAGCCGGAATCCGAACTCCCGCCCCAGCCAGAACCCGACATTGTCACCCAGGATCGCCCCCGCTGCCGCCACCGCGATCAGCAGCCCGAGGCGCAGGTTGTGGGTTGTTCCCGCGTAGATCGCCGCGGCGATCAGCGTCGTCTCGCCCGGAAACGGAATACCCACGCTTTCAATCGCCACCGCAACGAAAACCGCGCTGTAACCGGCATGAGAGATCAGGTGGTGATGTTCAGGTGACATGCCGTTCTAACGTGCGGCATGGGGGCGGCCGCCGCAAGTTACCCCGGCGCGGCGCCCTGAACGTTCACCCGGAACAAGTAGATCGACTGACTTGCAGTCATGAACAGGAAGTCCCGCTTCGGCCCCGCGAAACACAAATTTGCGCACACCTCCGGCAAGCGGATACGCCCGATCAATGTTCCGCCCGGGTTCCACACCGTCAGCCCCGCGTAACCCAGCGGTGCATTCGATCCGACCCAAAGGTTTCCCGCCCGGTCAGCGCGCAGACCGTCCGGACCGCAATGCACGCCGTCCACCATGCAGTCGCTGAACAGCCGCATGTTGCCCAGCGTGTTCCCCTGCACGTCGAACGCATAGATCACGCCCTTGCCACCGACTCCGTTATCGCCTGGACCGGGCCCGGTGCTGACCAGATACAGCGTCTTGTAGTCCGGCGAGAAACAAATCCCGTTCGGATCCGGTACCTGCTCCCCTGGTACGACCACCTGCAAATCGCCGCTGCTCGGGTCGCATCGATAGGTATTGGACGGCAGCACCCGGCGAACGCCGCCCACCAGTCCTACCCCGCTATTTCCCACCGTCGGATCGTACAGTCCGTTCGGGTTCGCCGCACCGCCCGCCAGATCCGGATGACCCTCGGAAATCTGATCGCCATACGGCGGATCGGTGAACCAGATGCTGCCGTCCGGATGCGGCACCAGGTCGTTCGGTGAATTGAGCGGCTGACCCTGATAATTATCCGCCAGCACCTTCATGGACCCGTCCGGTTCCCACCGCACCACCCGGCGGAAGAAATCCTGGCACGACACCTGCCGGCCCTGGAAATCGAACGTGTTGCCGTTGCTGTTCCACGAAGGCTTGCGGAATGGCGTCACCCGCCCCGTCTCCCAGATGTAGCGATATTGCGCGTTGCCTTTCACATCACTGAAGACCGCATACTGTCCTTCACCGGACCACGCCGGTCCTTCTGCCCACTGGAATCCGGTCGCGACCCGATGAATCGCGTCAAGCCCCACCAGGTACTGCTTGAACGACGGATCAATCACCAGCACGTCGGGGTCCGGAAAAATCTGCGGCGGCGCAAACCGTCCCCACTGTCGAGGCGGCTGAGAGATCACGCTCGGCGGCACGCCGAGTTGCGGCTTCATCTCCTGCGCAAGCGCCGCGGCCGGCAGCAGCGCCAGACTGGTCCCAAGCAAACCCCGCCGCGTCAGAGCGGTCATGACGGCCCCCTCGTTATACAACCGGAGGATGCTGCTTCGTGGCGGCGCGTTGGGAAAGCCACGCTCTCGTGAGCACTACGCTCATAAGCACTACCCCAGGTCGCGAACCGCCCGCACCACCTCGCCCGGCGCCTCGCGTGGCAGGAAATGCCCCGCGCCAGGAATCACCCGCCGATCCGTCAACCGGGAGAACCGCTTCGCCTCCCGCGTCGCATCAGGCACCCCCGTCACGCCATCCGCCGCGCCGTGCAGGATGATTGCCCGTGCCGTGATCACCGGCTGCGCGGCCAGCCGCGCCTCCACCTCCGCGACCGCCGGATCACCCGGCGCGTTGCCGTAGCGGTGCCTGTATGACTGGATCACCACATCGACGAAATCCGCATTGTCGAAACTCGCCGCGGTCTTTTCATATGTCGCATCATCGAACCGGTAGTTCGGCGACCACAGCGTCCACATCAGCCGGCACAGCGCCCCACGGTTCGCAACCAGCCCCGCCCGTCCCCGTTCCGTATGAAAATACCACTGATACCAGGTACCGCCACTCCTGCTCCGCGCTTCCCGGCCGCCCCGCCGCCGCGATGTTCTGGATATTATACCCGCCGATCGTCACCAGGCCGCACACGCGCTCGGGCCACAGCGCCGCCACGATGCACGCCGCCCGCCCGCCCCAGTCGTACCCGACCAGCACCGCACGCTCGATCTCCAGCGCGTCCAGAAAGTCCCGCGCATCCGCGCCCAGCGCCGCTTGCTCTCCCGACCGAGGCGTGTCGTCGCGCAGAAACCGCGTCGGACCATACCCGCGCAGCCACGGCACCAGCACCCGATACCCCGCCTCCGCCAGCATCGGCGCGACGTCGTCATAACAGTGCGGATCGTCCGGAAACCCGTGCAGCAGCACCACCGGAACGCCGTCCGCCGGTCCCGATTCCAGATACGCAATCTCCAGAACCGGCGTACGGACGCGCCGCGCCTCCATTCAGCCGCGCGCGCCGAAGAACGCGTCGAGCTTCGCCGGCTGGATCACGTCCGTATAGGCCCCGATCCGGTCCTGCGGCACGAGTTCCAGCATCAGCCGGTTCTCCACCCAGAATTCGATCACATGAAACAACGGCGTCTGCCCGGGCGCGCCCCGCCCGTACAGCTTTGTCCGCCAGCCCTCGCGTGCGCCGATCCGGTCGATCTCCGCCTGACTTGACGGCACCGACAGCAACGCATGAAACGGCGAGGTCTCCGCCAACTTCTGCCCGCGGAGCCCGCTCACCTGCTCATCATCCCGCTCGCCCGGCACAAGAGTCGTGTCCGCGGGATAGACCTCGATCATCGTGCCATGCTCATCCCCGCTCACCGCCATGAACGAGTTCGGCGATCTGCCCGGGAAAGGGGTAACTCTTCCCGCCCAATACCTCCGCGAGCACCGAAGCCACGTGGCGAGGATCGCCCGCCGAAATCGAAATATGGTGAATCACGCCATCCCCCTTCGCATTCTCAATCGGTCTTTGCCAGCGCCTCGATCTGCTGCTGGCCCCACTGCACCGCCTGATCCGCCGGCATATGGTCAACCAGCATCTTCTGCAACGTCTTCGTCAGAACATTCGCATCGAACACCTTGCCGGCCAGCACGTTCGGCGGCCCCGCATACCCGTCCATTAACCCCGTCCGCGCCATGTCCGGAAAAGCCTTCATCGCCGGATTATCGGCAAACAGCTTCACCTGCTGGAACATCGACGTATAGACCGGCACCCAGCGCCCACCCACCGCCTCGATCGCCTGCTGGTAATTCGCCGGATCGTAAAAATACTCCAGATACTGCTTCGCGAGGTCCTGGTGCTTCGAGTTCTTGGCCACCGCCCACTGCCAACTTCCCACCGTGTTGCCGTTCCGCCCCTGCGCGCCTGGCCCCTTCGGGACGCTGATCATCACCGTGCCGGCCAGCAGCTTCTGATCATGCTGCTGCAAATACTGGTAGATGCTCGGCGGGTTCAGCACGAACGCCGCGCGCCCCGTCTGGTACGCCACGTTGTTCCCCGCATCGTCCCACGTCAGCGCACTGTGCGGGATGATCTTGTCCTTCAGGAACATGTCCGCCACGAACTGGTACGCAGCGCGCGTCTCCGGTGAATTGAACACCACGGTCTTGCCGTCCGCCGCCATCACCTTGCCGCCGAACGACCAGATCATCACCCTTATCGCCGCCTCCGCATCGGCCGAGTTGCTGACGGTCATCCCGAAGCCGCTGATCTGCGGATGCTTCGCCTGGATCAGCTTGCCGTCCTCCCGCAGCTCCTCCCACGTCTGCGGCAGCGGCTTGCCGATCTCGTCGAGCAGGTCCTTGCGCGCGAAAATCGGGGAGACATCGACTTCCAGCGGCAGCCCCTGCATCGTGCCCTGATACTTACCCGCCGCCGTCAGGTTCTCGTATATCCCGCCCGGTACCTTGCGCATCTGCGCCAGCACGTCATCCAGCGGCACCGTCAGCCCGCGCGCGATATAGTACTGGATCGCCCCGCTGTTCTGCATGAACACATCGGGCGGCGTATGCGCCTCGAACGCCGCCGCCAGGCGCTGGTTCAGCACGTTCGCGGGCACCACGTCATACTCCACATCCGCGTTGTGCGCCTTGCCGAATGCCTTCGCCTCGTCGGCCAGCCATTCATCGGCCTTCGTGTTGAACGTCTGCAAGCCCCATACGGTCAGGTCCGCCGCCTGCGCCGCCACGCTCAGCCCGATCCACGCCGCCCCTGCCAGCAATGCCATCCGCAACTGCATTCTTTCCTCCCGTTACTTGATGCTGCCGCTCGTCAGCCCGGCGACCAGCCAGCGCTGCGCAATCAGGTAGATGATCAGCACCGGCACGATCGCCAGCACGGATGCCGCCATCAACTGCCCCCAGATGAACGTGTCGCCCATCGTCAGTGACGCCAGCCCCGCCGTGATCGTCCGCGTCCCCTTGCTGTACACGAACACCAGCGCATACAGGAACTCGTTCCAGGCATGCGTGAACGCAAACAGCGACACCACGCTCAAACCCGGCAAGGTCAGCGGCAATATCACCCGCAGCAGCACCTGCAAGCCGAGACGCCCCGTCAATCCGCGCGGCTTCATCCAACTCCGGCGGAATGGTCCGGATATGCCCGATCAGCATCCAGGTGGAGAACGGGATCGAAAACGTCAGATACGCCGCGATCAGCCCGCCCAGCGAATCCACCAGCCCCAGCCGCTGCAACACGATGAACAGCGGAATGAACAGCAAGGACGGCGGCAGCAGATACGCCACCACGATCAGCCGCGCGACCGCCGCCCGCCCGGCGAACCGGATGCGGGCGATCGCGAACGCCCCCATCGCACCTGCCGCCGCCGCAATCAGCGTTGTCACCGCCGCCACGATCACGCTGTTGCGGATGAACACAGGAAATGCCGTGTGGAACAGCACGGTCGCATACTGATCCAGGGTCGGTGCCATCGGCACGAATGTCGGCGGATACGCATAAATCTCCTGCTCCGTCTTGAACGACGTAATGAAGATCCAATACACCGGCACCAGTGACCAGATCAGCAGCACTGCAACCGACGCGCTGATCCCCACGCCGCGCCAGACCCGGCTGCGCCGCCCCGCAACCATCATCGCACGCCCTTCTCCCGCAGCATCCGCCGCGTCAGCAGGAAAATGATGCCCAGAAACACCGGCAACGCCGAGGTGATCACCGCAGCGCCCGCCCCCAGCAGATTCCGCTGCATCGCGTATTCATACGCCAGCGTCGGCAGAATCTGCGTCCTGTCCTCCGGCCCGCCTCCGGTCAGAATGTACACCATGTTGAAGTTGTTGAACGTCCAGATCGACGACAGCATCACCGTCACACCGATCACGTCGGCAATCGAGGGCAGCGTGATATGCCTGAACCGCGCCCACGCCGTCGCGCCGTCGATCGCCGCCGCCTCGTAAATCTCGCCCGGCACCGTCGTCAGCGCCGCGATGAACATCAACATGAAGAACGGCAGTCCCTGCCACACCGTCGCGATGCCGATCGAAACCAGCGCCGTGTCCGGATCGGATAGCCAGGACACCGGCTGCGCCCCCAGCATCATCAGCACTGCGTTGAATACGCCGGCCTGTTCGTCGAACAGCCAGCGCCAGCCCAGCGCCGCCACCAGTCCGGGCACCGCCCAGGGCAGAAACGCCAGTGCGCGCACCAGCCCGCGCAATGGAAACGCCTGGGTCAGCAGCATCGCGCAGGCCAGCCCCAGCACCGTCTTTACCGCCACCGCGCCCGCGGTCAGCAGCACGGAGTGCACCACCGCGCCGCGATACGCTTCCGTCTGAAACAGCATCGTGAAATTGCCGAAGCCGATGAACGACCCGGCCTTCGCGACCTCACGGTTGGTGAAGCTGGTCCAGATGCCATCGACCAGCGGATACGCCGCCAGCCCGGCCAGCACGATCAGCGTCGGCGCCAGGAACGCATACGCTTCCAAATTCGTCTGCATGCCACGCCAGGACCGCGCACGGCCCCGCGGAACCGCAAGCCCCGCCGAACCCAGCGATACCGCGCGCGTCGCCATCACGTCTTCTCGAAATCGATCCGCTCAACCACCGGCAGCCCGTGCAGGAACCGCCGCAGGCAATCCATGCCAAGCTCGACAGCCCCCAGCCGCACCCACTCCCGCCCGCCCAGGATCCGAGCGCGCCGATACGCCGTCGCATCCGCCGTCGCGATGGCGATGGAGATCGTGCCACCGAAATCGATCCGATCCTCGCCCTCGTCCAGCTCGACCAGCACCGCCAGCGCATGACTCGCCCCGGACTCCGCACGCGCCGCACGCGCCGCGTCTTCCGCGCCCGCCTGCGTCACCGGCACCGGTCCCAGCAGCGCCAGGTCCCGCATCACCGTGCCACGGCGAAACACCAGCTCCGCGCCCGGCAGACGGCGCCAGGCGCGCCGCGATCTGCCCGCCCGTGAACGTCTCCACCACCGCCAAACTCCCCTGCGCGCGTATCAGCGCCGCCAGGATCACGCCCTCCAGCGTGTCGTCATCCTCGGCCAGGATGAAATTGCCCAGCCGCCGCCGCACCTCCGCCTCCGCCGGCGCCAGCATCGCGCGCACCGCCTCCGCGCTTCCGCCCGCGCGCCAGCAGCTTGGTCTCCAACTGCGGATAATGCGCGCGGAACCCCAGCTTCACCCCGGGCGCCAGCGCCTCGATGCCGTCCAGCAGCGAGTCCACATGCGACTCACCCAATCCGTACGAATGAAACCGCTTGAGCATGATCGTCGCCGGCGCGCCCTCCCGCGCCAGCAGCCTCGGAATCACCTGCTCCTGCAGCATCCGCCGCAACTCCCGCGGCACACCCGGCGTGAAGAAGAACCGCGCCTTGCCGATATCCACCGCGAAGCCGCAGGCCGTGCCGATCGGATTGTCCAGCATCTCCGCGCCGGCCGGCAGCATCGCCTGCTTGCGGTTGTTCGGCGGCATGACCCGGCTGCGGCGGGCGAAGAACCCCTCCATCTTCGCCAGCCATTCCTCGTGCAGCACCAGTTCGACCCCCGCCGCCTTCGCCGCCATCTCCTGCGACAGGTCATCGACCGTCGGACCCAGACCGCCATTCACGATCACCGCATCGGCCCGTGCCGAGGCCAACCGGAACGCCTCCATCAGCGCATCGCGGTCATCCCCGACCGTCGTGCCCCAGATCACGTCCAGCCCGGCTTCTTCCAGCGTCTGGCTGATATGGCTGAAGTTGGAGTTGACGATCTTACCCGTCAGAACCTCATCACCGGTGCACAGAATCTCGATGCGCATCAGTACGCCAGGAACCCGCCATCCACCGGCAGCGTCACACCCGTCACGTAGCGGGCCAGATCGCTCGCCAGGAACACCGCCGGCCCCGCGATATCCTCCGGCTCGCCCATCCGGCCCAGCGGAATCCGGTGTTCGAAGTTGCGCATGTAATCGGGGTTCTCCCGCGCCGTGGCGTTCAGCGGCGTGGCAACCAGCCCCGGCGCGATCGCATTCACCCGCACCCCGAAGGGCGAGAGCTCGATCGCCATCGCCTTGGTCAGCCCCCGCACACCGCTTTTCGATGCTGTGTATGCCGCCGAGTTCGGCAGCGCCACGAAGGACTGCACCGAGCCGATGTTGATCACTGCCCCCTTCGTCTCGGTCAGGTGCGACAGAAAGGCCGTGGTGACGTTGTACGGACCGTCCAGATTCGCCGCCAGCGTCCGGTCCCAATCCGCCCGCGCCCCGCCATCCGTCATTCTGCCGCGCCGGATGATTCCGGCGCTGTTCACCAGGACACTGATCGGGCCGACCTCGCGCCGGACCGACTCCGCCAGTCCGTCGCACGCATCCCGATCCGTCACGTCCAGCGTGAACGCCTGCGCGCCGCCGCCCAGTTCCTCCGCCACCCGCTGCGCGCCATCGCCATTCACATCCACCACAAGCACCCGCGCACCGGCCTTCGCCATGCCCCGCGCGATGCCTTCGCCGATGCCGGACCCGCCGCCGGTGATCAGCGCCAGCCGGCCCCTCAGCAGCCCTTCCATTACCGTTGCACCGCGCTGGTGACCGCCCCGGGCGTTGCCGTCCGCCCGCCATCCACCACGTACTGGGCTCCCGTGATATTGGATGCGAGGTCCGAGCACAGGAACAGCACCACGTTCGCCACCTCCTCCGCCGTGCCATACCGGCCGAGCGGAATGCCCGCCTGGTACCGCTCGCCCACCAGGCCGGGATTGTCCGGATTGACCATGCCGTGCAGCGAGTGGATCATGCGCGTATCGATCGGTCCCGGGCACACCGCATTCACCCGCACCCCCGCGCGCGCGACCTCTCCCGCCGCCACCTTGGTCATGCCGATCACCGCGTGCTTCGACGCCACATAGGCCGACATGCCGGGCGAACCCATCAACCCCGCGACCGAGGCCGTGTTCACGATCGCGCCTCGCTGCTGTTTCAGCATCACCGGCAGCACGTGCCGCAATCCCAGGAACACGCCCTTCGCATTCACCCCCATCACCGCGTCGAACACGTCCTCATCGTACTCCGCGGTCGGTGCAACCCTGCCTTCGATGCCGGCATTGTTGTGAAAACAGTCGATCGCGCCGTACTTGTCGAGCGCCGCCTTCACATAGGCCTGCACATCGGCCGATCGTGTCACGTCGGCACGGACGAACAGCGCCTCCCCGCCCTGCTGGCGGATGATGCCGGCAGTCCCCTCACCGCCATCGGCATCACGGTCCACCACCACCACTTTGGCGCCATCCCGCGCGAACCCCGTGCACGCCGCCCGTCCAATGCCGTTCCCGCCGCCGGTCACCAGCGCGACTTTGCCATTGAAGTCCATCGTTTCCCCCTCCGCGTCTTTAAGGCTAGGCGTTGGATGGCTGGCCCGTAAAGCCTGCCCCGGTCTATGCTGACGCAAACCGAGGAAGCCGGCCAATGCCCCCAACCGACAGCACCTGGGACTATATCATCATCGGGGCCGGATCCTCCGGCTGCGTTCTCGCCAATCGCCTCACCGAGGACCCACGGACCCGCGTGCTGCTGCTCGAAGCTGGCCCCACGGATTCCAATTTCTGGATCCATATTCCCGTCGGGTTCAACAAGCTGCTCAACAACACTCGCTATAACTGGTGTTTCGAAACCGAACCGGAAGACAACGTCCGCGGCCGGTCCATCCCCATTCCGCGCGGCAAGTGCCTCGGCGGTTCAAGTTCCATCAACGGCATGCTGTATGTCCGCGGCAATCCGCTCGACTACAACACCTGGGCCCAGCTCGGGAATCGCGGCTGGTCCTACAACTCCGTGCTGCCCTACTTCCGCAAATCGGAGCATTTCGAGGGCGCGTATCCGATCGCAGAGAAGGGCGGGTCACAGCGTGACCGCGCTTCGCCGCGTGAATCGAATGCGCAAGCAAAAAGCCACGACGAAACCCGCGGTCGCAACGGGCCGCTCAACGTCGCCCATATGTGCGAAAATCACGAGATCTGCGACGCCTTCATCGAAGCTGGCGTGCAAGAAGGCTGGCCGCGCAACCCGGATTACAACAATGGAGAGCAGGAAGGTTTCGGATATTACCAGGTGACACAAAAGCGTGGCCGCCGCTGGTCAACCGCGCGCGCCTTCCTCCGTCCTGCGCTCACCCGCCCCAACCTGCGCGTGGAAACCGGCGCCCATGTCACCGCCATCATGCTGGAAAACCGTCGCGCCGTTGGCGTGCGCTACACGCTGGGTGGCCAATCCCGCGAAGCGCGTTGCGGCGGCGAAGTGATCGTCGCCGCCGGTGCCGTCAAATCCCCCCAATCCTCGAACTCTCCGGCATCGGCCAGCCCGATCTGCTCCAGTCCCTCGGCATCCCGGTGCTGCACGCGCTGCCGGGCGTGGGAGAGAACTACCGCGATCACTTCGCACCCCGCATGAACTGGCGGGTCAAACTCCCTATCACGCTCAATGAACAGACCCGCGGCCTCCATTTCGCGCGGGAGATCGCCAAGTACTTCGTCCTCCACCGCGGCATTCTGACCTTCACCGCCGGCATCGCCTACGGCTTCATCCGCACCAGGCCGGAACTCGAAGAACCGGACGTGCAATACCATTTCGCCCACGCCAGCTACGCCACCGCCGCGACCCGCATTCTCGACAGCGAACCGGGCATGACCATCACCACCTATCAGTGCCGCCCCGAATCAAAGGGCAGCATCCACGCCAAATCACCCGATCCGATGGCCCACCCCGCCATCCGGCCCAATTTCCTGGCCGACGAGCTTGATCAGCGCACGGTCGTCGCCGGCATGAAAATCGCCCGGCGCATCATCAACAATCCCGCGATGGACCGATACCGCGGGCGGGAATTGAACCCCGGTGAGGCGGTGCAGACCGATGATGAATGGCTGGAGTTCGCCCGCCTCAACGGCCAGACCACCTATCATGTCTGCGGCACCTGCAAGATGGGCAGCGACCCTTCGGCGGTGGTGGATGATCAGTTGCGTGTCCGCGGCGTCACCGGTCTGCGCGTGATCGACGCCTCGATCTTCCCCACCATGATATCCGGCAATACCAACGCCGCCGTCATCATGACCGCGGAAAAGGGCGCCGACCTTGTCAAGCAGGCCGCGCGCGGAGAAGCCCCTGCTCTGGCAGCCTAGCGCTCGGGCAGCACCGTGCAGTTGGTCCGCCCCGACATCAGGCAATCCTCAATCTCGGCCGTTCGATGCAGCTCATGAACGATATGCAGCCCGACCACCAGCAGCAGCAATGTCACCGCCACGGCCGCCAGGCTCGCCGTCTGACGGTCCTCGTCACGCTGCGGTTCTCGTTCGTCACTCCGCGCCATTCCCCACAATCTACGCTCGCAACCGCACACGCACAAAGCGTAATTCAGTGAGCGCCGCCCAGGCTCTGCGTCATCTTTCGCAAGATCCCGCCTGGGCCGGGCTGATCCGCCGCGTCGGACGGCCCCGCCTTGCCATCGAAACCCGCAGCCCGTTCGAGGCGCTGATGCGCGCCATCGCCCACCAGCAGCTTCACGGCAACGCCGCCCGCGCCATCCTCGCCCGGTTCGTCGCGCTGTTTCCGGATAGCTCCTTTCCCACCCCGATCGAGGTCCTGAACACCCCCGAGACCACCCTCCGCGCCTGCGGCTTCTCCGCCAGCAAGATCGCCTGCCTGCGCGACATCGCCGCCCGGGCCCAGGATGGCACCGTTCCCACGCGTCGCCAGGCGATGCGCATCCCCGACGCGGAACTCATCCAGCGTCTGACGTCGATCCGCGGTGTCGGCCAATGGACCGTGGAGATGATGCTGATCTTCACCTTGGGCCGTCCCGATATCCTGCCGGTGGACGATTTTGGCGTGCGCGACGGCTACCGCGCCCTGCATGGCCTGGAAAACCAGCCGAGGCCAAAGGAACTTGCCGCCATCGGCGAGGCCTGGTCTCCGTTCCGATCGACCGCCGCCTGGTATCTTTGGCGCGCCTCCGATGAGGCGAAGAACGCCAGGGAACCTACCTCCCGCGCTTGATTATTGATGGGTGCGACCCTATGCTCCCCTCGTCCTGACCAGAACAGGAGGGACCGATGTTGAAGCATATCCTTCTCGCCGCAGCAGTGCTCTGCGGCCTTTCCGCGGCCACCCTCGCCGTGTCGGGCTTCGCCGCAACTCCGGCGGCCGCCTGCACGGCGCAAACGTCGTAGTGTCCTGTCCCTTCCGTTCGCCGCATCCTGCGACGAACGGAAGGGATCAGCAGAAGCGGGACACTGGCATCCGGTCGCAGTGAATCGGATACTTCCAAGCAAATCGCGACGGATCGACTTTCGGTAAAAGTCGGCACCCAGAGGCAATGGCGGTGCCGGTTGCGTCGTGCGGCCGCGGGCGCGAAGAGATGGCTGCACCCGGGAGAGTCCGCAGCATGAGCGTGCACCCCTATAGCGAAGCCCGCGCGGCCTGGCAGCGCGATCCCGCCGCGTGGTGGGCCGCAAAGGCGGAGGGCATCACCTGGGACCGGCGGTGGAACCAGGTGTTCGATCCGGCGCAGGGACCGTATGGCCACTGGTTCACCGGTGGCATGCTCAACACCAGCGCCAACTGCCTGGACCGGCACGTCGCGGCCGGACGCGGCGAGCAGACCGCGCTGATCTGGGACAGCGCCATGCTGGGCCGAGTCGAACGTTTCACCTACGCCGCATTGCGCCGGCGTGTCGCGAAGCTTGCAGGTGCCTTGCGTGCCCGGGGAGTCGGGTTCGGCGACCGCGTCGTGATCTACATGCCGATGGTGCCGGAAGCCGCCATCACGATGCTGGCCTGCGCGCGCATCGGCGCCATCCACTCGGTGGTGTTCGGCGGGTTCGCCGCGGCGGAGCTCGCCTCGCGCATCGCGGACGCCAAACCGAAGCTGATCGCCTCGGCCTCGTGCGGGCTCGAGCCTGGCCGCACCGTTGCCTACAAGCCGCTGCTCGATGCCGCCATCGGGCTTTCGCCGCATAAGCCGGAGCACTGCCTGATCGTGCAGCGGGAGGCGTGCCGGGCGGAACTGCTCGCGGGACGGGACGAGGACTTCGCTGAAGCGGAAAGCGCGGCGCAGGAAGCCGATCCCGTGTCGGTACCCGCGGCGCATCCGGCCTACATCCTCTACACCTCCGGCACCACGGGAAAGCCGAAGGGCATCGTGCGCGATACCGGCGGACACGCGGTCGCGCTGTGGAACTCCATGAAGATGATCTACGGGCTGGATGCCGGCGACGTGTTCTGGACGGCGTCGGATGTCGGCTGGGTCGTCGGCCACAGCTACATCGTCTATGCCCCGCTGCTGCGCGGCTGCACCAGCGTGATGTACGAGGGCAAGCCGGTCGGCACGCCCGATGCCGGTGCGTTCTGGCGTGTGGTGCAGCAGCACCGTCCGCGGGTGCTGTTCACCGCCCCCACCGCGCTGCGCGCCATCAAGCAGCAGGACCCGGATGGCGCGCTCATGGCGAAATACGATCTCGGCGCGCTGGAGGCGCTGTATCTGGCCGGCGAGCGCTGCGACCCGCCCACCGCGCTGTGGGCCGCCGAGAAGCTCGGCAAGCCGGTGGTGGACCACTGGTGGCAGACCGAGACGGGCTGGCCCATCACCTCCGGCTTCCGCGAATACGGGCTGTTTCCGTTCAAGCCCGGCTCCGGCGGGCGTCCGGCCCCCGGCTACGAGTTGCAGGCGCTGGATGACGCGGGCGCGAGGCTGCCGGTTGGAGAAGTCGGCAACCTGGCGCTGCGCCTGCCGCTGCCGCCCGGCTGCGCACCCACGCTGTGGCAGGACGATGCCGGATATCGCGCGGCCTACCTGAACGACTTCGCCGGCTGGTATCGCACCGGCGATGCCGGCAGCATCGATGCCGAGGGCGATGTCTGGGTGATGGGTCGCACCGACGACATCATCAACACCGCCGGCCATCGGCTTTCCACCGGTGCGATGGAAGAAGTGCTGGCCTCGCACCCCGACATCGCCGAGTGCGCCGTGATCGGCGTGCGTGACGCGCTGAAGGGCGAGGTGCCGGTGGGCCTGGTTGTGCTGAAGGCTGGCGTATCGCGCCCGCCGGGGGCCATCGCGGCCGAACTCGTGGCCCTGGTGCGCGAGCGGATCGGCCCGGTCGCTTCCTTCAAGGAGGCACGGATCGTGCCCCGTTTGCCCAAGACGCGGTCGGGCAAGATTTTGCGCGGCACCATCCGCCGCATCGCGAACGGCGAAGACCCGGCCGTGCCGCCGACTATCGAAGATCCCGCGGCGCTGGATGAAGTTCGCGCCATCCTCACAGCCGGCGCTTGATCCTGCTCACGTTTGCGCCAAGTCGTTTCCCATGCGACGCACACGCTTTCCCCCGATGATCGAGATGTCCGTCGATGGGCGTTTCATCGACCCGCGGCGGCTCAGTTGGCCCGTGCGCATCGCCGGCATCGCGCTGACGGTGGCGGTTGTGGCGGGCGCGCTGGGTGTCGCGGCCCTCGCGCTGTGGATCGCCACCATGCTCATTCCGCTCGCCGTGCTCGCGGCCTGCGTGGCTTGGGTGGCCTACCGGTTCCAGGCTTGGCGGCAGGGTTCTCCGCCGCGCCGCCAGGATGTCACCGACCTGAGGGGTTAGAGCGTCTCGGAAAGCGCCTCCTCCGCCTCGAGCCACGCCGTTTCCTGAGCCGTCATTTCGCGGGCTATTTCTGCTAGCCGCAGTTGAAGTTGGACGATCTGGCCGGCGTCATCAGCCGCGTACAGCATCGGGTCCGCGAGCCGTGTTTCGACCCGCCTGCGTTCGGCGCTGAGCCGGGCGATCGCCGCCTCGGCCTCCCGCGCACGCTTGCGCAGCGGCGCCTGGGCCAGTCTCGCCTGTGCCCTGTCCCGGCGTTCGTCGCGCCGGCGCGGGGCCGCATCGCGGGCGGCGGGGCGAGCGCGCTCCTGCATCAGTGCGCGATAGTCGTTCAGGTCGCCGTCGAAGGGCTGCACCGTCCCGTCGGCGACCAGCAGCAGCCGGTCGGCCACGAGGTCCACCAGATGCGGATCGTGCGTGATCAGGATCACCGCGCCTTCAAACGACGCGAGGGCCTTCACCAGGGCTTCACGTGCATCGATGTCCAGGTGGTTGGTCGGCTCGTCGAGGATCAGCAGGTGTGGCGCGTCCCGGGTTGCCAGAGCCAGCAGGAGCCGGGCCTTCTCGCCCCCTGAGAGGCTCGTCACTGTCGTGCCGGCTCGATCGGCATCCAGTCCGAACCGCGCCAGGTGCGATCGGACCGCGGTTTCCGCCGCCTTGGGCAGCGCGCGCTGCATGTGGCCGACGGGTGTGTCCGCGCTCTCTAGCTCCTCCATCTGATGCTGGGCGAAATAGCCCACGCGCAATCTGGGCTGCCGCCGCACCTCGCCGGCCAGTGATTCAAGCCGTCCCGCGATCAGCCGGGCCAATGTCGATTTGCCGTTGCCGTTGGCACCGAGCAGCGCGAGCCGATCGTCCATATCGATCGACAGGGAGATGTTCCGCAGCACGGGCCGGCCGTCGTACCCGACCGACACGCGGTCCAGCACCAGGATCGGCCGCGCCAGGGGCGAGGGCTGGGGGAAGTCGAACCGCACCGGCGCCGGTTCCACGATGGCGTCGATCACCGGCAGCCGTTCCAGCGCCTTGACCCGCGCCTGGGCCTGACGCGCCTTGCTCGCCTTGTAGCGGAAGCGGTCGATGAAGGATTGGATGTGGGCGCGCTGCTGTGCGATGCGCTCGGCCGCGCGCGCCTGCTGCAACGCGCGCTCCGTCTTGATGCGCACGAACTCGGCGAATCCGCCTGGCGTGACGCTGATGGTGCCGCGGTCGAGATGCGCGATGGCTTCGACGGCGCGATCGAGCAGGTTCCGATCATGTGAAACGATAAGGGCGGCGCCGGGGAAGCGGGCGAGCCAGTCCTCGAGCCACATCGTCGCTTCGAGATCGAGGTGGTTTGTCGGTTCGTCGAGCAGGAGCAGATCGGGGGCGGCGAAGAGGGCCGCGGCGAGGGCGACACGCATGCGCCAGCCGCCGGAGAAGGCGGATAGCGGCCTGGATTGATCGTCTTCGTTGAAACCGAGGCCCGCGAGGATGGCGGCGGCCCGGGCCGGTGCCGAGCTTGCGTCGATGGCGCAGCAGCCGCTCGTGGATTTCGGCCGCGCGGTGGGCGGGGCTGTGTTCGGACTTCGGCCAGCAGCGCCAGGCGCTCGGGGTCGGCCTGCAGCACATGCTCCAGCGGGGTGGCAGATGGTTTCGGGCATTTCCTGGCGGATCTGGGCGATGCGGGCGCGGGCGGCGAGGCGGATCTCCCCGTCGTCCAGCGCGATTTCTCCCGCGATGGCGCGCAGCAGCGTCGATTTGCCCACGCCGTTGCGGCCGATCAGTCCGATCCGGCGGCCCTGATCGACGGTCAGGTCCGCGCGGTCGAGCAGCGTGCGGCCGGCCAGGCGGATCACCGCGCGGGAAATGACGAGAAGCGACATGGCGGCGGATGCTCTACTCTGCGCTCGTGCCCGTGCGCGAGTCCTCGGACCAGCCCGTCGGCCATCATCCATATCGACATGGACGCGTTTTATGCGGCGGTGGAGCAGCGCGACGATCCGGCGCTACGCGGCAAGCCCGTCGCGGTCGGCAGCCCGAGGCCGCGCGGCGTGGTGCTGACCGCCAGCTACGAGGCGCGGCCCTTCGGTGTGCGTTCGGCGATGCCTTCGGCCACGGCGGCTCGTCTATGCGCCGAGCTGATCTTCGTTCGGCCGCGCTTCGATGCCTACAAGCAGGTCTCCCGGCAGGTGCGGGCGATCCTGGCGCGCCACACGAACCTGGTGCAGCCATTGTCGCTCGATGAAGCGTATCTCGACGTGACCGAGGCAGCCGAGGCCGGTGCCACGGCGACCGAGATTGCCCGGGCGATCAAGGCGGCGATTCGTGATGAGACCGGGCTGACCGCGTCAGCCGGCGTGTCCTACAACAAGTTCCTGGCCAAGCTGGCGTCCGACTACCGCAAGCCGGACGGGCTGTTCGTGATCCCTCCGAGCAGCGGCCCGCGTTTCGTGGAAACGCTGCCCATCGGCGCGTTCCATGGCGTGGGGCCGGTCACCGCGCGCAAGATGCAGGCGCTTGGCCTGCACACCGGCGCCGATCTCAGGAATGTGTCGCTGGCGTTTCTCACCACGCATTTCGGCAAGGCGGGTGCGTTCTATTACGCGATCGCCCGTGCCGAGGATGCGCGGCCCGTCACGCCGGACCGGGAGACCAAGTCCATCGGTGCGGAACGCACCTTCGAAACCGACCTGACCGCCTGGTCCGACGTCAGCCCCGTAATCGCCGCTCTGCTCGAGAAGCTCTGGGACTCCTACACGCGGGAGGGCCGCGCCGCCCGCACCGTGACGGTGAAGATCAAGTATGCCGATTTCCGCCGCGCGACGCGCAGCCGGTCCGTCGCCGAAGGCATCGCGAGCCTGCCGGCGCTCGAGCACCTCAGCCTGGAGCTTCTGAGCCGCGAGTTTCCCCCGCCGATCCCGATCCGCCTGCTTGGGGTCGCACTGTCGAATTTCGCGACGGATGGCGGCCAGATGTCGCTAGGCGTGTGAGATCAAGCTTGAATAGCCTTTTCGGCATGGCTATTTTAGCCAGATGAAAGTCGCGAGCATCACGGAGGCCAAAAACCAGTTGAGTGCGCTGATTGACGGTCTCGCCAACGGCTCGCCGGTTTTGATTGTCGATCGTGGCCGCCCGGTGGCGCGGCTGGAGCCGGTCGCCCCCATGGACGATCCGGAGGGGCGACTGGCCCGCCTCGCTCGCCAGGGTCTGGTACGGCTGCCGAAGCAGCCGATTCCGAAATGGCTGCTGACCACGCCGCCGCCCCAGGCAGCGCCCGGGGCCTCGGTGGTGGAGGCGTTGCTGGAGGAGAGGCGAGAAGGCTGGTGAAGTTCTGGGATACCTCCGCCATCGTTCCGCTCTTGGTGACGGAGCCGACAAGCGCTCAGATGAACGCTCTGATAGAGCAGGACCCTAACATGCTCGTCTGGTGGGGTTCGGAAATCGAGTGCGCGTCTGCCGTATCGCGACTGGGACGATCGGGTGCACTGGATCGGCTGGGTGCCTCCGAGGCTCTCCGGCGGCTGGCGGAACTTGCCAACGGGTGGGTGGACGTTGATCCCAGCGACCGCCTCAAAGAGAGCGCCATCCGGTTCCTGCGTGTTCATTCGCTGCGGGCGGCGGATGCGCTGCAACTCGCGGCTGCCTTCGTAGGCGCCGACGGCCAGCCGGATTCCCTGGCGTTCGTCACACTGGACACGCGGCTCGCTCAGGCAGCGGCGGTGGAAGGGTTCCAGCTCATAGGCGCCTAAGGCGGCGGTCCAGCCTCTTGATTGGCCGAATACTCGTCTGACGCCTATATCCCCAGCAATGACACTGCTCGACCCGCCCGCCCTTGACCCCAGGCGGCGCCGCTTGCTGTACCGCGCCACCCATCGCGGCACGCATGAAAACGATCTGCTCATCGGTGGCTTCGTCGCCTCCCGCATTGCCGCCTTCACCGAACCCGAACTTGCCGAGCTCGAAGCGCTGCTGGAACTGCCCGACCCGGCGTTGGCCGACTGGCTGACCGGCCGCGCGCCCATCCCGCCCGAGGTGGACTGCCCCATGCTCCGCCGCATCAGGGACGCCTACCAGTGACCCAAGCCGCCATCGTTTACGGTGCCCCCGAAGGCTGGGACGCCTTCCTGCTCGCGCGACGCCGGGCCGAATTCGCCGGCCATGTGCTGCACGTTGCCCGCGATGACGCGCGCATGGCGCGGATCGCCGAGGCTCTGGCGTTCGTGCTCCCCGAAGCCGAGATCCTGTCGTTCCCCGCCTGGGATTGCCTGCCCTACGACCGCGTCGGCCCCAATCCGGCGCTGGTGTCCGAGCGGATCGCCACGCTGGCACGGCTGCTCGAACCCGCGCGCAAGCCGCGCATCGTGCTGACAACCGTGAATGCGCTGGTCCAGCGCGTGCCGCCGCGCGCCGCCTTCCAGGGCGCCAGTCTGGAGATCACCGTGAACGGCGATCTTCAGCCCGAGGAACTGGCGCGCTTCCTGGAAGCCAACGGCTACGGCCGCGCCAACACGGTGATGGAGCCGGGCGAATACGCCCTTCGCGGCGGCATCATCGACATCTTCGCGGCCGGTGAACCCGATCCGGTGCGCATCGACCTGTTCGGCGACACGGTGGAATCGATCCGCGCCTTCGATCCCGCAACCCAGCGCAGCGCGGCGAAAGCGCGACCGCCTGGTGCTGCGCCCGGTCTCGGAAGTGCCGCTGGACAAGGACTCGGTCTCGCGCTTCCGCAGCGCCTGGCGCGAGTTGTTCGGCCCGCAGGCCGCGGAAGATCCGATCTACCTCTCGGTCTCGGAGGGGCGCCGCCATCCCGGCATGGAACACTGGACGCCGCTGTTCCAGCCGGCGATGGAAACGCTGCTCGACTATCTGCCCGGCGCCTCGGTCAGCCTCGATCACCAGTCGGACGAGGTCCTTGCGGCGCGGCTGGACATGATCGCCGACCACTACGAGGCGCGCAAATTGCCGCCCCGCGAGAACGAGGTTCCCTATCGCCCGCTTCCCCCGGGGCGGCTCTATCTCACGCGGGCCGAATGGGACCGCATGCTGGTGCCGGCCCGCTGCTGGCGTTCAGTCCGTTTGCCCGGCCGGACGGTGCGGTGGGAGTGGACGGGTCGGGGCGGCCCGGACCGATTTTCTCCCAGGCGGCTGGTTCCCAGGGCGGCGCGAATGTCTTCGAACAGCTCAAATCCCAGGCGTCTCGCTGGGCTGATGAAGGGCGGCGCGTCGTGCTCGCTGCCTGGACCCGCGGTTCGCGTGAACGCCTGACCAATCTTTTGCGCGAGCATGGCGTTGCGGACGCGTCGCCCGAGGATACGTGGGCCGCCATTCGCCGCAAACCTGCCGGATCGATCTCCCTGGTCGTGCTGGGTGTGGAGCGCGGCTTCGTGGCCGAACGCCTGGCGCTGGTCGCCGAACAAGACCTGCTGGGCGAACGCATCAGCCGGCCGCCGCGACGGCGCAAGCGGGCCGATCAGTTCATCGCCGAGGCCACCGAGATCGCCGAGGGCGACCTGGTGGTGCACCAGGAATATGGCATCGGCCGATACGACGGATTGACGACGCTGACGGTGTCGGACGCGCCGCATGACTGCCTGCGCCTGATCTACGAGGGCAACGAGAAGCTGTTCCTGCCGGTGGAGAACATCGAGGTTCTGTCGCGCTACGGCAGCGAAGCGCAGGGCGTGGCGCTCGACCGGCTGGGAGGGACGGGGTGGCAGAACCGCAAGGCGCGGATGAAGAACCGCATCCGCGACATGGCCGCGGTGCTGATCCGCACCGCCGCCGAGCGCAAGGTGCGCGACGCCGATATCATGGCTCCGCCCGAGGGCAGCTTCGACGAGTTCTGCGCCCGCTTTCCGTTCGCCGAGACCGAGGACCAGGCGCGCGCCATCGCCGACGTGCTGGAGGATCTCGCGAGCGGCCGCCCGATGGATCGGCTGATCTGCGGCGATGTCGGGTTCGGCAAAACCGAGGTGGCGCTGCGCGCCGCTTTCATCACCGCCATGTCGGGTGCCCAGGTCGCGGTCGTGGTGCCGACCACGTTGCTGGCGCGGCAGCATTTCCGCACATTCTCCGAACGCTTCACCGGCCTCCCCGTGCGCATCGCGCAACTCTCCCGCATGGTGCCTGCGAAGGAAGCCGCGGAGATCCGCAAGGGCATCGCCGACGGGTCGGTCAATCTGGTGATCGGCACACACGCTCTGCTGGCCAAGTCGATCCAGTTCGCGGCGCTCGGATTGCTGGTGATCGATGAGGAACAGCATTTCGGCGTGGCACACAAGGAACGCCTGAAACAACTGCGGGCGGACGTGCATGTGCTGACGCTGACCGCGACGCCGATCCCGCGCACGTTGCAGTTGGCGCTGACCGGCGTGCGGGAGATGAGCGTGATCGCGACACCGCCGGTCGATCGTCTGGCGGTACGGACCTTCATCATGCCGTTCGACTCTGTGGTGGTGCGCGAGGCGATCCAGCGCGAGCGGTTCCGTGGCGGGCAGGTGTTCTGCGTGGTGCCGCGGATCGAGGACATGCCGCGCATCGCGGAGCGCCTGCGCGACATCGTGCCGGAGGCGAAGATGGCGCAGGCCCATGGGCGGCTGGCGCCGACAGAGCTCGAACGCGTCATGACGGAATTCAGCGACGGCAAGTTCGACATCCTGCTTTCGACGAACATCGTGGAAAGCGGCCTGGATATGCCGGCGGTGAACACGCTCGTGATCCACCGGGCGGACATGTTCGGGCTGGGACAGTTGTATCAGCTCCGCGGCCGGGTGGGCCGCGGGAAGCAGCGCGGCTATGCCTATCTGACGTGGCCGCAGACGCATCGGCTTTCGGCCGCCGCGCAGAAGCGGCTGGAGGTGATGCAGACGCTGGACACGTCTGGGCGCCGGGTTCACGCTCGCGTCGCACGATCTGGATATCCGCGGCGCGGGAAACCTGCTCGGAGACGAGCAGTCGGGGCACATCCGAGAGGTGGGCATCGAGCTTTATCAGCAGATGCTGGAGGATGCGGTTGCCGATCTTCGCGCCGGGGCCGGCAAGCGGGGCGAGGAACGCGACTGGACACCCAACATCACGCTGGGTCTGCCGGTGCTGATCCCCGAGGATTACGTGCGCGACCTGCCGGTGCGGCTGGGCTTGTACCGGCGGATCGGCGGGTTGGCGTCCGACGCGGAGACCGAGGCCATAGCGGCCGAACTGGTGGATCGGTTCGGGCCGTTGCCGGCCGAGGTCGAGAACCTGCTGGCGGTGGTGTCACTGAAACGGGCTTGCCGAGAAGCCGGCGTGGAGAAGCTGGAGGCCGGCCCCAAGGGCATGGTCGTGGCGTTCCGCGGCAACGCATTTCGCAATCCGGCGGGGCTGGTGGCGTGGCTGGGCAGCAAGGGCGGACTGGTGCGCCTGCGCCCGGACCACAAGCTGGCGGTGTCGCGGGAGATGGACCTGGCAGAGCGGGTGCAGATGGCGCGGGATGTGCTGGGGAGTTTGGCGCGCATCGCGGATCAGGCGAAGGCGGCTTGAATCCCATGCCGGACCACGACGCCGCAACCCTGTCGCGCCGCCTCGTGCTGATCAGCGGCGCGCTGCTCCTCGCCGGCTCCCCGGCCGCGCTGGCCTATGCCTGGCACAACACCGACATTACCGGCTACGTCCCGAATTTGTCGTTCGACATGACAGACGCGAACACCGGCAAGCCGGTCACGGCATCCGACTTCAAGGGCAGGTTCGTGCTGCTCTATTTCGGCTACACCCAATGTCCCGATGTCTGCCCGCTGACGTTGCAGCGCGTCGCGAAGGTGTTCGACAAGCTGGGCGAGGACATGCAGCACTTCCGCCTGCTCTTTGTCACCGTCGATCCCGACCGCGACACGCTGCCGATCCTGAAGGATTATACGGCAGCCTTTTCGCCGCTGTTCGTGGGTCTGCGGGGTGACAGTGATGCATCGCCAGGCTCGCGCGCCGCTATCGCATCGCTTATTCGGTATCGCCCGCAACCAAAACCCATCCCTACGAAGTAACCCACTCCTCCGCCATCTACGTCTTCGCCCCGGATGGCTCGCCGCGGCTGCTGCTCGGATCGCTCTCCACCACCGATCCCGACATCACCGGCACCGCCGCCGATCTCGAGCATCTGCTCCACAGCCAATCGCGCGGCCTGCTCTCCCGTCTGATCGGCTCACTATGAAGCGGAATGACATCGGGGCGGCACGGCGCTAGCCTGCGTCCATGGGAACCCGCACCGGCGCCGCCTACCTCGCCAACCTCCGGGATGACCGCAGCATCTGGATTGACGGCGAGCAAGTGAAGGACGTCACCACCGACCGCCGCTTCACCGGCGCCGCCGGCACAATGGCCATGCTGATGGACATGCAGCACGACCCGGCACTGGTCGAGCGCATGACCTACACCTCCCCCACCTCCGGCGACCGCGTCGGTCTGTCCTTCATCCAGCCCGCCTCGGTCGATGATCTCGTGCGCCGGCGCGACATGATGATGGCCTGGAACCAGGCCACCTGCGGCATGTTCGGCCGCAGCCCGGACTATATGAACGTCATGCTCGCCGGCTTCGCCTCCGCCCACCAGGAATTTGGCAAGCACGAGCCGCGCTTTGCCGATCACGTCCGCAACTATTACCTCCACATGCGGGAAAACGACCTGGTCATGACCCACACCCTGGTCAATCCGCAGGTTGACCGCTCTCGGCCCGTGGAGCAGCAATCCAAGGACCTCGCGGCGAAGATCACAAAGGAAACCGACCAGGGTATCGTTATCTCAGGTGCCCGCATGGTCGCAACTCTCGCGGCCTTCGCCGACGAGATCATGGTCATGCCCTCCACCTACATCGCCAACACGCCGGAGGCAGCGCCCTACGCCTTCGGTTTCAGCATCCCCGTGCGCACGCCGGGTCTGCGCTTCATCTGCCGCCCGCCGATCGCACCCGCCGCGGCTGCCTCACCCATGGATTATCCGCTCTCGCTCCGTTTCGATGAAACCGACGCCGTGGCCGTGTTCGACAACGTGCTGGTGCCATGGGAACGCGTGTTCATTCACCGCGATGCCGCCATGTGCAACGGCCTGTATGACCGCACCGGCACCTATCCGCAGGTCATGCACCAGTTCACGGTGAAGAATCTCTGCAAGGCCGAGTTCATGATGGGCCTCGGCTTCGCCATCGCGAAATCCACCAATATCGATCAGCACCTGCACGTCCAGGGCATGCTCGCCGAACTGATCGAGTTCACCGAATTCTGCCGCTCCTGCATGCGCGCCGCCGAGGTGGATGCCGCGCCCAACGCGCAAGGCGTCATCACCCCGGCCGCCATGCCGCTATGGACCGTGCGTACCATGTTTCCGAAGATGTTCGCCCGCATGTGCGAAATCATCCAGACGCTCGGTGCCGGCGGTCTGGTCGCCGTGCCGTCTTTCGCGGAAACCACAAGCGCCATCTGGCCGGACGTGGAAACCTACTTTCAGTCCGCCAACACCGGCTCGCGCGACCGCATCCGCCTGTTCCGGCTGGCCTTCGATGCCGCGATGTCGTCCTTCTCCGGCCGGCAGCAATTGTATGAGCGCTACTACTCCGGTGATCCGGCCCGTCTGGCCGCTTCGCTGTATAATTTATACGATCGGGACGCCGCAATGGCGCGCATCTGGTCCACGCTGGACCGGTTCGAGGCCACTCCACCGCGCGTTTCTTAAGGGAGGCACGGATCCATGAGCACCGCGAAGGGTTTCGTTATACCGCCCGGCGGCGGAAAGCATTACGACGCGCCGACACCCGGCCGCTTCTTCGACCTGAAACTGCTGGGCCATGAGACCGGCGACAGCATCATGATGTTCGAGGAAACCCTACCCCCCGGCACCACGAGCCTGCATCATCTGCATCGGGACAGCGATGAGGTGGCCTGGGTCCTCTCCGGCGAATTCACCTTCAAGATCGGCGACGAGATCAGCGTCGGCGGTCCCGGCACCTGCGCCTTCATGCCGCGCAATGTGCCGCATGCCTGGAAGAACACCGGCACCGAAACCGGCCGCGTGCTGTTCCTCTACACCCCGGCGGATGCCGGCGGCTATATCGAGAAGCTCTCGGACGGGTCGCAGATGGACGCCGATGAGCGCGCTCGGGCATTTGAGCGCTACCATTGGGAAATCGTCGGCCCGAACCCGCTTTAGAACGGAGCGGTCATGCCTCGTCAGCTTCACCTCAACCTGTTCATCCACGGACGTGGCCATCACGAGGCCTCCTGGCGCCATCCCGGCGCATCTCCGCTGGCACTGACCGACTCCGAACTACTACGTCGCCGTCGCCCGAAAAGCCGAAGCAGGTTGCTTCGATTCCGTCTTCCTCGCAGACACGCTTGGTGTGGGGGACGACGTCACCCACGCCCCGCGAACCTGGCTGGAGCCGATCACCGCGCTGGCCGCCATGGCAATGCAGACCTCCCGCATCGGCCTCATTGCCACATGCTCCACCACCTACACCGAGCCATTCAACCTGGCGCGGCAGTTCGCCTCACTCGATCACATCTCCCGCGGCCGTATCGGCTGGAACATCGTCACCACGTGGCTCGCCAGTGCCTCGGGCAATTACGGTGGCGGTGGTCCGCTCTCGCACGAGGAACGCTACCAGCGTGCCGAGGAGTACATGGACGTCGTCAAGGCGCTCTGGGACAGTTGGTCCGATGATGCGGTGATCGATGATCGCGCCGGCGGCGAATACGCAAACCAGGGCAGCATCCGGCCGATCAATCACAAGGGCCCGCACTATCAGGTCACCGGCCCGTTGAATCTGCCGCGCAGTCCGCAGGGCCGGCCCGTCTTCGTGCAGGCCGGCTCCTCCGAAACCGGGCGCCGCTTCGCCGCCCGTCACGCCGAGGCGGTCTTCACCGCCCAGATGGAACAGGCGACCGCCCGCGATTTCTATGCCGACCTCAAGAAGATCGTCGTCGAGGAAGGCCGCGATCCCGAGCATGTGCTGATCCTGCCCGGTCTCAGCCCCGTCATCGGCGGCACCGAGCAAGAAGCCCAGCGCATCGCAAGCGAACTGAACGACCTGAGCGATCCCGAAGTCGGCCGCAAGCGCCTGTCCGGCCGCTTCGGCGGCCACGACTTTTCACACCTCCCGCTCGATAGGCCTCTGTCGCCCGAGGACTTCCCCGATCCCTCCACCGTGGAGGCCGCGCGTAGCCGCACCGAAGTGATCGTCGGCCTGGTGCGCCGGGAAAAACCCACGCTGCGGCAGTTGCTCGCTTACCTGGCCGGCGCACGGGGGCATTATGTGACCATCGGCACGCCGGAACAGATCGCCGCCCTCATGGTCGATTGGTTCCACAATGGCGCGGCCGACGGCTTCAATCTCATGCCGCCGGTGCTGCCGGCCATGCTCGATGTCTTCGTCGCCGAGGTCGTGCCGCTGCTGCAGCGGCAGGGACTGTTCAGACGCGAATACGCCGGCGAAACTCTGCGCGCCCACTACAATCTGCCCCGGCCCGACATGACGTTCCGCGAGACCGCGCGGTTTGGGCTTCAGGCGTCGATCTAGCCTGCGATCACACCGGGTGGAATCACCCGGTGTGTGAATTGCCGGCTCAAATAAACCTAGACTCTTTTTCGAGCGGCGACAGCCAGCCGGAAAAGAGTTTAACCGGCCTTCACCCACTGCGCGATGAACCGCGCGCCGATCTCCGTCAGCCGCTCCACCAGCGCCGCGCCCGTTTCCGCCGAACACAGCAGCGGATTGCCGCTGCGCACCGCGTTCGGGGCAATCTCGTCGTACTCGACGGGAAGCTGCACCTCCACGCCCTCGAACCGTACGTTTCCGAACGAAACCGCTTCGAGACCCCGCACGCTTTTCAGCGGTGACGGCCCGGGCACCAGGTCCGGCCGCATCAGGTCGGGGAACAGATGCATCGCCACGCTGGTCAGCGGGTCCGCCCCATGCCCCGCCGCTTCCTTCGCCTTGTCCGCGCCCAGTATCCCCGGCAGCAGCGCATAGCCGATCCGCCACAGATACAGGCTCGGGATCAGCACCTGCTGCGCGCGATACACCTCGATACACGCGTCGTGGATCGCCTGCACGTTCCCGCCATGCCCGTTGATGACGATCAGCCGCGTCAATTTATGCCGGAGTAGGCACCGCAGCATGTCCGCGATCACCGCGCGCAGCGTCGCCTGCTCGAGCGCAATCCCGCCCGGCATCGCGCCGAAATAGTCTGCGCCGCCGAACGGCAGCACCGGCGCCACCACAGTCTCCTGCCCATGCTCCGTTGCGCGTGCCGCGATCAGATCCGCGATGCGCGCGGCCGACAGATAGTCACCCATCGGCGCATGCGGCCCCTGGTCCTCGTGGCTTCCCATCGGCAGCAGGATCACCGGGTTGCGGGCGTAGATCTCCCGCGCCTCGCCGCCGGTGAGTTCCGCCATCCGTACCTTGCGCGTCATCCCTGTCTCCTTCGCCAATGGACGCCAACGGTACGGCCCGGGTACGCTCGCCTCAAGTCCGCGACAAAAGGGGCCAGCCATGCGCATTGCCCGCCGTAGCCTGATTCTCGGAACCGCAGCGTTGCCGGCCCTCGCTCACCGCGCGCGGGCACGAGGCAAAAACCCTCCGCTTCGGCCTGTCCGCCTATCCGCCGAACCTGCAGCCATGGACCTCGACCGGCCAGGCAGCCGCAACCGTCAAAATCTGCCTCTATCGCGGCCTGCTCTCATTCGGGCCGGACGGAAAACTCCGCGGCGAACTCGCCGAAAGCTGGGCACCCGACGGCGAAACCGCCTGGGTCTTCCACCTCCGCGACGCCGTCTTCCACAGCGGCAATCCCGTCACCGCCGCCGATGTCGCCTGGACCATCGACCAGGTGCGCACCCAGCACACTGCCTACCTGAACGGCCAACTCCAGGCCATCAAGGCAGTCGAAACGCCCGATCCCCGCACCGTGCGGCTCGTCATGCAGGAACCGACGGTCACCGTGCCGCTGTGGATGGGCAACCCGCAGATGCCGATCATCGAGCAGCGCTCGGCCCAGAACGGCGGCACACCGGTGGGCGCCGGCCCCTACACCATCGCCTCGCAGGAACACGGCGTGGCTATCGAACTCGCCGCCTTCGGCAAATTCTACAAGCCCGGCCTGCCCAAGACGCCCGCGCATCCGCTTCATCGCCTATGCCGATGAGAACGCGCGCCTCGCCGCCCTGCACGCCGGCGATGTGGACATCATCGAATACGTGCCCTGGCAGTCGATGACCGAAGTCGAGCATGACCCGACCCTGCGCCTCGACGGCACAGTCGGTCCCTTCATGAACCTGCTCTTCAACGGCAAGACCGGACCGTTCACCGACCCGCGCATCCGCCAGGCCGTGGCCTATGCCATCAAGCGGGAGGACATCGTTCAGGCCGCCTTCTTCGGCCATGGCGCGCCGCTGGGCGGCATGCCGATCCCACCGGGCACCGAGTTCTACGACCCCGCCCTTGCGAATGTCTGGACCTACGATCCCGAACGCGCCAAATCCTACCTCGCGCAGGCCGGCAAGCCGAACGGCTTCACCTGCTCCATCCTGTCCACAGCGCAATACGGCATGCACAAGGCCACCGCCGAGGTCGTGCAGCAGCATCTGGCCGCCATCGGCATCCAGGCCACGCTGAACCTGCCCGAATGGGGCCAGCGCGTCGCGCTGGGCAACCGCGGGCAGTACCGAAATGGCGGTGTTCGGCACCGTGACCGACAACAACGACCCGGACGGGATGCAGACCGTGCTCGATGGCGAACTGCCGCTGACCTACGGCCGCAGCGCCTTCATGCCGACGCCGCGCATCCACGAGCTGTTCACCGCCGGCCGGCGCGAGTTCGACGCGGCGAAGCGCCACGCGATCTACCAGGACCTGCAGCGCACCGCGCTCCAGGATGCGCCGATGGTCACGCTGTGCTGGCGCACCCAGGCCTACGCGATGAAGCGAACCGTGCAGGGCTTCACCAGCCTTCCCGGCGCGCTCAGCTACGGGTCCGGCATCACGCTTGAAACCGCGGCGCTGGGGTAAACCTATTCCTCAGGATATTCGTGCCGGTACATTTCCGTCATCAGCTCATCGAGCCGCCGTCCCGGCTGATACGCAGCCCATGCCGCCCGCCTCGCGTGACGCATCCGGATGCTGACGAGGACACTCCACGGCCGCATCGATCACTGTGCGCACCGGGATCAGCGCGGTCCAGGCCGGCACCGCGTAGTCCTCTTCCTCGTCATGCACATCCAGGTCGCGGATTTTGCCCGACGCCTCCTCCATCTCCATCCCCAGAATCGTCGTGGCCTTGATCTCCTGCTCCGTTGGCGTGCGCAGCACCTTGGAACGCCCGGGGAAGAAGCGGTCGATGAACGCATCCATCGCGCGCAGCTTTGCCTCACGCGCCTCGATCTTATGAGCGTGCCCGAACGCCATGACTGCGCGGTAATTGATGGAATGATTGAACCCGCACCGCGCCAGCACGATCGCATCCATGTGCGTCACGGTCAGGCACACCGGGATGCCCTGCAACTCGGCCCGCAGCATCCGGCTGGCCGAGGAGCCGTGCCAGTACACATGATCGCCTTCGCGCCAGAACGCCGTCGGCGTGCAGTATGGCTGCCCGTCGATCACGTAGGCGATGTGGCACACCATCGCCGCATCCATGATCTGATAGACGCTCGCGCGGTCGTGCCGCCCGCGCTCGTGCTTGCGTCGCAGCCGGTTGCGGTTGGAGACCGGGAATTTCTCTTGCGGTCCGGACAGTGCGTCATTCATGGCGCGCAGAGTCTTACGGATACGAACCGGGGCGCGCAACACGGCTTGAAGAATCCCCGCGCATCGCGCAGCAAGCCCAGGTGCCGGACGAAACCCCGATCCTGGCGGACCGCCGCCTGTGGCTCATGGGCGCCTACGGGCTGTTCAGCGGGCTGCCGCTGCCGCTGTCGGGCTTCACGTTCCGGCTGTGGCTGTCCGAAGGCGGGGTCTCGCTCGCGCTGATCGGCCTAACCGCCAATGTCGGCCTGGCCTATTCGCTGAAGTTCCTCTGGGCGCCGATGCTGGACCAGGTGGCACCGCCAGGGCCGTTGCGCGCGCTCGGCCGCCGGCGAGGCTGGCTGGCAACGATCCAGCCGCTGTTGGCCCTCGCCGCCGTGGCGCTGGCGCTGTCCAACCCGGTGGCCGCTCCGGCCGGAGCCATCGCCGCCGCGGCCCTGGTGGCGTTCCTGTCGGCCAGCCAGGACATCGTGATCGACGCCTGGCGCATCGAGACCTTTCCCGCCGAGGCGCCAGGGCGCCGCGATGGCGGCCTATGTCTGGGGCTACCGGATCGCGCTGCTGATTTCCGGCGCCGGTGCGATCAAGGCCGCCGACGGCCTGGGCTGGCACGGGGCGCTGCTGATGGTCGCCGCGCTGCTGTTTCTCAGCCCGATTGTGACGCTGCTGGCGCCGGAGCCGCTGCGCGGCGTCATCGTGCCCGCCACCGCTTTCGCCCATCGCCTGCGCACCGCGGTGGTGGACCCGTTGCGAGAGATACTGTCCCGCCCCGGCGCGCTGACCATCCTGGGCTTCGTGGCGCTGTTCAAGCTGGGCGAGGCGATGGCCGGGGTGATGACCGCACCGTTCTACACCTCGCTCGGCTTCGACCGCGCCAGCATCGCGGTGGCGAACGGGCCATTCTCGTTGGCGGCGACCTTCGCCGGCACCGCGATCGGCGCTTGGCTGGTCGCCCGGCTCGGCGTCGGACGCGCGCTGCTATCGACCGGCTGCGTGCAGACCGCGGCGATGGCGATGTATCTGCTGCTGGCCGCCTCGGCCGGTGAACGGCACATCCTGTTCGCCACCGTGGTGACGGAAGCCTTTGCCGAGGGCATGGCCGACGCGGCGTTCATCACCTACCTGTCCGGGCTGTGCTCGCCGGCCTTCACGGCGACGCAGTACGCGCTGCTGTCGTCGCTCGCGGCCATCGCGCTGCGCACGGTGGGCGGACTGTCCGGCTTCCTGGCGCAGGCCACCGGGTGGACGCTGTTCTATGCCATCGCGATGTTCGCGGCACTGCCGGCCATGCTGCTGATGCTGCGGCTGCTGCACCGCTATCCGCCGGCGGAGCGGGCGCTTGCCTGAACCGGACGAACGCGCCCGGCTGGAGGCGACGCTTGCGGGGCTTCCCGGCGATGGTCCCGAGGCTGCGCGGCTGCATCGTGACCTCGGCCGGCTGTGCCACGACGCGCGCGATTTCGCCGCGGCGATCGCGCATCTGGAGCGGGCGCGGGCGCTGCACGCCGCCGCGGGGCCGGGGCCGGAACTGGCGACCGACTGCAACCATCTCGCGCTGGTGCTGCACGATCTGGGCGAACTCGACGACGCGCAGGCGCTGCTGGAGCAGGCGCTGGCGATGGATGAGGCGGCGCTGGGTGGGGAGCATGTGAGTGTGGCGCGCGATGCGAACAACCTGGCGGGCGTGCTGCGCGACCGGGGCGACATGCTCGCGGCGGCCGAGGCGCTGCGCTGGGCCCTCGGCATCTATCAGGCGCGGCTGGGACCGGATCATCCGACCACGCAATCGGTGGCACGGAATCTGCGGCTGATTGGGGTCGCTCAGACGGGCCAATGAGCGGGCGCCCGGGCTCGCACCGCGCCCCGAGCGGGCGGAGCAAGTATCCAGCCGCCGGGCTGGATCCGGTTTGACGAGTGGAAAGCGCTGGGTGACGCACGTCAACGCCCGAATGGACGTGCCAACAGGGTCATGACCTGAAAGATTGCAGCGCCTGCGGAGCATCCGACGACGCAGTCGGTTACCCGCAATTTGCGGCTGATCGAGGCCGCTTGCTAGTCGAGATAAAATCCTGCCCCGATCACACCTGGCACACCGTCGAACGTAACCGCTTTTACGTAGCTCCACTTCGGCGAGGGATTTGGCTTTCCGGGTCGCGCAATCAGGTAATCGACCCAGCCTGACCCATTGACCCGCCCCATCTCTATGAGGGCCTGGTGGAATGTCTTGCCGTTCGCGTCCTTTTCCGCGGTTGGGTTGGTCCCGACCCGGCTCGGAGCCGCAGGGTTCAGGAGGACATTTCCGTTCAGTTCATAAGCGAACAGGTAGGTGTCGCCATGCCACCACTCGCTGTCGCGCTTTCCGAACTCGGCGAAGGCAGCCTGCTTTCCTTTGCTCTCGACCAAAGCAGCAGCCTTCGTCACCAGCGCTTCGATACGATTGATCTCTTGTGGGGTCGGCGCTCGCTGCTGCGCACGAGTTGGTCCTGTCAGCAGAACGCCCACGATCACGCGCACAAAACAGGATACGTCCGAGCATCATCGTTCTCCCAGTCTGAGCGTCCAAGGGTTATTTTGACGTGACACCGTTCACTGCGAACGTTTCCTTTGCCTTCGGCGAAACCAAGAACCTGATGAAGCTTTCGGCCGTCGTGCGCTGGGGAGCGCTTGTCATCAGCGCGGCGGTGAACGGGATGGAACTCTGTAAATCGCCCGGCAACGGTCCAAGAAGCTTTATGCCCGGCGTTGTCGCGATGAGCGGCATCGTGCCGGCCACTATGTCGTTTCCTTTTCCCTTCAACACAGGGCCGAAAATGCCATTGGGAGAAGTGCGTACAACCTTCGGTTTGAGCACTTCGGCAATTCCCAGCCGCTCAAGAGCCGCTGCAAAGGCCGCACCCGATTTGACACTGTTAAAAACGATCAAATCAGCACCGAGCAAAGTGTTCTTGAGTTTGTCGGTGGTCGATATGTCATATGCGGGGCTATCAATGCGATTCCCAAGGCCGACACCGACATAGCCGACCATCGGTCTGTCTCCAGCACGCACTTTGCCCGAATTGGTAAGCGCCTCAACAAAATCTGGCTCAACGACAACAACATCGGCGACTTCGCCGTCTTCGATCCGCCTTTTTATGGCCGGCCCTGGGTCGCACGCCAAGGTCACCTGATTGTTCGTTTCTTGGTGAAAGAGATCGGCGACCTTGCCCAAGGCCGGTTCCAAGGGACTGTCGCACATAACCTTAATTCCGGCAGCGTGACCTGTGGTAGCGAACAGAGAAAGCATACTCGCGAGGGCAATACTGAGACCGCTGCGCTTAAGCTTTTCGCCCGTCCCGTCTCGACGCGAGGAGAAACCGCAACCTACGAGCATCACTGTTCTCCCGGTCTGGAGCAAACCGGATACAGGACCGCAACCCGAACTTCGTGCCATGGAGCAGCGGCTAAACCGATCCGAGGTCTCATGGATCACCTTCTCCTGATGCCGAGGCCCGCCACTCATGCGCCAGGGGCCGGTTTTCTGCTTTACGGCGGGCTTTTTTCTCCCTTACGGCAGGCTTATGTTGCGGCAAAAGAGGACGGAGTTGCCTGGGGGCGGACGTGGTTCTGGCGTTTGGCGACCACCGGCTTGACATCGGACGGCGCGAGTTGCGGCGCCGCGGCGAACTGGTTGATCTCGAACCCAAGGCCTTCGATCTGCTGGCCTTCCTCGTGCTGAACCGCGATCGGGTGGTCAGCAAGGACGACATTCTCCGGGCGGTCTGGGACGGTCGGATCGTCTCGGAGTCGGCGTTGACAACGCGGATCAACGCCGTGCGCCACGCGGTGGGCGACGATGGTACCGCGCAGCGGCTTGTCCGTACCTTTATCCGCAAGGGGGTACGCTTCATCGGCGAAGTCGCCGAGGTCGCCGGACGAGATATTCGCGACCGATGCTGCGCCCAACCTGTTACCGCGGTCGGAAAAGCCATCGCTCCTCGTGCTACCGTTCAAGAATGTGACCGGCGACCCGGAGCAGGAATACTTCGTTTACGGCATGGTCGAAGAGATCACGACGGCAATCGCCCGTTTTTCGTGGCTGTTTGTGATCGCGCGCAATTCGAGACTTACACATGAGGGCGGCGCAGACGACGCAAATCAGATGGCGCGCAAACTGGGGGTGCGCTACATGCTCGAAGGCTCGGTGCGCAAAGTTCGGAAGACGGGTACGCATCGCCGGTCAGTTGATAAACTCTGCAACCGACGCGCATATATGGGCCGAGCGTTTTGACGGCACTTTAGATGATGTCTTCGATTTGCAGGACCGTGTCGCGTCGGGGGTTGCCGGGGCGATCGAGCCGAAGCTGTGGCTTGCTGAAATCGAACGGGCCGGACGCAAGCCGACTGAAAGTCTCGACGCATACGACCTCTATCTGCGGGCGCAGGCACAGGTATTTAAGCGCAGCGAGCAGAGCATGGCCGAATCGGTTCGGCTGGCACGCAAAGCGCTGGAACTCGATCCCGGCTATGCACTGGCGATGGCACGGCTCGGCCTGTCGCAAATGATGCGGTATCAGCGCCACTGGATCCCTGCCGCCGGCAGGGAAGTCGAGGAAGGGATCCGCATGGCTCGGCAGGCGATTGCCGCCGGCGGCGACGATCCTCTGGTCCTTGATTTTGCTGGGCTGACCTTATCTGTGCTCGCCGGTGACAACGACGCCGCGCTTAGCGCGCTCGACCACGCGATCGTCGCTGAATCCAAATTTCGCACTGGCCTTCGGGCATCGCGCACTGGTTCTCGCGTATCTCAATCGGGCCGAAGAGGCGATCTCATCGGTCGAGCAAGCGATCCGCCTCAGCCCGTTCGATCCTGGGATGTTTTCCTTCTGTACCACACTTGGGGTCGCGCACTTTGCGGCGGGTCGCTACGAGGCTGCGTTACGGTGGGCCGAAGAGGCGTTGCGGGAAAATTGTGGGATGCCGGCGTTGCGTTTGAAGCTGAGCTTGTGCGGGCATGTCGGCCGGGTCGATGAAGCCGCGGAGTGCGTTCGACGGCTCAAGGAATCCGGCGACGAGCCAACCATCGCTTGCCTCATGAGCGGTGTCGGAAAAGGCGCTGCCGTCGCGCTCGTCGCACGGATGGCGGAAGGTCTGCGCAAGGCCGGTGTCCCGGAGGATTGACGGGTTCAGATTGCCGGGCCTGCCCAACCGCCATCGTCCCCGCCCATTTGAACAAAGCAGAACGTCCGGCACGAACGCCCCCCGGTAGGCTGGACCGCCCCAAGCGCCTATCCTTCGCCCTGTGGCTACCCAGCCCCCACACCGCGCCCGACCTGTTCGGCAGCCCCGAGCCGTCCGACGCGCCCGCTGCCCCCGGCCCTCGCCCGCTCGCCGACCGCCTCCGCCCGACCTCGCTGACCGAAGTCGTTGGCCAGGATCATCTCCTCGGCCCCGACGGCACGCTCACCCGGATGCTGGAACGCGGCTCGCTCGCCTCGCTGATCCTCTGGGGCCCGCCCGGCTCCGGCAAGACCACCATCGCCCGCCTGCTCGCGCGCGATGCCGGGCTGCACTTCGTCCAGCTCTCCGCGGTGTTCTCCGGCGTCGCCGACCTGAAGCGCGCCTTCGACGAAGCCGCCCGCCGGCGCGCACAGGCGAACAAGGCACGCTGCTCTTCGTCGATGAAATCCACCGCTTCAACCGCGCCCAGCAGGACGGATTCCTGCCGGTGGTGGAAACCGGCACCATCACCCTGATCGGCGCCACCACGGAAAACCCCTCCTTCGCACTGAACGGCGCGCTGCTGTCGCGCTGCCAGGTGCTGGTGCTGCGCCGGCTGGACGATGCCGCGCTCGAACAACTGCTCGACCGCGCCGAAGCCGAACAGGACCGCACCCTGCCGCTGACGCAAGACGCCCGAACCGCGCTCCGCGCCATGGCCGACGGTGACGGGCGCTATCTGCTCAACATGGCGGAGCAACTCTTCGCCCTGCCCGAAACCACGCCACCGCTCGACCCCGCCGGGCTCACCGCCCTGCTCGCCCGCCGCGCCGCGCTCTACGACAAGGACCGGGAGGAGCACTACAACCTGATCTCCGCGCTGCATAAGTCGCTGCGCGGTTCCGATCCCGATGCGGCGCTGTATTGGTTCGCCCGCATGCTGAACGGCGGGGAGGACCCGCGCTACCTCGCGCGCCGGCTGGTGCGCTTCGCCGCCGAGGATATCGGCATGGCTGACCCCAACGCACTGCCCTTGGCCATCGCCGCGTGGGAGACGTATGAGCGCCTGGGCAGTCCGGAGGGCGAACTGGCGATTGCCGAGGCCGTCGTCTATCTGGGGACCGCGCCGAAATCGAACGCGCTGTATACCGCGCTATCCGCCGCGCGTGCCGCGGCCAAATCCACCGGCAGCCTGATGCCGCCGGCGCACATCCTCAACGCGCCGACGCGGCTGATGAAAGACCTCGGCTACGGCGCCGGCTATGCCTACGACCATGCCGAGGAACAGGCGTTTTCCGGACAGGACTACTTCCCGGACGGCATGGAGCGAACGACCTTCTATCACCCGTCCGGCCGCGGCTTCGAACGCGAGATCGCCCGCCGGATCGACCATTGGAACAGCCTGCGCGCGGAACGGCGCGCGAAGGAGCGGCCCAAGGAGCGGCCCAAGGAGCGGCAATGAACAAAACACACGCAACCCGGATCGGCCGGCGCGCCGTGCTGGCCGGAACCGCGGCACTCGCCGCACCGGCGATCGTGCGCGCACAAGGTGCCCACCCGATCCGCATCGGCGAGATCAACAGCTACACCGCCATTCCCGCCTTCACCCTGCCCTATCGCAAAGGGTGGGAGATGGCGCGCGACGAAATCAACGCCGAAGGCGGCGTGCTCGGGCGGCCCGATCGAGATCATCTCCCACGATGACGCCGGCAATCCGGCCAACGCCGTCCGCCTGGCGCAGCAACTGGTGACCCAGGACAATGTCGATCTGCTCGCCGGCGGGTATCTGTCCAATGTCGGGCTGGCGATCTCGGGCTACGCGCTGCACGCCAACAAGCTGTACGCGGCCGGTGAGCCCCTGAGCGACGCCCTGGTGTGGAGCGACGGCAACCGCACCTGCTTCCGGCTGCGTCCTTCCACCTACATGCTCGCCGCGATGCTGATACCCGACGCCGCGGCCTTGCCGGCAAGGACCTGGGCCACGGTCGCGCCGAACTACGAATATGGCCAGTCGGCGGTGAAGTGGTTCAAACAGTTGCTGTCGGACAAGCGCCCGGACGTGGAATTCATCGCCGAGCAGTGGCCGGCGCTCGGCCACATCGATGCAGGGGCCACCGTGCAGGCGCTGGAGGCCGCGAAACCCGACGCGATCTTCAATGCGACCTTCGCTGCGGACCTGACGAACTTCGTCCGCCAGGGCAATTCGCGCGGCCTGTTCCAGAACCGCGCCGTCGTCTCGATGCTGACCGGCGAGCCCGAGTATCTCGAACCGCTGGGCAATGAAACGCCGACCGGCTGGATCGTCACCGGCTATCCGTGGGCGCAGGACAAGTCTTCCACCAACATGGTGTTCGTCAACGCCTACCAGGCGCGCTTCAATGAAGCGCCGAGGATGGGCTCGGTCGTCGGCTACGCGCTGATCCACTCGATCATCGCCGGCATCAAGGCCGCCGGCAGCACCGAAACCGACGCGCTGGTGCGCGGCTTCTCCGGCGTGTCCTTTCCCACCCCGTTCGGCTCCGTCACATACCGCGCGCTGGATCATCAGAGCACGATGGGCAACTATATCGGCCGGCTCGCGGTGCAGGACGGCCAAGGCATCATGACAGACTGGCGCTACATCGATGGCGCGTCCGTCATGCCGTCCGATGATTTCGTACGGAAACTCCGTCCCGGCGCCTGATCTTGGGGCAGGTTCTGCTGCTGCAAGGGCTTACCGGCCTCGCCGGAGCGTCGTCGCTGTTCCTGATCGCCGCCGGTCTGACGGTGATCTTCGGCGTGCTGCGGATCGTCAACTTCGCCCATGGCAGCCTGACCATGCTCGGCGCCTATATCGGCTTCAGCGTGCTGGCCCGGCTGCCCGCTACTCCCGCCGCATTCCTGCTCGGCGTCCTCGCCACCGCCGATTGCGGTGGCCGCTGCGGCCTGCTCCTCGAACTGCTCCTGCTGCGCCGGGTCTATGGGTCGCCGGCGCTGTTCCAGTTGCTCGCGACATTCGGCGCACTGCTCATCATTCAGGACCTTGTCCAGCGTATCTGGGGGCCGCAGGACCTGTCGCTGCCGCGCCCGCCCTGGCTGCGCCAGTCCGTCGCCGATCATGGGCGGACGCTTCCCGCTGTATGATCTGCTGCTCATCGGCATCGGCCCCGCGGTGCTTCTGCTGCTCTGGCTGGTATTCAACCGCACCCGCTGGGGCGCGCTGGTCCGCGCCGCGACCCAGGATCGGGAGATGCTGGGCGCCCTCGGCGTGAACCAGACGCTGCTGTTCAGCGCCGTGTTCGCCTTCGGCTCCGCTTTGGCCGGTTTGGGCGGCGTGCTCGCCTTGCCGGACCACTCCGCCAATCTGCAAATCGATCTGACCGCCGTGACCGACGCCTTCGTCGTGGTGGTGACCGGGGGGCTGGGCAGCGTCCCCGGCGCCTACCTGGCCGCGGTGTTGGTCGGCGTGCTGCAGGCCTATGGCATTCTGTTCCTGCCCGGCTCCACGCTGGTGTTCGGCTTCGCCATCATGGCGGCAGTCCTGGTCGTCCGTCCGCAGGGTCTGCTTGGCCGCGTGATCCCCGAGCCGCACGTCGATGCCGCCCCGCTGCTTCGCCCAGCCTCACCGTTGCTCCGTGCCGCCGCCGTCATTCTGCTCGCGGCCGCGATCGCCGCCCCGTTGCTCGCGGGGCCATACGCCGTCACCGTCCTCACCGAAGCCGCCATCTTCATGCTTTTCGCGGCCAGCCTGCACCTGATCATGGGCCCCGGCGGAATGCCGAGCTTCGGCCATGCCGCGTGGTTTGGCCTTGGCGCCTATGCCGCCGCGCTTGCCGCGGGCGGGTCGATGATCGGCTCGCTGGTCCTCGCCCCAATTGCCGCCGGGCTCGCCGGGTCTCGCCTTCGCGGCGTTTACCGTCCGTCTCGCCGGTGTGTACCTGGCGATGATCACCCTGGCCTTTGCCCAGATCGTCTGGGCCGGCGCCTCGCAATGGGACGCGGTGACCGGAGGCGATAACGGCATCCTCAACATCTGGCCGGCGTCCTGGGCCGGCACGCCGGAACGTTTCTACTGGCTGGTCCTGGCGATCACCGTGATCGGCACGCTGGCCCTGCGCGCGGTAATCCAGGCGCCGCTCGGCTTCGCACTCCGAGCCGTTCGCGATTTACCGGCGCGCGCGGCTGCCATCGGCCTCAACGCCACGGCGGTACGCATCGCCGTCTTCGGGCTGTCCGCCGCTGCCGCGGGCCTGGCGGGCGGACTGTTCGTGTTCGCCAAGGGCAGCGTGTTCCCCGGCTATGCGGGCATCCCCCGTTCGGTGGACGCGCTGGTGATGGTGCTGGTCGGCGGGCTGCACACCCTGTCCGGGCCCATCGTCGGCGCGCTGGTCTATACCGGCCTCTACGACACCACCCTGGGGGCCTCCGGCTCCTGGCGGCTCATCCTCGGCGGTGTCATCGTTCTGGTCGTGCTCGCTTTCCCCCAAGGGATCATAGGCGGAATTGCCGGCACCGCCGCCAAGCTGCGGTCCGAGATCCGCGGTGCATGACCGCGCCCGTCCTCGAAGCCCACGCGCTCCGCAAATCCTTCGGCGGCGTCCGCGCGGTGGACGACGTTTCCTTTGCCCTGCATCCCGGCGAGATGCTCGCCCTGATCGGCCCCAATGGCGCGGGCAAATCCACCTGCTTCAATATGCTCGGCGGCCAGCTTCGCCCCGATGCCGGCCAGATCACCCTGCGCGGCCGAACCATGACCGGCCTGCCGCCCCGGCGGCTTGCCCGCCGCGGCATCGGCCGCACCTTCCAGATCGCCCAGATCTTCACCTCGATGACTGTCGGCGAAAACGTGCAACTCGCCTTGCTGTCTCATCGCGGCGGCATATGGCGCGGCCTTCGCGCGCTGCGCCGCTACGCTGCGGCGCAGGCCGAGCGACTGCTGGAGCAGGCCGGGCTCGCAGGGGCAGGCCGCGGTGCAGGCCGGAGCGCTGGCCTATGGCGATGCCAGGCGGCTGGAACTCGCCTTGGCGCTCGCGGGCGATCCCGCCGTGCTGCTGATGGACGAGCCGACCGCGGGCATGGGCGCAGCCGAGCGCGTCGCGCTGATTGCGGCGGTACGCCGGCGCGTCGTCGAACAGGATCTGGCGGTGCTGTTCACCGAGCATGACATGGACGTGGTGTTCGGCGCCGCCGACCGTGTGCTGGTCATGGATCGCGGCCGCCTGATCGCCGGGGGGCCGCCCCAGTCGGTGCGCGCCGATCCACGCGTTCGCGCCGTCTATCTCGGTGAAGACGCCTGATGCTGACGGTGCGCGGCCTGTCGGTCCGATACGCGCGGGCGGCGGTCCTGTCCGACGTATCCATCGACATTGCGGTAGGCGAGGCGTGGGTGATCGCCGGCCGCAACGGCGCCGGCAAGAGCACGCTGCTCAAGTCGCTGATCGGCTTGGTCCCGCCGGCGTCCGGCAGCATCCGCTTCCAAGGGCAGGAGATCGCCGGCCTCCCGCCCTTTCGCATCGCCCGGCTCGGGCTGGGCTATGTGCCGGAGGAGCGGCGCATCTTCGCTGACCTGTCCGTCGAGGAGAACCTGCGCGTCGCGCGGCGCCCCGGACCGCTCGAACGAGGCGCGCGTGATGTCGCTGTTTCCGGTTCTGAACGACCTGCGACATCGCCGCGCCGGCACACTGAGCGGCGGTGAGCAACAGATGCTGACGATCGCGCGCACGCTGATGACCGGCCCCGCGTTGCTGCTGCTGGATGAGCCGGGGGAAGGACTGGCTCCGCTGATCGTGCGGGCGCTGACCCAGGCGCTGGCCGCCCTGAGGGCCTCGGGCACGACGCTGCTCTTCGCCGAGCAGAACCTGCGCTTCACCGCCGGGCTGGCGGAGCATGCGGCGTTGATCGAGCGCGGGCGGATCGTGTGGCGCGGGCCGCGTACAGTGCTGGATCAGGACCCGGAGTTGAGGCAGCGGTATTTGGCGGTGTGATACCAGTCGACCGAGAGGTCGA
Organism: uncultured Pseudomonadota bacterium; assembly: GCA_963731335.1. Classification (GTDB taxonomy): domain Bacteria; phylum Pseudomonadota; class Alphaproteobacteria; order Acetobacterales; family Acetobacteraceae; genus CAVSUZ01. The sequence goes on along the minus strand of CAVSUZ010000012.1, from coordinate 43,743 downwards.
CTGGTATGCGCGCGGGGTTGGTGGGGCGGCCGCGCGCGAAATCAAAGGGATACCAGCCGGCCGACAACAGATTGAGAAGTTAAACATTCGGCCGGCTGGTATGATACCAACAGGCGCTGACCTTGACCCTCTCCGCCCGGCCGCCCCCATCGTCATGGCCGGCCTTGCTTGTGCCGGCCATCCACGACTTTCTCACCCACCGCGCGGTTCGTCCGTGCATCGGCAACATGAGTTATCTTCAATGCCGCTTGGTATACCCAGAATCCGCAGGATTTGGGTATACCGCGCGCAGGATTGGCGTGGCGGCTGCGCGCGAAACAAGAGTTAACCCAACTTCCTGCGGAAGTTGGGTATATGAGAGGGAATCAGCATCGGGGCGACCCATCCCCAGTTCCTGGCCGATTACCCCATCACACCGTGAACTGCTCCGCGATGATCCGCTCCGACAGTCCCTGATCGGGATCGAACAGCACGGTCACGCTGACCGACCGATCCTCGCGCACCGAGACCGCGACCACGTCGCGCACCTCGGTGGAATTGGCCACCGCCGACACCGGCCGCTTGTCGGCCTCCAGAATGTCGAACTCGACCTGCGCCGCGCTCGGCAGCAGTGCACCGCGCCACCGGCGCGGCCGGAACGCGCTGATCGGCGTCATCGGCAGCAGGTTGGCCGACAGCGGCACGATCGGCCCATGCGCCGACAGATTGTACGCCGTGCGAGCCGCCGGGGTGGAGACCAGGACCCCGTCGCAGATCAACTCGGGCAGGCGCACGCGGCCATCGACTGTGATGCGGATCTTCGCCGCCTGGGCGAGCTGGCGAAGCAGGCTCACCTCGTTGAACGCCAGCGCTTCGGCGGTGCCCCCTTCGGCGCGCCGGGTACCCATGCGCAGCGGATGCAGCACCGCTTCCTGGGCAACTGCCAGACGTTCCAGCAGCAGCTCCTCCCGGAACGGATTTCATCAGGAAGCCGACCGAGCCGCAGTTCATGCCATAGACCGGCCGGGCGAGGCCCAGCACGCGGTGCAGCGTTTGCAGCATGAAGCCGTCTCCGCCCAGCGGCACGATCACGTCGGCCTCTTCCAGCCGGCAGTCCCCATAGCGCGCGGTCAGGCGCCGGCAGGCGGTCACCGCGACCTCGGTCGGCGCGGCGGTGAAGCTGACATGGCCCGGCCGCACACTCCGCCCGGGCGCCATCGGCAGCGGCCCCTGCGACGGGGCGGTCACCAAGGGAAGGTTCAAGCGAGCTTCCGGTGTTCCATCACGGGCATGTCGCGCCGGACCCGGGCAGTCGCCGCCGGATCGATCCGCGCCGTTGCCCAGCCCAGCCCGTCCGACACCTTGGCCACGACGTGACCCCACGGATCACAGATCAACGAATGGCCGTAGGTGAACCGCGGCTCGCCCGCCTTGCCCTCCAGGTGCCGGCCCCAGGTCGCGGCCGCGGCGTACCAGCACTGGGTCTCGATGGCCCTGGCGCGGATCAACGCCTCCCAATGATCCTTGCCGGTCTGCAGTGTGAATGCCGAGGGCAGGAACACCACCTCCGCCCCGGCGCGTCGCAGCGCGAGGAACAGTTCGGGGAAGCGCACGTCGTAGCAGATCGCCAGCCCGAGCCGCATCCCGTCCGCCTCGCACGTCACCACCTGCTCGCCGGATCCGTAGGTGGCGCTCTCCCGGTAGCCGGTGCCGTCGGGCGAGACGATGTCGAACAGGTGGATTTTGCGGTAGCGGGCGATTTCGTCGCCGTCCGGGCCGAACACCACCGTGGTGTTGAACAGCTTGTCGCCCGCGCGCTCGGCGATGGAGCCGCCGTGCACGTGGATGTGGTGCTCGCGTGCGGTGCTGCGGAGGAACTCGTAAGCCGGCCCGCCGGCACGGTTGCTGCCGGGCGGAGGCAGTTCTTCAGCCTGGGCGAACTTGTTCTCCCGTCGTCCCGCCGAGGCAACTCCACATCTCCGGCAGGCTCACCAGGTCCGGCCGGTCCTCCTCGAGTGCCGAGCCGATCAGTCTTTCGGCCTGGCCGATATTGTCCGGCTTGGATGAGCCCGGGTTCATCTGGACCACGGTGATGCGGGGCATGTGACGAGATCCTCGAAGTTCAGCGGGGCCAGTCGAGCCGCGGCTCGGTCCGCGGTCGCCGCTGCGGTTGCGGTGGCGGCGGGTCAGCCCGGCTCGGACGTTCGGGTTGGTCCATCTGGTGAATTGCCGGCGGGATGGGTGGGCGGCGGATGATCCGCTCCGGCGTGGGGGCAGGGGCCGGCGGGGTATAGACCTCGTCGAAATCCACCACCTGGGCGCTTTCCGGCGAGCGCAGCACCAGCGTGCGCAGATCGGCATGGATCTCGTCGAGCCGTGCCTCCAGCCCGTCGATGCGCGACTTGACCCCGATCACGCTGAACGGAATGAGCAGGAAGGCAAGCAGCCAGAGAAGGATGGGAATGAGGATGACGAGCGGAACCCACCAGGGCAGCCAGGCGGGGAGATCGAAAGGCAGGTTCATGGGGAGAAGCTAGCGGCGACCATTACGCCGCGCGTCCGTGCGAAGGCAGGCGCCTTTCGTGACTGGGACGTTCTGAATGTTGCTGCTGATCCCCGGACCTGTCGCCACCCGCCCCGAAGTGCGGGCGGCGATGACCGTCGATATCGCCCCGTGGGACGATGATGCCCGGCCGTTCTACGTCTCGATCCGCCGTCGCGTGCTGGCGATCGCCGGCGGCACCGAGAGCGGACATAGGACCGCTGCCGCTGCAGGGGTGCGGTCATTTCGTCACCGAGGCGGCGATCCGCACATTCATTCCGGCCGGCGGCAAGCTGCTGATCCCCGCCACCGGGGCCTATTCGGACCGCATGACCCGCCTGGCGCGCGAGGCCGGGCGCGTGCCGGTACCGCTCGCGATCGATCCGTTACGGCAGGCCTCGCCCCAGGCGATCGCGGCCGCCCTGCAAGCTGATCCCTCCATCACCCACCTGGGCATGGTGTACAGCGAAACCGGCTCGGGGGTCGTGCACGACGCACCGGCGATCTGTCGTGCAGCGGCCCGGCTCGGCCGGCGCGTGATTGTCGATGCAGTGTCGGCATTCGGCGCGATGCCGTTCGATCTCTCGCAGCACGCCGAGGTGGACGCCATCGTCTTTACCGCGAACAAATGCCTGGAGGGCCTGCCCGGCATCGCCTTTGCAGTCTCACCCGTCGCGCGTCTCAAGGAATGCGCCGGCAATGCCGGAAGCTGGTCGTTGGACCTCGCCGACATCTACGCCCACACACTGCGGCACGAAGAGGGAAGCGCGCGATTCACGCCGCCCTCGCAGGTGCTGAACGCCTTCGGCGTGGCGCTGGACCTGTTCGAGGCGGAGGGCGGACAGCCGGCGCGGTTGGCGCGCTACACGGCGAACATGCGCACGCTGTACGACGGCATGGCCGGGCTGGGCCTGGTGCCGTACCTGCCGCGCGACGTGCAGGGGCCGATCATCGTCAACATCCACGCGCCGGCCGATCCGGCGTGGGACCTGAAGGACTTCGTCGAGCGCCTGAAAGCCCGCGGCTACCTCATCAGCAACTTCTACAACACCCCCAAGCCGAGCTTCCGCGTCGGCTGCATCGGCGCGGTCACGCCCGACGACATGCGCGGCTTCACCCGCGCGGTTGATGCGGTGCTGCACGACATGGGCATCCGCCGGCGCGAGGCAGCATGAGATGAACCACGACCTGGCAATCGCGCGCGCCACGAAGCTGAAGCCGATCGCCGAGATCGCGGCGAAGCTGGGCGTGCCGGATGACGCGCTGGAACCGTACGGGCGATACAAGGCCAAGATCGGCTTCGATTTCATCCGCTCCGTGCAGGACCGGCCGGACGGCGCGCTGGTGCTGGTGAGCGGGATCAGCCCGACACCGGCGGGCGAGGGCAAGACCACAACCACGGTGGGCCTCGCCGACGCGCTGAACCATATCGGCATCACGCGCGGCGATCTGCCTGCGCGAACCGAGCCTGGGGCCGAGTTTCGGCCAGAAGGGGGGCGCTGCCGGCGGCGGCCGCGCCCAGGTCGCGCCGATGGAGGAAATCAATCTCCACTTCACCGGCGACTTCCACGCCATCACCGCCGCCAACAACCTGCTCGCGGCGATGATCGACAACCACATCTACTGGGGCAATGCGCTCGGCATCGACACCCGTCGGGTGACGTGGCGGCGTGCGCTGGATGTGAACGACCGGGCGCTTGCGCTCCATCGTCAATGGCCTCGGCGGCGTGGCCAACGGTGCGCCGCGCGAGGACGGGTTCGATATCACCGTGGCATCCGAGGTGATGGCGGTGTTCTGCCTCTCGCGCGACCTGGCCGAGCTGCAGGATCGGCTGGCACGTATCGTGGTGGCGCAGACGCGCGACGGCCGCAACATCACCGCGGGCGATCTGAAGGCGCACGGCGCCATGGCCGCGCTGCTGAGAGACGCGCTGCAGCCCAACCTGGTGCAGTCGCTGGAAGGCACACCCGCGCTGGTTCACGGCGGTCCGTTCGCCAATATCGCCCATGGCTGCAATTCGGTGATGGCCACGTGGCTCGGCCTGAAGCTGGCCGACGTGGTGGTGACCGAGGCCGGCTTCGGCGCCGATCTCGGGGCCGAGAAGTTCCTCGATATCAAATGCCGCGCCGCCGGCCTCACGCCGGCCGCGTGCGTGATTGTCGCGACCATCCGCGCGCTCAAGATGCACGGCGGAGTGGCCCGCTCGGACCTCGGGCGCGAAGACGCGGCTGCTGTCGCTCGCGGCATCGTCAATCTCGACCGCCACGTGCGAGAACATGGCGCAAGTTCGGCCTGCCCGTGATCGTCGGCATCAACGGCTTCACCTCCGACACCGACGCCGAAATCAACGAGGTGCGGGCTGCCATGGACCGGCTTGGGCGTGCCGGTGGCCCTGTGCACCCACTGGGCCGATGGCGGCGCCGGCGCCGAAAGCCTCGCCCGCGGCGTCCAGACGGCCATTGCCGGTAAGACCGCGCGGTACCGGCCGCTCTATTCGCTGGACCTGCCGCTCGCCGAGAAGATCCGCACGCATCGCGCGCGAGATCTACCGTGCCGTCGGACGTCTCATTCGCACCGAATGTTGCGCGCGCGGCTGGAGGCGTTCGAGGCGGCAGGCTTCCGCGAGCTGCCCGGTCTGCATCGCCAAGACCCAGTACAGCTTCAGCGCCGATCCCACGCTGATGGGCGCGCCGGAGGGGCACATCCTGCCGGTGCGGGAGGTCCGGCTGTCGGCCGGGGCGGGGTTCGTGGTCGCGATCTGCGGCGATGTCCTGACGATGCCCGGCATGCCGCGCGTCCCGGGCGCGGAGTCGATCCGGTTGGATGAGAACGGATTGATCGAAGGGCTGTTCTGATCGCGTGCCCGCAGCCGAGGCCCTGGCCGCCGCCAAAGCGCACGTGGCCCGAGCGGTGCCCGCCCCGATACCCGGCGCAGCGTTGGGCGTCGTCACGAAAGCGGGTGATCGAGCCGTCGAGATAGTCGGGCTGGCTCAGCGGCAACCGTCCCCCGAGGCGATGCAGTCGCGACACCTGGTTCGATCTCGCGTCCCTGACCAAGGTGCTGTTCACCACGCCCACGATTTTGCACCTGGTGGCGCAGGGGCGCATCGCGCTGGATGACACGCTCGTCGTCGCGATCCCGGATCTGCGGCAATACGACATGGCGGCGGCGGAGCGCCGTCTTACCTTTCGCCAGTGCCTGAGCCACGCCACGCATCTGCCGGCGGTCGAGCCGCTCTACACCTACGGCCTGGAGCCGGCGACGTTGCGTGCGTTCATCCTGCAGCGGGTCTGGCGGGCAGGACCGCCGGTCTATTCGGATATCAACTTCATGCTGCTGGGCATTGCGATCGAGCGGCTGACAGGATGCTTGCTCGGTGAGCTGTCGCCCCGCCCGGGCTCACATGGCGTCCCGATCCGATGAACACCGCCGCGACCGAACGTGCACCTGGCGCGGACGCATGATGCGGGGCGAAGTGCATGACGAGAATGCCTTCGCCCTCGGCGGTGCCGCCGGTCACGCGGGCTGTTCGGCACAATCGACGGCGTCCTGGACGCAGCACAGGCCTGCTGCAAGAGCGCAAAGCCGTGGACCGCCGAGATGCGGGTGCGGCAGTCGGCGACGCGATGCCTGGGATGGGAAGCCCGGCATGACGGATGGTCCGGCGGCGATGCATGCTCGTCGGAGACGATCGGTCACACCGGCTTCACCGGCACCGGCGTGTGGATCGATTTCCGAGCGTGGCGTGGCCTGGGCGCTGCTGACCAATCGCGTCCATCCGACCCGACATCGCGATACCGGCATTCAGGCGCTGCGCCGGCAGGTCGGCGATCTGATCCTCGGGGCGATGCGGTGAGGCCGGCCCGTGGTGTGGCTGGGCTGTGGCCATGCCGGGTTGCTGGTGGGCGCCTGCCGGCGAGCGATCGCGGCATCGGTGAATGATCTGCTTCGCGCCTATCCGGATGAGTTGGCCGGCTTCGACGGCACCAATCTGATCTGGCGCGACGGCACCCGTATGCCGGTGGATGACGGACGGCACGACAAGAGCTTGGAGGAGCAGCTTCGGCACGGCTCCATCCTTGATCAGTTGCGGCTGCGCTATCCCGCGGGCGCCCCGCTGCTGCCGCCGCCGCCGGATGATCCGGGCCGTGTGCGCAATAGGGCGTTCTTCGACAAGATGTATGGCGACTGCAAGCTGGGCAGGTGGCCCCGCACCTGGTGCCCGTGGTCTGGCTGCCGAAGACCTGGGGACACGTCGTCAGAATCACCCGCATCAACGGTGTCGATCGGCAGTTGGCAGCGGTCTCGCGCGAACTGGATGAATTGCCGGCGGAGGATAAGCGATACCTTTACCCGCTTGGCGGAACCTACGCGTGCCGGTCGGTCGCCGATACCGGGGAGACAAGCATGCACGCCTGGGGCGCGGCGATCGATATCAACACGCGGTTCTCGGATTACTGGCTGTGGCGGCGATCGGCGGGCGGATGTTCCCGCCTACGTGGATCGCATTCCGGCGGACATCGTCGCGGTCTTCGAACGGCATGGGTTCATCTGGGGCGGCCGCTGGGCGCACTTCGACACCATGCATTTCGAATACCGGCCTGAACTCTTGCCCTCGGGAGAATGAGATAGACGGCGCCTCCGTTCCTCCGACCTCGCAGCTATTCCTGACTTCGGCTGAAGCTGCCATTCGTCATGGATCGGCAACGATGACCGGGCGCGGCTCGCTGCCGAACGGGTCTTCTCATCGCTTCGGACAACGCCTGCGCCGGCAGGGCCCGGACAGCGGGTCGCTTGCCGGTGCTGCGACCATCTGCCGGCGGCGATCGGGCAAGCACGCGCGCGCCGGGGCAGTTGCCGATGCCTTTGCCGGGATCGAACGGCAGCTCAACTGGACGCTCCGCCATGGCGCCGAGAAGCAGGGCACGGACTTCCTGAACGGCCATGCCAACGCGACAATCATCGGCCCGGACGGCATCGAGAACCGGCGTGACGTCTGGATCGGCGTGAGCCTGATGGCGCCGCACACGCAATATCCTGACCACCGTCACCCGCCCGAGGAGATCTACCTCGTGCTGTCGAACGGGCAGTGGCGCCAGGCGAGCGGTCCGTGGCACGAGCCGGCATCGGAGGCATCGTTTATAATCCGCCTGATATCGTGCACGCGATGCGGTCGCTGGACGAGCCGCTGCTCGCACTGTGGTTTCTGCCGACCGGGCAGCCGAACGCGTGACCCCTGACGAGACCCGCGCCCTGCGTGCTATCAGCGTGGTTACCCTATGCTCCTGGCAACGTCGAACCTGACCATCAGCTTCCCCGCCGATCCGGCCGAACCGCCGTGGTGCGGAATCTCGACCTCGCCATCGACGAAGGCGAAACCGTCGCCGTCGTCGGCGAATCCGGCTCCGGCAAATCCGTCACCGCGCTCGCCATCACCCGGCTGCTCGACTATGCGGGTGGACAGATCGATGCCGGACGCATCGGCTTTGTCACCCGCGGCGGTGAAACCCTGGACCTCGCGCGTGAAACACAGGACCGCATGCGCACGCTCCGCGGCCCGGAGATCGCCATGATCTTCCAGGAGCCGATGACCAGCCTCAATCCCGTGCTGCGCGTGGGTGACCAGATCGCCGAGGCGGTCATGCTGCATCAGGGCCTGGGCCAGGCCGCCGCCCGCGAGGAAGCCCGGCGCATGCTGGAGCGGGTGCGCATCCCCGAGGCCGCGCGCCAGCTCGACCGCTATCCGTTCCAGCTTTCCGGCGGCATGCGCCAGCGCGTGATGATCGCCGTCGCGCTGTCCTGCCGCCCGCGGCTGCTGATTGCCGACGAACCCACCACGGCGCTTGACGTCACGGTGCAGGCCCAGGTGCTCCGCCTGATGCGCGGCTTGCAGCAGGAAATGGGCATGTCGCTGCTCTTCATCACCCATGACATGGGCGTGGTGGCCGAGATCGCCGACCGCGTCGTGGTGATGCGCCGCGGCGAGAAGGTGGAGGAGAACGAGGCGACCGCGCTGTTTACTCTACCGCGCGAACCTTACACACGCATGCTGCTCTCCGCCGTTCCGATCCTCGGCAGCCTGGCGGGTCAGGAGCTTCCCGGCCCTTCCCGCAGGACGGGGTGGAACCGCCGCCGCAGGACACCGTGCAGGCCGAGCGCCCGCCGGTGCTCGAGGTGCGCAACCTGGTCACCCGCTTCGATGTCCGCCGCGGCGTGTTCGGCCGCACCGTCGGGCGCATCCACGCCGTGGAACATGTCAGCTTCGGCGTCCGCTCCGGTGAAACCCTGGGCCTGGTGGGCGAATCAGGCTGCGGCAAATCGACCACCGGGCGCAGCATCATCCGGCTGGAACAGCCCGAAGCCGGCCAGGTGCTGCTGGATGGCGACGACGTCACCCGGCTGGACGCGAAGCGGGAGCAACATCTGCGCCGCGCCGTGCAATATGTCTTCCAGGACCCCTTCGCGTCGCTCGATCCCCGGCTGACGGTGGGGTTCTCCATCGCCGAGCCGATCCGCACCCATGGGCTGCTTGCCGGCGCCGCGGTCGAACGACGCGTTGCCGAGCTGCTGGAGCAGGTGGGATTGCCCGATCATTTCATTCGTCGCTATCCGCACGAGCTTTCCGGCGGCCAGCGTCAGCGCGTGTGCATCGCCCGCGCGCTGGCCAGCGAGCCCCGGCTGATCATCGCCGATGAGGCGGTGGCGGCGCTCGACGTCTCCATCCGCGGCCAGGTCGTCAATCTGCTCATGGACCTCCAGCGCCGGCTCGGCGTATCGTATCTGTTCATTTCACACGACATGGCGGTGGTCGAGCGCATCGCGCACCGCGTGGCGGTGATGTATCTGGGCCAGATCGTCGAGATCGGACCGCGTGACGCGGTGATGAACGATCCGCAGCACGCCTACACCCGCCGGCTGCTCGCCGCGGTGCCGGTGCCCGATCCGCGCCGCCGCGGCCATGACCGCGGCCTGGACGATTCCGAGGTGCCCAGCCCGCTCCGCCGCATCGACGATCCGCCCGTGGTGGAGCAACTCGTCCCGGTGGGGGAAGATCATTTCGTCGCCCGCCACAAGGTCGGCGGGCTCTACTGAAAGCCCATCTTCCTATAGACCCGCCCTGATGACCCAGACCGCAACGCACCGCTTCTTCACCGCCAGGCTCTCGGACACCGATCCCGAGATCGCCGCCGCGCTGGCCGGCGAAAAGCGCCGCCAGCAGGACGGCATCGAACTGATCGCCAGCGAAAACATCGTCTCCGCCGCCGTGCTGGAGGCGCAGGGCAGCGTGCTGACCAACAAATACGCCGAAGGCTATCCCGGCCGCCGCTACTACGGCGGCTGCGAGATGGTCGATATCGCCGAACGCCTCGCCATCGAACGCGCGAAGCTCTGTTCGACTGCAGCTTCGCCAACGTGCAGCCCCATTCCGGCGCCCAGGCCAACCAGGCCGTGTTCCTGGCACTTATTTCGCCCGGCGACACCATCCTGGGCATGAGCCTTGCCGCCGGGGGCCATCTGACGCACGGCGCCGCGCCGAACCTTTCCGGCAAGTGGTTCCGCGCGGTGCAATACGGCGTGCGCCGCGACGACGGGCTGCTGGACTACGACGAACTGGAAGCCAAGGCGCGCGCCGAACGTCCCAAGCTCATCATCGCCGGCGGGTCCGCCTATCCACGCACTATCGACTTCGCCCGCATCCGCCGCGTCGCTGATGAGGTCGGTGCCTTCTTCATGGTGGATATGGCGCACTTCGCCGGCCTGGTCGCCGCCGACCTGTTCCCCACCCCGCTGCCCCACGCGCACGTGGTGACCACCACCACCCACAAGACCCTGCGTGGCCCGCGCGGCGGCATGATCCTCTCGAATGACGAAGCTATCGGCAAGAAGATCAACAGCGCGGTCTTTCCCGGCCTGCAAGGCGGGCCGTTGATGCACGTCATCGCCGGCAAGGCGGTGGCATTCCAGGAAGCGCTGCAGCCGGAATTCCGCACCTATCAGCAGGCCGTGCTCGACAATTCCCGCGCGCTCGCCGCCACGCTGCAGCACGAAGGCCTCGCCATCGTCACCGGCGGCACCGATTGTCACCTGGCGCTGGTCGATCTCCGCCCCAAGCACGTCACCGGCAAGGCCGCCGAGGCCAGCCTCGAACGCGCCGGCATCACCGCCAACAAGAACGCGATCCCGTTCGATCCCGAGAAGCCGGCGGTGACGCTCGGGCATTCGCCTGGGCTCCCCGGCCGCCACCACGCGCGGCTTCGGCACGGCTGAGTTCCAGGAGGTCGGCCGCATGATCGGCGACCGTGCTCGACGGTCTCACGCGGTCGAATGACGGCTCGAACGATGCCGCCGAACGCGAGGTCGCGGCCCGCGTGCGCGATCTCTGCGCCCGGTTTCCGATCTATCCCTGATCTATACCCCGACCATCACCTGCGCCGGCGAACCGTCCAGGAACCGTTGCAACCGAAACGGCGCAGGATCGACGACCGGCGTGTCGCCCGCTGACCAAATCCGCCGCCAGCCGCCCGGCGGCAGGCCCGATCCCGAACCCGTGGCCGGAAATCCCGGTCGCGATGAAAAACCCCGGCACCAATTCCACCGGCGAGATCACCGGCACCGCATCCGGCGTCACGTCGATCATCCCCGCCCATTGCTGCGCCACCCGCGCCTGCTCGAACATCGGGAACGCCGCGCGCAGTTTGCGCAGCGCCTGATTGTTCACCCGTTCCAGCGGATACGGATCGAGCACCCGCGTCGGCTCGAACGGCGTCGTCTCATCCATCCGCCAACGCCGTTTCAGCCGCGCCTCCTCGAGGAAACGCTCCGACAGACCGCAGCTTCACCGTCGCCTGGCCCGACCGCCACAGCGGCATGAACTCGCAAGCCGAGCAGAAAGCTGTCCGGCACGATTTCCGTCACGCTGGCATTGAGATTGGCGATCGTATAGCCGCCGTCCAGCCGCTTGCGGAACGCGAACCCGCCGCCGCTTGCCGCCACCTCCGGTCCGTTGTCCAGCTTCTCGGTCCGCAGCACCGAGGACCGCACCTTGAGCTGCGGCAGCGCGACACCGAGATTGCCGCAGAACAGCCGCGACCACGCGCCGCCAGCCAGCAGCACCGAGCTGCACGCGATCCGGCCCTTTCTCCGTCACCACCCCGGACACCCGGCCGCCCTGCTGCTCCAGACCACGCACCGCGCAGTTCGTCAGGATATGCGCGCCTGCCCGCCGCGCCGCTTCGGCAATCGCCGGCGCAGCCTTCTGCGGCTCCGCCCGTCCATCGCTTTTCGTGTACAGCGCGGCGCGGAACCGCTGCTTCGCCTGCGGAAACAGTTCCGCGACCTCGTCCGAGCCGATCAGCCTTGTATCGAGCTGATAGGGCTGCGCGTATTCCAGCCACTTTTCGCGTCGCGCGACGTCGGCCTCATTTTCGCACAAATAGGCGATGCCGGTGACGCGGAATCCGGTTTCGGCGCAGACCGCTTCGTTCATGCCGTGCCACATCCGCATGCTCTCGATGATCAGCGGAATCTCCCGCGGATCACGGCCCATTTTGCGGCACCAGCCCCAGTTGCGGCTCGACTGCTCGCCGCCGATCTCGCCCTTTTCGCACAGCGCCACCGAGACGCCCTTCTGCGCCAGCGCCCATGTCGCACTGACGCCGGCAATGCCGCCGCCGATCACGACGACATCGACCTGCCGCGGCAGGCTGGCATCGGATGCAACCGGATCGAGTTTCGGTCCCATGTCCTCAGCTCCCCAGCAGGCCCAGCCGGGTCAGGTCGGCGCGCAGTGCCTCGGGGCCGGTGAAATGCATTCCCGCGCATTCCCATCGCCGTCGCGGCGGCCGCATTTCTCGGGTTATCGTCGATGAACACCAGCGCTTCGGGTGCAAGCCCGTGGCGCTCGCAGAGCAGGCGGAAGATGGCGGGGTCGGGTTTTACCAGGCGCTCGCGCCCGGAGACTACGACCGCTTCAAACCAGCCGAGGAAGTCGTATAGTTCCAGCGCGAGCGGATAGGTTTCCGCCGACCAGTTCGTCAACCCGTAGAGCGGCACCTGCCGCGCCCGAAGCTCCGCCAGGATCGCCACCGTCCCTTCGATTGGGCCGCCCAGCATTTCCAGCCAGCGTCCGCGATAGGCCGCGATCAGCTCGGCCTTGTCCGGATGCTGCCGGACCAGTTCAGTTATCGCGTCCTGCCAAAGACGGCCCCGGTCCTGCTCCAAATTCCACGCCGGCGAGCAGACCTCGGCGAGGAACCGCTCCCTCTCCGTCTCGTCCGGAATCAGCTTGCGATACAGATGCCGCGGGTTCCAATCGATCAGAACCCCGCCGAAATCGAACACCACTCCGCTGCGCGCCGTTTTCATTCCACCCGGCTACCACGCCGTGTGCTGCGTTCACAGGCTTGACCTGTATGCCGACCCGCGCGCAATGCGGCCATCAGGCGCGACGGCTGCCCCAGTTCTGCGGTGTGCGCAAGATGTGCCGCGGGGTCACTCCAGAAGCAACGACAGCTCCCGCTGATACAGCCCCAGCATCGTCTTGCCAAAACAGACGAACACCACCCGCTCCGGCAACGCTTCAGCGGCCAACTCGCGGCGCTGGTCGCGCACCGCGAGCCTCACCGCCTGCTCGGGCGGATACCCATACACGCCGCAACTGATCGCCGGAAACGCTATGCTGCGCGCCCCATGAGCGCGCGCCAGAGCAAGGCTGTTCCAGTAGCATCTTGTCAGCAGCTCCGGCTCGCCATGGCCGCCGCCCCGCCAGACTGGCCCAACTGTATGGATCACATGCCGCGCCGATAACCTGTACCCGCCGGTGATCCGTGCCTCGCCCGTCGGACAACCGCCGATCCGCCGGCATTCTGCCAGAAGTTGGGGTCCCGCGGCGTGGTGGATAGCCCCGTCCACCCCCCCGCCGCCAAGCAGCGAGCGTATTCGCAGCGTTCACGATTGCATCCACCGCCTGAGCGGTGATGTCGCCCTCGATCGCCGTCAGGCGATCAAAAGCGCCGCCGATCTCATGCCTCCATCTTACGCTCCGGCGCGGTGGCGGCGATCGGGATCTCCCGCGTCTCCGGCTGGTCGCCGGTTCCGGGCGCGCTGGCCGCATTCTCTTCCTCGAGCTCCGGCGGCAAAGGACGGCGCCGATTCCTCGCCGTTGAACGGACGACGCTGCTGATTCTGCTGGCCGTTCTGATGATACTGCTGCTGCTGCTGGTTCTGCTGCACCGCCTGGTTCATCGCGTTCAGGATGCGGAAATAGTGCTCGGCGTGCTGGAAATACCCTTCCGCCATTACCCGGTCACCCGAGGATGTCGCGTCCCGCCCGAGCTGCAAATATTTCTCGAACAACTGCTGCGCGGTGCCGCGCACCCGCAGGTCCGGGCCGTTGCTGTCGAATACATGGTTGCGGTTCAGCGGAATTCCGCCACCGCCGCCGCCGCCGTGATGACGGATCGGACCGCCCCCGCCATTCCGGTGACCGCGCCCGCGCATACGCTTCATGTTCATCGTGATATCATGTGCCTTCCAGTTGCCGGGTCGGAAGCCAGGACAGAACGCTCGCGTCCTGGGCGAAGACTTCACAGCCGAGCTTTGATCCGGCGGGCGCGCCCTGCTTATGGAAGCCGGAAGCGCCGGGGACGCCGTTCGCCGCCAAGCGGCCGTCCCTTGCCATGGATCGAAACTATACCCCCTTGCCCGCTCTGCCAAATGGTTTTTTCCCAACTTTTCGGCTGCCTTTGCCCGGACGAAACATTACGCAACACCACCGCCCGGGGGATACCGGCGAGGTCCGCGCGAGCACAGATGGTCATCCCGTGGCGCATGCCAACCGTCCACCGCGTCTTTCTGGCCGGCGCCGATTTCCAGCACGGCAACTCCGCCGGGCGCCAGGCGGCGCGCTTAGCGCCGGAATCAGCCGCCGATACGCGTCCAGCCCGTCCGGTCCGCCGTCCAGCGCCGCTCGCGGCTCGAAACGCGCGACTTCCGGCATCAGCCCGGGAATAACGCCCGACTCGACGTAGGGCGGGTTGCTCAGCACGAGATCGAAGCGTCCGGTCAGGGCCTCGCCCCAGTCGCCACACATGAAACCGGCACGGCCGGCGACCCCGAGCCGGACCGCGTTGTCCCGAGCCAGGCGCACCGCATCCGGTGAACGGTCCACCCCTACACCGAACGCCTCCGGAAACTCGGTCAGCGCGGCAATGAGCAGGCAGCCGGTGCCGGTCCCAAGGTCGAGGATCCGGCGCGCCTCGGGGTGCACGCGGAAAGCCCAGCGCGCTTCGATCAGGGTTTCCGATTCCGGCCGAGGGATCAGCGTGGTGGGAGAAACCGCAAATCGCAGGCTCCAGAATTCCCGGTAGCCCAGGATGTAGGCTAGCGGCTCGCCCCGGCGCGCCGCGCGCCACCAGCGCATCGAACAGCGCCGTGTCCACCGCCCGCCCAGGGTCGCCGATGATCGCCTCCGGTGTGACCCCGAGCGCATGGGACAGCAGCAGCCGGGCCTCCAGCCGGGGCAACTCCACGCCCGCATGCGCGAGAACTCGCGCGCTCCGGCGTCAGGGCCTCACCAGCCGTCACCCCGGCAATAGGCCGCACCAGCCGATGCTGCTTGCGTCCGGCCGATAGTTTGATGACCCCGCCCCGCGACATCCGCAGGCCAATGATCAGGCGTCTCGTCGGTGATCACCGCGTCATTTACCCGCGCGCCGCCGCCGCGAATCAACCGCCGCGCCTCGCCGTTGCTAGCCGCGAGACCGGCCAAGACGAACAGCCGAAACGCCGGAAGCCTGCTCTCAAATTCCGGCAGCCGGACCGTCACGGATGGCAAGGTCTCCGCTGCTTCACCCTCTTCGAACGCGAGCCGTGCGGTTTCCGCCGCACCCCGCGCTGCCGCCTCACCATGCGCCAGCCGGGTGGCCTCGTTCGCCAGCACCTTTTTCGCCTCGTTGATCTCTGCCCCGCCCAGCGCTTCCAGCCGGGCGATCTCGGTCACCGGCAGGTCGGTGAACAGGCGCAGGAACCGGCCGACGTCCTGCGTCTTCCGTGTTGCGCCAGAACTGCCAGTAGTCGTAGGCGGAGAGCCGGTCGCCCCGCAGCCACACCGCACCCTTCACGCTCTTGCCCATCTTGGCGCCGGACGACGTGGTGATCAGCGGCGTGGTCAGTCCGAACAGTTGCTTGCCGTCGGTGCGCCGTGTCAGTTCCATGCCGGCGACGATGTTGCCCCACTGGTCGGATCCGCCCATCTGCATCTCGACCCCGAAGCGGCGCGACAGCTCCCGAAAGTCGTAGCTCTGCAGGATCATGTAGTTGAATTCGAGGAAGGTCAGCGGCTGCTCGCGATCCAGTCGGAGCCGCACGGAATCGAAGGTCAGCATGCGGTTGACGGTGAAATGCGTGCCCACGTCGCGCAGCAGCGGGATGTAGCCGAGCGAATTCAGCCAGTCGCCATTGTTCGCCATGATCGCGTCGGAGGCGCCGTCGCCGAAGCGCAGGAACGGATCGAAGCACTTGCGGATCCCCGCCATGTTGGCGGCGATCTGCTCGTCGGTCAGCAACTGCCGGCTCTCGTCCTTGCCGGAGGGATCGCCGATCCGCGTCGTGCCGCCGCCGACCAGCACCACCGGCTTGTGCCCGTGCTTTTGCAGCAGACGCAGGCTCATGATGCCGACGAGGTTGCCCACGTGCAGGCTGTCGGCGGTGCAGTCGAAGCCGATATATGTCGCGACCGGCCCGGCCAGCCATGCGCTGATCGAGCGCTTCCAGATCGGTGCACTGGAAAACGAACCCGCGCTCGGTCGCCTCGCGCAAGAAATCGCTTTTCGGCATCACTCGGCTCCGTACCTTCCGGCGGCAAACCCGTATGGACCGGGCTTGTCACCGGCCATCTACGTCTTGCCGGCGGTTCCAAGTGTCGAGGCATCATGCTCCGCACCATCGGGCTGATGAGCGGCACGTCGCTGGACGGGGTGGATGCCGCCTGGATCGAGACGGACGGCGACGCATTGCTGTCGCTCGGCCCGACCCTGACCCGTCCATACCCGGACGCGCTGCGCGCGATCTGCGCGGTCTGCTTGATCGCGCGCCCAGGCTGGATCCGGCCGATCCTGACTTGCTCGAGGCCGATGCGCACGCCTGACCCGCGTCCACGCCGAGGCCGTCCGCGATCTCGGCGGCACGCCCGACCTGCTGGGCTTCCACGGACAGACCATCCTGCACGATCCGGCCAACCGCCGCACCTGGCAGATCGGCGACGCGGCAATGCTGCGCCCGGCTGACCGGCGTGGCGGTGGTGTATGATTTCCGCTCAGCCGATGTCGCCGCCGGCGGTCAAGGCGCGCCGCTTGCGCCGGCTTTTCATGCCGCGCTGGCCGCGTCGCTGCCGAAGCCCCTGGCGGTGCTGAACATCGGCGGGGTCGCCAACGTCACCTTCATCGGCGAGGACGGGACGCTGGTTGCCTGCGATACCGGACCCGGCAACGGCCCGCTGGACGATTGGATCGACCGCCACACCGGCGGCCGTTTCGATCAGGACGGGGCGCTGGCCGCCGCCGGCACGCCCGACGCCGGGGTGCTGGCGCGGCTGCTCGATCACCCCTATTTCGCCCGGCCGGCGCCCAAGTCGCTTGACCGGCTGGATTTCTCCGATGCGCTGGCGCGATCAGGCCTGTCGAGGCGCTTTCGCCGGCTGATGGCGCTGCCACGCTGGTCGCCTTCATCGCCGCCGCTGTCGCTGCGACACGGCTGCCCGCGCCGCCCCGGCGCTGGCTGGTCTCCGGCGGCGGCCGGCACAACCCGGCGATCATGCAGTCGCTGCGGGAGCGCCTTCCTCGTCGGTCGAGCCAGTGGAAGCCGTCGGCTGGGATGGCGACGCGCTGGAGGCGCAATGTTTCGGCTTTCTCGCCGCGCGGGTCGCCGCCGGTCTGCCGCTGAGTTTTCCCGCAACGACGGGCGTTCCCGCGGCCGATGCCAGGCGGGCGCATTGTGCAGGCAACAACGTAATCGGCCCTCTGACACCGCTTCTCATGAAGGCAGCGGATCGCTTAATGCCCCCCCGTGCTGCGCGGGCATCGAAATAAGCTCTTTGATCCACCTGGGAAAGCTGATTCACTCCCCTGGTCCGGACCGACTCGGACAGGGTGATATCTGCGGAGACCCATGGCTGACGGCCCGGAGTTGTTCATCGGTTTGATCGGTGCGGTTGGCACCGATTTGAAGCATGTTGAGGACCTCCTTGAGCAGGAGCCTCCGACGTGTCAACTATACATTCTCGCTCGTGCGATTGAGTGACCTCCTGCTCGACTGCTACGCATATCAAGAACTTCGTCGCGATGCCGGAGGCCCTGAAGACGAACGCATCGAGCATCTCATGCGCGCAGGCGACGATCTCCGCCGGAGGGCAAAACGAGGCGACACCCTTGCACTTCTTGCGATGAGCAAGATTTGCCAGATCCGCCTGGATCGGGGCGCGCACGGGCGATCATTGAGCCGCCATGCCTTCATTTTGCACTCTCTGAAACATCCCGCGGAAATTCAGACGCTGCGCGAAGCATACGAAGGTGCCTTCGTCGCCGTCGCTGTCTATATGCCACGATCCAGTCGGTTAACGTCTCTCTGCGATCGCATTTCCCTGTCTCGCCAGACCTATAAGCCTGATACGTATGAAGGCGTCGCCGAGAGGCTGATCGACACCGATGAAAAAGAGGCCGGCGACGATCTGGGCCAGAACGTTCGAGACACGTTTCCGGAAGCCGATGTCTTCCTGGATGCGACAGATCCCGACACATTGCCGCAGCAAATTACCCGGCTAGTGGAAATCCTGTTCCGGCATCCGTATCATACGCCTACACTCGATGAATACGGCTTATTCCATGCAAAGGCTGCTGCGCTTCGTTCGGCCGATTTGTCCCGCCAGGTTGGCGCTGTCATCACGACGGTGGACGGCGAAATTATCGCAGTCGGATGCAACGAAGTGCCGAAAGCGGGTGGCGGCTCCGTATGGGAGGGCCGCCAGGAAGATCGCCCCCTGGATCATCGAGATTTCGTTCTTGGTCATGATTCCAGCGCTCGATGAACATGGATTTTCGAGGAAATATTTACCCGGCTGCATGAAGCTGGTTGGTTGCACAAAGATCCCATGCTCCCCCAGGACCCGTCTTCTCTCGTCAGTCGTGCTCTGTTCTCGCCGGATTCCCCTGTCCTCGCAGGTACACGAGCCGCCAGCATCATGGAATTCGGCCGGATTGTTCATGCTGAGATGTCGGCGATCACAGATGCGGCGCGGAGAGGTCTCTCCGTGAAAGACGCCACTCTCTATTGTACGACGTTTCCCTGTCATATGTGCGCACGCCACATCCTCGCAGCGGGGATCATGCGTGTTGTGTACATCGAGCCTTATCCAAAAAGCATGGCAAAGGAGCTCTATAAGGGATCACTGAATGTTGATGATGATCCGGAGGCTGACAAGAAATCTGTTGCCTTTCGGCCCTTCGTGCGGCATATCGCCCCGCCGGTATATTGAGTTCTTCGAAATGCCGAAGCGGAAAAACGAGAGGGGACATGTGATCGCCTGGATGCCAGGCACCGCGATGCCACGTGTCAAGCAGTACCCGACATATCTCGATGTGGAAACGGTACAGCGTCGATCAACTCGCTGAGCATCGTGTCGATTGAGGTCTCACAGCGCCCGAAACTATGAAGGATCAAACAGGAACCATGAGTGACAGCGATTGGTTGAATAGCCAACTTGATCTCGCACAACGAGAGTGCAGTCGTGGAATCAATGGAAGCGGAATGCAATGCGAAGAGAAGCTAATTCCATCGCTGCGCCGCCGGCAACAGCACCGACGGACGACGCCCACTTATCGACGATGCACCCGCGCGTCTGCGACGTGCTGCGCCGGTCGATCACGGAACCTGCATCGCCGACCATCGGAAGGACCCAAGCCAAGCCATCCGATGTCCGAAGCTCTTACGTTCCGGCGACCGCCGCCCGCGCTGATCGTGGCCGGCCCACCGCCAGCGCCGCGATCAGTTCGTCCTTGTCCAGAATGCGGTCGCACAGCCGCTGCATCAGCAGTTCCTGCAACCACACCGCGTCCGACGGATGCGCCGTCTTGAGCGCGTCGTACGCCTCCCGGCTCAGGCGGAGCACCGTGCAATCCTCCTCAGCCTCTACCGTCGCGGTCGCCGGTGCGTCCAGCATGAAGCTGATCTCGCCCAGCATCACGCCTGCGCCGCAGCTCCGCACCCGGTGCTGCCGTGCCCGCTCGTCGCGCACCAGAATTCGCACACGGCCGCTGGCGAGAAAGAACAGGCTGTGAGACGGCTCGCCCTGGCGGATGAGCATGTCACCAGGCGACAAACGCTCGACTTCGCACAGATCGCGGACCGCGCCGATCAGTCCGTCACCTTCCGCGGCACGCAGCATCGCCTTGCGCAGACCGACGTTCCGACAGCACGAGGTCCTCGGCCCATTGCAGCGCCTGGTCCAGCGAATCCGTGGTGATCGTCTTGCCGTTCATCCCGAAGCCGGCATTCGCCAGGCGCGGGATCAGCGGGGCAGGGGCCCGGCTCAGGACGAGTGACACGCCATCGGCGATCGCGGCGGTACGCAAGCGCCTCATGTGCTCCACGGCCGATCCGTCAGCGCCATCGACCTCGCCGAAATCGATGACGAGGCAGCGCAATGCACCGCGCCGTCGTCGCATCTCCTCCTGCGCGCACCGCAGCACCTGCGCCGATCGGCCGAAGAACAGGAAGCCGCGCAGATGCAGCACGAGCACCGCGTTCGGCTGCGCGGCCAGGACTGCTTCCTCGATGTCCGGCCGTTTCACGTTGCTTCGGACTGCTCCGCCGCCGTAGCGCAGGCGGATCGGCGACAGCCGGGCATAGGTCACGACGAAGCCCAGACAGCCCAAGAGCAGGCCGGCGAAGACGCCGACAACCAGGCCGAAGACGGCGCTGATGGCCAGCACGATCAACACCAGGCCCCATTCCAGGCGGCTCATGTGATGGCGGGTGCGCAGGACCCATTGGTCCAGCATCCAGGCGCCGATGAAGATCAGCAGCCCACCCACCAGGGAGCGGGAAATCAGCCCGATCACCTCAGGCCAGAGCAGCGGCACGGCCAGAGCCAGGGCGCTGCCGAGCAGGCTTGGCAGCCAGCCGCTGCCGCCAAGTTCGAGCAGCATGACGGTACGGCTGAGGCTCGATGTGCCGGGCACGCCGCCAATCAGCCCGGAGAGGATGCTGCCGAGACCGTTCGCCTGCAGGTCGCGATCCACATTCAACTCACGACCGGTGGCGGTCTCGATCCCCGTGAGCGCGAGCAGCGCCGAGGTCGAACTCTGCAGCACCAGCGCAAGCACGACGTCGGCATGACGGGCCAGTTCGTGCCAGCTCACGGCGCTTGGCGCGAGGTATGCCAGGCTCGGGCGCAGACCGTTGAGACGGAGCGGATGCACCAGCCAGCCGGACGCCTGCTGCTCGGCGATGGTCTGTCCCGCGGCGAACATGGCCGCGTGGTGCAGGATAATCACCAGCAGCATGGTCAGCGGGAGGGCGGCCGGCGCTCTCACGCGCCGGCTCACCAAGAAGAAGGCGGCGCCTGCGAGCAGCGCGGGTGCCAGACGCGCGAGCGCGCGCAGATCGCGTAAAAGCTGCGGCGGTCGCCGCATGATTGATGGAAATGCCGATGCCACCGATCAGAAGAAACCAGCCGCTCGCGGCGAGGAACCCGGCGGCGACCTGGATCGGCAGGCTGCGGACCAGCCCGCCGGCGTGCAGCCGGCCCAGTGCGATCAGGCTCGCGCCGGTGCAGATGCCGGCGATCACAATCCCGGCGAGGACTGTTGCGACAACCGCCGTGGCCGGATCGCCCCGCATATCCGCTTCGATCACTACGACGGAGGAGGCCAGGGTGGCGACCAAGGTCCCATCGGTGACGATCATCAGGAACGGCCGTGAGCTGCACAGGATGGCTACTACGGCCATGACCACCCCGCTGGCCAGGATGCTCAGCAGTCCGGACGCCTGAGCCGCATTCGGGAAGTTGCCGAACAACAAGCACGGCATAGGAGAGAGTGTAATTGACATTGAGAAAGGCGAAGATCGAGGTTGCCGACAGCGTGATAGTGAACCGCCGTTGGATGGTCGAAGGCGCGGCGTCCTCCAGACCGAACATGCCGCCGATTATTCGTGCAATGACGAGATTCATTCAACAACTTTCTCGTTTGGGCTTGATGGATGTTCCCTCTCGCACAGAAATACTATCCGCCAAGCTCGGCGATCAACGATACCCCCGCGATGACATCGCCCCTCTGGCCCGCCGCCTTCAACCGGCGCACGATGCGACCATGAGCGATAAACGCAGCACCACCCACCCTGAAGGTGAACCCCGTGGGGAACCATGGACCTGGGGCGAACCCGTCTGGCGCCGCATCGTCGGCCGCGCCCGCGCCGGACGCAGCCTGCATTCCGTCCGGCTGGCCCGATGGCTCGCGCTGCGCCGTCGCCATCTCCTTCGATGCCGATCACGAAACCATCCCGCTGCGGGATACCGACGAAAGCCCCATGCGCATCAGCCAGGGCCAGTATGGCGCACGCGCCGCCATGCCGCGCATCCGCCGCCTGCTCGAACGCGAAGAAGTCCCCGCCAGCTTCTATTATCCCGCCGTCTCCGCCCTGCTCCACCCCGACGAGGTGCGCGGCGTCGCAGCCGAGGGCCACGAGATCGGCATCCACTCCTGGATCCACGAGGCCAACACCACGCTGCCCGGCGAGGTCGAACGCGACCTCACGTTCCGTGCTGCCGACACGCTTGCCAAGCTGTGCGGCAAACAGCCCGTCGGCATCCGCACCGCGAGCTGGGATTTCTCGGTCAATACCCTGTCGATTATCCGCGAACTTGGTCTGCTCTATGACAGTTCGCTGATGGCGGACGACGAACCGTATGAACTGGACGACAATGACGGTCCCACCGGGATCGTGGAACTGCCGCCGGAATGGATCCGCGACGACGCGGTCTATTACAATATGGTGCGCTTCTCCGCCCTGCGTCCCTATACCCCCCCTTCATCGGTCGAGGAGATTTTCCGCGCCGAGTTCGAAGGCGCGTACGAAGAACGCGGCCTGTTTCTTCTCACCATGCATCCGCACATCACCGGCCATCGCTCCCGGCTGCCGGTGCTGGAACGCGCTGATCCACCACATGAAATCACGCGGTGGCTGCTGGTTCGCCACGCACGCCCAGGTGGCGCAATGGTGCAAGGATCACGCCGGATGCCGGCAGCCTGAACCATTCCGCGCCCCGTCGCTTGTCGGTCCGCCGTCGCGCCTATCGGAGCGCTTCGATGATCCGCACCCGCCTCGTTCCCGTCGCCCTCGGGCTTTCCCTGTTCGCCGTGCCGGCCTTTGCCGCCGGAAACGACCAGCCGGGCAAGCACGACACGGCGAAAGGCGCGGCGGCCGGTGCGCTGGTCGGCCACGAGGTCGGCCACGGCCACGCACTGACAGGAGCGGCGGTGGGTGCGGCGGTGGGTCATCACGAGAAGACCAAGGCGCAGAAGAACAGCGGCTGAGCTGGCGCTTACCCCACCTTCTCGGTCACGACTTCGAAACGGCATAGATCGGCGCGTCCGAACGCCGTGGAGATCGCCACGTCGGTCGCGTCGCGCCCGGTGCCATCAGGATGCGCCCGATACGAGGCGTGTTGTGGCGCGCGTCGAATGTGTACCAGCGCCCGCCCAGGTAGGCTTCAAACCACGCGCTGAAATCCATCGGTGCGGCCACCTGCGGCACGCCGATGTCGCCGAGATAGCCGGTGCAGTAGCGCGCCGGGATGTTCATGCAGCGGCACAGCGCGACGGCGAGGTGCGCGAAATCGCGGCACACGCCGATCCGTTCCTCGATAGCCCTGCAAGGCGCTGCGCGTCGGTCGCGCATGCGGATATCCGAAGCTGATCCGGTCGTGCACGAATCGACAGATCGCCTGGACCCGCGGCCAGCGGTCGGTGTGCCGCCGAAAAGTTCCCAGGCGGTGTCCGACAATTCGTCGGTCTCGCAGTAGCGGCTGCCGAGCAGAAACACGAGGATGTCGTCGGGCAGGTCCTGGACCGGAAGCTGAGGCGCGTCGGGTGCCGCCTCGTCGGGCAGTCCCGAATCGCGGATTGCGAAATCGGTTGTGATCGTGATCTCGCCCGCCGGCGCGAGCAGCCGTGTGCAGACATTGCCGAAACCATCGAGATAATCGTGCATCGGCACCGGCGGCGTGACCGAGACGACCTGCGGGGTAAGCAGGTCGGGCCGGCGCTCGGGCCGGAGGTTCACCATCAGCAGCAGGGGTGTGGGCTGCGGACAGTGGAAGCCGATGGTGTAGCCGGCACGGATTTCGATGGGACTGGTCATGACACGGCGCTCCGGGTCTCCTGCTGATCCTCCTGCGTCACCGTCACCTGCACTGCCATGTCGATGTCGTCGCCGGGGAAGCCGGTCCAGGTCCCGCTGAGCGGCACGGCCTGGATGGATCGCGCGCCACCGCGACGCGGATCAGGTCGCGTCTGCCGATGATGCCGTTGGTCGGGTCGTACTCGACCCAGCCGCTGCCGGGCAGATAGACCCGGACCCAGGCGTGGGTGGCGCCCCCGCCCACGCGCTGTGCGCTGCCCTTGTCGGTGTTGAGATAGCCGGAGACGAACATGGTGGCGAAGCCGAGGCAGCGCAGTGCCTCCATCATCAGCAGCGCGAGATCGCGGCAACTGCCGCTGCCCAGTCGCAGCGTGCGCACCGGGTCCTGACGCCGCGCTCCGGCCGGATGACGTAGGTGAAATCGGCGTGGATGCGCCGCGTGATCTCGGCCAGCAGGTCGAGCGTGCGTGTCGGTCCGTCGCTGCGCAGGAAGCCTCGGCCCAGCGGTCGATCTGCGTGCTGCGGATCGGGCCGGGCCGTTCCATCGCGCGCAGCAGGTCGGGCATCTCCTCGGCGCCGTAGGAGAACGGCAGCGTGGCGGCATGCTCGGCGAGTTCGTACCGCAGTCCGTCGTCGGGCGCGTGGTCCACGCGGATGAAGCAGTCGAAGTGCAGCTCGGTCGCGCGCCGATTGAAGTGTGCCCGGGCGATGCTGTTGCCGAACACGTCGTGCACCCAGCGCAGCGACGCCGGGCGGGGGGTGATATCGATGCGCGCTTCCAGCAGCCTCTGGTCGTGGCTGTCGCGCGGGCGGAACAGGATGTGATGCTCGCCGAACGCCACGGGTTGCCGATAGCGGTAGGTGGTCTGATGGCGGATGGCGAAGATCGGCAGTCCTATGAGTGACGCGCCGAAGAACGAGCGTGAAAGATCGCGCGTCACTCCGGTTCAGCCGGAGCTGGATCAGGTCCAGCATCTCGTGCAGGCCTTGCGAGAGGATCTCCGTGATGGACAGATCGCCCAGCAGCGCGCGCACACTGTCCAACTGCTCGGCCGCTCCGTTGCCGCCGCGCAGCGCCGTAATGCGCCTTCAGTTCCGCAAGCAGGCGCTCGATCTGACAGACGCAGAGATAGACCGAGCGGGGGAACTGCGGGTTCAGCAGAAGGAATCCGGCGACCTGCCCCGGGGTCATGCCACGGGGATGCAGCTTGCGGTAGGCGTGATAGCCGGCCGCGGAACGCAACAGCGCATGCCATTGCCGCACATCGATCGGCGACCCGATATCCGAGGGCTGCGGCAGCAGCAGGTGGTATTTCATGTCGAGCAGGCGCGTGGTCTGGTCGGCGCGTTCCAGGTAGCGGCCGATCTCGTAGAAGTGCCAGGTCTGGTCGCGATAGAACGTGCCCTCGGTGATGCCGCTATACATCTGGCACGCTTCCTTGATACGGCGGCAGATCTCGTTCAATCGGCCGGGCGCGAGGTCGTCTCCGGTCGAGCGACGATAGCCAGCGGTGGAACACGTTCATCTGCATCCACATCTCGGTGGAAATCAGCGGTCGCAGCGCGCGGGCATTGTCGCGTGCGGCAACATACCGCGCTGACCATCGGAGGTCGGGTTGGTCGCATCGAGCAGGTAGAACCAGCGCACCAGTTCCGGGGTGACCGTGGTTGCTGCGGGCAAAGAATCGGTCCTCGTCGGCGTGGAGCTGCACGATCGACAGCCAGTTCTGCGCGACCCTGGACGTCCCGGTTGAACGTGTCCGTGACGTCCAGGATGCGGGCCAGGTTGCTCGGCCCGCTCGATATAGCGGCGCATTCCAGTAAAGCGCCGTCCGCATAGCGGGCTAGCAGCATTTCACTCAAGCACCCAGGTATCCTTCGATCCGCCGCCCTGGGAGGAATTCACCACCAGGGTGCCGCGCCTGCAGCGCCACCCGCGTCAGCGCGCCCGGGCAGCGACCTAGGTTTTCGGCCCGGTGCAGGAGAACGGGCGCAGATCCACATGCCGGGCTTCGACGCCGTCGCCGACCAAAGTGGGCGCGGCGGAAAGCGGATGGTGGGCTGGGCGATGTAATTGGCCGGGATCGGCTTGAGCATTCGCGAAAGCGGCGCGCTCTGCTGCGCGCGGCTGGCATGCGGACCCACCATGCATGCCGTAGCCGCCGGATTCGCCCACCGGCCTTCACCACCAGTTTGTCCAGATTGGCCAGCATGTAGCGCAGAGCCGTTCGGCTCGCGGCAGATGATAGGTTTCGACATTGTCCAGGATCGGCTCTTCCTGACAGGTAATAGCGGATCAGCCGCGGCACATAGGCATAGACCGCCTTGTCGTCGGCGACGCCGGTGCCCAGCTGCATTGGCGATCATCACATTGCCGGCGCGATAGGCGTTGAATCAGGCCCGGCACGCCCAGCGAGGAGTCCTGGCGGAAGATCTCCGGGTCGAGGAAGTCGTCGTTGATGCGGCGATAGATCACATCGACGCGCTTCAGCCCGCAGGTGGTGCGGGATATAGACGACATTGTCGTTGACCAGCAGGTCGCGGCCTTCCACCAGCGTCCACGCCCATCTGGCGGGCCAGGAAGGCGTGCTCGAAATAGGCCGAATTGAAATATCCGGGGGAGAGCAGCACCACTTCGGGTTTCGTGGTCGCCTTGCGGGCGCGACCTCGGATCAGGCGGCGGCGAGGCGACAGGCCGTAATCATCCACTGGCCGCAGCCCGATGCCATCGAGCAGATCGGGAAAGCTGCGCAGCATAAGGTGGCGGTTTTCGACGACGTAGCTGACGCCGGAGGGGGTGCGCGCGTTGTCCTCCAGCACCATGAACCGGCCGTCTTCGTCGCGCACGATGTCGGTGCCGCAGATGTGCACGTAGGTGTGGAAGGGCAGGTCGAAGCCCTGCATGGCCGGGCCGAAAATTCGGGTTACCCAGCACGAGGTCGGGCGGGACGATGCCGTCATTCAGGATGTGCTGTTCGTGGTAGATGTCATGCAGGAAGGCGTTGAGCGCGGTAACGCGCTGGACCACGCCCAATTCCCACCACGCGCCATTCCGCGGCGGACAGCACCCTGGGGATCACATCGAACGGTAACGTCCGATCAATCGCCTGCTCTTCGGTATAAACCGTGAAGGTGATGCCGAGATTGTATAGCTCGGCCTCGGCATGCTCCGCCCGGCGCTTCAGTTCCGCGATCGACAGATGGGCCAGCCGTGCACGAATCTGCGCCGCGTCCTCGCAGCGCGTCAGATCACAGTAAAATCCGTTCGGGTCGTAACGATCGAGAACCACGGTCTCTCCCTGGTCGGCGGAGGCTAGCACGATCTGTGCCACTGGCGAGCGTGTCATGCTGGCCGGCCCGCAGGGCCGACCGGTATGCGCGCAGGGTTGGTGTGGCGGCGGCGCACGAAATCAACAGGATACCAGAACGAACGGCCGGATGCCGAGATCGCTGCAGATCTCGGCCAGAACGGAACCGACCGGGGCGACATCACTACGAAGCGGGCACTTGCAAGTAAGGCTATCAGGCCTTACGTGGCCTCCGATGGCCAGCACACTGACGGTGACCGCAAAGGGACAGGTGACTCTCCGGCGTGAGCTTCTGGGGCACCTGGGAGTTCGGCCCGGTGACAAGATCGTTGTCGACCTCCTGCCCTCGGGACGCGCGGAGCTGCGCGCCGCTTCATCGGACCTCTCGGCTTTTTTCGGCTGCCTGCCTGCTCGGGGCAAATCGGTTTCCATCGAGGAGATGAACCGGGTTATCGAGAATGGCTGGGCGGGGACCGGTGAGGATCACAGCTGATACCAACGTCCTGATCCGGGCAGCGGTCGCATTCGACGATCCAAACTCCGAGGACGGCCGACAGGGGCGCGAGGCAACCGCACTGCTCCGCCATGCCGATCTGATTGTGGTGACGATTCCGGCGCTCTGCGAATTCGTCTGGGTACTCCGCCGCATCTACAAATTTGACGCCGCTAAAATCGGCATCGCGATCCGGGCGCTGTGCTCGGCGCGTTCGGTTGTTTGTGATCGGCTGACTGTTGAGGCGGGGCTCGCGTGGATGAAAGCCGGCGGTGATTTCGCCGATGGGGCGATTGCCGCGATCGGGAAAGGCGCAGGGGCGGATACGTTCGTCAGTTTCGACAGCAAGGCGTTACGGGCTGCACGGCGCGTGGGTGCGCGGGGGAGAGTGCCGTCTGAGATGTTGACTAAGGACGGCGATTAAGTCGGGGCAGGTTGCGGGGCGCAATTTTCTGGTGCGTGCCCGCCTAGCGCAATCGCTGATCCAATGCGTCGCGCAAGCCGTCGCCCAGCAGGTTGAACGCCAGCACCGTGATCAGGATGGCCAGGCCGGGGAAGATCGTCACCTGGTCGGCGACGCCGAGGTAGCTGCGTCCATCCGCCAGCATCGCGCCCCACTCGGGGCTCGGCGGCTGTGCCCCAAGGCCGATAAAGCTGAGCGAGGCGGCGGTGAGGATGGCGGTGCCGATGCGCAGCGAGACATAGACAATTACGCCGGGCAGCGTTCCCGGAAGGATATGGCGCAGCACCAGCGGCACGGGGCGCACGCCGACGCTGCGCGACGCCTGCACATAGACCGCCTGCTTCAGCGCCAGCGTGCTGCCGCGCACCAGACGGGCAAACACCGGCACGCTGAACACCGCCACGGCGTAGATCACGTTGGTGACGCCCGGCCCCAGCACCGCCACGATGCCGATCGCGAGCAGAATGCCGGGGAAGGCCAGCAGCACGTCACACAGACGCATGATGATGGAATCGGCCCAGCCGCCGAGATAACCGCTGATCAGCCCGAGGATCACGCCCGCCGCGCCGCCGATTGCAACGGAAATGAAGCCGACCCAGAGCGAAATCCGCCCGCCCCAGATGATGCGGCTGAGCAGGTCTCGGCCGTACGCGTCTGTGCCGAACAGGTGCGCCCAGGATGGTCCGGCCAGCACGTTCTGATAGTCCGGCGCGCTCGGGTCATAGGGCGCGACCCATGGGCGCAAGAACTGCGGTGAGCACGATCAGCAGCAGCACGATCCCCGCCGCGATCGCCGACGCGCCGGCTACGGAAGCGGCGCCAGAACTCGCTGAGCGGAGAGCGGATGGACGGCGCGGCGCTGGCGACGGCAACGCTCATGCCAGCCTGATCTCCGGATTCACCACGGCGTAGAGCATGTCCACGATCAGGTTGATGAGCACGAATTCGAAGGAGAAGAGCAGGATCTCGGCCTGGATGACCGGATAGTCGCGATAATTGACGGAATCAACCAGCAGGCGGCCGAGGCCGGGCCACGCGAAGACGGTTTCGATGACGATCGATCCGCCGAGCAGAAAGCCGAATTGCAGACCGGCCATCGTGATGACCGGGATCAGCGCATTGCGGAAGGCATGGTGCCAAACCACGCGGCGTTCCGGCACGCCCTTCATGCGGGCGGTGCGGACATAATCCTCGGATGCCACTTCGACGAAAGCCGAGCGGGTGAACCGTGCCATGACGGCGGCCACCGCGACGCCGAGGGTGAAGGACGGCAGCACGTAGCTGCGCCATCCCTCGGCGCCGCCGGTGGGCAGCCAATGCAGCCGGACCGAGAACAGGTCGATCAGCAGCAGGCCGAGCCAGAACGCCGGAAAGGAAATGCCGGAGACAGCCAGGACCATGCTGGTCTGGTCCTGCCATCGGTTGCGGCGCACCCCGGCGAGCACGCCCAGCGCGACGCCGAAGATGGTGGACCAGCCCATCGCGGCGATGGTCAGCAGCAGCGTGGGCATGAAGCGCTCGCCGATGACGGTCGCCACCGGCTGGCCGGTGCGGGAGGATTTGCCGAGCGCGCCGCTCGCGGTCTGGCCGATATAGGTCGCGTATTGCTGCCACAGCGGCCGGTCGAGTCCGAGCGAGGCACGGATGGACTGCACTTCCTGCAAGGTGGCGTCCGGCCCGGCGAGCAGCCGGGCCGGATCGCCGGGAAGCAGTCGGACGAAGCCGAAGGCGAACAGCGACACGCACAGCAGGACCGGGATGATACCCAGGACCCTGCGTGTGAGGAACGACAGCACCTAAGTGGTCACGCGAATTTCGCCGCGTCGATCATCATGCCGCCGTCGGCCAGGCGGTAGGCGTCCTGCAAGTTCTTGTCCCGCCCGCCGATGACCTTTTCGACGCCGAGGAACACCCAGGCCGCATCATCCCAGATGCGCTTCTGTGCGTCGGCGTAGAGCATGCCGCGCTTTTCCGCGTCGGCGGTCTCCAGCGCGCCCTGCAGATCGGCGTCAACCGCGCTGTTGGAGTAGTATCCGACGTTATACAGCACCGGCGGGAAGGCATTGGTCGCAAACAGCGGGCGCAGGGCCCAGTCGGCATCGCCGGTGGAAGATGACCAGCCGCCGTAGTACAGCTCGAGCTGCGATTCCTCGGGCTTCTGCACCGTCCAGATGCGCGACGCCATGACACCGCCTTCCAGCGGTTCCACCTTCACCTTCAGACCGACCGCGGCAAGCTGCTGCTGCAGGAACTGCATCGCGGTGATCACCAGCGTGGTGTTCAGCCCCCACATCGTGGCTTCCGCCCCGTTCTGCACGCCCGCCGCCGCGAGCAGTTGCTTGGCCTTGTTCGGGTCGTACGCATAGGCCTGCTGCTGAGCATAGAACGTCACGTGCGCTGGCTCCGCCGACAGCAGCGGATCGCAGAAGCCGTTATAGACCACCTTGGCAAAGGCCTGCTTGTCCACCGCGTAGTTCAGCGCCTGGCGCACCCGCGGATCGCCGAACGGCTTCTTGTTCACGTTCATCGCCATATAGCGCACGATGATCGAGGGATCATCGATCAGATCGAGCTTCGGGTTGTTCTGCACCACCTTCGCGAGCTGCGGCGGGATCGGGTAGATGAACTGTGCCTCCCCTGCCTGCAGCGCGGCGATGCGCGCACCGTCCTCGGGAATGCTGCGTATCGTCACGCTATTCAGATACGGCATGCCCTTCTGCCAATAGTTCGGGTTCTTCTTGACCTTCAATGTGTCGGGCTGCCAGGAATCGAGCATGAATGGCCCCGTGCCGACGGCATTGCGCCCGATATCCTTGCCGTATTTCTGGATCGCCGCCGGGCTGACCAGTTGCAGCGATGGATGCGCCACGGTGGGCAGGAAGGCGCCGAACGCGGTCTTCAGCACGCAACGCGCGGTGTGGTCATCCACCACCTCCACGTGATCCAGCATCGACAGCAGCGACAGCCGTTTCAGGTGGTTGGCCGGATTCGCCACACGCTCGAAATTCGCCTTCACCGCTGCCGCGTTGAACGGCGTGCCGTCCTGGAACTGGACGCCCTGGCGCAGGTGGAAGGTGAACTCCGTCGCCTGGTCGTTTGCCTCGTATTTCTCGGCCAGCAGCGGTATCAACTTCATGTCCTTGTCGAAGCTGAGCAGACCTTCAAGGATCAGCCGCGCGGCGGACTGCGACAGGGTATCGTTGGCATCGGCCGGATCGAGCGTCAGGATATTGGCACTGACGCCGAC
Source organism: uncultured Pseudomonadota bacterium (assembly GCA_963731335.1). GTDB lineage: Bacteria > Pseudomonadota > Alphaproteobacteria > Acetobacterales > Acetobacteraceae > CAVSUZ01. Next base: position 12,295 of record CAVSUZ010000012.1, on the reverse strand, counting down.
AGTAAGCGCGCCAGATCGTGTCTGCGCCCGCGCCAGATCGGAAAACGCCAGCGCACCCGCCGCGGCACTTGCCATCAAGGCCCGGCGCGAGAGGTTCAATCCAGCAGGCATCAGGACTCTCCGTTGTGTTTGTGTATCATCAGATCAGCGCGGCATCCGGTTCCAGCGAGAATTGCTGGTCGGGGCGCATATACGCCCCCGTCAGCCGCTTGGAATAGGCCGCCAGGTTATGCTCCACGGCAAGATCGATCCAGGGTGCGTCGGCCCAGGCCACTGCCTGCACCTTGGCATAGGCGGCCGCGCGCACCTTCGGATCGGTGGTGCTCAGACCGGCCTCGATTGCCGCATCGACCTCCTTGTTGCTGTACCACGAGCGGTTGGAGAGCACGGGTGGAAACGCCTTGGTGTAGAGGATAGGACGAAGCGCCCAGTCGGCGTCCCCGGTGGAAGACGACCAGGCCGTATAGTCCATCACCACGGTGGCATCCTCGGGCTTCTGCACGTTGAAGACCTTGGCCGTCAGCACGCCGGCATCGAGCGGCTGGAGCGTGATGCGCACGCCGACCGCGGCGAGTTGCTGCTGGACGAACTGCATCCCGCGCCCGATGAGCGTATCGGAAAATCCGATCATGGTGGATTGGAAGCCGTCCGGGTAGCCGGCCTCGGCAAGGAGAGCCTTGGCCTTTGCCGGATCGTACGGCCATTCCCCTTGCTTGACGTAGAACGCCATCTTGGGCGGCAGGGGAGAATCCATCGGATCGGCGTGGCCGCTGAACACCACGCGGGCGAAGGCGTGCTTGTCGATGGCGTAGTTCAGGGCGCGGCGCACCCGCACATCGTCGAACGGCTTGCGCAGATTGTTCAGCGCGACGAAGCGGGTCAGGATCGATGGTTCATCGAACAGCACGATGTTCGGATCATTCTGCAACGACTGCATCATCTCGGGCGGAACGGGATAGATGAACTGCGCCTCGCCGGCCTTCAGCATGGCGATGCGGGTGCCGTTCTCCGGCACCGTGCGTAACGTCAGGCTGTCGATCTTCGGCAGGCCGGGTTTCCAGTAGCGGTCGTTCTTGCGCAGGCTCAGCGTGTCGGCCGACCAACTGACGAAGGCATAGGGGCCGGTGCCGCAGGGATGACGGCTGAAGTCCTTGCCGTACTGCGCCACCGCTTTGGGGCTCGACGATCATGGCGCCGGGATGGGCAATGTCGTTGACGAAGGCGCCGAACGGATACTTCAGGACCACGCGCACGGTGTGGTCGTCCACCACATCGGTGTGGTCCACCATGACAAACAGGCTCTGCCGCTTCAGGTGGTTAGCCGGATTGCCGGCGCGGTCGAAGCTGAACTTCACCGCCTGGGCATTGAACGGCGTGCCGTCGTGGAAGGTGATGCCCTGGCGCAAGCGGAAGACGAACTCGGTGGCCGTGTCGTTCGCCTCATGGCTTTCGGCCAGCGTGGGCACCAGCTTCATGTTCCGGTCGAGGCTGTAGAGTCCCTCGTGCATCAGCCTGCCGACGATTGCGACAGGTTGTCGTTGAGGTCCGCCGGGATCCAGGCCCGTCAGCGTATTCGGCACGCCCACCACCAGGCCGGATGCGGCCCGGCCTTGCCTCGGCGCGGTGGCCGCTGTCGCCAACAGCAACCCTCCGAGTGAACGGCGCGAAAGATGAACGGCCACGGCAGCCTCCCTGTGTTCTTATTGCGGCCAGGCGCCCCGAACGGTCGCCCACTCCGGACCGCGCAGGTTATATACCCAACTTCCGCAGGAAGTTGGGTTGACTCTTGTTTCGCGCAGCCGCCACGCCAACCCTGCGCGCGGTATACCCAAAATCCTGCGGATCTGGGTATACCAGGGAACGGCCGATCCAGGCCACGGCACCTTCTGTGCGCGCATGGCACGCTCTACGTTAGGCAGATGCAAACCATGCTGATCACCGGCTTCGAACCGTTCGGCGGCGACGCCGTGAACCCCTCCATGGAGGCCATCCGCCTGCTCGCCTCCCATCGCGTGGATGGGGTGCGGCTCGCGGTCGCTCCGCTGCCCGTCTCGGCCCGCCGGATCGAGCCAGCGTTGCGGGAAGCGCTCAAGGCTCACCGGCCCGACGTGGTGATTTCGGTCGGGCAGGCCGGCGGCCGGTCGGAACTGTCGGTCGAGCGCGTCGCGATCAACGTGGACGACTTCCGTATCCCGGACAATGACGGCGATCAGCCGGTCGATGGGCCGGTGGTGCCGGGCGGACCGGCGGCATATTTCTCCACGCTTCCGATCAAGGCGATGGTGCGGCGGATGCGGGATGCGGGAGTGCCGGCCCAGGTCTCTCAAACCGCCGGAACGTTTCTGTGCAACCACGTGTTCTACCTGGTGCGCCATCTGGCCGAGACGGCGTTTCCCGGCATGCGCGCGGGGTTCATCCACGTTCCCGCGTTGCCGGAGCAGGCGGCGCGCAATCCGGGTCAGTGCAGCATGGCGCTGGAGACGATCGTTGCCGGGCTCACGGCGGCGATCGAGACGGTCAACGCAGTGGAGACGGACCTGAGGGTCAGCGAGGGACAGATCGACTGACACGGGCAGCCGCCTCAGGCCGCGTCGTCACCGCGCCGAATGGCGCGCCCGCAGCACCTTCCGCCGCGCCTGGCTGTCCTCCGGCCAGAACCGCTCGATCTCGTAAAACTCCGGCACCGCCGGAACATCCGCCGGCAGCATCACCCACGGCAGTTTCGTGGACGTGAAAATGTGGATGTCCGGCGGCACCAGCGCCCGGCTGTTCCAGCGTGCCGACCCGCACGAAGCTCACCGCCTCGCCCGCGCCGGGATAGTGGCTCCATAGCGCCACGCGACAACTCGGGCATCGCACGATCTTCTGCCCCTTGCCGCTGTTGGATGGCGTGACCACCGTCTCGGGCTCCCCATGCAGCAGCGTCAGCCGATCGGTCTCGATCATCGCGTTCAGCGCGAACGCCGTGCCGGTTTCGCGCTGACACCAGGTGCAATGGCAGCAGTGCACGAACAGCGGCGCCGTCTCCATCCGGAAACCGACGGCGCGGCACGTGCACCGGCCGCCCATCGGGAAGTGCGGGTTCATCAGCCAGGCCTCCTTTACGCCCCGATCATGGACGAAGCCGCCGATAGTTTGCATCCTGTATCCCCCATGTCCCGACCCCTGCTCGTGATCGACGGCGACTCCTTCGCCCATCGCGCCTACCACGCGCTGCCCAAGACCATCCGCCGGGCGGGGGGCCGGCCGGGCGGCGCCATCGTCGGCTTCGGCAACATGCTGATCCGGCTGGTCGAGGCCGAGCGCCCACGCGCGGTCTGGTGGCGTGGGACACGCTGAACGCACCGAACTTCCGGCAGAAACTATTTGCCGGATACCAGGCCGGGCGCGTGTTCGACGCCGCGCTGCTCGAACAGCTTGACCTGTTGCCCGAACTGCCGGCCGCCTGCGGTTTTGCCATCGCCAAAGCGCGCCGGGTTCGAGGCCGATGACTTCCTTGCCGCCGCCGCGACGGCCGAGGAAGCGCGCGGCGGCACCGCGCTGGTCGCCAGCGGCGACCGGGACGCGTTCCAGCTTGCCTCGGCGCGCACCACGATCCTGCATCCGGTGCGGGCCGGCGAGATGGCGCGGATCGGGCCGGCCGAGGTGCGCGCAGCGCTACGGCGTCGAGCCGGCGCAGGTGCCGGACTTCATCGCCCTGCGCGGCGATCCCTCGGACAAGCTGCCCGGCGCGCGCGGGGTGGGGCCGAAAGGCGCGGCCGATCTGCTGCGCCGCTACGGCTCGCTGGAGGATGCGCTGGCCGCCGGACGGTTTCCGGAGCAGGCGGAGGCGCTGCGGCTGTATCGGCGGATCGCGACGATGGATCGGCACTGCGCCGATCCCTGACCTGCCGGATCAGCCTCCCGACTGGTCGAGCGGCGCGCGATTGACGCGCGCCTGGGGGCTGGACCGCTTGGCCGAGCGATTGGACGCGACGGGACGCAGGTAGCACGGCAGTACTCAACGCCGTCATTTGCGAGGCCCGCGCAGGACGCGCCCGAGCGCCTGCGTGGGGCCGAACCGCACCTCCGCTTCCCTCCCGAAGCTCCCCTCTCGCGCTGTCATCACGAGCCGGTGCGGAGCACCGGCGTGGTGATCTCGTGGTCCAACGAACGGCTCAGCCACCGTCCAGCAACCGTTCGACCAGCGCGTCAATACGCTTCGCCACGCCTGTCGCAATAAGACGCTCCCGGACCCTCGCGCGGCTCTGGGTGAAATACGCGCCCTCTCGCAACGGAACAGAAGCCACGACTCGCTCGGCCTGCTCCGCATCGGCCGCAAGCTCCCGATGCAGCGTGACAGATCGGTCGTATTCGGGAATCGGCAGTTCCCAGATCAGGTTGTCGAAATGACGCGCTCCGCCCTGACCTTTCGGTTGCATTGGCTCTATTAACGACCGGGCGAAGTCGCTGTTGAGAACGGCGGTGAGGTAACGCGCTTCCGTCATGTTCCGCGCCGCAGCCCAGTAAGCCATGTGATCGATCAGGACCTGCTGATCCGTGATGATCGTCGCCGCGAACAGCGTTCCTGCCTTCGCATCGACTACCCGCGTGCCGGCCACTGGCAATTGGAGCGTCAACTTCCGCATGTAATCGAGCTGCTGCGACAGCGTCATCCGCGGCGAACCGTCCGGCCGCTTGCTGCAATACTGCCGCCACTTCGCCTCGATATCCCGCAGCCACGCCGCGAGATACCGATGGCCCGCATCAGCCGCCGCTTTGCTGTCGAGCAACCCGTGTTGCTGCAACGGCAGCACGCATGTCGCGGCGCCCAACAGGCGAAACGGCGCGATGCTCTCGCCCAGCAGCACCGGCCGGATAACGCTGACTCGACCGGGCCGTGCGGCGGGTCCACCTCTCGCCATGGCCGCTTGTCCTGTGCACCCGCCTTACCGATCAGCCGAGGCTTCGCGGAATCCTGCCCAAGCCGGCCCGCCTGATCCCGCTCCACAAAGAAGAACCGCCGCGGCACAATCGTGGCACCTTGTTTTGAACCGCGCCCTGGAACCGCCGAGGCCGCCGTCAATTCTCGAAATCCGCGCTGCCGGGCGCCGATCCATGGCGCCGCGCCGATCCGCCTCAGCCTCGGTGGCATCGCGGCGGGGCAGGGCGCCCGCGTAGCGCTCGACCATCGCCGGAACAGCCCATTCAAATCCCGTGCGCCGACCAGAACGCACGACGGCACCGAAAACAGCCGGCCGCACTGCTTCGTCGAAGCTCCACGCCTCTCGAATGGCCACCCGCATGCGCAGGAACTCGCCCAGCCGCTAACCGCCAAACGCCGCCCGGTTCAGCTCGCGTGCTCGTGCAAAATGAACGCAATCAACCCGTGCGGTTTCAGATAGCGCTCGGCGCACCGCGCCCAGAACAGTGCGGAAATGTCCTGCTGCGTCGCCAGTCCGCCGCCCACCCACAGTTTCAGCGGCGCGCAGGCGTCCCTCAGATTCGTCTTCATCTCTGGACTTCCGGAACCGGTACGCAATCCAGGGCGGATTGCCCCAAACAGACGTCGGCACGGTGATCAGGGCGGGATAGCCACAGCGGCCGCACCAGATTGCGCAACACGTATGGCCAGATGTGATTGCGGCCCGCCTCGTCCAGGCCAGACGGCCGAGCTCGAACGTGCCGACCATCGCGTCGGCGTCCTCTGACGTGACGCCGTGAATGCGCAGCAGCGCGTGACGGATTCGCGCGGGCGTGCGCATGGTCATCCAGTCCCTCGGTCAGAATGCGCAACCCGGGCTCATACTTGGCCTGGTCCTGTGCACAATCCGGCCTGCACGCGAAGCGGAGGCTCATCCGGAACAGGCACTTCGACATACGTTTGGCCCGCCAAATCCTGCACGCTCCATTGCAGCGAATTGCCGAGAAACGCCGGCACGTGAATCTCGGACGTGCGCTGCGCGACGATGTCGCTCATGGCCAGCAGCCACTTCACCCGAGCGATGATCACCGCGACTGGAGTCAACATCCAGCCCGCGCACCTGCTCCGCACAGGCCTGGATGGTCCGCGGCGCCGGCCAATCAGCCGCACGTGCCGCCAGTGATCAGCCGGCGAATACCGTGAAACAGAAAAGTTCCCGAGCCGCAAGCCGGATCAAGCACGACCTGCCGCAGAGGCTCCGCAACCGCGCGCCGCACGACTTCGAAGCTCCAGCCAATCCGGCGTGTAATACTCACCCAGATCATGGCGCTGCGCCGGATCGATCAGACTTTCATATAGCGCCTTCAGAACATCGGCCTGCACGTCGCGCAACCGGAACCGGGCGGTCTGCCGCGCAATCCTGTTTACCCGATCGGCGCCCGCCGCGTCCTGCCAGCGCCCAGTCGAAGAAATCGCTCTCCACCGCGCCATGGATTCCCTGCTCGTCCAGCGCCTGTCCGGACAGAATCGAAAGACGCATCGGAAGCCGCAACGTCCAGAACACGCGCGGCAATCTTCTTCCGACGACCGTCAATACGCTGCAAAAACAATTTGTCGTCGCCGACATGCGCGCCATAGACTACGCGAAGCAGCCGGTCCCACAACGCGCGTTTCAGCGCGACCTCCGGATGCGGCGACAGCCGATTCCATAAACCCTCCAGCACTCCACTGGCACGATCAAAACGTCAAACTGCCGCGCCCGAGCTCGCGCTGAAATCGCCAACGGCTCAGGAGTCAGATCGTCGCGGTTCGACAGCGCAGGCTCAAGCCATGTCAGTAACGCGTCCGGCTGATCCGGCCCCGTCTCATGCACATTCCAGTTGGACCATCACCTCCCCGCGGCGTTCGAACGCAAGAAACGTCGCCCCATCCGTGGCAATGCCCAGATAGCGGCGATGCGCCGCTTCCTCGCGCTGCTTCAGATAGTCAGGCAGCCTGGACTGGACGTCCGGCAACTCGATCCGAAGGTCCCGCTTGAACTCAAAGACGGTCGCGCCGAACAGCGTGTCCGCCCGCCCGCGAACCTCGGGTAGGCGCACCTCATGCTCAATCTCTGAGTACCCCGCGCCGAATGCATGCCGCAGGATTTCCGAAATCAACGTCCGCACGTTCCATTACCCGGACGCTGCGTCAGCGCCCGGACGATCTCCGGAAGCTCCGATCCGGCGCCACGATTCGTCGATCGGGCGGAATTCTCATCGACCCGCAGCCGCGGCGCAATCATTTGCGGCAGCCCCGCATCGTCCTGTACCCGTTCCCCCATGACCGCCCGCCAATTGCCCACCAGCCGAGCCTGTTCGACACGGCCGGAGAACCCCGGACCGGCAGCCTTATGGCCGAACTGGATGAACAACCCGACGAAGACTTCATCCAACGCATCCGCGACGATCTCCATCGGCTCCTCGCCCTGGCACGCGGCTCCGACACCTTCCCCTGGGCCGACCTGACCAGGACCTACATGGAGCATGCGGTTCTACTCCATGGCTCGCTGGCTGCCCCCGGACGAAGCCGCCCACCTCCGAGACGCCTTCGGGACCGCTATGGATCGGCTGTACGAGCTTGCAGATCAGGAACGCCCCGAGGTCTGCGGACGCGGACGGCCGGTTCGCCCGGCCGAAGAGGGCACCCTTTCAGTCAATGTGCCTAACAATTTAGGCACGCCGCAACTCGGCATGATGCAATGACCTTGAACCTCGTGTGAGAGAACTTCGTCATCCGCGGCATGATCCGGAATCCCACAACAATTAAACTGAGATTCTCCCGAGACAGATCCGGACCCGCCAAACCCTACGCCGCGCGGCGGAAAATGATGCTCGCGTTCGTCCCGCCAAACCCGAAGCTGTTCGACAGCGCCGTGTCGATCGGCCGCTCCTGCGCCGTCTGCGGCACCCGGTCGATCACGCTCGGCTGGCTCGGCTCCTCCAGGTTCAGCGTGGGCGGCGCCACGTTGTCGCGGATCGCCAGGATGGAGAACACCGCCTCCACCGCCCCAGCCGCGCCCAGCAGGTGCCCGATCGCCGACTTGGTCGAGGACATCGCCACGGTCTGCGCCGCGCTGCCGAACAGCCGTTCCACCGCCTCAAGCTCCAGATCGTCGCCCAACGGGGTGGAGGTGCCGTGCGCGTTCACATACTGAATCTCCGACGGGCTCACCCGCCCGTTGCGCATCGCCGCCTGCATGGCACGGAACGCACCCTCGTGCCCCTCGGCCGGTGCGGTGATGTGGTGCGCGTCGCCCGACAGCCCGTAGCCCGCGATCTCGGCGTAAATCTTCGCGCCCCGCCGCACCGCGTGTTCATAATCCTCCAGCACCACGATGCCGGCGCCCTCACCCATCACGAACCCGTCCCGGTCCTTGTCCCACGGGCGGGAGGCCGCCGGCGGATTGTCGTTGAACCCGGTGGATAGCGCGCGGGAGGCGCAGAACCCGGCAACGCCGAGCTCGTTCACCGTCGCTTCAGCCCCGCCCGCCACCATCACGTCGGCATCGCCCAAGCCGATCAGCCGCGAGGCGTCGCCGATCGCATGCACCCCGGTGGCGCAGGCCGTCACCACGCAATGGTTGGGGCCGCGGAAACCGTATTTGATGGAAACATGCCCGGCCGCCAAATTCGCCAGCGCCGACGGAATGAAGAACGGCGAAAGCCGTCGCGAACGCCCCTGGAACACCTGGACCGACGCTTCGTAAATCGTCTGCAATCCGCCGATGCCCGAGCCGATCATCACCCCGGTGGCATTGCGGTCGTCATCCGTCGTGGGCAGCCAGCCGGAATCCTCCACCGCCTGGGTCGCCGCAACCAGCGCCAACTGGATGAAGCGATCCATCTTCTTCTGGTCCTTCACCGGGATCCACTCGGAGATATCGAGCCCGCCCTCCGCTTTCGAACCATGCGGAACCTGGCCCGCCACCTTGCACGGCAGGTCTTTCGTATCGAACCCCTGGATCGCCGTGATCCCCAATTCGGCGTTGATCAGCCGCCGCCAGACATGCTCCACCCCGACCCCGAGCGGGCAGGCGATGCCCATCCCGGTAACCACAACGCGCCGCATCGCTCCGTATCTCTCCGGCCGCGCGGGGCGTCAGGCCGCCTTCTGCTTTTCGATGTAATCAATCGCGTCTTTCACGGTGCTGATCTTCTCGGCCGCGTCCTCGGGAATCTCCACGCCGAACGCTTCCTCGAACGCCATCACCAATTCCACCGTATCCAGGCTGTCGGCGCCCAAGATCGTCGATGAACGATGCCTCGGGCGTCACCTTCGATTCTTCGACACCCAGATGCTCCACGACGATCTTCTTCACCCGGTCGGCAATCTCGCTCATGACGTTATAGACTCCTGCTTGTTCGTGGAGGCCCGCTGCTGGCAGGCCTGGGATCGGGTCCGGCGAACCGGAGCCGCAAAGGTCGCGGCGCGCTTAGCATGCTTTCCCCCGCCACGCCAATCCGCAGGCTTGCTGTATGGATGGGACCGAAGCCTGCTCCGAGAAGGGGGCAGGCGGCGGCTGGGAGGCCCGATCCACTGTGACCGTTTCGGCCCCGCGCCATTCGCTCGGTGCGGCGCCCGACCAGCGGTGGAATGCATGGGTGAAGCCGCTCGGATCGGCGTAGCCCAGCGCCAGACCGATGTCGGTGATTTCCATTCTTGTCGTCGCGAGCAACTGGCGGGCGACATCGAAGCGCGCCTGGTTGAGCAGCTTGCGAAACGTAGTGCCCTCGGCTTGCAGCCGGCGATTCAGGGTGCGGGGGTGCAAGGACAGGTGGGTCGCGACATCTTCTATGGAGGTCTCGGGGAAAATGACCTGCGCCCGAAGGACCTTGACGACCTGATCGACGATGCCCGGCTGCTGTACCGCCGAATAATCGGCGACCGACGCTTCCAGTATTCGTCGCAGCTCGCGATCGGCACCGCGAACCGGGCGAGCAAGCAGGCTCGCCGGAAAAGCCACAGCGTGCTGCTCGGCATCAAACCGCGGTGTTATTCCGAAGAAGCGCCGGTAGGGCCGATATCGCTCGGGGCGGCGCGCGATGCGAGGACCTCATCGGGAGAAATACCAGCCAGCTCTCTCAACATGTTGAGCTTAACGGCGGTGGCGCCGTCGCTGAGCTGCTCGACGGCCAGCATGCCTTGCTGGTGTACGGCGTATCCCCAGACCGCGGTATCCGCCTGGATCACGAGGTAGACCACCGAGCCTCGCACATAGCGCCGCTGATTGACGCAGAGATCGAGAATCGCATGCTTCAATGTCGGAGCGTTCTGCATCAACCGACCTACAAGGCCGAGGCTCCCGGTCGCCGCCCGCTGGCCAACCAGCAGTCCGAAGTGCTGGCATCCTGTTGCTGTCACACAAGCCTGAAAGAGCTTTCCGACCTCGGTGAAGGAAAGTGCGTTTTCGGGGTCCCTCAGGATTTCCGAACTGATGCCGGCTCCTGCGATGACCCGCTCCGGGTCTTCACCCAGCTCCCGAAGGAGCTGCGGCACCTCAACCAACGCTCCGACCCGTTGTTGCCCGCTCATGCCAACTCGTGTCCGATTTGCCGCGGTCAGAGACCACCGCGCTGTTCCGACCGCCCGGTCAGAAGTCCGTCGTGCGACTGTCATAAGCGATTGTCGCAAAATAACAAGCCGCGGTTGGTTATGAGTGCAATGGTCTCCCCAGTCCAACCTCGTGAGTCACCCTTTCGCCGCGTTCAGGAGCGGCACGCCAAAGCTGCAGCGAGCCGTCCGTGGGCTGACCCGCGAGCCGGTGATTTGTTAGCGGCAAGCTCGGTCCATCGTAACAAAAGGAGACTGTCATGCACTACACGCCTGACTCGCTGCTGCCCGAGAACATGCAGCCGCTGATCATCACCGCGGCGCCGTTCGGACCGCAGTGGATGCCGAGCGATTACCCCGAGGACATCGCTGTCTCCTGGAAGGATCAGGTCCAGAAGGCGGTGGACTGCTACAATGCCGGGGCCACGCTTCTTCACGTCCATGTCCGTGATCCCAAAACCGGCCACATATCGAAGGACTTCAAGGAGTACGGCGACTTCATCGGGATGCTGCGTCAGGCGGTTCCCAAGATGATCCTGCAAATCGGCGGCTCGATTTCGTTCGCGCCGGAACCGGGAAAAGAGGCGCATTGGCAGGGCTATGACACGCGCCACATGCTGGCCGAGATCGATCCCAAGCCCGACCAGATAACAATCGTAATCGGCTCAACGCAGATGAACATTCTGCCCCTCACGACCCCGGACGACGTGAAGGGAACGCAGCTCGAGAATCCCGCCGCGCAAACAGCCTATCAAAACATGGTGGCTGACGCGACACCGCAATTTTATATCGAGCATCTCAAGCGCCTGCGCCAAAACAAAATCCAGCCCTATTTCCAGCTGGCTCACCTTCACCAGCTTGAGGAGATCGAACATCTGATCCGCCACGGGGTTTATATGGGACCGTTGAACCACAATCTCGTCGCATTTGGCGGCGGTGGCGGGGCAGGCCGAAATCCATTTGATTTCATGGAATATGTGCGACGGTCTCCGCACGGCTCAGTTGCGTCCATCGAGTCCTTGTGGAGAACCGTGCCGATATTCTGTGCGCTGGGCACCGCGCTCGGGATCCACGTCCGGGTCGGCATCGAGGATAACATGTGGCGCAGGAAGGGTGTACGCATGACTTCCGTGGAACAAGTCGAGCAGGTCGCGCAGATGGCGAAATTGCTTGAGCGCAAGGTCGCGACGGGTGACGAGGCGAAGCAGATCCTGAAGATCGGAGTGTGGTACCGACAGCGTCGGGGAGACGCTGTACAGCCTTGGCCTGCCGCCGAACCGTCAGGATGGTCAGTTGGGCTTCATCGTCAAGAATACCGACGGTAAGCTCATGAGCCCGCATTCTCCTCGTGCATGCATCCGGTGTGGCATGCGCCTTCGGACGAGGCCAAGGCGGCGTTGGCAAGGTAAATGGGCTGGGTTCTGTCGCTTGCTCCACAGGGCCATGCCTCCTGCTACGGGCATGGCCTGTAGGAACAGCGGCAGCGTCGTCGTCCTTCACGCAGAGACGTAGGCTCCGGGAGACCGTGATGACGATCAATGAGGGTAGCGCGCCGGAGACCGGCCCGTCGAATCCGCGCGGCTATCTTGGCCGAATGGGACCCTGCATGGGCAGCAACATCGGTGAGAATGACGACCGATCCCTGGACGGCCAACGTTCTGTCGCGCAAGTTCATTGAGCTGGTCAGCGTTGGGTTGAACGCCGCCTGCACCAACCTCAATCCAGATGGCACGCGCCGCCACATCCGAGCCGCGCTGGCGGCGGGGGCAACCCGGGAAGAGATTCTGTTTTGTTCTCAAG
>CAVSUZ010000011.1:0-137647 GCA_963731335.1 uncultured Pseudomonadota bacterium | reverse complement strand
TCTCCGAACTCGTGGTCTGGGCCGCCGGTGTCAAAGCACCCGATGTGCTGCGCCAACTCGATGGTCTCGAAGCCAACCGCATCAATCAGCTTGTCGTCACCCCCACGCTGCAAACCACGCGTGATCCGGATGTGTTCGCCATCGGTGATTGCGCCGCCTGCCCCCGGCCCGATTCAGCCGCGCCAGTGCCGCCACGCGCCCAGGCCGCCCACCAGCAGGCCGCGCACATGGTCGGACAGATCGAACGCCGCTTGCACAACCAGCCGCTCCGCGCCTATCGCTATCGCGATTTCGGCTCGCTGGTCTCGCTCGGTACCTCCGGCACCGTCGGCAGCCTGATGGGCGTGCTGCTCGGCCGCGGCATCTTCATCGAAGGCCTGTTCGCCCGCCTGATGTACCGCTCGCTGCGCATCATGCACGACCGCGCTGTCAGCGGCACCCCGCGTGCCGCCTTTGCGTTCGTCACCCGCGCCATGGCACATCGTGCCGGACCGCGCGTGAAACTGCACTGACCCGCGCATGCCGGATCCATCACCCGCCCGTTGCCCCGCCGGCGCCGCCTCCTCGCGCAAAGTTCAACGCCCTCGTCACGCGTTTTTCCTGGTTGACTCAAAATCCCGGGACACCCTAACTCGCCGCATGCGACCGGATGACAGTCAATTCGACTTTGAACTTTCGGCGGAGATGGCAACTGAAATCAATCTCCTCCGGCGCCAGTTGGGCAACTCGTCCAGTTTAGCCGAGGCGATCAATCGCCTCATCCTGCGCGGACTGGCAGGCACCTGGGAACAAACCCACGAAGTGTGCACCATCGCCTACGAGCGGGCGAAAGCCGCCGGCGAGGAGCCCGATCGGATCAAGGCCTGCCGCGCCAGAATCGTCGCCTGTGATGATGCCTTGCAGCGATTGGCCCGGCTCTCCCAGCGCAGGGCGGTGCTCCATAAACAGGACCATGTCGCCTGAGTGAAACAACATCACCGGCGGTTCGCCGCCATCTCCTGCGGCGTGAGCTGAAATCCCACCCACACCGTATACGCCGCCCCCGTCATGGTCGGCGTCACCGGCAGACGCATGAATACCGGATCGCTCTCCAGCCAGATCTGATCCAGGTTCGCCGGGAACGTCACCCGGTTCGTGTACACGTGCTTGTCCAGGATCTGGTCCCCGTGCGCCACCGCGACGAAATACGTCACCGCCGCGTTGCGACTCGCCAGCGCCGGTCCCCGGTTCAACTGCATCGTCATCGTCACCGTCGCATCCAGCGTCCGCGCATTGGGACCGGCCTCGCACTTGCCGCTCACCGACACCACCCGCCCGCGAAACGCGAGGTCCGTCAGATCCTGGCCCGCCGCATCAGCCCGGTAGCGCACCACATCTCCGGCCTGCGGCAGCAGCGCCGCCTGCGGGCAGGCCGGCGCAAACTCATCCCTCCCGGGCGCGCACCCCGCCAGCGCGCACATCAGACCAATCCCGATCAAGCTCCGATCCCAATGCATGCAATCTCCAATCCCGATCATCCCGGTCCAGGCCCGCGATTGCTGCCCGCGCCGCTGCCCGTCATAATGCCCTCCGCGCACCCGGGCCACATCGGGGGCGTGCCCTTATCTCCGGACCAGTCATCTGCTGAAGGGCCGCCCCACGGGGCGGCGCATGTCTTTCATGCCCCAGAACATGCCCCATAAGCCGCCGCTCCACGTCCTCCTCGCCGCGCCGCGCGGCTTCTGCGCCGGCGTCGATCGCGCCATCCGCGTGGTGGAGGAGGCATTGAAGCGCCATCACGCCCCCGTCTTCGTCCGCCACGAGATCGTCCACAACCGCCGCGTCGTCGAAACCCTCGAACAGCAGGGCGCGGTCTTCGTCGAGGAACTCACCGAAGTCCCGGAAGGCGCCCCCGTCGTCTTCTCCGCCCACGGCGTGCCCAAAATCGTCCCGCAGGAAGCCCAGCGCCGCGGCCTCGACTACCTCGACGCCACCTGCCCCCTGGTCAGCAAGGTCCATCGGGAGGCCGAGCGCCACCACACCCAGGCCGGCCGCCACATCCTGATGATCGGCCATGCCGGCCACCCTGAGGTCATCGGCACCATGGGCCAGCTTCCGCCCGGCGCCATGACACTCGTGCAGACCCCCGACGAGGCCCGCACCGTCGTCCCGCCACAGACCCGCAAGCTCGCCTTCATCACCCAGACCACGCTCTCGGTGGACGACACCGCCGAGATCGTCGCCATCCTCCGCGCCCGCTTCCCCGCCATCCAGGGGCCGCGCAAGGAGGACATCTGCTACGCCACCACCAACCGCCAGGCCGCGGTGAAGGCCATCGCCGCCGATTGCGACCTGGTCATCGTCATCGGCAGCCCCAACTCCTCCAACTCCCTCCGCCTCCGCGAGGTGGCCGAGCGTGCCGGGGCGCCCCGCGCCATCCTGCTCCCCACCGTCGCCGCGCTGGACTGGACCCTGCTCTCCGGCGTCCGCACTCTCGGCATCACCGCCGGCGCCTCCGCGCCCGAGGCCCTGGTCCAGGAACTCCTCACCGAACTCGCCGCCTGCTACGAACTCGACCTCCAGGAACGCCGCGTCACGCGTGAGGACGTCGCCTTCAAGCTCCCCGCCCCGCTCGGCTAGATGAGGCCGCCGCTCCCCCCGACATGGCCGCCCTTGGGGCGGCCATCCGCGACTTCGAACCGCGTCTTCCCCCCGCTTCCCCCGTCACGGCCGAGCTTGGCCCGGCCATCCACGACTTCAAACCGCACCGGTCATCCGCTGAATGGCCGTCTACACCGAAGTCACCGACGACGCCCTGGCCGCCTTCCTCGCCGAATACGACATCGGCGAGATCGTCGCCTTCCGCGGCATCGCCGAGGGTGTGGAGAACAGCAACTACTCGCTCCGCACCACCGCCGGCGACTTCATCCTCACGCTCTATGAAAAGCGCGTCGATCCCGCCGACCTGCCCTGGTTCCTGGCACTCATGGAGCACCTCGCCCAGCGCGGCGTCCCCTGCCCCTTGCCGGTGAAGGGACGCGACGGCGATCCCCTCCGCCACCTCGCCGGCCGGCGCGCCGCTATCACCACCTTCCTGCCCGGCGTCTGGCCCCGCCGCGTTCGCCCCGAGCACTGTGCCCCGCTGGGCGAGGCCCTGGCCCGCCTGCACCTCGCCGGCACCGACTTCGCCCCCACCCGCCGCAACGCGCTCGGCCCCGAAGGCTGGCCGCCGCTCTGGGAACGCGCCCGGCCCGACGCCGAGGGGTGCGCCCCGGCCTCACCGCCGAGATCGATGCCGCCCTCGCCCACGTGCTGGAGCGCTGGCCCGCCGGCCTGCCGCACGGGCCACATCCACGCCGACCTGTTCCCCGACAACGTGTTCTTCCTCGGCGGCGCCGTCTCCGGCCTGATCGACTTCTACTTCGCCGCCACCGACATCCTGGCCTACGACATCGCCGTCTGCCTCAACGCCTGGTGCTTCGAGCCGGATTACGATTTCAACGTGACGAAAGCCCGCGCGCTGCTGCGCGGCTACCAATCCCTCCGCCCGCTATCCGCGCCCGAACGGCACGCGCTTCCAGTCCTTTGCCAGGGCGCCGCCATCCGCTTCTTCCTCACCCGCCTGTTCGACTGGGTGCACACGCCCCCCGGCGCGCTGGTCACCCGCAAGGACCCGCTCGAATACCTCCGCCGCCTCCGCTTCCATCTCGCCGCGACCGATGAACGCGCCTACGGACTCTGATCCCGTCGAGATCTGGACCGACGGCGGCTGCAAGCCCAACCCCGGTCCCGGCGGCTGGGCGGCGATCCTCCGCTTCCGCGGACACGAACGCGAACTCAGCGGCGCGGAAGTCGCAACCACCAACAACCGCATGGAACTCACCGCGGCCACCGAGGCACTCACCACGCTCAAGCGCCCATGCCGCGTCATCCTGCACACCGACAGCGAGTATGTGCGCAACGGCGTCACCCGCTGGCACACCGGCTGGGTGCTGCGCAACTGGCGCAACGCCAACGGCGATCCGGTCGCCAACCAGGACCTCTGGCGCCGCCTGCTCGATGCCGCCGAACGCCACCAGATTGAATGGCGCTGGATCCGCGGCCACGCCGGCGACGTCATGAACGAACGCGCGGATGCACTGGCTACCGCCGCGCGACGGAAGCTCGGTCGATGAGCTTAGCAGCCGTCCTCTTTTGGCCAGCGCGCCAACGTGTTCGCCAGAACAGAAGCAAGCTGCGGCTCGATCCCGAACGTCCGCACATTCAGATCCAGCCTCACCCCATCACCGGGATTGCGCTCCGACGCAGCAATCCAGTCGCACAGCATCTCCACCACATCGAACAAATCCATCCCCGCCACGCCTTCTGCATAATGCTCGGGATGATGGGAATTCCGCCGATAATGATGCGCCAGCGCCGGAGCGGCACGCCGAACCGCCTCGTCCCACTCGGGGGAGCCATAGGAAACACCGCGCAGCAGCGGAAACACCTGATCGAAGACCGGCTTTTCCTCCGCGCTGAGCTTGCTCGCATCGTGGCTGCGCGCGCGATCAAGCATCTCGGTCATGAACACCCCGATGCAGTCACGCACCGCGTGGATGTGCGCGAGCGTATCGGCGCGGCTGTCATAATCGGACATGCGGCTCATTCCTGCTTCAGGCGCCGCAGGATCTCCTCGGCGGTGTCTGCATCGGTGCCGAGGACCCGTCGCGCCACATCCTGCGAAAAACCCGCGCGGGCGAGAATGCCTTGCTCGCGCCGATCCGTGCCCTCCCCGGGCGGCGCGTTGCGGAACGGGCCGATGCGCCGGCGCCACGCGAGCTTCATCGCCGCCGCCAGCTCCTGCTCCGCATCCATCGTCGCAGCGGCACGGCGGATCTCGGGATCGATCCCGCGCGCCGCCAAATGCGCCGCCACCGCCCGGCCCGAGTGGCCGGAGCGAATCAGCCGGCGGGCACGCGCTTCCGCGAACGCTTCATCGTTCACCGCGCCGAACTCGGCCAGGCGCTCGACGATGCGGGTGACGGCGGCGCGCGCGGCGGCGATATCGGCATCCGGCGGCCGCTCGGGTTGCTGTGCGATCCAGCGATCGATGCGGCGGTTCAGCACGCGGCACAGCCCGGCACGTGTCGATGAATAGCGCGCGAGGTGGTTCAACGCAGCCTCGTGCAGCGCCGCTTCGCTGGGTGTCCAGCCGGCGCGCATCACACTGCGCAGGCGCTCGGGCGTGCGGCACCGCTCAAGCAAATCGATGCCGGCGGCCAGCACGGCGGTGACGGACAGGTCTTCCATGGCGGGTCCGCCGCTGATTGCGGCCGTGTGTGCGCCCGAGGGCGCGTATTGCGCCATCGGGGTGGGACCGAACAGGCCCAGCGTGGGGGTGCCGGCCGAAGCGGCGAGGTGCATCAGCCCCGAGTCATTGCCGACGAACAGCGCGCAGCGCCGGAGACAGGCCGCGGCCTGCGGCAGGATAAGCCGGCCGGACAGGTCGATCGCCTCGGGCAGCGCGCGAACAACCCGGGCGGCCAGCCGCCTCTCGGCCTCACCCGGGCCGGCGAGAACCACCGCACGTGCATGGGGAATTGCGCTGTCCCGCAAGCCACGGAACAGCGCGACGAAGCGCTCCGCGGGCCAGATCTTCGGCGCCCAGTTGGCGGTGGGACCGAGCGCAACCAGCGGGCGATCGTCCGGCAGAAGGGACTCCGCCACTGCCTCGTCCGCGTCCGATACCCACGCGACGGGGCGTGGCGGCGGATCGAGATCGAGCACCCGCGCGAGCTGAACCACCTTCGGACGCGACTCGTCACCGGGCCGGGGGCTGAGCACCGCGCGCTGCCTCGCGCGTACCATGTAGGCCAGCGCCGAGCCGCGCAGATCGACCACCATGTCCCACCGGCGAACGGCGGCCCACCGCCACAGCGGCAGCCAGTGCAGATCGAACCGGCGCTTGTTCAGGATCAGCGTGCGCTCGCGGTTCGGCATGCGGGAGAAGACGTCGCGCGCGTACGCACCGCAGACGACGGTGATGCGCGCGCCGGGGTGCCGGGAAATCAGGTGGGCGAGCAGACCGGTGGACAGGACCGCATCGCCGACCCGGTTGGAGGTGACGAACAGGATCCGCATCGGCGGGGGCGTCTCCGCCGGTACAAATCAGGTGTTCATCGCATCGAAGAAGTCGTTGTTGGTCTTGCTGTATTTCAGCTTGTCCAGCAGGAACTCCATGGCATCGACCGTGCCCATCGGGTTCAGGATACGGCGCAGCACCCACATCTTCGACAGGGTGGATTTGTCCACCAGCAGTTCTTCCTTGCGGGTGCCGGACTTGGTGATGTCGATCGCCGGGAAGGTGCGCTTGTCCGACAGCTTGCGGTCGAGAATGATTTCCGAATTACCGGTGCCCTTGAATTCCTCGAAGATCACCTCGTCCATGCGGCTGCCGGTATCGATCAGCGCGGTGGCGATGATGGTCAGCGAACCGCCTTCCTCGATATTGCGGGCAGCGCCGAAGAAGCGCTTGGGGCGCTGCAAGGCGTTGGCGTCCACACCGCCGGTCAGCACCTTGCCGGACGACGGCACCACCGTGTTGTAGGCGCGCGCCAGGCGCGTGATGGAATCGAGCAGAATCACGACGTCCCGCTTGTGCTCGACCAGGCGCTTGGCTTTTTCCAGCACCATCTCCGTCACCTGCACGTGGCGGGTGGCGGGTTCATCGAAGGTGGAGCTGATGACCTCGCCCTTCACGCTGCGGGCCATATCGGTGACTTCCTCCGGCCGCTCGTCGATCAGCAGCACGATCAGGAAGACTTCCGGGTGGTTGGCGGCGATCGCGGTCGCCATGTTCTGCAGCATCACCGTCTTGCCGGTGCGGGGCGGCGAGACGATCAGGGCGCGTTGTCCCTTGCCGATGGGGGAGATCAGGTCGATGACCCGCGGCGTGTAGTCCTTGGCGGGACCCTTGGCGACGGACTGGAAGTTCTCGACTTCCATCTTCAGCCGCTCATCCGGATAGAGCGGCGTGAGGTTGTCAAAATTGATCCGGTGGCGGACCGCCTCGGGCGGCTCGAAATTGATGGTATTGATTTTCAGGAGAGAGAAGTAGCGCTCGCCATCCTTGGGCGCACGGATCTGGCCCTCGACCGAATCGCCGGTGCGAAAGCCGAAGCGGCGAACCTGGCTCGGGCTGACATAGATATCGTCCGGTCCGGGCAGGTAATTGGCTTCCGGACTGCGCAGGAACCCGAAGCCGTCGGGCAGGATTTCGAGCGTGCCTTCACCATGGATCGCCTGGTCGTTCTCGGCCAGGTTCTTCAGGATGGCGAACATCATGTCCTGCTTGCGCAGCGACGATGCGTTCTCGATCTGCAGCGATTCGGCGTAGCTCAGCAGATCGGCGGGCGACTTTGCCTTGAGTTCGGCGAGATGCATCTGGGACGCTCTGGTGCTTCTTCTTCGGGATGAGGACAGGCCAGGATTGTTGTGGCCCGGGCTGCGACTGGCCCATGGGGCCGGTGGCGTGTTCCGTCAGGTTGGATGGGGGGAGCGCGGCGCGGAAGCCGCTGAGAGAGACGGGACACTAGCGGTGAGCCGCCGCATCCGTCAATGCCCAGATGGCATGTGAGCACTTTTGTTTCAAGCGGGCGGGTGCGGATGCAGGCGCTTCACTCTTACTCCGGAGCGAACTCCCAGGGCAGATGTAGGGGTCCGAACAACCGGCGGGCTTCTTGGTGTCTTGCTATTGAATGTGCCGCACGAGGCTCCACATACCATCCCACTGGATGGTGCAGAGATGGCGAAATGCCGGATGTCGAACGCGAACCACGGGCGAAAACGCCCGACAGCGAGAAGATCACGATCAATCTCGGCTACGTTGATCTCGGGCATATCGACCTGATGGTGGCGGACGGCTTCTACTCGAACCGGACCGACTTCATCCGCACTGCCATCCGGAACCAACTGGAGCGGCACACCGAGCCTGTCCGTAAGTCAGTCTCTCGAAGGGGCCTGGATCTCGGACTGCGGCACTACACACGGGCAGATTTGGAAGATGCGGTGGCCGCGGGAGAGCCTCTGCACATCAAGGTTCTCGGGTTGGCCACGATCGCTGGCGATGTAAGTCCCGAGCTTGCCCGATCAGCCATCGCCTCGATCACGGTGCTCGGGGCGCTGCACACCACGCCCGAGGTCCGCAAGGCGCTCGCCGACCGTACCCGCTAAGCAGCCGCCCAAAACGCACTCAAGACGGAGGCCGAATTTCGGCTCCGAACGGGAATGCCCATTGGGGTTCCCCTAGAAAGACAGACAGATAATGTTCAGCAATCGCCGCAACGGCCTCGGTGGCGTCACCGATCTCATCGGCAATGGCCGTCTGATGGACGCCACCGCCGCCATCCAACGAATGCTCGGCGGCTTGGCGCCAGCCGATGGTGACCTGGATCCGAAGCGAGGGCACACAGCGCCTACTATCGACGGGGAGGCGGAGCCCGTCGCGGCACCCACTGCCCAGCGAGCGCGCCAGCGCTCGCGCGACTTCTTGGGCAAGGTCAACCTCCGAGACCTGGTCCGCACAAAGGTCAAAGCACCTTCGGCATCGGTGACAGTGCCTGCTGGCGCCCAATTTTCGGCAGACACGTTTACCAACGAAGCCGGAAGCCGCCCCTACAAGCTGTACGTGCCAAGCAGTTATCGAACCGGGCAACACCTCCCGCTGGTGGTGATGCTGCACGGCTGTACACAGTCTCCGGACGACTTCGCCCTCGGCACGCGTATGAACGAGATCGCGGAGGAGCAAGGCTTTCTGGTGGTCTATCCTGGGCAGGTCGGCTCAGCCAACATGCAGAAGTGCTGGAACTGGTTCAGAGAAGCCGACCAGAGGCGAGGGGTGGGTGAGCCGTCCATCATCGCGGGCATCACACGCAAGATAGTCGATGAGTATTCCGTCGATCCGCACCGGGTCTTTGTCGCGGGGCTTTCCGCCGGCGGGGCTGCCGCTGCGATCATGGGCAACGCCTATCCAGACGTCTATGCCGCCATCGGCGTGCACTCGGGCCTTGCTTGCGGAGCCGCGACAGACATGCCCTCCGCTTTCAACGCGATGCGGCAGGGAACCGTTGGGTCAATGGCAGGCTTGGAACGAAGGAGGACTGTGCCGACCATCGTGTTCCATGGCGACAGAGATACAACGGTGAACCCGAGGAATGGCGACGCTGTAGCCGCACAGGCCGCGGGCGGTGCCCGACTTAGGGCGCGCGTGGAGGAAGGTCTGGTGCCGGGGGGACACTCATTTACGCGCACCGTTCATGCCGACGCCGCCGGACGATCCATCGTCGAGCAATGGGTTCTTCATGGGGCATCGCATGCGTGGGCAGGTGGCAGCCCCGAGGGATCGTACACCGATCCACGCGGACCCGATGCCAGCCGGGAAATGGTCCGCTTCTTTCGCGAAACCGCCGCGCCGTAAGCGTCCGCGGGCATGGAGAGGGGGCACGACTGCTGACCCTCAAATGGCGGCCGCTACACGTCCAAATTCGCCACCTTCAGCGCGTTCCCGACGATGAACTCCCGCCGAGGTTCCACCACATCCCCCATCAGCGTGCTGAATACCTGCCCGGCGTCCTCGGCATCGCCGATCCTCACCTGCAGCAGCGTCCGCGCCGCCGGATCCAGCGTCGTCTGCCAAAGCTGATCCGGGTTCATCTCCCCCAGCCCTTTGAACCGCTGGATCGCCAGGCCCTTCGCGCCCCTGGGCGAGCACCCGCTCATACGCGCTCGCCGGCCCCGCGGCACTGGCCTCGTCGCTGCTCCAGCCGCAGCCGCGCCGGCGCCCCGAACTTCGCCGCCAGCGCAGCGAAACGCTCCGCCAGCCAGCGCGCTTCGGCGCTGCGCAGGCTCGCCGCATCCAGCGTGTATTTCTCCGTGACCCCGCGCACCACGCGCCCGAGCGTCAGGCCGCCATCCACCGCAACCACCCAGCCGCGCTCGGTCGGCGCCGACACCGCGTCCAGCCGCTGCGCCAAGACCGGCGCCGCCGCCTGGCGGCCCTCCCCCAACGCCCCGGCCACCGCCACCTGCTCCAGCAGTGCGATCGGCACGCCCGGCGCGAGCCGCCGCAGCCGCAGTGTCGCCTCGCGCAGCCAGCCGATCTCGGTGCGCAAGTCCTCGCCTTCGAATGACTGCCCGTTCGCATACGTCAGCCGCGCCTCGGCCAGCGCCTTGTCGAGCAGGAAATCCTCCAGCGCGCGGTCGTCTTTCAGGTAGCGTTCGTCGTTGCCGCGCTTGGCCCGGTACAGCGGCGGCTGAGCGATGAACAGGTGCCCCCGCTCCAGCAGTTGAGCCATCTGCCGGAAGAAGAACGTCAGCAGCAGCGTGCGGATATGCGATCCGTCCACGTCCGCGTCCGTCATGATCACGATCCGATGGTAGCGCAGTTTCGAGACATCGAACCCGCCCTGCTCCGGCTCGGCGCGTCCGATGCCGGTGCCCAGGGCCGTGATCAGCGTGCCGATCTCCTGGCTGCCCAGCATGCGGTCGAACCGCGCACGCTCCACGTTCAGGATCTTGCCTTTCAGAGGCAATATCGCCTGAAACTTCCGGTCGCGTCCCTGCTTGGCTGACCCGCCGGCCGAATCGCCCTCCACGATGAACAGTTCGGATTTGGCCGGATCGCGCTCCTGGCAGTCCGCCAGCTTGCCCGGCAGGGTCGAGATATCCAGCACGCCCTTGCGCCGCGTCAGCTCCCGTGCCTTGCGCGCCGCCTCCCGCGCCGAAGCGGCGTCCATCACCTTCTGCACCACCCCCTTGGCTTCCTTGGGGTGCGTCTCGAACCAGTGGCCCAGCGCATCGGAGACCGCCGCCTGCACCACCGGCTGCACCTCGGAGCTCACCAACTTGTCCTTGGTCTGCGACGAGAATTTCGGGTCCGGCACCTTCACGGACAGCACCGCGGTCATGCCTTCCCGCATGTCGTCGCCGACAAGCTGCAACTGTTCCTTCTTGCCCATTCCCTCGGCGTATTTCGTCACCACCCGGGTCAGCGCCGCGCGGAACCCGGCCATATGCGTGCCCCCGTCGCGCTGCGGGATGTTGTTGGTGAAACACAGCATCGTCTCGTGGAAGCTGTCGTTCCACGACAGCGCGAACTCCACCCGGATGCCCTGCGCGTCATCCGCCGCCCGCACACTCACCGGCGGCGTGAACACCGCGGTCTTCGCCCGGTCGAGCCATTCCACGAACGCCACCAGCCCGCCGTCGTAGCGCATCGCGCTCTCCTGCGCCGGCGCGTGACGTTCGTCGCGCAGGATGATGCTCACTCCGGAATTCAGGAACGCGAGTTCCCGCAACCGACGCTCCAGCAGCGCGAAATCGTACTCGGTCTTGGTGAACGTGGCGGTGCTGGGTTTGAACGTCACCTCCGTTCCGCCCGCCGCATCCGACGGCCCCACCACAGACAGGGGCGCCTCGGCATCGCCGTTGCGAAATCTGATGAAGTGCTCCACCCCGTCACGCCAGATCCGCACCTCCATCCATTCGGACAGCGCGTTCACCACCGCCGCGCCCACCCCGTGCAGCCCGCCGGACACCTTGTAGGAGTTCTGGTTGAACTTGCCCCCCGCATGCAGCCGGGTCAGCACCACCTCGGCGGCCGACACCCCCTCCTCCGCATGAATGTCGATCGGAATCCCGCGCCCGTTGTCGCGGACCGTCACGCTGCCGTCGCCGTTGAGCACCAACTCCACCCGGTCGGCGAACCCCGCCTGGGCTTCGTCCACCGCGTTGTCGATGATCTCGAACGCCATGTGGTGCAGGCCCGAGCCGTCGTCGGTATCCCCGATATACATGCCGGGGCGCTTGCGCACGGCGTCCAGGCCGCGCAGCACGGAAATCGAAGACGCGTCATACGCGTCGGAATCGGGTAGCGGCGCGGCGTTTTCACTCATGCCGTCGGGAGACTCCATCGTGTGCTTGAATACTCTAGATATATAGCCGCTACGGGACCGCCGGCCCAGCCCGATGGGCGCCCAAAAACCGCGAATCAGCGATCAGCCTGCCCTCGCCCGTCTGATATCCCGCGGCCATGTCCGCCAACGGCAGGAACGTCTCCGCATCGGTCCCGGTGATCATCACCTGGGAGGCGGTTTGGCCCAGTGCGGTGAACAACGCCCCCCGCCGCGCGGGATCCAGGTGCACCGCCGGCTCGTCCAGCAGCAGGATCGGCGCAAACCCCCGCGCCTCGGTCACCACCGCCGCATGCGACAGGATCAGCCCCACCAGCATGGACTTTTGATCCCCCGTGCTGGCCAGGCCAGCCGGAAAACCGCGCTCATCGCTCAGTGCCAGGTCGCAGCGGTGGGCCCCGACCAGCGCCGCCCCGGCCCGCGCGTCCTCCGGCCGGGAGCCGGCCAGAGCCGCCCGCAGCCACGCCTCGACCTTTACCGCCGGCTCGCGGCGCAGCCGCCCCGCCAACGGACAATCCAGTCCCACATGCGTGGCGGGAAAGCCGGCAACCCCGGGCACCGTATCGAGCCTCTGGACCAGCGCCATGCGGCCGACCGTCACCGCCACGCCGTGCCGCGCCATGGCGTCCTCCAGCGCCGCCAGCCACGCCGCATCAGTCTGCCCCTCGCGCAGCAGCCGGTTCCGCCCGCTCATCGCCGCATCATAGGACGCGACCTGCCGCGCATGCCCCGGCTCCACCGCCCAGACCAGCCGATCGAGGAACCGCCGCCGGCCCGATGCCCCCTCCTGGAACAGCCGGTCCATCTGCGGGGTCAGCCAGACCATCGCGAGCCGCGCCGCGATCTCCGCCTGGCTGCGCGGCGCCACGCCGTCCAGGCGGAAGGCCCGCCGATCCGCCGGCCCGTCCGGAGCCGCGCCGGTGCCGATCTCCACCACCCCCTCGGCGGTCCCCAGCCGCGCCGCGACGCCCCACAGACCGCCCGTTTCCTCGCCGCGGCGGGCAAAATCCGCGTTGCGTGCCCCACGCAGCCCGCGCCCGGGCGACAGCAGAGAGATGGCTTCCAGGAGATTGGTCTTGCCGGAACCGTTGGGGCCGAACAGCACGCTGATCCGCGCGCCCGGGGCCCAGGCCAGGTGGCGGTAATTGCGGAAGTCCGTCAGCGTCAGTCGCAGCAGCCTCATATTTCCCGCGCGGCCGCCCCGCCAACCCCGCGCGGGGGCGTCACACCCGCATCGGCATCAGCACATAGAGCGCGCTGGCATCCGCGGCGTCCTGCACCACCGTCGGCGCCTGCCCGTCGGCAAAGCGGAACTCCACCTGCTCGGCGATCTGGTCGGTGATGTCGTTCAGGTATCGCGCCTGGAACCCGATCTCCAGCGGCGAGGCCTCATACTTCACCCGATCCGAATCCAGCTCCTCCATCGCCGTGCCCTGTTCCGGGCTGGAGGAGGACAGCACCAGCGCGTCGCGCCCGAGCGACAGCTTCACCGGCCGCGCCCGTTCGGTCGAGATTGCCGCGACGCGTGCCACGGCTTCCGCGAAGTCCTTCTTCGCCACCCGCAGTACCTTGTCGTTGCCCCGCGGGATCACCCGCTCATACTCCGGGAACGTCCCGTCGATCAGCTTGCTGGTCAGCTTGATCGCATCCACCGTGAACTGGATGCGCGTATCCGACAGCGCGACCTCTACGTTGCCGCTGACTTCATCCAGCAGCTTGCGCAACTCGTTCACCGTCTTGCGCGGCACGATCACGCCCGGCATCTGCCCGGCGCCCTCGGGCAACGGTTCCTCCACCCGCGCCAGCCGATGCCCATCGGTCGCCACCGCCCGCAGCATGCGCAAGCCATCCGATTCGGCCGCGTGCAGGAAGATGCCGTTGAGGTAATAGCGGGTCTCCTCCGTGCTGATGGCGAAGCGCGTCCGATCGATCAGCCCGCGAAGCTGCAGTGCCGACAGGCTGAACCGGTGCGGCAGGATTCCGGCGGTCATCGCCGGAAAATCCTCGGTCGGCAGCACCACCAGCTTGGTTTCGTATTTTCCCGCCCGCAACTGCAACTGCTGGTCACCGCCGGGTTGATCGAGCTCCAGCTCCACCCCGTCGGGCAGCTTGCGCACGATCTCGTACAGTGTCGTCGCCGGCGCGGTGCATGAGCCTTCCTGCACAGCACTCGCCGGCACGTCCTCGACGATGGCGATCTCCATATCCGTCGCGGTCAGGGTCAGCGTGCCGCCGTGGACCGACAGCAGGACGTTGGCGAGGATGGGAATCGTGTTCCGCTTCTCCACCACGCTCTGCACATGGGCCAGCGCCTTCAGCAGGGAAGCGCGGTCGGCCTTGAATCTCATTTCACTTTACCCCGAAGCAAACCCACCCGAGCACGGGCGCGAATCGACGCCAATCTAGCAAGTCGCCATGCGTCAATGCCAGAGCCGCCCTGCATGACGGCGCAATGGTTTCGCCTTGCTCAGCCGCCACGCGCTCGCCATGCTACCCGGTCCACGGTGCGAGGAAGGCCCGTATGGGGGCGCAGAGCGTCGCGCGGCTGATCGCCGGGCGGCTTCACTACGGCTGGGTCGTCGTGGGCGTGATGTTCGCCATGATCGTCGCCTCGGTCGGCGTGCGCGCCGCGCCGGGCGTGCTCATCGTACCGCTGGAACACGCGTTCGGCTGGTCGAACGCCACCATTTCCGGCGCCGTCTCGCTGAACATCGCGCTGTTCGGCCTGGTCGGTCCGTTCACCGCCGCGATGATGCGCACCTTCGGCCTTCGCCGCACGGTCCTGTGGTCCATGACGCTGCTGGCGTTCGGCGCCGGGGCCAGCGCCTTCGTGCGCCAGCCGTGGCAGCTCTATCTCACCTGGGGCGTGCTGGTGGGCATCGGCTCCGGCGCCGGGATGGTGGGGCTGGCCGCCGCGGTCGCCAACCGCTGGTTCGTTGACCGCCGCGGCCTCGTCATCGGCATCCTCACGGCCGGGAATGCCAGCGGCCAGCTCGTCTTCCTGCCGCTGCTCGCCAGCCTTGCCGAGTCCTTCGGCTGGCAGGCGGTGCCCTGGACCGCCGCGCTGGTGCTGGTGTGCCTGATGCCGGTGGTGGCCTTGCTGCTGGCGGAAACGCCCGCCTCGGTCGGGCTCACCCCGTACGGCAGCCGCGTCCAGCCGGCCCCGGAAGCGATCGCCACCAACCCTTTCCGGGTGGCGCTGGAGGGTCTTGGCCGCGGTGCCCGCTCCATCGATTTTTGGCTGCTGTCGGGCAGCTTCGCGATCTGCGGCTTTTCCACCTACGGCCTGGTCGCCACGCACCTGATCCCCTACTGCGCCGATCACGGCATCCCCGAGGTTCGGGCCGCCACCCTGCTCGCGGCCATGGGCGTGTTCGACCTGATCGGCACCACCTGCTCCGGCTACCTGACCGACCGCTTTGATTCCCGCGTCCTGCTGTTCTGGTACTACGGGCTGCGCGGTCTCTCGCTGCTGGCGCTGCCGTTCAGCGGGTTCGACGTGATCAGCCTGTCGATCTTTGCCGCGTTTTATGGGCTGGACTGGGTCGCCACCGTGCCGCCGACCGTGGCGCTCACCACCCAGGTCTTCGGCAAACAGGACACACCGGTGATCGTGTCGTGGATCTTCGCGGCGCACCAGTTGGGCAGCTCGCTCGCCGCGATCATGGGCGGCGAGGTCCGCAGCGTGACCGGCAGCTACATGTTCGCCTTCCTCGGGAGCGGCGTTGCGTGCCTGATCGCATCGATGCTGGTATTGCGGATCGGCCGGCGCCCGGCGGTCGCGAGCGCCGCAGCGTAGGGGATCATCACGGGCCGCCCCGCGGGCTTCGATCTATATCTCGGGCATGAAGCGCAACTCCGCCCATGTCACTGCGAGGCCTGAAAGGCCGCAGCAATCTCGAGCGATTAGGCGCTCGCGCTCACCCGCCTCGTCGGTCCTTCGCCAATCCCTTCGCCCTGACAGCAAGGATCAATCCAACCAGCGCCAGCATCGCGGCCAGCGCGTGGCCGATCTCCCACTTCCAGCGGTACGCAGACCAATCCGCCGGCAGCGTCGCGCTGGTCCATGCGTTGAACGCGGCGTTGACCGGAGCATTGAAAATAAAGAACACCGCGATCATCAGCAGGTAAGCGACGGCGGCACTTCCCCACAGACGCCGCGCCGGAGATGTGCCGGATCGCGCGACGAACAGAGCCGCATTCACGACAACACCGGCTATCTCGGTCGGCGCCCCGATGAACGGACCCCAGCCGCGATAGAGCTGCTGCTGCACCTGCAGCCAGAGCGGCCCGTCCATCTGCAGCTTGTTCGCCATTTCCATCACGTGCGCCATCGGGGCCAAAAGCGCTGCAACCGCGATGATGATGCTGATTGACGAAAGAACACCCATCCGGAGTCAGCCGCCGGCGGCGGCAAACGCGTTGAACGTGATCAGCGTGTAGGTATCCTTCACCCCCGGTATCGTCTGGATCCGCTCCGTCACGAAGCGCCCGATATCCTGCCCCGGATCCAGGTAGAACTTGCCCAGCAGATCGTATTGGCCGGAGGTCGAATACATCTCCGACATTTCCTGGATCTGGTCGGCCGCTTCCTGCGCCACCTGATAGGCCCGCCCCATCTCGCACTTGATCTGCACAAAGATCGCTCGCATCACCGCCACTCCGCCTTCCGGCAGCCAGGATAGAGGACCCCATGCCGCACCCCCAAACTCACCGGCCGCCCGGGTCCCGTGGTCATCGCGCTGTCGGAAGAGATGCAGGCCGAGACCGCCGAGCTTCCCGACCTGCCGCGCGCCCCGATCGCCTCCGGCAAGCCTGATGCCGCGGCGATGAAGCAGCTTTGTCCAAGCGACCTAAACGGTCTCTTGACACCCACGACTTAAAAATAGTGACCAGAGGGAGCAAAAAATGAAATTCCTTCAGATTGAAGATCCGGTCGATACGACGAAGTTCCCGGCGTCGTTATCGAGTTATATTCGCCTTGGTCACCAGTGTAGAAATGTGTCCCGTGCACGGAGTCAAACAAACGGTAAACAGCAATGTCGCCGGCTTCCGCTACAGCGTGCTCTAGAAACGAGCTGCTAGGTTCCAGCACGAGGTCAGGACGATAGGTTGGGGCGTTCGGATCGAGCAGGCCGTTTTTTTCGGTCTCGCTCGCTGTGAAAAAATGAGTTCCGTACTTCGTGTCGAGAAAGCGATAGATCGTCACGTCGTTGGGGTCTGACCCGGAGGTGGGGTCAATTGCTCCGAACCCATTGGTCTCTTCCTTGAGATCAGGTCGATAGTTGGGTGAGTTCGGATCGACCAGACCGTCTTTCTCACTTTCGCTCGCAGTGAAGAAGTGAGTGCCATATTTCGTATCATAGAAGCGATAAACCCCGGTGCTGGCACTGGTGTGGGTGGCGGGAAGAGCAACTCCCCAAAAGTCAAAAGGTATCGTTGAGGCGGACACCTGTATGGCATCGATGGCCGTGTTTGGACTAACGACAATCACACTGTCAGGAAAATTTGTTTCCTTGAAGTTGCTTACAACGACCTGCCCGGTTGCGGGATTGGGCGTGTAGGTCGCCAACGGCGGCGTGCCGAACGGGCCTTCTACCTGGAAGCTCCAACCTGATGTGCTGACCGCCGTGCCCCCTAGGGATGCGGTGAACGTGAAGGTGAACGGGCCGGTGTTTCCATTGAAGGAACTGCCCGCCGCCCATAGCATGATCGGGGTGTTAGCCGGCAGGGGCGACGAGAATGTGTAGGTGATCTGATCCGACGCAGTGCTGTCAGCAGAATTTCCTCCGGGGTCCCCCCACACGGCCAGCCCGTTCGCCGAGAACGGCGCGCCAATCGAGGTCAGGGCCGGATTAGTGAATTGCGTGTCGGGGATATCTGAAGCGATCGGACTGGTCGCAGCGAGGATTTCCTGTCCCATCGTACCCGAATACGCCGCCCAGGTGTCGGAGGGCGGTGTATCCGTAACGGTCGCAGTGCCGCTCCAATTCACCACCCCGCTCGCGGTCAGAGCCACCCCGCTATCGGAAAAGCTGCCTCCGGAAAACTCGATGGCCGTCTTCAGGGTGACACGGCGATCACCTGCGCCGGATGCGACAGATGTCACGCTCGTACCAGTATCGGTGGCGCTCGCACCCGCAGTATCCCTCACACTGATCCCAAAATCAGTTGTAACGGACTGCCCGGGATTAACTTCTCCGATCGTCGGATTAAAGACCAGGGCCCGTAGAGCAGAGTTTACCGTATCAACCGAGCCCGTTATGGTGTAAACTCCGGAGCTGGGGTCATACGTTCCCGAGCCCAGGTTTGAGAAAGTTCCGTTTGCTGCGTTCGATAGCGTCACCGTGACGGTCTCAGTCTGACCCGAATTCGGATCGGCGATGTTCACGCTGGAAAACGGCATGATGGTGGAGTTATCGAGCACGGCTTGGTCGGCAAGCGCACCTTGAATCGTGATCGATGCCGGCGTGGGCGGGCTTCCCGCGATATCGCTGAAGCCGAGCGCCTGAAACTCCTTTACGTCGACCCATGAAAGCTGGTTAGACGTGATCTCCCAGTCAAACGGATCTGTCGGCGTCAGGCCGTCAACGGCCCAATCTCCGTAATCCGAGATGGTGGAGAAGTCGGCCAACGGGGTCACGCCGCCATTTATCGAAAAATACGACGGGGTACCCCCAACCCAGTTGAACCCGCCCGGTGCCGAATATCGATACAAGTCCATAATGGAAGGCTCGCCGTTCGGCAGGTAGTATCCCGTCGTTCGCCCAATTGCATGGGTGAACTCGTGCAGCGCGGCCCCGACCCAGTATGTCGGGTCCGTCCATGCTGTATCAAACCCAATCGCTCCATCAACCGCCGTCGAACTGCCACTGAAATCGTTCAACGCCTTTTGTTGAGAACTGCTTATGTACAAGCCGCTGGGATCACCCGGCAACTGGGTGGCGCTGCCCGGCAGCGCGGCAACGATGGCGGGATCGCCCTCGCTGGCAGCTTTCGCGACCAACAGATTCTTGACAGCGTTATAGCTCAGAAGAGTCCCCTGGACGGGACCGCCAATAGACTCGATGGTGGACGTATTAAGGTTGGGATCGTACGCGTTATTGTACGTCCCCCACCCATAGCGCAGATTCAACGTGATGTTGTCGGTGATGGTTTGCTCAAGTATGGTCGCGGCGGTGGCCATTGCCGCAGCAAAACCGCTCGGCGCGTATGCGATGCTGTAGTCCGGGATTAGATTGATCTGGAGTCCAGTGCCCATCTGAATCGTCCTCCCTTTTTTTATCCACCTTTAATCTGAAACTTGCTTCATCCCGTTGTCCAGCAGATTCGTATTAAGTGTAACGTGCCTATCCTGCATCTTCGGGCAGCAGCGGGACCAACATTCTCGCGCTGAAGTTGCATCGAAGCGTCTCTTTATCCCGGTCGCGCGAACGCGTTGAACGTGATCAACGTATGGGTGTGTCCTTCCCCGGCATCAGAGGTCGAATACATCTCCGACATCTCCTGGATCTGGTCGGCTGCTTCCTGCCCCGGATCGTAGGCCCGCCCCATCTCGCGCTTGATCTGCACAAAGATCGCCCGCATGACCCACCCCCTCGCTCCGCCATGAACAGAGGCCCACATGCCGCACCCTCAAACCCCCGCACCGCGTACCGGCGGCCGGCTCATCGCCGACGCGCTCGTAGCTGGGGGGATCGACCACGCCTTCGCGGTGCCCGGCGAAAGCTTCCTGGAGGTGCTGGACGCGCTGCACGACGTGCAGGACCAGGTGAAGCTCGTCACCTGCCGGTTCGAAGCCGGCGCGGTGCACATGGCGGAAGCCTACGGCAAACTCACCGGCCGCCCCGCCGCCGCCTTCGTCACCCGCGGCCCCGGCGCCTGCCACGGCTCCATCGGCGTCCACGTGGCGATGCAGGACAGCACGCCGCTGCTGCTCTTTGTCGGCCAGATCGCGCACGCCCACGCCGGACGCGACGCCTTCCAGGAGATCGACTATCGCCGGTTCTTCGCACCGATCTGCAAGTGGGTGACGCAGATCGATCAGCCGGCGCGCATTCCGGAACTGGTGGCGCACGCTATCGACGTCGCGACCTCCGGCCGCCCTGGTCCCGTGGTCATCGCGCTGTCGGAAGAGATGCAGACCGAGACCGCCGAGGTTCCCGACGTGCCGCGCGCCCGCGTCGCTGCCGGCAAGCCCGATCCCGCGGCGGTGGCGCAACTGCGGGAGATGCTGGCCCGATCACACCGCCCGCTCGCGGTGATCGGCGGCTCCTGCTGGACCGAACCCGGCCGCCGCGCGCTGCACGAATTCCTCACCCGCAACGCCATCCCCGCCACGGTCGGCTTCCGTCGCCAGGCACTGTTCGACGGCACGCAGGACAACTTCGCCGGCGATCTCGGCGTCGGCTCCGACCCGGCCCTGCTCGCCAAGGCAAAGCAGGCCGACCTGATCCTCGCCATCGGCTCCCGCCTCGGCGACACCGTCACCCAGGGCTACGAACTGCTGCCCGCCATCGGCGGCGCCCCCATCGTGCAGGTCCATCCCGACGCCGCCGAGATCGGCCGCGTGTTCCGCCCGGCGCTCGGCATCGTCGCTGACGTGAATGCCTTCGCCATCGCGGCCGCCGCGCTCGATCCGCTGCGTGGCGACTGGGGCGAATGGACGCAAGAGACTGCGCGCGATCCGCGAACGCGGGCGCGAGGTTCCGAACTACCAAGGCACGCTCAATCTCGCCGCAGGCGATGCGCGAGCTGGAACGGATGCTCGCGCCCGACGCCATCATCACCACCGACGCCGGCAATTTCTCCGGCTGGGCCACGCGTTTCATCAACTTCAGCGACCGCCAGCGCTATATCGGCCCGACCAACGGCGCGATGGGCTACAGCGTGCCCGCCGCGATCGGCGCCAAGATCGCCTTCCCCGATCGCATGGTCGTCAGCATGGTCGGTGACGGCGGCTTCCTGATGACCGGGCAGGAGATCGCCACCGCCTTCCATCACCAGGTCGCGCCCATCGTGCTGGTGTTCAACAACGGCATGTACGGCACCATCCGCATGCACCAGGAACGCGAACACCCGGACCGCGTCTCCGGCACCGCGCTGACCAACCCCGATTTCGCCCGCTTCATCGAAGCCTTCGGCGGCCATGGCGAGGTGGTGAACGAAACGGCGGAATTCGCCCCGGCCTTCCGCCGCGCGGTGGACAGCGGCAAGCCGGCGGTGATCGAGCTGCGCATGAACCCCGAGCAGATCACCACGCGCGCAACGATCGCCGATCTGCGCGCCCGCGCCCGGCGCTGACATCTCGTTCGGACGGGTCTAGCCTGCCGAGGACCAAATCGAGGAGGCACGATCATGCTGAATCCCGTATCCCCCCTGCCGCTCAAGGACCCGACGCTGCTCCGTCAGGCCAACTACATCGACGGCAAGTGGATCGAGGCGGACAGCGGCCGCACCCTGGTCGTGAACAATCCGGCGACCGGGGAGCCGGTGGGCGAGGTCCCCGCCCTGGGCGCCGCCGAAACCCGCCGCGCCATCGAAGCCGCCGCGCGTGCCTATCCCGGCCTGGCGCGCCATGCTGGCGAAGGAGCGCAGCGCCATCCTGCGCAAGCTCGCCGAGTTGATGCTGGCGAACACCGACGACCTCGCGATCATCATGACGGCGGAGCAGGGGAAACCGTTGAGTGAGAGCAAGGGGGAGATTGCGTACGCGGCGAGCTTCATCGACTGGTTCGCCGAGGAAGGAAAGCGCGTCTATGGCGACACCATTCCGCAGAACGCCAAGGGCCGCCGGATCCTGGTGACGAAGGAGCCGATCGGCGTGTTCGCCGCCATCACGCCGTGGAACTTCCCCTCCGCGATGATCACGCGCAAGGCCGGTCCCGGCTGGGCCGCGGGCTGCACGGGCGTGATCCGTCCTGCGTCGCAAACGCCGTTCTCGGCGCTTGCGCTTGCGGTGCTGGCCGAGCGTGCCGGCATGCCGCCGGGTGTGTGCAACATCATCACCGGCCCGTCCGGCGAAACCGGCAAGGAACTTACCTCCAACCCGATCGTGCGCAAGCTGTCCTTCACCGGCTCGACCGAGGTCGGCGCCAAGCTGCTCGCCCAATGCGCGCCCACCATCAAGAAGACCAGCATGGAGCTCGGCGGCAACGCGCCGTTCATCGTGTTCGACGATGCGGACCTCGACGCCGCGGTGCAGGGTGCGATGGCCAGCAAGTACCGCAACACCGGCCAGACCTGCGTCTGCGCCAATCGCGTGCTGGTGCAGGACGGCGTGTACGACGCCTTCGCGCAGAAATTCAAAGCCGCGATCGAGCAGATGAAAATCGGCAACGGCATGGAACCCGGCGTGTCGCAGGGCCCGCTGATCAACGCCGACGCCGTGAAGAAGGTCGAGGAACACATCGCCGACGCGGAAAAGCGCGGCGCCAAGGTGCTGACCGGCGGCCACCGCCACAAGCTCGGCGGCAATTTCTTCGAACCGACGTTGCTTGCGAACGTGCCGCACGAGGCGCTGATGTTCCGCGAGGAAACCTTCGGCCCGGTGGCGCCGCTGTTCCGCTTCAAGACCGAGGAAGAGGCGATCAAGCTGGCGAACGATACCGAGTTCGGCCTGGCGGCGTATTTCTACACGCGCGACGTGGGCCGGGTGTTCCGCGTCGGAGAGGCGCTGGAATACGGCCTGATCGGCATCAATGAAGGCATCATCTCCACCGCCGAGGCGCCGTTCGGCGGCATGAAGGCCTCGGGCCTCGGCCGCGAGGGATCGAAATACGGCATCGAGGAATATCTCGAGATCAAATACCTCGCCGTCGGCGGGATCGGGACGTAGCGCCGTGGCCGATCCTTCGCTGCGGGCCCAGGGGCGCGCGCTCCGCCGCAAGCTCATGGGCGACGCCTACGCCGATCGGCTCGACAAGCAGGTGTACGACGACCCGATCATGGAGAAATTCGCCGAGGTCACGCAGGAGGTGATCTTCGGCAAGCTCTGGCCCCGGCCCGGGCTGGATCTGAAGACGCGCGCGCTGATCTGCGTCGTCTCCGACACCGCGCTCGGCCGCACGCCGGAGCTCAAGACCCATCTCCGTTTCGCCCGCAACCAGGGCTGGACGGAAGACGAGATCGTCGAATCCCTCATCCACATGATCGGCTATGTCGGCGCCCCGCTGGTGCGTGAGGCCCTGATCGCCGC
This sequence comes from uncultured Pseudomonadota bacterium, assembly GCA_963731335.1. Taxonomy (GTDB): domain Bacteria; phylum Pseudomonadota; class Alphaproteobacteria; order Acetobacterales; family Acetobacteraceae; genus CAVSUZ01. Next base: position 114,520 of record CAVSUZ010000011.1, on the reverse strand, counting down.
CAAGGAGGTCTTCGCCGAGATGCGCGCCGAATGAATTTCGCGCTGACGCCCGAACAGCGGGACATGGTCACCTCTGTTCGGGCGCTGGTGCAGGAGAAGTTCCGCCCGCGCGCCATGCGATGGATGGACGGCACCTTCCCCTGGGACAACATCCACGACCTCGCGCGGATGGGCATTCTCGGCATGGCCGTGCCGGAACAATATGGCGGCATGGATCTCGGCGTGTTCGACACGGCGCTGGTGCTCGAGGAAATCGCCAAAACCTGCTACGTCACCGCGATGGCCGTGCTGGGTGAAGTCGGCGTGCAGACCCGCGTCATCGCCACCTACGCGCCCGAACTCCATCAAGCAGCGCCTGCTCCCCCAGCGTCTGCACCGGCGAAGCACATCCTCGCCATCTGCATGACCGAGCCGCACGCCGGCACCGATGTCGCGAACTACCGCACCAACGTGGATGTGCACGCCGACCGGCTGATCCTGAAGGGCACCAAGACGCTGATCAGCCGCGCCGACGAGGCGCAGGCCTTCGTGGTCTTCACCCGCATCGACCGCCAACCGGGCCGCGAGGGCATCGGCTGCGTGCTGATCGAAAAGGACACGCCCGGCTTTCAGGTGACCGCGCGCTATCACACCATGGGCGGCGAAAACCTGGCCGAGATCGTCTTCGATAACTGCGAACTTCCGCTCGAAAACCTCATCATCCGCGAAAACGGTTTTCGCCTGTTGCTGAGCGCGTTCAACACCCAGCGCTGCCTCAACCCGGCGATCTCGCTCGGCCTTGCCGAAGGCGCGTTCGAGGAAGCCGTGAAATACGCCCGCGGACGCACCGCTTTCGGTCGCAGCATCGGCACCTTCCAGGGCATGCGATGGAAACTGGCCGAGATGTACCGCGATATCGAAACCGCGCGCGCGATCCTCTATCGCGCCTGCGCCACCGCCGATCCGTTCCCCGATCCGCACATGGCAGCGGTCGCGAAAATGTATCTGCAACGACATGGCGATCCGCGTGACGGGAGAGGCGATCCAGGTGCACGGCGGCTACGGCTTCACCGATGAATACCCGGTGTCACGTCTTTACCGCGGCGCCCGCTACGGCACCTTGGGCGGCGGCACCACCGAAACCCTGAAGGAACTGCTCGGCAAGAAAATCGTCGCCGACTTCCCCGAGCATGACGGCTTTCTCGGCATGGGAACCTTCTGACCGATGGACACCGACGGCACCGCATTGCTGGATCGCGCCCGCGCGCTGGCACCCGCAATCACCACTGCATCCGCCGCCATCGAAACCCAGCGCGAACTGCCGCGCGACCTCGTTCGCCAACTAATCGAGGCCGGCTTCTTCCGCATGCTGCAACCCGCGCTCCATCGGCGGCGCCGAGCTTCATCCCATCGACTTCGCCGCGGTCACCGAGGCGCTGGCCGCAGCCGACGCATCGGTGGGCTGGTGCGTCTGCCAGAACAACGGCTGCGCCATGACGGCCGCCTATTTGGACCCGCCAATCGCCCGGCAGATCTTCGGACCGGACGACGGGATTCTCGCCTGGGGTCCACCGGGCGCGCCCTACCCGGCCGAGCCGACCGAGGGCGGCTACCGCATCAGCGGCAAGTGGCGCTTCGCCAGCGGCAGCCATCACGCGACCTGGCTCGGCGCCCACGCGCCGGTGGCCGGCACGAACACCGTGCGCACGCTGCTGTTTCCCAAATCGTCCGCGACGATGCGCGATATCTGGCACGTCGTGGGCCTGCGCGGCACCGGCAGCGACGAATACGTGGTGGAAGACCTGTTCGTACCGCAGGAATTCACCTGCGATCGCGACAATCCGGCCGAGTGCCGGGAAGACGGCGCGCTCTACCGCTTCACCAGCAATCAGCTCTATTCCTGCGGCTTTGCCGGCGTCGCGCTGGGCATCGCCCGGGCAACAATCGACGCCTTCGTCGATCTCGCCGTGCACAAATCCTCGCGCGGCGCCGGCAAGCCGATCCGCGAAAATAACGTGGTGCAGTCCCAGCTCGCGCAGTCCGAGGCGAAATGGCGCTCCGCCCGCGCGCTCCTGCGCGAGGTTTGGCACGAAGCGTGGGACCACGTGACCCGCACCGGCGAGCAGACAGCGCACCACCGCGCCATGACGCGCCTGGCCTCCACCTGGGCGATCCAGCAGAGCCGCGATCTGATCGGCACGCTGTATCATGCCGCCGGGTCGGTCGCGATCTTCCAGGACCATCCGTTCGAGCGCCGTCTGCGCGACATCCATGCCGTCTCGCAGCAGGCGCAGGGCCGGCAATTGCACTACGAAACGGTCGGACAGATGCTGCTCGGCATGCCGACGGAAAACGAATTCTGACCGGAGGAACCAAAAATGCCCGCGCAATCGCTGAACCACTACACCATCCTGACGCGCGATCTGGAGGCAACGAAGTCCTTCTACACCGACGTGGTGGGACTGACGGTCGGCGACCGCCCGCCTTTGGCCTTTCCCGGCTACTGGCTCTACTGCGGCGGCGTCCCGACCGTGCACTTGATCGGCCGCCGCGCGAGCGATGCGGCAATCGAGGACAGCCAGTCCGCGCCGGCCGCCACCGGACGCCTCGATCACATCGCCTTCGCGTGTGAAGACCTCAAGCAGATGAAATCAACCCTGGAGCAGCGCGGGGTCAAATACGACGAGCGCGTGCTGCCCCGCCTGAACATGACGCAGTTGTTCTACTACGACCCCGACGGGATCGCGGTGGAGTGCAACTTTCCTGCCCATGAAACCGTGTCGTAGCCTGCGCGGCACCATGAGCGACTACGATACCGACGTGCTGACCTGGAGCGAACGGCAATCCACCTTGCTGCGGCGGCTTGCTGCCGGTGAGCGTGTCAACGACCGCATCGATTGGGAGAACGTGATCGAGGAGATCGAGAGCGTGGGACGGAGCGAGGTCAGCGCCATCGAGGGCTGGTTGTTCCAGGCCTTCCTTCATGACCTCAAGGCAGAAGCGTGGCCGCTCGCCCGCGACGTGCCGACCTGGCGCGGCGACGCCCGCGGCTTCCGGGCACAGGCGCGCCGAACGTATCGGCCCGGCATGCGGCAGAAGATCGATATCCTGGGGATCTATGCCGATGCTCTTTCCGCCCTGCCGGACCGGCTGGACGATCAGCCGCCAATGCCGGTGCCGGCCACCTGCCCGGTGGAGAGCATCGAGGAATTGCTCGCCGATCCCTGAGAGCCGCTGCGAACGGCCTCAACTGGCCCTCCGCGCCCGAATCCCCCATACCGCCGCGCGTGACCCTCTCCGTCCTCTCCCACCCCCGCGTCCGCTGGCACGACCTTCGCTCGCTCGCAGTTCCCGCCTTCTGCGCCTTCCTCGCCCTGCTCATCCTGCTCGCCCTCGGCGCATGGCAGGTCCAGCGCCTGCACTGGAAGGAGGCCATCCTCGCGCGCATCGACGCGGCCGAGGCGGCGCCCCCCGTGCCATTGCACGGCTCGCCAAGTCCCTACCAGAAGATCGAGGTCACCGGCCGTTTCCGCCCCGACCGCGCCGTCCTGTTCGGCGCCATCGTCCAGACAACGCCGCAAGGCGACCGCATGGGCGGCGACCTGATCGTCCCGCTGGAGCGCCCCGACGGCCCACCCGTCCTGGTAGATCGCGGCTGGGTGCCCGACCCGATACCGCCCAACCTGGCCTGGCCCGCCGGCGAGACCCACGTCAGCGGCTACGCCCTGGCGCCGCAAACGCCGGGCATGTTCACCCCCTCCCCGGACAAATCACACCGGCGGTTTTACGCGCTCGATCCGGCGGCGATCGCCGCCGCACTCGGCATCAAGTCCGTCGCGCCCTTCACCTTGATCGCGATGGGCCCCGCCGAATTCGGGCACTATCCGATGCCCGCAACGCAGCTACCGCGCCCGCCCAACAATCATCTCCAGTACGCGCTGACCTGGTTCGGTCTCGCCGGCGCGCTGGTCTTGGTCTTCGGCTCCTGGGCCTATACGAAGCTGCAGAATGAGCGCCCTTGATCGGCTGACCGCCCGCTTCGCCCGCATTGCCACCCTGTCGGAAGCCGCCTCCATGCTGGGGTGGGACGCCGCCGCCATGATGCCGCCGGGCGGGGGTGAGACGCGGGGCGACCAACTCGCGGTGCTCGCCGGCGTGACGCACGGACTGCTGACGGCGCCCGAGGTCGCGGACGATCTGGCAGCAGCGGAAGCGGCGCCGCCCGATGAACGATGGGCGGCGGCGAACCTGCGCCTGATGCGGCACACCCATACCCGTGCGACCGCCCTGCCGGGCGATCTGGTGGAGGCGCGGGCGCGCGCCAATTCCGCCTGCGAGAAGGTGTGGCGGGAGGCACGGCGCGAGTCGGATTACGACCAAGTGCGCCCGTATCTGGAGACCGTGCTGGGGCTGGAGCGCCAGGCGGCGCAAGCCTTGGGCGAGGCGGTGGGACTGCCCCCCTACGACGCGCTGATGGACGGGTTCCAGCGCGGCGCCCGCGCCGATGCGATCGCGCCGATCTTCGCCAATTACGAGCAGTTCCTGCAACGCGCCCTGCCGGAGGCCGAACAGCGCCAGGCCGCTGGTGCCGCTCCCGTGCGGGCGTCCGGTCCGTTCGCGATCGCGACGCAAGAGGCGTTGTGCCGGCGCCTGTCGGAGCGGTTGGGGCTGGACTTCGATCACGCCCGGCTGGACCGGTCGGCGCACCCGTTTTCCGGCGGGACGCCCGAGGATGTGCGGATCACCACGCGGTATGATGAGGCAGACTACACCTTCGCCGTGCTCGCGGTGGTGCATGAGACGGGGCATGCGCTGTACGAGCGCGGGCTGCCTCGGGCCTGGGCGCGCCAGCCGGTGGGGGACGCGGCGGGGATGGCGGCGCATGAAAGCCAGTCGCTGATCATAGAGATGCAGGCGTGCCGGACCGACGCATTCCTGTCCTGGCTCGGGCCGGAGCTTCATCGCACGTTCGGGGGCGCGGAGGAACCGTACGAGCCGGCGAACCTCGCGCGCCGCTGGCGGCGGATCGAGCGCGGCTTCATCCGGGTCGATGCGGATGAAATGACCTATCCGGCGCATGTCATTCTGCGCTTCCGCTTGGAGCGCGCGATGATCGAGGGCCGGCTGGATGTGCATGATCTGCCGGATGCCTGGAACGAGGAGTTCCGCCGGCTGCTCGGGCTGGTGCCGCCGGACGATGCGCGCGGATGCTTGCAGGATATCCATTGGTACGACGGCGCATTCGGGTATTTCCCCAGCTACACGCTAGGGGCGATGGCGGCGGCGCAGTTGATGGCGGCGGCGCGGCGTGCCCTGCCGGAATTGGATGCAGCGCTGGCGCGCGGCGACATTGCGCCGCTGCTCGGCTGGCTGCGGCAGAATGTGCACGGCAAGGGTAGCCTGCTCGACTTCAACGCCCTGCTACAGGCCGCCACCGGCAAACCGCTCGACCCGCGCGACTTCGAGGCGCATCTGACGATGCGGTATCTGTCGTAACGACTCGTTCGGTCCCCACTGTCATTGCGAAACCCCCGCAGCGGGTTGAGCAATCTCGTGCGAGAGCTCGCACGAACGACCCCCCACCGTTATCGCGAGCCGGTGCGTGGCGACCCAGGGCCCGCCCGCGAGCGAAGACCCGCAGATATTATACGCCGCGATCGGCAAGCCATGATATACCCCCGGAGTATTGGTCGGGCCGCAATCCGTCTGTGAGGCCGTGCGTATGATCCGCAAATTGACGGCGGCCAAGATCACACCGCATCGGGATTGCAGGCGCAAGCTAACCACGCTCGTCGCGATGTCCGCCATTCTGGGTGCCTGCACCCCACCGTCAACCGAAAATACGGCTGGACAGCAGCACCCGTTTGACCTGACCTGCTCCACCCATTGGGCGAACGAAAACCCATCGCCCCCGCCGCCGACGAACTGGCCCGAGCAGCATTATCATATTGATCTATCCAAAGGCCTTGTAAATTACACCGTTCCTCTATCGGCGACTCCCATCCAACTCGCCTGGACGCCTGACGATAGGGGTTATACGTACCGGATAACCGTCGATCGTGTGACCGGCGCAGTTTACGAAATGCAATTCAATTCCGCCGGCTTACGAACAGGCCATGACCTCAGCGGAACCTGCGAATTGGCTCCGCCTCCTCCACCGCAGCCTGAATTCTGATCCCGAGGCGTCGTGCAGTGAGTTCGCGCGGCTACATTTGGCGGACCAGCCTTGTCACCCTCGGCGACCAGTGCGCGCGCCTTCCGCATGCCCTCCCTGCTGATCAACTTTCAAAAGACAATCCCGTCAAACTGCATCAGAATTTCCGGCTAACCATCCAACTCCGAATAGCGGCGGAAGATCCCGGTGTCTTTGAACGGCACGCGCCGTTCGCTCGCAAGATAGGCCTTCAAGCGGGGCCGTTTCGCCACTGCCTTGTGCAGGGCCGCGACACGTCGCAGCTTCGACAACTCTCGCTCAGACGCGAGAGGGAACGCGAACCGCAATCCCTCGATTAACTGGAACAAGGACAAATCGACATAGGTTGTGGAGCCGCCAACCAAGTGATCTGCTCCAGCCGGGTTCGCTTTTAAGATTCGCTCGAACCAGCCGAGGAACTTCGGCATCCGATCCCTGCGGAATACCGCAGCGCGGGCGATCGCTTCATCTTTTTGCTCGTGGAACCATTTATCCTCGTCGATCGGATGATGCGAGTTATACACCTCCGCGACAGCGTCGGTTATCGTGAGCTGGATCTGATGCGTCCAAAGTTGGCCGTCTTCGTCCGCTGGCGCAAGTCCGATCCGCCCGCCCAGATACAGCAGAATTGCCGCTACGTGGCTGACGATCACGTTGCCATCGCGCAGAAACGGAGGGGCGAACGGGGTGTGTGGCGTAGCTTCACCACGCATCAGGGCCAGCATCGCCGGAAGGCCGCGTCCCTGCCTCTCCGAGCCGCGCGCCACATCGATGTAATCGACCCCTGCATCTTCCAGCGCGAGGCGGACGAACTCACCGCGTCCTTGGATTTCCGGCCAATAGAAGAACTCGTAAGCCACCGCGCGCCACTCCTGCTAATTTTGCTGAAACTCCATCACTACCCCCGGCGCCAGAATGCCCGTGGGACGCTTGTTCCACTTCCATGAGGGTGGCTTCCATCTCCCCCACCGACCCGAACAGTGCCGATAGAGCCCGAGTGCGCCAGGACATCGGGGCGACGCGATCACGAGACCAATCGCGCCAGTCTGGCACTTTGGGAACAACTGGCTGGCCACCTGGGGCGGCGCGGATGTGAGGGGAGCTTAAAAAGCTCCCCCACTGGTCGGACCGTCAGTACCTCATCGGCATCCCATAGTAATCGTCAACGCGTCGACGATAGGCGGGATCATCCCATGTGGTGGCCTCATTGGTGGCATACGAAGGAGCGCTCTCAAGGCGCGAACGGTCTATATCGACCACGTATCCACCTTGGCGCGGATCATACGTCAATGTCTGCCAAGGCAGCGGATGGTATCGATCGCCGATACCAAGAAAGCCACCGAAGCTCATGATCGCATAGTCGGCTTTTCCGGATACTTTGTCGAGCATTACATCATAGATGCTACCAAGCTTTTCGCCGGCTGTGTTGTATACTGCGGTTCCATTCACCTTGCTGGCTGCAATGAGCTGTCCTCGCGTATCAGACGGATTGTTGAGGCTTGCCATAGGTTTCTCCACGGTTCGTGTCCGGCATGTCTGCTCAAGTTGCAGATTGGCGAACATGGTAGTCTCAACCGGGGGCGGTGAAACCGGTTCCTTTCCCGCGGAAACGTCATCCCCGTGCCGCCGCGAGGCACTAGCGGTGCACTCGGCGAAAAACGCCGCCTGCGGTTTAGCCAGTGATCCGAGCCAGACGGATGGCACCGTCTGTCTTGGGCCCATTCACCTGACGCTTGCGGGACGCAAGCGTCAGGATCGGACCCCCAACGATTTCGCGACGGATAAAGCCGTACGCAGAATGATTTGGCACGGCATGATTTCACCCATGGTGAAAGTGGCATCCGCTTCCCGGCTAGTTGGATGAAGGGGCAGGTGACGCTCCGGCGCGAACTTTGGCCCTCAGGGCGTGGCGAACTGCGCGGGTTTGCTATCGTGGATTTTCGCGGATCGCTCGCTAATCCGCCGCCAGCCGCTCCTGCTCCACCATCCCCTCCGCCGTCCGCAAATCCACCGACAGCACCCGCGAAACACCCCGCTCCTGCATCGTCACGCCATACAGCCGGTCCATCCGACGCCATCGTCAGCGGATGGTGCGTCACCACCATGAACCGCGTCCCCGTCTCCCGCACCATATCCGTCAGCAGCGTGCAGAACCGATCCACGTTGATGTCATCCAACGGCGCGTCCACCTCGTCCAGCACGCACACCGGCGCCGGATTGCACCGGAACACCGCGAAGATCAGCGACAGCGCCGTCAGCGCCTGCTCTCCGCCGGACAGCAGCGATAACGTCGCCAGCTTCTTCCCCGGCGGCTGAGCATAAATCTCCAGCCCCGCCTGCAACGGATCGTCCGACCCGACCAGCGCCAGGTGCGCCCGCCCGCCGCCGAACATCCGGCGAAACAGCGCCTGGAAATGCTGATCCACCCGCGTGAACACGGCCGACAGACGCTCCCGCCCCTCCCGGTTCAGATGCCCGATCGAGCCCCGCAATTTCGCGATCGCCGTCTCGATCTCCCCACGCTCCTGCTCGATCGTCGGCGATCTGCTTCTCGGTCTCCTCCGCCTCGATATCGGCGCGCAGATTCACCGGCCCCATCTCGTCGCGCTCCTTCACCAGCCGCTCGTGACGTCTGCGAGCCTTCTCCTCGGCCTCGGCGCTGAGGTCCGCCGACGGCTCCGGCAACACCGGAGTCGACGCCCAACCGCTCGAGAATTCGTTCCGCCACGCTGCCCCAGGCATGATCCGCCTGCGCACAAGCGCCCTCTGCCCGCACCCGTGCCTCGCGCGCGGCGGCCAAGGCGGCTTCGGCGGCGCGCGCGGCCGCTCCGCCTCCGCCGCAGCCTTTTCCGCCTCCGCAAGCGCCGCGGCAGCCCGGCGATACGCCGCCTCCGCCTCGGCCAGCGCGCCCTGCGCCGCGATCCGCTGCGCCGCGATGGCATGCGGGCGCCGGAAGCAGCGCAGCGTGCTGCACCCCGCGCCTCGTCGCAGCGCGCGGTCAGATCCACCATGCCGGGACTGCGCGCCCTCGGCACGCTCACGCCAGCCGACGCGTTCCGCGGCGATGGCGCGCAGCCGCGGCCCCGCGCGTGTCGTGGTCGCGGACCAGCGCATCCCGTGCCGCGCGCGCCGTGGACTCCGCTCGACGCAGATCCCCAAGAGCGCCCCGCGCAGCGTCCACCGCAGCGCGCAGCGCGCCACGTCCGGCACCGCGCCCCGAGCCTCCCGCGCGCGGGTCAACGCCGCCTCGGCCTCGGCGCGATCCGGCTCCAGCCGCGCCAGTTGCTGCTCCACGGCGGCCAATCGGGCCGCCGCCGCATCCGCCTGGGCGCGCAACTGCTGCGCCCGGTCCGCGCCCGCTCCAGCCGGCGCTCCGCCTCCGAGCGGGCCGCGCGTGCCTGTTGTTCGGCCGCGATCACCGCTTCCTCCGCCGCTTCCGCCTCGTGCCGCGCCTCCCCGCGGCGTCAGCCACGGCAGCGTCAGCATCGGCAAGCTCCGCCTGAAGCACCGACAGACGATTCCGCTGCTGAAGCCGCACGGCGGCAGCGGTCGGCGTGCCGGCGCGGATCGTGTAGCCGTCCCAGCGCCACACGGCCCCCTGTCGCGAAACCAGCACCTGCCCGGGCGAGAGCAGGGGTTGCAGCGTGTCGCCGGAATCGTCCCCCGCCAGGCCGATCTGCGACAGCGCGCGCGCCAATGCCGCGGGGCCGCGAACCAGGCGGTCGAGACCTTCGGTGCCCTCCGGCAGGGCCGGCGCCGGATCGAACGGCGGCAGGTCGCGCCAGTGCCGCGCCGCCGCCGGGTCGGCCGCGGACGTGAGTTCCTCGCCCAGCGCCGCGCCCAGCGCCGCTTCCAGCCCGGCCGGAACATCCAGCGAATCCACCATCGGCAGCCACCGCTCGCCGTCTTTCACGGCAAGCACCTCGGACAGCGCCCGCGCCTCCGCTGCCAGCTTCGCCCTCGATGCCTCCGCGCCGCATGGTGCCGCGCCCGCGCGGTCCACCACGTTTGATTGCGCCGGCCCCCGCGCGCGCTCCGCCTCCGCCAGCGCCTTTCGCGCCTCCGTCAGCCTCGCGTCCGCCCCACCAACTCCTGCTCTGCCGCAGCCAGCCGAGCGGGATCGATGGCCTGGCCGCGCACCCGTTCGATCTCGCTCACCACCCCGGCATGCTGTTCGGTGATGCGTGCGGCCCGCGCAGAGGCAGCGGACACCATCTGCTCGGCCGCGGCCAGCCGAGCGGTGGCCTCGGCCGCCGCCTCGGTCGCACGATTGGCCGCCGCCTCGGCATGGGCCGCGGCGTCCGCGGCCACGATCAACGCCGCCTCCGCGGCAGCCAGACCGATCGGCGTGTCCGCACTCAGCCTGGGTCAGCCCCTGCTGTTCAGCCGAAAGCCGCTGCTCCGCCGCGTCCGCATCACGGCAGAGCTGCCCGGCATGCGCCAGGTCGCGCTCCAACTGGGCCAGCCGACGCTCGGCCTCGGCCAGATCGGCCCGCGCACGGCGCTCCGCCTCCGCCAGTTGCTCCTGCGCCAGCCGGTGCCGCTCCAGCATCGTGCGCGCCTGCGCGTCCGCCTCGCGCAGCCCCGGCAGCCCCGCCGCGCGCTCCCGCGCCGCATCCGCGGCAAGCACCACGCCCTGCTCCGCCGCCCCGACCTCCGTCCCGCGCCCCCTCCAGTCCTGCCCGCGCATCGTCGCGGTCCCGCTCCGCCCGGGCCCGCTGCAGCGAGAGCAGGTCGGATTCGGCCTGGCGGATGGCGCCCGAGATGTTGCGGTAGCGGCTGGCCTGACGCGCCTGCCGCTTCAGCCCGGCAAGCTGCGCCTCCAACTGGCCCTTCGCGTCCTCGGCCCGGGCGAGGTTGGCCTCGGCCGCGCGCAGCTTCAATTCCGCCTCGTGCCGGCGAGCGTGCAAGCCGGTGATCCCGGCGGCCTCTTCCAGCACCGCTCGGCGCTCCTCCGGCTTCGCACCCACCAGAGCGCCGACCCGGCCCTGGCTCACCATGGCGGAGGCCCGCGCGCCGGATGCCAGGTCCGCGAACAGCGTCTGCACGTCCCGGGCCCGCACGTCCTTGCCGTTCACCCGGAAGGCGCTGCCGCCGCCGCGTTCGAGCCGGCGGGTGATTTCCAGTTCCGGCTGCGTGTCGAACGGCGGCTGGGCCACGCCCTGCGCCTCGTCCAGGGTCAGGGCGACCTCGGCAATGTTGCGCGATGGACGGCCCGCCGTGCCGGCGAAGATCACGTCCTCCATCTCGCCGCCGCGCAGGCTGCGGGCGTTCTGCTCGCCCATGGCCCAGCGCAGCGCTTCCACCACGTTCGATTTGCCGCAGCCATTGGGGCCGACGATGCCGGTCAGCCCGGGGAGGATCTCAACCGTGACCGGCTCGGCAAAGCTTTTGAAACCGGCAATCCGCAGGCGAGAGAACTGGACCGGCAAGCGAGGTTCCCTGAACGGTTACGATATCCCGGGAAGCAGCTTCACGAACGCGTCGTAGCCCATTTCCCCGGAGTACTTCTTGCCGTTCACCACAAAGCTCGGAGTCGCGTCTATCGTCCATTTGTTCTCGGCCTGCTTCTGGTTCTCGAGGATCCAGTTCTGCAGCTCGGTATCGCCGACCGCGGCATCGAAGGTGGCGCGGTTCATGCCGGCCAGTGCCGCCATGGACCACAATTCCTTCAGCGGATCGCCGCCTTCGGCGAAGGCCCAGCGGTCCTGGCTGTTGAACAGCGCGAGGATGAACGGTTCGTAGCGTTCCGGGGGCAACGCGCGGGCCACCATGGCCGCGGTCAACGCCAGGCGATCCAGCGGGAAATCCTTGAACACCCAGCGGACCTTGCCGGTGTCCACCAGGTTCTTCTTGATCTCGGGAAACGTCTCCTGGGCGAAACGGGCGCAATGGGTGCACGTCAGCGAGAACCACTCCTCCACCACCGCCTTGGCATCCGGACTGCCGGCAAACCGCGGCGTCTCCCATTGTTTCGTCTGCTCCGGGGTCGCGGACTGCGCCCGCGCCACGGCGGGCAGCGCGGCTCCCGCGAGAATGACGGAAAGCATGTGTCGGCGATGCATGAAACGCTCCATTGCTCAGGATGACAGGGCGATGATGCGGCTTCCCAGCGCCACGAGCGAATCGCGCAGCGCGCCGTCCGGCAGGTCGGCAACCGCCTGTTCCGCGGCGGCGCGGGCCTCCTGCGGGATCGCGGGCGCCTCGGCCGGCACGGCGTCCGCCATCGGGACCTGAACGAAGCGTAGCCGCTGCACCGGCGCGCCCCCCAGATGCATGTTGATCCGCGCGATCAGCTCGTTCGCCAGGTGCTGCAACTCCAGCGCCAGCGGGCCAGCGCAGGCGATCGTCAGCGTGCCGGCGGAAAGGCGGCGCGGGAGCGTCAGCGCACCCAGCGCCGGTCCGATGATCTCCGCCCAGTCCGCCATCACCTTCGCGGATGCCGCGGAGTGGCGGCGAAAGGCCGCGCGGCTGATGGCCGGCACCAGCGCGCCGACCGGGCGCGGTCCATAGACGTGCCGCACATCGGCTGCGAGAACCCGTTTCGTGTCGCTTGACGCCATCGCTCCTTCCGCCGCCGCGCTGCTCGCCTGGTACGACCGGCACCGCCGCACGCTGCCCTGGCGGGCCGAGCCGGGCGAGACGCCGGATCCCTACCGGGTCTGGCTCTCCGAAGTGATGCTGCAGCAGACCACGGTCACCGCAGCCATACCGCATTATCGGCGCTTCGTCAGTCGCTTCCCGACGGTCCACGCGCTGGCGGCTGCGCCGGTCGAGGATGTGATGGCCGCCTGGGCCGGGCTCGGCTACTACGCCCGCGCCCGGAACCTGCACGCCTGCGCGCAGGTCGTCGCACGCGCCGGCATGCCGCGAGAGCCGGACGCCCTGATGCGGCTGCCCGGCATCGGGCGCTATACCGCCACCGCCATCGCGGCGATCGCCTTCGGTGTGCCGGGCGTGCCGGTGGACGGCAACGTGGAGCGGGTCGCCGCCCGGGTGTTCGCCATCGCCGATCCGCTGCCCGGCGCCAAGCCGGCGCTGCGAGAAGCCGCGGAACGGCTGGGCGACGCGCCCGACGCGCGGGACCGCCCGGCCGATTTCGCCCAGGCGCTGTTCGATCTCGGCGCAACGGTCTGCACGCCGGCCTCGCCCGGCTGTGTGATCTGCCCCTGGGCGAGGGCCTGCCTGGGGCTGCGCGCCGGCATCGCGGCGGACCTCCCGCACCGCGCACCGCGTCGGGAACGGCCGGTGCGTTATGGCGTGCATTTCTGGCTGCAGGACGACGCCGGCCGGGTGCTGCTGCGGCGTCGCCCGCCGCGCGGGCTGCTGGGCGGAATGCTGGAACTGCCGGGCACCGACTGGCGTGCCGAACCCTGGGGCGAAGATGCGCTGACAGCAGTGCCGGCGTCCGCGTCATGGCGGCCCGTCGGCGAGGTGCGGCACGGCTTCACCCATTTCGAGCTGCGGATTGCGCTCTATGCGGCGCGCGTGGCGCAAATCGGTGCGGATCGCGATCTCTATTCAGCCGCGCAGATTGCAGCGCAGGCAATTCCGTCGGTCATGCGGAAGTGCCTGAGGTTGGCGGAAAGCGCTTCGACGCGGCGGCTATGAGAGAGGTTCGATAGGCGGAAAAGGCCCGAGGGGTTACGTTTCCAAAATGCGCCGACCGCCCTCAAGCAGCATGTCGCTGACCCCTGCCGACGTCATCACGTCCGCCTGCATCCTGCGACCCGCCGCGTGGATGCGCCGCGTGATCTCCTGCTTCGCTTTCAGGACCTCCGGATGGTCCAGTTCGCCAGGATATCCCATGCTTTGTGCGAAATCATTCGGCCCGATGCTGTAAAGATCGATCCCCGGCACCGCGAGGATGGCGTCCAGGTTCTCCAGCACGGCCTTGTCCTCCAGCAAGGCGCAAACCAGCATCTGTTCGTTCGCCTCGCCGTAGTACGCGGCCTTGTCCGGGATGCCGGCATTGTAGTCGGTGCCGCGGTTGCCGCCGAATGAACGTTCACCCAACGGGCCGAAATAGCACGCCCGCACCAACTGCCTTGCGTCCGCCTCGGTGGCGATGTGCGGACCCAGGATGCCCATGATTCCGCGGTCGAGATAGCGCAGGATGGTCGATGAGCCGATGTCGGGCACCCGGGCGAACGTCGTCAGATTGTAGCGCTCGGCGGTCCGGCACAGCTCCTCGAGCCGCTCCAGGTCGAACGGTCCGTGTTCACCGTCGATGAAGACGTAGTCGAAGTCGAGCTTGCCCAGAATGTCGATCACCCAGGGAGACGGGAATGTCAGGCCGTAGCCGCAGGCTTTGCGGCCGGCTCGCATCGCGGCCTTGATCCGGTTTGGTTGCTTCATCGGATGTCCTTCCCCGTGTTCCCTCACGTCGGCGGCCTACGCCGCCTCCGCCAGCACCAGACGCCGCCGCGCCACCGCCCGCACCGGCATCGCCGCATACAAATCCTTCACCGCCTCCACGATCGTTACGCCCGCAAGTCCCGGCGTTACCCGCCCGCCCGTGCGCTCCAGCAGCGGTGCCGCGCGCAGGATCAGCCGCCGCTGGCTCGGCGGCCAATATAGCGCCATCTCCCGCCGCTCCACCCGGAACAGGCATGATGTCAGCAGCCGCCCGAGCTGGCCCGGCGAATACGGCTGCCCGTGGCCGAACGGCGTGGACTCGAAATAAGCCCACAGCCCCGTCCGGTTCGGCGCGACGATCAGCAGCCGGCCATCGTCCTTCAGCACCCGCCAGGTCTCCCGCAGCATCCTCCGCGCGTTCTCGGCCGCCTCCAACCCGTGGATCATCAGCACCCGGTCGAACATCAGGTCGGGGAAGGGCAGAGCGTCTTCCTCGGCCGTGCAGGACAGGTTGGCCGCGCCCGGCGGCCAGCGCGCCGCCCCCATCTGCGCCGGCACAACCGCAATGCACCGCCCCGCCTGCTCGCGCCACAGCCGCAAATAGGGCGCAGCGTAGCCGACCCCCAGAACGGATTGCCGGCTCAGGTCGGGCCAGACCCCGGCCAGCCGATCACGCAACAGCCGAGCCGTCACGCCGCCCCGGGATGTGCCGTAGAAGTCCGCCGCCGCATGCGCATCCGCCGCCATGCCGTTTCATATAGCATGCGGATGCGGTGCCTCCCCAGGATGACCGAGTTGGTGATAGGGTGATCGCCATGACCGTGTCAGCCTCCGCCATTCCCATCCTGACCGACAACTATGCCTGGCTACTGAAGGACAGTGCCTCCGGCGCCGTCGCGGTGGTGGACCCGGCGGAACCGGAACCGGTGATCGCGGCGCTCGAACAGGCCGGCGGCCGGCTGGATTGGATCCTGCTCACGCACCACCATGCGGATCACGTCGCCGGGACCGACGCCGTGCGGGCGCGCTTCGGCGCCAAGGTGGCGGGCGCCGCGGCCGACGCGCACCGGCTGCCCAAACTCGACCTGCCGCTGCATGAGGGGGAGGAGTTCGCGCTGGGCGATGCCCGCGGCCGGGTGATCGACACCCCGGGCCACACGCGCGGGCAAATCAACGTCTTCTTCCCGGACGGCGCCGTGCTGCTGTCCGGCGACACCCTGTTCAGCCTCGGCTGCGGCCGCCTGATCGAGGGCACCGCGCAGGAGATGTTCTCCAGCCTGCGCAAGCTGGCGGCCCTCCCGGGAGAGACGCTGGTCTGCTGCGGCCATGAATACACCGAGGCCAACGCCCGGTTCGCGCTGTCGGTGGATCCGGACAACGCCGCGCTGAAGGCCCGGGTCGAGGAAGTGCACCGGCTGCGGGCGGCCGGCCGGCCGACGGTTCCGTCGGTTCTGGCCGATGAGCGTGCGGCCAATCCCTTCCTGCGGGCAGCCGACGCGGCCACGTTCGCCGATCTGCGGGCGCGCAAGGACCGCTTCTGATAACGTCGGCCTGGCGGTTGCGCGCGACTTCCGTTTGCCGGGCCTGATCTCCGGCATTATATGCCCCGTCCGACCCCCCAGGGGACATAGGACCAGGGGCATAGGAGAGGTGCCGGAGCGGTCGATCGGGGCGGTCTCGAAAACCGTTGTACCCTTATGGGTACCGAGGGTTCGAATCCCTCCCTCTCCGCCAACCCGCCAACCGGACGGCCATCATCGCCCTGCGCCAATCGGGCTGATCGGACAACCCGCCCTCGGAGAGCCTCGCTGACGCGGGAGCCGGCGCTTCAGCTACTGTCGCGGTTGCCGTTTGCAGAACAATAAAACGACTTGCCGATATGAATGTCGCCGGTCGCCGCAGTGGAGAATTGATTCTTTCGTGGACCGTTTCCCAGGTTCCTGATAAGAACCCATTGCGACCCCCGCAGGAGTAATGATTCAGCCATTCACGCTGAACGGATTTGTCACTCCGTTCTCACCCCAAAAGGAGCACGGCATAGGAGGCGAGTCTTCATCGGAGTGTCCCATCGTCTTTTGCACCGGTTCGCCGTCAGCGCCCGGACAAGGGTGGGAGATCCTCAACACAGGGCAAGCTGCCGCACTTGGCGCAGCAGTCCTGGTTGCACAAGGGCAGAGGTATGTTCTTCGCTGAAGCTGAAATGGATAGCAGCGTGCACCAAGAGGTAATCAGCTTCCGCAATCCGGCTGATGAAGTCACTTTACTTCCGACCAGAAAGCCAGCGCTCGGTCGGCCGGTGCTGTTTGTGGTCGTGGACACCGAAACTGAATTCGATTGGAGCAAGCCGTTCTCCCGAGACGGCGGAGCGGTCACGCATATCGATACCATCGATCGATTGCAGGACCTCTGCGCCGAGTTCGGCCTTCGCCCGCTGTATCTGATCGACTACACGATCGCCACCAATGACGAAGCAGTCGCCAAACTCCGCGGCTTCCTGGACCAGGGTGCGGCTCTCGTGGGGACGCAGCTTCATACCTGGCTGACCCCGCCGTTTTGCGAGCCGGTAACGAGCCGAACACCTATCAGCGGAACTTGCCGCCGGAGACGGAGTTGGCAAAGCTGGAAACGCTCACCAAGGTGTTTCATACCAACTTCGGATGTCAGCCCCGCATCCATAAGGCAGGGCGCTACGGACTGGGGCCGAACAGCGGGATCATTCTCGAGCGCCTCGGCTACTCGATCGATTGCAGCCTGACCCCGGTTTCGACCTGACCGGGGATGGCGGACCCGACTGGTCCAGGGCGCCAGCCGCGCCACGCTGGCTCGACCGAGAAGGCGGAGTACTCACGCTGCCGACCAGCGGAGGCCTTGTCGGGCCTCTGGAACGCTGGGGGCCGGTGGTGTATCCATGGGTTCATCTGCCGATAGCGAAGCGCCTGGAAATGCAGGCCATCCTCTCGCGGCTGCGACTGATGGCGCGTTTGCGCCTGTCGCCCGAGGGCTACACCTTGAACGAGATGAAATGGATCACAACGAGCTTGATCGCAAAAGGCGTGCAGGCTTTGACCATGAGTTTCCACAGCCCTTCGCTGAAGCCGGGCTGCACACCTTACGTTCGCGATGCCGGCGAGCTGAAGCTTTTCATCCAGACGCTGCGCAATTACCTTTCATACGCGACGCGTGATCTCGGAGTTCTCCGTCTGGACCCGTTTGAATACCGCCAGGCCATCGAGAGGCCTCCGGAATAGTCGTTCCTGGCATTTCTCCGCGCGCCGGGTTGGCCGGCGACCGCGCGCGAAACAGACCCGAATACCATGGGTCGCGATCAGCGAGCCATGGGTATAAGGTGGTGATCTCCCCGCCCCGGGTCCAAACCGGCAAGCCATAAACCCCGACCAAGCGAGCCAACCATGTTAGCAACCACAGAGCTGAGCAAGCTCGGCCAGAGCCTCTGGCTGGATGACATCACCCGCGGCACTGTTGGATACCGGAACCCTGGCCCGCTACATCGAACAATGGTCGGTCACCGGCCTCACCTCCAATCCCAGCATCTTCGACCACGCGATCACCCACAGTGATGCGTATGACGACGAAATCAGCCGTCTGCTCGACAACGGACGCCGCGGCGAAGACCTGTTCTTCGAAGTCGCCATCAAGGACCTGGCCCGCGCGGCCGACATGTTCCTGCCGGTCCATCAGCGCACCGCTACCGTCGATGGCTGGGTCTCGCTGGAAGTCTCGCCGCTGCTCGCGCACGACACCAAGGGCACGGTCGCCTCCGCCATCGCGCTGCACGCCAAGGCCGCGCGCCCCAACCTGTTCATCAAAATCCCCGGCACCAAGGAAGGTCTTCCCGCCATCGAGGAAGCCATCTTCCAGGGCGTCGCGATCAACGTGACCCTGCTGTTCTCCGCCGAGCAATACGTCGCCGCGGCCGAGGCCTATATGCGTGGGCTGGAACGCCGGATCGAAGCCGGCCGCCCGCCGATGTGCGCTCCGTCGCCTCGGTGTTCATCTCGCGCTGGGACCGCGGCGTCGCCGACAAGGTGCCCGCGGCCATGCAGAACCGCCTCGGCCTGGCCGTCGGCAAGGCGGCATACAAGGCCTATCGCGATCTGCTCGACAGTCGACCGCTGGCAATGCCTGGAAAACCACGGCGCGCGTGCCCAGCGCCTGCTCTTTGCCAGCACCAGCACCAAGGACCCCAAGGCCCCCGACACGCTCTACGTCGCCGGCCTCGCCGCGCCCAACACCGTGAACACCATGCCGGAAGGCACGCTGAAAGCCACTGCCGATCACGGCGCCATCGCCGGCACCCTGTCGCGTGATGGCGGTGACGGGGCGAAAACCCTCGCCGAGTTCGAACGCGCCGGCATCGGCATCGCCGCCCTCGCCGACCAACTGCAAAACGAAGGCGCCGACGCCTTCGTCAAATCCTGGAAGGACCTGCTCGGCGCCGTGGACGCCAAGAGCAAGGTCCTGAGCTAGTGAAAGCACCGCACGGACCACCCCGCCGTCATCGCGAGGCCCGCGCAGCGGGCCGTGGCGATCCAGGCCGACCGCACAATCCGCCCATGCGCGGCATCAGGAGAAAACAATGAACGCCCCATCACGGGTGGACGCTGATCCGGCGTGGCAGGCGCTTGCCGCCCATCACGCCAAGGTTAAGGACGCGCAACTCCGTCACCCTGTTCTCCGACGACCCGGGACGGTCCGAGCGCTTCTCGGTCGAAGGCGCCGGCCTCTTCCTCGACTACTCGAAGAACCGCATCACCGCAGGAAACCATGCGCCTGCTGCTGGCGCTGGCCGACGCAGCGCGGCGTGCTCGCGCGCCGCGACGCCATGTTCCGCGGCGAGAAAATCAACAACACCGAAAAGCGCGCCGTGCTGCACGTCGCACTGCGCGCCCCGCAAGGCACCCACATCGAGGTGGACGGCAAGGACGTCGTGCCCGAGGTCCACGCGGTGCTCGACCGCATGGCCAGTTTGCCGACCGCGGTCCGCTCCGGAAACTGGAAAGGTTACACCGGCAAGCGCATCAGGAACGTCATCAACATCGGCATCGGCGGCTCGTATCTCGGCCCGGAGATGGCCTACCGCGCGCTGCGCCCGTTCAGCGACCCCGCCATGACCTTCCGCTTCGTCGCCAACGTGGACGGCGCCGCGCTTACCGAGGCCACCGCCGACCTCGACGCAGCCGAAACCCTGTTCATCATCTCGTCCAAAACCTTCACCACGCTCGAGACCATGACCAACGCCGCCGCCGCGCGGAAATGGACCGTGGACAAGCTCGGCTCGCGATGCCGCCGTCGCCCGCCACTTCGTTGCCGTCTCAACCAACGACAAGGGCGTGAAGGAATTCGGCATCGACGCGCAGAACATGTTCGGCTTCTGGGACTGGGTCGGCGGCCGCTATTCGATGGACAGCGCCATCGGACTTTCCACCATGATCGCCGTCGGTCCCGACAATTTCCGCGCCATGCTCGCCGGGTTCCACGCCATGGACGAGCATTTCCGCACCACGCCGCCCGAACGCAACCTCCCGCTGCTGATGGGCCTGCTGACCGTCTGGTACAACGATTTCTTCGGCGCCCAGACCCTCGGCATCATGCCCTACGCCGCACAACTCAGCCGCTTCCCCGCCTACCTCCAGCAGTTGCAGATGGAAAGCAACGGCAAGCACGTCGATCTGCGCGGCAACAAGGTCGGCTACGAAACCGGGCCGATCATCTGGGGCGAGCCTGGCACCGACGGGCAGCACTCCTTCTACCAGTTGATTCATCAGGGCACGAAGCTCATCCCCTGCGATCTGATCGGCTTCCTCCAGCCGCTCAGCCCGCTGACGCACCAGCACGACCTGCTCATGGCCAACCTGTTCGCCCAGGCCGAGGCGCTGGCCTTCGGCAAGACGCACGCAGGACGTGGCGGCCGAGGGCGTGCCCGACTGGCAAATTCCCTACCGCGTGTTCGAAGGCAACCGCCCGACCAACGTGATCCTCGCCGATCGCCTGGATCCAAAGACGCTCGGCACGCTGGTCGCGCTCTACGAACACAGCGTCTTCACCCAGGGCGCCATCTGGGACATCGACAGTTTCGATCAGTGGGGCGTCGAACTCGGCAAGGCCCTCGCACTCCGCATCGTGCCGGAACTCGATCCGGCAGCACGCCGGCAAGCTGTCACACGACAGCTCCACCAATGCGTTGATTGAACGCTATCGCCGTACGCGGGCCAAGGGAGGTTAGATCGTGCAGTTGGGGATGATCGGGCTGGGGCGAATGGGCTCCAATATGGTGCGTCGGTTGATGCAGCACGGGCACGAATGCGTCGTGTTCGACATGTCCGCCAAGGCGGTTCAGGAACTGGTGTCGCAGAAGGCCGTGGGCAGCAGCAGCCTGGCGGAACTCACCAAGAAACTTACCAAGCCCCGCGCGGTCTGGCTCATGGTCCCCGCGGCCGTCGTTGACGACACCATCAAGTCCCTGCTCCCGCACCTGGAGCCCGGCGATATCCTGATCGACGGCGGCAACTCCTACTACATCGACGACATCCGCCGCGCCAAGGACCTCGCGCCCAAGCAGCTCCACTACGTCGATGTCGGCACCAGCGGCGGCGTCTGGGGCCTGGAACGCGGCTACTGCATGATGATCGGCGGCGAGAACGACGTGGTGAAGCACCTCGATCCGATCTTCAACGCGCTCGCACCGGGGCGCGGCGACATCGACCGCACGCCCGGCCGCGACAAAGCCGGCGGCACCGCGGAGCAGGGGTATCTGCATTGCGGGCCAAACGGCGCCGGACACTTCGTGAAGATGGTGCACAACGGCATCGAGTACGGCATGATGGCCGCCTACGCTGAAGGCATGGGCATTCTCAAAGCTGCCAACATCGGCAAGCGCACGGAAGCCATCGACGCGGAAACCACGCCGCTGCGCGACCCGGAGCACTATCAGTACGACCTGAACCTGCCCGACATCGCCGAGCTCTGGCGCCGCGGCAGCGTCATCGCCTCGTGGCTGCTCGACCTCACCGCCGCGGCCCTGATCAAGGACCCCGCGCTGGCGCAATTCGCCGGGCGCGTGTCCGATTCAGGCGAGGGCCGGTGGACCGTCAAAGCCGCGATCGACGAAGGCGTTCCGGCGCATGTCTTGTCGTCGGCGCTGTACGAACGCTTCGCTTCGCGCGGCGAGGCAGATTTCGCCAACAAGCTGCTGTCGGCGATGCGGTATGAATTCGGGGGCCATATCGAGAAGTCGGGCTGACGCAATTCTGCCGCTCCCCGTTTGCGGAGAAACCGGGTGAGGAGATATCGCACGCCCCCCAAACGTCATCGCGAGGCCCGCGCAGCGGCCCGTGGCGATCCAGGCGAACGGCACCCAATCAACGTGCCCCGGCACGCATCGCACGTACGCGCACGTCATTTGCGAGGCCCGCGTAGCGGGCCGTGGCAATCTCGCGGTCTGAGCGCACGAAAGACACCAGTGTGTTCTGAACCTCCAACTCGCGAACTTCCTATGAACATGGTCGGCTATTTTTGCTCGGACTGGCCGATAGAGTTTGCGTTTAGATCGACTCTTGTCTCGCGCGCGGCCGCCACGCCAACCCTGCGCGCTGGTATACCCAAATCCTGCGGATTTCGGGTATGCCAGCCGGCCAACCCGGCGCGCATACCAAGTTCCCGCCCGGAGGGAAGAATGAGCTCAGCCGCGCCCACGGTTAGCGATCCTGTCAGCAACGTGCTGAAATGGGTCCTTCTGATCGTCGCTGTTCTGTCGTTTGCGCTGATGGGATGGAGCACGCAGCAGACCTATCGGGACGCACCCGGAATCCCTGATCGCATCAGTGCGCCGAGCGGCACCGTGTTGATGACGGGAGCCGCGATCGTGGCCGGGAAGGCAGGTTTCCAGAAGGCTGACCTGATGGATTTCGGCAGCCTGTATGGCATGGGATCGTATTACGGCGAGGACTATACCGCCGCCACGCTGCACCGACTTGCGCTGGGCACGCAGGACGGCGTGGCGCACGGGCGGTTCGGCCGGCCTTTCGCGCAATTGAGCCAGGTTGACCAATCCGCGGCGGCGCAGGAGATGCGCAACGAACTCCAGGGTGTAGATCTGGCGGGTGGACCAGTGACGATTTCCCCGGTTCTGGCCGGCTCCATCGCGGCAGAGCAGGATCTGCTGACCAGATATCTGCAACGTGCCGATCCGGCTGCCGGGTGGGTACCGGCTTACAGCCTGACCCCGGACGAAGCGCGCGCGACGGCGGACTTCATCATCTACTCCGCGCTGACGACGGTGGCCCGGCGTCCCGGTCAAAACGTTTCATGGACACAGAACTGGCCGAGCGAACCGCTGGTCGGAAACGCCCCGACGCCCAGCACCTTCCTGTGGACCTGGGTGAGCTTCTGCTTCACGTTCTTCTGCTTCGGGCTGGTGCTGTTCATTTACGAATACTGGCTCAATCGGTTGGACGACGCGCCGATGGAAACGGTGTTGGCGCGCTTCGCACCGCTCACGCCGAGCCAGCGGAAGGTGGGCAAATACTTTTTGATTGTCGCGGCGGTGCTGCTGCTGCAGATCGCCGCGGGCACGATCATGGCGCACCTGTATTACGACCGCACCAGCTTCTACGGCTGGGACATCAATGTGGTGTTCCCGTTCAATTTCCTTCGCGACGTGCATTTGCAAGCGCCGATCATCTGGATCGGCCTGTCATGGATCGGCGCGGCACTGTTCCTTGCTCCGGCTATCGCCGGCCAGCGCGAGGCGCGCGGCCAGGGATTGCTGGTGGATGTGCTGTTCTGGGTGACGCTGGCGGTTGTCGTGGGTGCGCTGCTGGGCGACTGGCTGGGCATCATGGGTTACATCCAGCGGGGCTGGTTCTGGTTCGGCAACCAGGGGCTTTCCTACATTCAACTCGGCCGCGCGTGGCAGATGGGCTTTTTCATCGGCCTTTTGCTGTGGAGCGGGCTGGTGTTTCGCGCGCTGTGGCCGACGACGGAACAGTTGTGGCATGCGACGCGGCAGTTCTGGTCCGGCCGCATCCGGCTCGAGCATCTGATCTGGGCCGCCACGATCAATATCGCCCTGCTTTATGTGTTCGGCATGGTGCCGCCGACCGGGGTGGGGCGGTCGTTCACCATTACCGATTTCTGGCGCTGGTGGGTGGTGCATCTGTGGGTTGAACAGTCGTTCGAGTTCTTTGCCGCGAGCATGAGCGCCTATCTGCTGATGGCGGTGGGGCTGGTGTCGCGCAAACTGGCGGAACGCGCGGTGTATTTCGAACTGATCCTGATTTTCCTGGGCGGCGTCATCGGCACGGGCCACCATCTTTACTGGGCCGGCGGGCCAGGTCTGTGGGTGCCGATGGGAACCATGTTCTCGTTCATCGAGGTGCTACCCCTCGTGTTGCTGATCATCGAGGCGATCGAGCAGTATCGGTTGATTCGGGCGCACCGGACATTTCAGTACAGGCTGGCGTATATGTACGTGATCGGCGCCGCGTTCTGGAATTTTGTCGGCGCCGGCGTGTTCGGCGGCGGCACGCTGAATGCGCCGCTTATCAACTATTATGAGCATGGCACGTTTCTGACGCTCAATCATGCGCACACGGCATTGTTCGGGGCGTTCGGACTGCTGGCGATCGGGCTGGTGTATTTCTGTCTGCGCTATATCGCCGGCGATCGCTATGCGTTCAGCGAGCGGCCGGGCGTATGGGCGTTCTGGCTTTACAACGGCGGCCTTGTGCTGTGGATCTTGCTGAACTTCTTTCCGATCGGCTGGCCGCAACTGCTGGCAGTGTATGAGCATGGGTTCGCGTATGCGCGCAGCGCGGCGTTCTACCAAACCACCCTGCTGTGGCAGTGGATGCGGCTGCCGGGGGATGTGCTGTTCGCTGTCGGCGCATTGCTGATGGCGTGGGATTTCGTGGTCAAGCTGGGGCCGCTGTATCCGACGCTCGGGCGCCGGTTGGTTGGGCCGGCCGCGGCGGAGTAGGCGGGCGGGTTTTCGGTGCGATTCTGCTCGCGGCGCGCTCAGACCGCGAGATTGCCGCGTCGTGCGGGTTGCCGGGACCGGCCGCGTCGGTTCTTGGCGAGCGATGAGGAGGTGGGCCGCGCGGGCGCCAGGATAGTGGTTCCGCCGTGCGGTTCGCCTGGGTCGCCACGGCCCGCTACCATGCTCCCTTGGGAGGCCTCGCGATCGGGGGTGACGGAGTATGTCGGCCGTTACAAGCCGACTCCCATTCCTCGCCCGACGAGATCGTGGCCGAAGCTGTTGTGCGGCTCGGCTTGGACCAGGCGAAATCCGACGCCCTGGTAGATCCGGCGCGCGGCGACCAGCACATCGTTGGTCCACAGGGTGATGCGGCGATAGCCGGCGCGGCGGGCGAACTCGACGCAGGTTTCCACCAAGGTGCGGCCGAGGCCCGATCCGCGCGCCCGGGGCTCGACATAGAGTAGCCGCAGCTTGGCGGTGTGGTCGTCGGCCCGCACCAGGAAGACCGAGCCGACGACGCCATCCTGGTCGGCCACCCAGCATGCCTCGCGCTGTGGATCGTGGGCGCGCGCGAAGCCGGCGACGATCTCGGCCACGAGTGCCTCGAAGGTCTCGTCCCACCCGTATTCCTGGGCATAGAGCGCACCGTGGCGGTGCACCACCCAGCCGTAATCGCCGGCTCGGGGAGCTGCGCAGGATGCAGGGCCGGCGCGGGGGTTCCGTGCCGCCCATCAGGCGTTCGGCCTCGCTGAGCGAGTCGGCCAGGCGGCGCTGTTCGGCGGGATGGAGGCGGGCGAGCAGAGTCTCCACCTCCTCGCGGGCGCGCGCGTCGATGGCGCTGAACGCGTCCCGGCCGGCATCCGTGAGCGAGAGCAGGGTCTGCCTGCGGTCGGTTTCGGAGGTGCGGCGGACGATCAGATTGCGGTCTTCGAAGCCCTGGAGGATGCGGCTGAGATACCCGCTGTCCAGCGCCAGCTCGGCTCCGAGTTCGCGGGCGGTGGCGGTGTTCCGCTGGGCGAGCTCGTAGATCAGGCGGCCCTCCGTGAGGGAGAAGGGGCTGGAGAGGAGGCCTTCATGGAGAAGGCCGAGGCGGCGGGTGTAGAATCGGCTGAACCGCCGCACTGCGGCCACGGTGTCTGGTTGCGCCATGGCTTTGGCTCCGTTGAATGTATGACTTTGTCAGACAATCATCTGACGAAGTCAATCATTCGCAGGCTATGGTCACCGCCGAGGGACTTGGACGGGCACCAGCCGCTCGCGCCAGGCAGCCGGGCGATACGCTGTCGCGCATCGGTTTGTGCGCCGGCAGTTGGCGGCGGCGGGTTTCCGGCATCATGGTGGCGATCAGGATCGCACCGGCGGCTCCAGCGGCGGCCAGGGCCAGGAAGGCGGTGGCGTCACCCGCGTTGTCGGCGATCCAGCCGGCGAGCGTGGTGCTGGCGGCTGCCCCGCCGAAGACGCACAAGCCGAGCATGCCCAGGCAGAGGTTGAAATGACCGCGTTCGCGGGTGAGGTCGGCGGCGATCAGGGGCACCATGATGCCGAAGACGGCGGCGCTGATGCCGCTGATCGATTGGCCGGCGATCAGCAGCCACGAGCCGGGCAGGAGCGCCAGCAGCACGGCGCGGATCGGCAGCGCGACCCAACCGAGCAGAAGGAACGGCCGGCGGCCCCAGCGTTCTGCCCCCCACCCGATCCAAGGAGAACTCAGAGTGACGACCGCCTGGGGCACGACGATGCAGGCGGCGATGATCAGATTGGCCCAGGCGGCGGTACGCTCGGTCACCTGAGCGGCGGCAAGGGGCAGCATCGCAGCGTTGGAGAGATGGAACAGGGCGATGCAGGCGCCGAAGATCAGCAGCCGGCGGTCGGTGAGCAGCAGCCGAAGCCCTTTCCAGTCGACTCCCCCGACCACGCCCTTGCGTCGGACCGGCCTGGGGGCGTTCTCCGGGCCTCGGCTGGATCATCAGCAGCGCGACGAGTGCCGGAACACCCAGAGCCGCGGTCAGCCAGAATACCGAGGTACCGGCGAAATAGGTCCCCAGCCCGCCCATCACGCCGGCCGCGATGCCGTTGCCGGCCGAGGCGAAGGCGGCATTCCGCCCGAGGCGCTCGCCCAATCTCGCGTGGCCGACCAGGTTCAAGCTCAGGGCGGCAATGACGGGGGTGAGCACGCTGCTGCCGAATCCGTGCAGCACCTCGGCGGCGAGCACGGGCAGC
Organism: uncultured Pseudomonadota bacterium; assembly: GCA_963731335.1. Classification (GTDB taxonomy): domain Bacteria; phylum Pseudomonadota; class Alphaproteobacteria; order Acetobacterales; family Acetobacteraceae; genus CAVSUZ01. The sequence goes on along the minus strand of CAVSUZ010000011.1, from coordinate 87,773 downwards.
TTGAAGGGCGCGACTGCCAGGGCGACGGCTGCCAGCATGACGGACACGAGCGCGGCTCCCGCCGCCCACCGCTTGTTGGCCATGGCGTCCACGAGGGCGCCGGCGGGCACCTGGCTCGCGACACTGGCGATGGTGCCCAAGGTGAGGGCCAGGCCGATTTCGACCTGGGTCCATTTGTGCGCTGTGAGGTAAACCGCAACGAACGGGCCGAATCCGGTCTGGACGTCGGCCATGAAGAAGTTGAGGAGATCGAGCGCGCGCCGGCTGCGCCGCTCGGCGGTGGCCAGAGCGGCCCGCACCGCTATGGCTCCTTCCCGGGGTGGGCCGATTCGGCGCTGGCGGCGCCTGAGGCTGGGGGTGCCGGCTTGGCCGGCTCCTCCCACGGCGGGGTGACAACGGGCGCGGGCTTGGTTTCGCCTTTGTAGTTCGGTGCCGATTTCAACTGATCCGGGAGAAGATCGAGCACGACCGGATATTTCGGATCGCCGGGATTGAAATGCAGCGTGTTCCACTGCACCGCGATCTTGCGTGTTCCCACGCCCATGAATCCGCCGAAATCGATTACCGCGGCCTGCGGCGCCCCCTTGTCACCCACCAGAACATCCACCACGCGGCCGACTTCGTGGCCCAACGGACCGATCACGACGGCGCCCAGCAATGCGATCGTCTTGTTGGGGGCGACTTCCTTCACCGGCGCGGCGTTCTGCGCCGGGGCCACGGTCTCGGCGTGCGCGAATCGCGGCGTTGCCGACCAGCCCGCCACACGCGACAGCACCCAGCACGAGAATCACTTGAGGCACGTGCATCCAATGTGTCTGCACGTTTTGCTTTGGCGAACTCAAGCAGTTTCTATCAGGCGAGGGTTGCCGCGGGTCTGCCGCCGCTTCGTGCTTACCGATGCAAGCAGAATTCCTGCTCCGATCAATCCAATTCCAACGAGGTGATAGATATGGATTCGCTCGCCCAGGAACACAACCGCGAGCAGCGAGCCAAACAGCGGCATCAGATGCTGCGACTGTCCGGCAAGGCCGGCGCCGATCAGTTCGATGCCGCGATTGAACAGGAAGTACGCAATGAAGGACGGGAAGATCATCATATAGCCGATCGCGAGATACGCGCCGGTGCCGCCGCTGATATGTCCGCCGGCCGCGCGTTCCCACAGGAAGAAGGGCAGGATCATGCATGATCCGATGCCCATGAGGGCGGTGAGCAGACTGAGCGGATGCATGGGCGGACGGCGGCGGAACATGGCGCAGTAGAGCGCATAGACTGCCACTGCGATCAGAACGATGGTGTCTCCGCGGTTCAGCTTGAGCTGCATCAGCGTGGTGAGCGACCCGCGGGACGCAATGGCCGCCACGCCGCCCAGTGACAGGAGGACGCCGATGGCCTGGCGCAGGGTCGGGCGTTCATGAAAGAGCAGGAACAGCCAGATGAGGATGATCAGCGGGCTGGCGGACTGCAACAGCAGGACATTGAGTGCGGTCGTGGTCTGCACCGCGACATAGATCATCGCGTTGTATGTGGCGATGCCGCTTGCCGCGAGGATCAGCATGATCCTCCAGTGCCGGCGGATGAGCCACGCGTCGCGCCGCAGGAGCGGCCAGGCGAACGGCAGGGAGATGAGGAATGCGCCGGTCCAGCGATAGTACGCCATCGCGATCGGCGGCACCTGGCCGGTGATGCCGCGCGCCAGCACGATATTTCCAGCCCACAGCAGATTCGTGGTGACCAGCAGCGGCCAGGCCGCACTCCAGAGCCGCTTCATAGATGACGGCGGAAGAACTCCGCCACCGTCCGATAGGCGCGGAGCCGGTCATCGGTGCGGATGAAGCCGTGACCCGCGTAGTCGAACTCCAGATACTCCACAGGTTTGCCGAGGGTGCGGAGGCGCTGGACGATCTGGTGGCTTTCGCCGAGCGGCACGCGGGGGTCGCGAATGCCGTGCAGGACAAGGAGTGGCGCGGTGATTCGTTCGGCGCGATGGATGGGAGAAATCCGCGCGAACAATTCGGGATCGTGACCGTATTCCGCGGCGCGGTGCTCCCGTCGCCAGGAGCCGGTGTCACGCAAGATCGTCACGAAATCGGCGATTCCATAGTAGTCCACGGCGGCGCGCCACAGATCGGGATGCTCGGTGATTGCGGACAGCACCATGAACCCGCCATAGGACTGACCCATCACCCCGATCCGGTGCGGGTCGATTGCGGGTTGGCGGGCCAGCCACTCCCGCCCCGCGGCGAGGTCGGCGACGCTGTCCAGCCGTTTCGCTCCATCGTCGCTTTCGGCGGAGGTGCGGCCGTAGCCGGAGCTGCCCCGGACGTTGGGCATCAGCACGGCGAAGCCCAGGGCGAGCAGCATCTGCATGTCGGGACGAAAATTGGGCCTTGCCTGGCTCACCGGGCCGCCATGCACCCACACGACGGCGGGCCAACCGGCGGCCGGGGCGTTGCCGGCGGGGCGGGCGAGCCAGCCGGGGATGCTTCGTCCGTCGAAGCTGAGCCATTCGACCAGTTCGAACGGGCGGAAGGTCAGGCTGTGGTCGGGCTGCCAGACTGGACGAGCCGCGCCGTTTTCGATGATCCAGATGCCTTGCGGCTGGGTGGGGGATGAAGCGGAGAGCGCCAGCCGCTCGCCGTCGGGGGAAAAGGCGAGATCGGCGGCGACGCCGTGCGGCAATCCGCCGACGACCGGGCGGTCACCGTCCAGCGGCCCGAGGCGCACCACGGACCAGCCGCGGTCATTCTCGATGGTGGCGAGGAAGCGCAGGTCCGAGGACAGAGCCCAGGCCTCGATGTCCCGCCCCGGGGCGGAATAGACTTCGGTGAGCGCGCCGGTTTCCGGGTCCAGACGGCACAGCCGCAGGACGTCGCTGCCACCATGATCGGTCAGCAGCGAGGATGGTTCGCCCGTCCGACGACCACCGCGCCATCTGCCAGATGTTCGGGCCGGATCGGGGGATGGGATGACATTCGCCCGACGATGCATCGGCAACGTGGAGGCGCACGTTGCCGTAGCCGCGATCCTCCATGAGCAGCAGCCGGTTTTCCACGCTCCAGCCGGAGACGGAGAACTGCCGTTGGCCCTGAGCGATACGCCAGCGGTCGTTTGTTGCGAGATCGAGTATGTGGATATCGAAGTCGGCTTCGCTGCGGTCGTTGGCGGCGAAGGCAATCCGCGTGCCGTCGGGGGACCATGCGCCGAAATCGTGGATCACGCCGGGTGCGTCTGTCAGGGCCGTGTTGGTGCCGGCGGATGGATCGAACAGCCAGAGCTGCTGACGTTCGTCGCCGCCGCGATCGATGCCGTAGATCAGGCGGTCGTCGGTGGGGGAGCGGCGGAGGAACGCGACCTTTTCGTCGTGGTGGACCAGCTCTTGGCCGGTGCCGTCGGGTTCCATGCTCCAGAGCTGCGGGGTACCGGCGCCGCGCAGATGGAACAGGGTTTGTCCGTCACGTGAGAACGCGGGGTTGCTTGCCGCGCCGATGCGCACCAACGCGGTCGGGTCGGGCATGTTGATGCTCCGTCGGTGGGCGGGGATTCGTGGCTTCTGCACCTGATCGGCGGGCGCGACAATCGGCGATGGGAGCGACCTGAGGCGCGAGATCGCCGCGTGGGGCGCTTCGCACCCTTCTCGCAATGACATCGCTTCCCTACGCGGGCTTGGAAATCTGCGTTTCCTGATGTTCCCTGCACGCATGCTTCAGGTCCGGCTGCAGAGTGAGACAGACTGGGAGGGCTGGCGTGTGGCCGCCCGGTCGCTCGCCTTGGAGGGCACGCCGCCGGAGCAGGTGCATTGGGGTGTTTCCGCGAGACATCCGAACTTGCCGGCGGAGGCCGCGGGCACACTGATGGTGCCGCGGGCGCTGATTTCTCTGGCTGGCATGGCGATCCAGGCGCGTGATCCGGAACGGTTCGATCTGCTGTATCGCCTGGTTTGGCGGGCCCATGCGGGCGAGCGGCCGTTGGAGGACGCGCAGAGATCCGGAGGTGCGCCGGGCGCGGGGGTTGGGGTTTGCCGTGCGGGCGGAGCAGCACCGGATGCGCACGCAGATACGGTACCTGCGCGTCGATGAGGAGTACGTCGGGTGGTACGAGCCGGCGCATTTCGTATTGCCGGCAAACGCTCAGCTCCTGGCGCGGCGCTTTCCGGAGCTGCGGGTTGCGATTCTGACTCCCGACGCGAGCGCCTTCTGGACCGATGGCCGCACGGTGCGGTTCGGCGACGGCGTGGAAGGCGCGGCGGTACCGGACGACGAGGCGCTGGCGGCGTACTACCGGGGCTATGGCGGGGAGATGGGCAACAGGGCGGAGCCGGGCACCTCGGTTCCCGAAGCGGAGCCTCTGGGTGAGGAGCCGTGGCCGCCGGATCGGCCGCCGATCGGTCCCGTGGTGCTTCGGCGCGGCACCGATCCCGGGATCGCTGATGCGATCCGGGAGGCGGCCGATTGCCGGCGCTGCCATTTGTGGGAGCCGGCGACGCAGACCGTGTTCGGGGAAGGTCCGGCGGGGGCGCCGGTGATGTTCGTGGGGGAACAGCCGGGCGACCAGGAGGATGTGATCGGGCGTCCGTTCGTGGGGCCAGCGGGCCACCTGCTGGATCGCGCGCTGATCGAGGCGGGGATCGACCGTCGCACGGTGTACGTGACGAACGCGGTGAAGCACTTCAAGTTCACGCCGCGGGGGAAGCGGCGGATCCATCAGACGCCGGACGCTCCGGAAATTCAGGCGTGCCGGTTCTGGATGGATGTGGAGCGGGTGCAACTGGCACCCAAGCTTGTTGTGGCGATGGGGGGGACGGCGGCTCGTGCGGTGCTGGGGCGGCCGGTGACGATCGGGCGGGAGCGCGGGCGGGCGATTGCGCTTTCGGAGGGGACGCAGGCGTTCGTGACGGTGCATCCGTCGTTCTTGCTGCGGGTGCCGGATGAGGAGGCGAAGAAGCGGGAGTACCCGGGCGTTCGTGGGGGACTTGCGGGCGATTGGGAAGATGATCGAGGGGTTCGGGGGGTAAGCCACGAGATCCCGCTCCCGCGAACCCAAGCACCTTATCGCAGCACCCGATTGCTGTCGTACCATCCGGTGATTTGCGCGGGCAGCCCCAAATCCCGCCTCAATCGCTGTGCACACGTGATGTCGCGGGCTCGCGATCATCGACGGAACATTGCGGTTGCTGTCGCGCCGTGATTTAGTGGATGGAATAGCCTTGAGCCTGCTTTAACGAGGGCGGGTGTTATCTGAAACTGACGCCTAACGGAAGGTAGCGAGGGTATGCCGGGGCGACACGAGTATCGGCTTCGGATTGACGTTTTCAGCGTCGAATCCCTACCCATGGCTCGGCTTGCCGAATACATGGCCGATCTGGCGCGCCTTCTCGGTGAGCCGGAGCGCGTGCATTTCGCGGGCCTTGAGCCGGGTAGCGCCGTGCTGGTGTCCAGCATCGAGGAGCCTGCTGCGCCGAACGTGCGCGAACGCTTGCAGAAAGTGCGGGAGGGGCGTGGCCCCAGGGATGCCATGCAGGCTTTCGCGGCGCTTGATACCCTGCTGGCGAAGGATAATGCCGTTGCCACACTTACAGGCGAGAGCGGTGCTGAAATCGTCGCGTTTCCCGGCAGAACGAGGCCCAAACCGATGCGCTATGGCCCGTTCCGCGAATACGGTTCGCTTGATGGCATTGTGATCCGCGTGGGTGGCCGCGGGGATACGATCCCTGTGCTGATTAAGGATGCCGAGGGAACGGAGTTCCCCTGTCAAACGACTGTCGATATGTCGAAACAGCTTGCGGCGTATTATCTCGGCGCGACTTTGCGCGTTCATGGCAGCGGCAAATGGGTGCGAGAGGAAGACGGTAGTTGGACACTGCAACAGTTCGACATAGACCGGTTCGAGGCCTTGGACGATAGCCCGCTTTTGGACGTGGTCGCGAAGCTGCGGGCTGTTGAGGGCGGCGAATGGAGCAAGGACCCGGCGTTCGGCGACGAACTCGGGTTGCGCCGAGGGGACGGCAAGTCGCACTAGGATGCCCGTTGTCTTCGATGCTTCTTTTCTGATCCCGCTGCTTGATCCGAAGGTAAAAGGTGAAGGCGAAATAGACGCGCGCCTGGCTTTCCTGTTTCGGACGCTGGACAAGGCACGGATCACGATCATTGTGCCGACGCCTGCACTGAGTGAGGTTCTGATTGGCGCCGGTGACGCGGCGCCGCAATATCTCGATATCATCAACCGTTCGGCGCGCTTCAAAATAGTGCCCTTTGGAGCGCGTGCCGCTGTCGAAGCGGCTGCCGCACATCGTGAGGCGGTGCGCGCGGGAGACAAGAAAGAGGGCGCGGAGTCGTGGCCGAAGGTGAAATTCGACCGACAGATCGTCGCAATCGCCAAGGTTGAAGGCGCCGAGAGAATCTATTCCAATGACGATGACATTGTGCGGTTCGCCGCGCGGGACAGGCTTGAGGTTGTCACTCTCGAAGCGCTGTCGGAGCCGCCTGAAAAGCAGCAAAGCGAGTTGCGGTTAGACCCTGGAAATGAAGACCATGAATAGCCGGCGCTAACCAGGCGTAGGCGTGCGTGCGGTGCATCGGTCGCTTTTGCTGCGGGTGCCGGATGAGGAGGCGACGAAGCGCAAGTACCGGGCGTTCGTGGGGATTTGGGAGCGATTGCGGCGATGATCGGACGTTTGGGGGCGGCATTGAAGATGACTTATGTTGCCGATGCACGGACGAACCGCGCGGTGGGTGAGAAAGGCGTGGATGGCCGGCACAACCCCCGGGACAAGCCCGAGGGACATGGGCCGGCCATGACGATTGGACGGCCGGGCGGCGAGGGTCAAGGTCAGCGCCGGTTGGTATGAGCCACGAGATCGCCCCGTCGGTGCTTCGCACCGGCGCGCGATGACGCGTTCACGGCGCGGCGGTACGCATTCGCTGGGCATAGACGTTGATGATCAGCGCAACGAGCAGAATCAGGCCGCGGATGAGGATTTTGAGGAAGCTGTCGATGTCGATGTGGTCGAGGCCGTTGTTCAGCACGCCGAGCACGAACAGGCCGATGATGGTGTGGCCGATGCCGCCCTCGCCACCGAACAGGCTGGTGCCGCCGACCACCACGGCGGAGATCGAATCGAGCAGGTAGGTGTCGAACTCGTTTTGCTGCGCGCTGCCGAAATAGGCGACGCCGAGCATGCCGGCGAGACCCGAACAGAGCGCGGAGATGATCATGACGGCGGAGAGGACGGCGCGCACGTTGACGCCGGAGAACTCCGCTGCCTCGCGGTTGCCGCCGATCATGTACACGTAGCGGCCGAAGCGGGTGTAGGTGAGGACGAGGTGGGCGATCAGCAGCACCGCCGCCGCGACGATGACGATCCACGGCACCGGCCCCAGGGAGTGACTGCCCAAGGTGCCGACGATTTTCGGCACGGCGTAGGCGATCTGGCCGCGAACGAGCAAGGCGCAAATGCCGGCGGCGATCTGCAGCATCGCGAGGGTCATGATGAAGGACGGGATGCCGATGATGGTCAGGCCGAAGGCATTCACCGCCCCCAGAGCGGCGCAGGCGGCGAGCGAGATCACGATCGCCGCCCAGCCCGGCAGGGGGACGTTGGCGATATTCACGCTGGCTTCCTGCGCGGTGAAGAACGCCACCATGATGCCGGTGGCGTTGGCGATGCTGGACACTGACAGATCAATCTCGGCGCACAGGATCACGAAGGTCAGGCCGACGGCGATGATGCCGGTGACGGAAACCTGCGTGAGGATGTTCATCAGGTTGCCGGTGGTGGGGAAGGACGGGCTCGCGGCGCAGAAGAACAGGACCAGGAACAGCAAGGTCGCGAGGGGGGCAATGTTGCGCAACTGTCCGCGCAGCCAGCCGAGCCGGTGCGGTCGAGGCGCAGGCAGGGCGATCTGATCCGGCATCGGCGCGGTTGTAGCGTCATTGCGCCGCGCTGCAACCGCGCCGATGCTTTATTTTGAGAGCAGATTTACGCGGTACTGGAACCTCAAGCGGTTCCAGTCAAGCGCGATCTGCTCTCGTGCTATGCCGCGGCGAGAAGCCGCTCCTTGCTGACGGTTTCATCGGCGAAGTGCCGCACGACCTCGCCTTTTTTCATGACCAGGATGCGATCGGCGAGCGCGAGCACCGTCTCCGGTTCGGCGGAGGCGACGATGACCGCCATGCCCTGGTCGCGCAGGCCGTGGACGATTTTCAGCACGTCCTCCTTCGCGCCGACATCCATGCCGCGCGTAGGTTCATTCAGCACCAGGATGCGCGGAGGGTGGGTCAGCCAGCGTGCCAGCCCGACCTTCTGCTGATTCCCGCCGGAAAGTGTGCCTACCGCGCGGTCCGAGTTCGGCGTGCGGATGCGGAGCCTGGCGATGTGGGTTTGCGCGATTTCGCGTTCCCGCGCCGGGCGAAGCAAGAGGCGGTTGATGCGATCAAGGATGCTGATGGTGATGTTCTTGAAGATCGGTTCCCGCGCGAAGAGCATGAGGCGCCGGCTTTCCGGCACCAGGGCGATACCGGCGCGGCGCGCGGCGGCGGTGCTGCGGATGCGGCGGCGACGGCCGTTCACCTCGATAGTGCCGGCGTGCGCCGGCGGACGGCCGGCGAGGCTGCGGGCCACTTCAAGCTGGCCGGATCCCATGAAGCCGTAGAGGCCGAGAACCTCGCCGGGACGCACGTCGAGGGAGATGTCGCGGAACTGGCTTGCGCGGGTCAGGCCGGCGACGCGCAACACCGGTGGGGTGGATGGCGGCGGAGCCAGGGTCCGCTCGGCCTGGTAGCTTTCTTCCAACTCGCCGTGGCCGCCGATCATGCGGGCGATGATCCAGGTCTTGTCGATGCGCGCGCAGGGTTCCGTCGCGACGCCGCTGCCGTTGCGCAGGACTGTCACGCGGTCGCAGATCGTCAGGACGTCATCGAGGAAGTGGGAGATGAAGATCATGCTGCGGCCCTGCGCGCGCAGGCGGCGGAGAGCAGTGAAAAGGCGTTCGGTTTCGGGCGGTGACAATGCGGAGGTGGGTTCGTCGAGGATGAGGATGCGCGCGCCGGAAAACAGCACGCGGGCGATCTCCACAAGCTGCTGGAGGCCGACGGGCAGGCTGCCGAGGCGGGTGCGGGGATCGAGATCGATGCCGAGCGCGGAGAGGTGCTCGCGGGCGCCGCGGCGCATCGCCGCCCAGTCGATCACGCCCATGCGCAGGGGCTGCACGCCGAGATAGACGTTTTCCGCCACACTGAGTTCGGGCACGACGGAGAGTTCCTGGTGGACCATTCCGATCCCGGCGGCGAGAGCCTCGCGCGCCGAGCGGAACCTAACGGTGCGGCCATCCAGTTCCATGGTTCCGTCGTATTCGTGGTGCACGCCGGCGATGATTTTCATCAGCGTCGATTTACCCGCGCCGTTCTCACCGACGAGACCGTGGATCTCGCCCGGTTCCAGCGTGAAATCCACGGCTTGCAGCGCGGCGACGCCGCCGAACGATTTGGAAACGGAGGAGAGGGTGAGAAGGGGCATGCAAGGTGTGTTGTGAGGGGCGGATCCCAAGGAGGAAATCCACCACGGAGGCGCGAAGACACGGAGCTCTTTTGCTTGAGAGAAGCTCTCCGTGTCTCTGTGTCTCCGTGGTGATCCTTGCTGATATTCTCTTGAATGATTCGGCTTCAGATCAGGAAGTGCTCCTCCATCCACATCATCCCAGGAGCGTTGTTCTTGGTGACCACCGGTCCATCGGCGACGATGTTCTTCGGAATGGTTCCGTTCGTACCGTTGCCGGTCTTTTCGCCGGAAACCACCGCCGCGACGCCGGCGACGATTGCGCCGCCATGGATGCGACAGGACGGGTTGCGCACAGTGGCGAGCATCCGCCCCTGCAGCACAGCCTCCAGCGCGGGGGGCATGGCGTCGCACCCGCCGATCTTGATCGAGGTCCGGTTGTGCGCCTTCATCACGTTATACGCTGCAAGCGCCATGTCGTCGTTGTGGAAATAGGCGGCATCGATCTGCGGGTATTTTGTCAGCAGGGTTTCCCAGATGCGCGCCACCTTGGTGACGTCCCAGTCCGCCGGCTGGGTATCGAGCACCTTGATGTCGGGGTATTTCTTGACGATCGAATTGAAGCCTCGTGCGCGCCCCTGAGCACCGGTATGGCCCAAGGCACCCTGGGTCATGATGATGTTGCCCTTGCCGCCGATGGCATCGACCAGCGCCTGGGTGACCGAGGCGCCCATGAACTCGTTGTCGGGCGCGATGAAGCTATGGACGTTGATCTGATCGAGCGGCGCAATCAGCGTATCCATGTCGATCACCGGGACGCCGGCATCGATCATCTTGTTCACCGGCGCGGTCAGCGTGCCGATGCCGAAGGCCTGGATGGCCACGAAATCCCACTTGCGGGACGCCATGTCGTCGATTGCCGCGCGCTGCTTGGTGGCCGACAGCTCGCCGTCGAACCAGGTGACATCGACGTTGAACAGCTTGCCCCAGTATTCCGCCGCGCGCTTGCCCTGGGCGCACCAGGTGGCCTGCAGCCCGGCATTGCTGAACGCCGCCTTCAAGGGCTTGCCGGAGCGGCCGGCAACTTCTCCGGCGGCCCCTTGGGCGCGGGCCGGATCGATGCCGAATTGCACGGCCAGTGCTGCCGCCGCGACCGAAGCCGCGCTGGCTTTGATGAATTCGACGCCGATTGCCGGATGACATGGGTTGGCTTCCTCCGTTTATGCGGTGACCGCTGTGTCAAGATTAGCCGGGACGCAGGCATGCGCAACCGCGGCGTGGGGGCGCTCAATTTGCGGGCGTGTCGTCCCGCCCGGAGAGGAACAGCCGGGCGCTGAGTCCAGGACCGGCGTCTTCCAAGGCGAGTGACCCGCCGTGCAGTTGCGCGACTGCCTGCACGAGGGCGAGGCCCAGCCCCGATCCTGGCGTGCTGCGGGCGGTTTCGCCGCGGAAGAACCGCTCGATCGCCCGATGCCGGTCATCCGCTGGAATTCCCGGCCCCTCGTCGGCCACCACGATGGTCGTTCCCGCCGGTCCCGCTTCAGCTCGGATCGACACGGTGCCCGCCGGTGGCGAGAACTTGATCGCGTTATCGAGCAGGTTGGCGACGGCCTGCTGGACGAGTTCGCGGTCGCCAAAGACGGTGAGCGACGGGGGTGCCTCCAGCCGCAGATTCACCTCTTTCTCTTCGCACACCGCTTCATAGAGTTCGTGCAATCCGTCGAGCACCGGGCGGAGATCGAACCGCGCGAAGGATGAGCGTCGGGACCCGGCCTCGATCTCGGCGATGCGCAGCAGCGCCTGGAACACGGCGACGATGCCGTCGAGGTCGTCGGTCGCGCGTTCGATGGCGGCGCGCAGTTCCTCGGGCGTCCTGGCGTGGTTCGCGGCTTCTTCCAGCCGCCCGCGCGCCCGCGTGATGGGGGTGCGCAGGTCATGCGCGATGGCGTTGGACACCTGGCGCACGCCTTCCATCAGCCGTGCGATGCGATCGAGCATGTCGTTGATGGTTGCGGCGAGCTGATCGAACTCGTCACCCCGTCCGGACATGCGGACACGCTGGGTGAAGTCGCCGGCGGCGATGGCCGCGGCGGTATCGGACACGTTGGCCAGGGTGCGGCGGAACAGGCCGCGCACGAACATCGCGCCGGCGCTGGCCATGATGACCACGACGAGCATTGCCCACAGCAGCGCGTCGGTGAGCAGGCGCCGGAGCTGGGCGCGGGTGCGCACATCGCGGCCGACCAGCAGGGCGTAGTTGCCGGGCAGGTTATAGCGCGCGACACGGGCCAGCGACGGCACGCCGGCGCGCTGCACCGGAAGCTCGTACCATCCATCGGTGCGCTGCACGGGGGTGGGCCACTGCGACAGGTTGCCCGCCACAGGGCGGCCCTGCGGGTCCACGAGCAGATAGATCGCGGTGTCGTCGAGGTTCTGGGCGAGCCGGTCGTTGATGGTCAGCACCAGGGCGGGGATGCCGCCTTCCTCCCAGCGCTCCATCAGGCCGTGGGAATTGGTGCTGATGGCCGACTCGATCTGCCGGTTCAGCAAGCCGGCGGTTGCCCACCAGAGGAACATCGCGAGCAGCGACGTGCTGATGGTGAGCAGACCGGCGTAGATGACGGCGAAGCGGATTCCGGCCGAGCGCAGAAGGTAGGGGCGGGTGTCCTGACGCTCGGACCGCTGGCCCGCGTTCACGGTTGTTTCAGAACGGCTGGGAAGAACCGTGCTCACTCCTCCTCGGCGCGGAGCATGTAGCCGGAGTTTCGCACGGTGTGGATGAGCGGCTCGGGAACGGCTTGTCCACTTTCTGGCGGAGGCGCGAGACGTGCACGTCGATCACGTTGGTCTGCGGGTCGAAGTGGTAGTCCCACACGCCTTCGAGCAGCATGGTGCGTGTGACCACCTGACCGGCATGCCGCATCAGGTATTCGAGCAGCCGGAATTCACGTGGTTGCAGGTCGATCTTCTGTCCGGCGCGCCGCACCTGACGCGAGAGCAGGTCCATTTCGAGATCGGCGACCTGGAGCTTGGTGACGGGGCCTTCGCCCTTGCCGCGGCGCGACAGCGCTTCGACGCGCGCCAGCAGCTCGGCGAAGGCGAAGGGCTTGGTGAGATAGTCATCACCGCCTGATTTCAGGCCACGCACCCGGTCATCCACTTCTGCCAGCGCCGAAAGGATCATCACCGGGACACGGTTGTTCTGCGCCCGCAGTGTTTCCAGCAATCGCAATCCATCGATACCGCCCGGCAGCATGCGATCGAGGATCACCGCGTCGAAGGTTTCGCTCGCGGCCATGAACAACCCGTCGCGGCCATTGTCGGCATGCTCGACCACGTGGCCCGCCTCGCGCAGGCCGCGAACGACGAAGCCTGCGACATCCTTATCGTCCTCAACCACCAGAATACGCATGGGATCCTCGCTGTTTGCCTATTCCGACTCTTCTGCCGGCCGGCGCCCGACGGTGACCGGCACCGTCAGGGGGCGTCCGGCCCGGCGCACGGTGACCTGCACCGTCGTTCCGGGTGACTTTTCCGCGACCGCTCGGACGAGGCCGGTCGTTGTATCGACATTGCGTCCGTCCACCGCGACGACCTGATCGCCGGTTCGGAGGCCGGCGCGCGATGCCGGGCCGCCCGGGGTGACGCCGGCGATCGAGACGGTTCCACCGTGGCCCCCTGGGCCAGCCCCGACATGCTCCACGGCGACGCCCAGCCAACCGCGTGCGATCTGGCCCGAGCTGCGAAGCTCGGTGACGACGCGGTTCACCAGATCGCTGGGGATCGCGAAGGCGATGCCGACCGAACCGCCCGAAGGCGAGACGATGGCGGTGGTCATGCCGACCACCTGACCATCGAGGTTGAACGCGGGGCCGCCGGAGTTGCCGGGATTTACCGCGGCATCGAGTTGCAGGAAACGGTCGAAGGGACCTTCGCCCAGATCTCGCCCCTCGGCCGAGACGATGCCGGCGGTAACCGATCCGCCAAGCCCGAACGGATTGCCGGCGGTGAGGATCCAGTCGCCCACTTCCATCTTGCTTGAATTGCCCCAGGTGATCGCCGGCAGCAGGCGCGGCGCGTCCACCTTGATGACGGCAACGTCGGTCAGTTCGTCGGAGCCGATGACGTGCGCGGGAAGCTCGGTACCATCGGTCAATGATACCGTGATGCGGCTGGCGTGTCCGACGACGTGATTGTTTGTTACAATTATGCCGCTGGGATCGACGATGAAGCCCGATCCGGCGCCCATCACCTGTTCGCGCTGGGAGCCGAAGCGGCGGCGGAATTCCCGGCCCAGCGGGGTGTTCCGCAATTCCGGCGGCAGTTGCGCCATGACATCTCCGCCGCTCACGGTTTCGGTCACCGCGATGTTCACCACGGCCGGCAGCACGCGTTTGACCAAAGGCGCGAAGGTGGAGGGGATCGCATGGGCGTTAACTCCCCCTGGCATCGCGCCCGGCATGCCGGCGGTGGTGCAGGCGGAGACGATCAACGCAGTGCCGAGCACGAGGGCCCTGAACCGGGCCAGCCTCCATCGATCCAGGAACATCCAGGGCGGTCCTTTCGCGCCTCTCATGGCGTGTCTGCGGAAAAGCAACAAGTTACAGGACGGCTAAGTGCGTGCGATGACACGCACGGAACCGCTATGCACGCCTCCATCGGCGCGTCGCGGCCAACGCCTGCGCCGCCTCGGCCGAAAGCCGCCATGGTTCATCCCGCACCGGGAAGACGCGCTGCCGACGCCAGCAACTGGGACAGCGCACGACTGCGGATATCGGGGTCGGCGAGAGGGGAATGCATCCGCCGCAGACTTCGCAGGCGATGCGGCGCCTGGGGTCGGAGGATGCCGCGCGCGTCAACCAGCGCAATTCCGATCCCTGCGTGAAGGCGAACGGCAGATAGCGCATCAGGCCCGATGGTCCTTTATTCTCCTGCGCAGTATCCAACGCCCGCAACCGAAAGGCCAGCATGAGTGTCCCGCCCTTCCGCATGACCGTATGCGGACTTCATGAGCTGCCGGACCACCGAATGTCCGGCGTGACCCACGTTCTGTCGATCCTGGATCCAGACTATCCGGTGCCGGATGCATTCGGCGGCTATGGAGAGCATGCCCGGCTGGAACTGCGGTTCCACGACATCATCGAGGAGCGGCCCGGACACGTGCTGCCCCGGCCCGAGCATGTCGATCAGATCCTCGCGCTCGGCCGCTCCCTCGACCGCTCCCTGCCGGCCGAAGACCCGGCACCGGCCCATTTGCTGGTGCACTGCCACGCCGGCGTGTCGCGCTCGACCGCTTCGCTGCTGATGATCATCGCCCAGGCCTGCCCGGAGTTGCCGGCCGGCGAACTCACGCGGATGCTGCTTGGCGTTCGGGAGAAGGCGTGGCCCAGCCTGCGCATGACGGAATTTGCCGACGCGGCGCTGGGCGGGAACGGCGCGCTGGTGGAGGCGGCGGTCGGGGCGTACCGGTACCAGCTTTCGGTACGGCCGCACATCGCCGAGATGATGATCCGCGACGGCCGCGGGCGAGAAGTGGAGGCAGGGCGCGCCGCCGGTGATCAGGTGCCGGGGATCAGCCGAACGCCGGCATGACCTCGGCGGCGAACCAGCGGAGCTGATCCTCGAACTCGGCCGGGGACAGCCCCTCGGCCCAGTGGACCATGAAGTCCTCGAGGCCGGGATACTGCGCTTCGACCGATTTGATGCCGTCGATCACCTGGCCGGGCGTGCCGCAGAACCATGCCTTCTGCTGGACGCCGTCGCGAATGGTGGGGATTCGCGCGGGGGCGCCCGGCGTTCCCCAGGTGCGGCCCTGCGCGTCGGCATAGCGCACGAAGCCGAAGGGCGCGAACCACTTGAAACGCTCATCATGGGCGGGCTCGATGCGGCGGATGGCTTCCTCCTGGCTGTTCGCCAGATAGAGTCCGGCACCCCAGATCACGTCCTGACCCAGCGCCTTGGGATGTCCGTGGCGCGCGCAGGCATCGTGATACGCGCGCAGCACGTCATCCAGGATCTTCGCGCCGTTCATCGTCACCATCGCTTTCAGGCCGTAGCGCGCCATCATGTCGATGGTTTTGCCGCTGGCGACGGGCATATAGATCTCGACCGGCAGGTGCCTGGGGCGCGGCACCACGGTGATGTCTTGCAGGTGGTAGCCGCGGTAGTCCACGTCGGCGGGAATGCGGAAATAGCGTCCTTCAAAACTGAAGGCATCTTCATTGAAGCATTTCAGCAGGACCTTGAGCTGTTCTTCAAAGTAGGCGCGGTTGGCTTCGGCATCCAGCAGCGGGGCGCCGAACGTCTCGACTTCGCGGGAGTGATAGCCGCGGCCCACGCCCATGATGACCCGCCCATCGGTGACGATGTCGGCCATGGCGTAGTCCTCGGCCAGGCGGATCGGATGCCACATCGGCAGTACGTTGAAGCCGCAGCCGAATTTCAGCCGCTGGGTTTGTGTCGCCAACCACAGGCCGAGCTGCACCAAGTTCGGGAGGCATTCGTAGCCTTCCCGCTGGAAGTGATGCTCGGCGGTCCACAGCGCGTAAAAGCCGAGGTCATCCATCACGCGGGCGACCCGGCGCGCGGTCCAGAACACTTCGCTGAGCCGTTCATTGGGATAGCGCCGTTGCTCGGCGGGGGTGCCGTTCAATCCGACATTGTCGAGATCGATCTGTCCGACATACAGCACGTGAAATCGCTTGATCATGCCACCCGGTCCTCCTGCTGTTGATGACGCCGGGAGGCGCGCGCCTCGTCAAGCCTCAAGCAAGCGTGACGGCAGCCGATGATAGGCACGCCGCGACGGCGCACTAAGATCAGGCGACCGGGCATCAAGGATAAAACGATGTCGAATGTAACACGCCGCGGCGTCCTGGGTGGCGCTGCCTCGGGTCTCGCCACCCTGCCGCTCGTCTCCCATGCGGATGAACTGTCTCCCGCGACGGGTCGGCCCGCGACGGCGCAGCAGACCGAACTGCAAGCGGTGACGCTCCAGGTCAACGGCCAAGCCGTGACGCTGGAGATCGAGCCTCGTACGACCCTGTTGGATGCGCTGCGCGAATACGCGGGGCTCGCCGGCACCAAGAAGGGCTGCGACATGGGTTCGTGCGGCGCATGCACGGTGCACATCGACGGCCGGCGCGTGGTTTCCTGCCTGACGCTTGCGTCCCGGGTACAGGGCAAGGCGATCACCACGATTGAAGGGCTGGCGGTCAACGGTGCGCTTCATCCCGTGCAGGCGGCATTCCTGGAGCATGATGGTTTCCAGTGCGGCTATTGCACGCCGGGCCAGATCATGTCGGCGGTGGCGCTGATCAATGAAGGCCATGTCGGCTCGCCGGAGGACGTGCGCGAGTGGATGAGCGGCAATATCTGCCGCTGCGGTGCCTATCCCAACATCGTCGCGGCGATCCATGACGCCGCCGCGCAGATGCAGGAGGGCTGAGCGATGCAGGCTTTCACGCTGGCGACCGCCACCGCGCCGGCCGATGCGGTTGCCGCGGCCGCCGTGCCCGGCAGCAAATACATCGCCGGCGGCACCGACCTGTTGCAGTTGATGAAAGTCGGAGCCGAAGCGCCGACACACCTGATCGACATCGAGGCGTTGGGGCTTTCGGGCGTTTCGGTGGAGGGCGACACGCTTCGGCTTGGCGCCACGGCCCGAATGGCTGACGTGGCGGATCATCCGACGGTGCGCGAGCTTGCCCCCGCCGTGAGCCAGGCGCTGCTATCGGCTGCGTCCCCGCAGGTCCGCAACATGGGCACGATGGGCGGCAATCTGCTCCAGCGCACGCGCTGCGGGTATTTTCGCGACACCGGTTTTGCCTGCAACAAACGGGTGCCGGGTTCGGGCTGTCCGGCCATTCGCGGCGAGAACCGCTCGCTCGCGATCCTGGGCGGCAGCGATCATTGCATCGCCACCCAGCCCTCCGACATGCCCGTGGCGCTGGTGGCGTTGGATGCACAGGTCAGCCTGCTCGGCGCGAACGGCGCATCACGCACGGTGCCGATCCGCTCGTTCTATCTGACACCGGGCGACACGCCGCAGAATGAGACGGTGCTGCAAGCGGGCGAGTTGATCACCGCCGTGCTGGTGCCGGTCAGCGCCGCCTCTCGCCGGTCGGTCTATCTGAAGGTACGGGACCGGGCGAGCTTCGAATTCGCACTGGTGTCGGTGGCGGTCGGGCTCGACATGGAGGGCGCGCGCATCAACCAGGCGCGCATTGCCGCGGGCGGGGTGGGCACGACCCCGTGGCATCTGCCGGAGGTGGAGGACGCGCTGCGTGGCGCCGTGGTTTCGACCGCGGTGCTACGCGAGGCGGCGATGAAGGCCGGCCAGGGCGCCACGCCCGCGAGCCAAAACGCATTCAAGCTGATCTTGCTGCGCAACGCCGTTCGGCGGGCGCTTGAAACCGCGGCGGCGTAAGGAGGCTGCACGATGATGATGGTGACCCGCTTGGGCCAGCCGATCAATCGCCTGGATGGCCGGCTGAAGGTTACCGGGGCAGCGCGGTACGCGGCCGAGTTTCCGCTGCCCGGCATGGTGCACGCCGTCCTGGTACTGACGACCGTGGGCAGCGGCCGCGTGACACGGTTCGATACGTCCGATGCGCAGGGCATGCCGGGTGTGCTGCGCATCATCACGCCGGAGAATGCGTTGACGCTGCACAACACGCATCCTCCGACACTGCAGGACATGGGGGTGTATTTCAACGGCCAGCCGATCGCGGTGGTGGTCGCGGAGCGGCTGGAACAGGCGATCGCCGCGGCGGAGGCGGTGCGCGTGCAGTATGAAATTGGCGAGCCCGTCACGCGCATGAGCGCCGCGATGGACGAGGCGTATGCGCCCAAGCACTTCCGGAATGGCGCGCGGTCACCCAATTCGTTGCGCGGCGATCCGGATGCAGCCTTCGAGAGCGCGGCGAACAGGATCGACGTGACCTACCAGACGCCGGTCGAGAACCACAATCCGATGGAGCCGCATGCAACCATCGCACGCTGGGATGGCGACGGGCTGACGGTGTGGCACGCGACACAAGGGATCAGCGGCACGCAATCCGCGCTGGCGGGCGCGTTCGGGCTGGATAAGAGCAAGGTGCGCGTGCTCGATCCGTTCGTCGGCGGTGGTTTCGGCTGCAAGGGTAACACCTGGCCCCCGGCGCTGCTATCGGCCATGGCGGCGAAGATCGTCGGGCGGCCGGTGAAGCTGGTGCTGACCCGGGCGCAGATGTTCACCTGCAACGGCTACCGGCCGCAGACGATCCAGAAGCTTCGTTTTGCGACGGATGACCGGGGCCGGTTGGTTTCGATGCGGCATCAGGGTTACAGCCAGATGTCCATGCCGGATCTCGGGGAATACTCCGAGCCGGTCGGACTGCCGACGGAGATGCTGTACGCCTGCGACAATGTCGCGGTCAGCCATCGCCTGGTGCCGACGAATTCCGGCCTTCCCACGTATATGCGGGCGCCGGGCGAAGCACCGGGCTGTTACGCGCTGGAGGCGGCGATCGATGAGTTGGCCGCTCAGTTGCGCATGGACCCGCTGGAATTCCGCCTGCGCAATTACGCCGATCATGATCCGCACGAGAACAAGCCGTTCGCCAGCAAGGCGCTGCGTGCGTGCTACATGGCGGGCTCCGAGGCGTTCGGCTGGGGGCGGCGCACGCCGGCACCGCGGTCGATGCGCGATGGGCCGTACCTGGTGGGGCTCGGCATGGCGACCAGCACCTATCCAACCAACCGGTCGGAGGCGCATGCCTGGGTTCGCATGCACGCCAACGGCGCGGTGCATGTCGGCATCGGCACGCAGGATATCGGCACCGGCACCTACACGGTGCTGGCGCAGATCGCGGCGCAGGAGCTGAGCGTGCCGGTCGAATGGGTCAGCGTGACGATCGGCGACAGCAAATTGCCACAGGCGCCGATCTCGGGCGGATCGCAGACGGTGGCCAGCGCGGGGTCCGCGGTGCTGCTGGCTGCGCGGTCGTTGCGGAGCAAACTGTTGGATATGGCCCGCGCCGATCGGTGGAGCGGCGCGCCGGGTACGGCGCTGCTGCTTGGCCCCGGTGCCGTGCGCGGGCCCGATGGGCGGCTGCCGATCAGCGAGATGCTGGCGCATCGGTCAGTGGATTCGGTGCAGGCGGAGGCGGACGCAAAACCCGGCGATGAGAAGAAGCAGTATTCGATGCATGCGTTCGGCGCGCAGTTCGCCGAGGTGCGGGTGGATCCCGATCTGGGAACGATCCGCGTGGTTCGTTATGTCGGTGCGTTCGACGCCGGGCACGTGATGAACGCCAAGACCGCGCACAGCCAGCTCATGGGCGGGATCGTGTACGGCATCGGCATGGCGCTGTTCGAGGAAACGCTGGTCGATGAGGAAACCGGGCGCGTGGTGAACGCCAATATCTCGGAATACGTGGTGCCGGTGAACGCGGATATTCCGGCGATCCAAACGATCATCGTGCCGAACAACGACACGATCTCGAACCCGCTCGGCGCCAAGGGGATCGGGGAACTGCCGATGGTGGGCGTGGCCGCGGCGGTGGCGAATGCGGTGTGGCACGCGACGGGCGTGCGGGTGCGCAAGGTGCCGATCCGGATCGAGGACGTGTTGGGGGTGTGATGGTGCGTCCTGTACCACGAGATCGCCACGGCCCCGCTTGCGCGGGGCCTCGCGATGACAGTGGTGGGGGATTACGCGTACCTGCGCGATGACAGTGGCTTGCGGGGAGGGTGGTGGCGGCTACGCGCCGGCTTGCGGTGACATTTTATCCAACGCCTGGTCCAGGTCCTCGAGCAGGTCGTTGACGTCCTCGAGGCCGATGTGGAGGCGGACCAGCGGGCCGCCGAAGTCGCCGGAGCCGGCGGTACGATGCACGAATCCGGTCGTCGGCAGCACCAGGCTTTCATAGCCGCCCCATGAGGCGCCGATGCCGAACAGTTCCAGCGCTTCGGCGAAGCGCCAGGTCGCGTCCACGTCGTGTTCGGGTTTGAACACCACGCCGAACAGGCTGCACGCACCGGTGAAATCACGCTTCCACAATTCATGGCCGCGCGCGCCGGACAAAGCGGGGTGGAGGACTTCCTTCACTTCGGGGCGCTGGCGCATCCAGTGCGCGACTTCGATGCCGGCGTCCATCTGCGCCGCAAGCCGCACACCCAGGGTCCGCACGCCGCGCAAGCACAACCAGCAATCGTCGGGGCTGGCATACTGGCCGAGCGCGCGCGCGGTGCTGCTGAGGCGGTCCCAGTCCTGTTGGCTGTTCACCGTGATGCTGCCGATGAGCAGGTCGGAGTGGCCGCCGGGGTATTTGGTGAGGGCCTGGATGGAGACGTCCACGCCATGCGTGAAGGGCTGGAAGAAATGGATGCCCCAGGTATTGTCCATCAGCACCTTGGCGCCGCGCGCATGGGCAACGCGCGCGAGGGCCGGGATGTCCTGCACTTCAAACGTGTGGCTGCCGGGGCTTTCCGTATAGAGAACGGTGGTGTTCTTGCGGAACAGCGCGCCGATGCCGTCGGCGTCGATCTCGGGGTCGTAGAACGTGGTCTCGATACCGAAGCGCGGCAGCGTGCCTTCGGCGAAATTCCGCGCAGGACCATAGACGCTGTCCGGCATCAGGCAGTGATCACCGGCTTTCAGGAACGCGAGCAGCGGTACGGTGACCGCGGCGAGGCCGGAACCGACGATCTGGCATTTGGTGCCGCCCTCGATGGCGCAGATCGCGTCTTCCAGCGCCCAGTGCGTTTCGCTGCCGCCGAGGCCATAGGTCAGAAGGCGCTCGCCGCGGCGGGACCCGAGTTCCTTGCGCAGCTCCATCGTCGGATAGAGCACGGTCGAGCCGCGCTGCAGCGGCGGGTTGACGAAGCCATGCACGCGCTTGCCTGCACGCCCTACATGCGACAGCCGGGTTCGGAAGCGCTGGTCCTTTTTGTCGGTCATTCGGTTCCAACCTCTTGTTTGAGAGCGAGATTCACGCGCTCCGACGTGTCCGCCTCGCGCGATCTCGGTCTCTGGTTTGAGAGCGAGATTCACGCGCTCCGGCGTGTCCGCCTCGCGCGATCTCGCTCTCTGGTTTGAGAGCGAGATTCACGCGCTCCGACGTGTCCGCCTCGCGCGATCTCGCTCTAAGTCTCCACCGGCGTATCGGGGCGGCCGCCCCATTCGGTCCAGGACCCGTCATACACCGCCCCTTCCGGCAATCCAGCCAGCACCATGCCGAGTGTGAGGATGCAGGCGGTGACGCCGCTGCCGCAGCTTGTCACGACGGGGCGGCGCCCATCGACGCCGGCGCGGGCCAGCCGGTCGCGGAGCTGTTCGGGGGGCCGGAAGGTCTGGTCCGGGTTGAGCAGTTCCGCGTAGGGAAGGCTGTGCGCGCCGGGGATGTGGCCGCTGCGCATGCCCGCGCGCGGTTCCGGCGTTTCACCGGTGAAGCGGCCGGCGGCGCGTGCGTCGAGCACGAGTTCGCGCCGGTCCTGCACGTTGTGCAGGACATCGCCGATGCCGCGCAGGCGGGAGGCTCGGTAGTCGGGACGGAAGCGGCCGGGCGCAGACTTCGGGGCGTCGCCGGATTCGGTCGGGCGGTTTTCGCGCAGCCATTTCGGCAGGCCGCCGTCGAGCACGGCGGCGTTGTCGTGGCCGAACAGGCCCATCAGCCACCAGCCTCGGGCAGCGGATGACAGGCCCTTCTGGTCGTAGAACACGACCCGCGAACCGTTCGAGACGCCCAGTTCGGCCATGACCTGGGCGAAGCGGCCGGGCGTGGGCACCATGTGCGGGAGGTCGGTGTCCTGGTCGGCGGCGTGGTCGATATCGAAGAACCGCGCGCCGGGGATATGGGCCTTGCGGTATTCGGCGCGGCCGTCCTTGTTCTCGTTCGGCAGGTACATGGTTGCGTCGAAAACGACCAGGTCCGACTCGCGCAGGTGTTGCGCAAGCCAGTCCGTGCTGACCAGCGGTCCCATACGCCTAACCCTCCAGCTCGATGACGATGCGGCGGTTCTGCTTGCCCTTGCTTTCCATCTTCGCCACGCGGACGCGGCCGATTTCACCGGTGCGCGCGACGTGCGTGCCGCCGCAGGGCTGCAGATCAATCGGCTGTTCGCCGGCACCGATGCGGACCAGCCGCAGCCGGCCGGTGCCGCGCGGCGGCTTCACCGATAACGTCCGCACCAGGTCGGGATCGGTATCGAGCACCGATTATCCACCCATTCCGCGTGTACCGGATGATCCGCGGCGACCAGTTCGTTCAGCCCGGCCTCGAGCGTCTCCTTCGGCGGGGGGCTGGGCAGATCGAAATCGAGCCGCGAGCGGTCCAGCCCGACGGAGCCGCCGGTCACGGCCGCGCCCGGCAGCACGGCGCACAGGAGATGCATGGCGGTGTGGGAGCGCATCAGCTTATGCCGTCGATCCCAGTCGATGGTCATGTCCACCGCGGTTCCCGGCCGCGGGGGTGCACTGCCGGGAGCAGGCACGTGAAGGATGGTCTCGCCGTCACCCTTGAGGGTGTCCGCCACCGTCATTTCCCCGCCGTCCCAGCGCAGTATGCCGGTATCACCCGGCTGTCCGCCCGATCTGGCATAAAAAAGCGTGCGGTCGAGCACCACGCCCTCCGGGCGGTTCGCGACGACCGTTGCCGCGGCCCGTCCGCGCCTCGGGTTGATCCAGAAACAGCCGTTCCGTCATTGTTCCGCCCACTCCCGCCGCAGCGCGTCCCGGCGCCCGTTCAGCCACAACAAGGCGATGGCGGTGACCGAGTTGGGGAACCGGCCATCGAGAGCCGCCGCGATCGCCTCGTCTGCCTGCCACATTCGGATGCGGATGTCCTCGTCCTCCTCCTGCATGCCTGCGTAACCGACCACGCCGTCTGGCCCGGGGTCCGGTGCGCGGACCCGCCCGACGAACATGGCGCAGTTCTCGTCGGAGCCGCCGGCGGTGAGGATGAAGCGGCCGATCGGGTGGAGAAGGTCGGCGTCCATGCCGAGTTCTTCGCGGAGTTCACGACGGATCGTTTGCTCCGGCGTCTCACCCGGATCGCACAGACCGGCTGGGATTTCGACGACAACGGGGTCGAGGCCGGCGGCGAGGGCCGGCAGGCGGAACTGTTCGATCAGCAGCACCGCGTCACGCACGGGATCGTACGGCAGCAGCGCAGCGGCGTTACCGCGCCGCCACAGTTCCCAGGTTTTTGCGCGTGTGAGTGCGCCATCGAAGCGCCGGTGGCGGAACCGGATGCGGTCCAGCGGAAAGCGTCCGGCCCACACACGCTCGTTCGACTCCACCGACAAGTCCGGGTGGGCGGGCAGGCGATCAGACTGGCTCATGCGGTGGGCCTCGGATGGCCGGAGAGCGGTCCGGCGGCGCCTGGCGTCAGCTTGCCGAGAGCGGGAGCAACTGGCGCAGGCTGGAGGCGCCGGTAGCGCCTTTGAGAGCCTCCCGCCAAGCCGCTTCAGCCACCCTTTGATGGGCGGTGACCGCCTCATCCGAGGTGGTGATCATTGCCACGCCCGTCTGTGCGTTGGGCATGGCATCCGGGCGGAACGGATTGATGGCGAGGGTCACGCGGTCCCGCGAGCGCAGGATCTGGAAGAACGACGTGGGTTCGTTACCGGCCAGGACGCCGAACTGGAGGCCCATGGGTTCGGTTTCCATGAGCGAGATCATGTTGTCCACCTCGGCCTGGGCGACTTGGCGGCAGATGCGCCGTGCGCGATCCGAGGTCGGCAGGCCGGGCGCGACGCCGGTTTCCAGCAGGCGGCGCACCGCGCTGAGCGGCACCATGCAGATGATATTGGGCCGGCGCTGGGCGAACATCTTCTTTCGCGCCGCCAGGAGACCCAGCACCTGTTCGGCCTGCGCGCCGGCGGCCGCGCCGTCCGCGTGCGCCTGGACCGCTTCCTCAAACGCTGTGCGCAGCGCCGCATCGTATGAATCGGAGGTGGTGAGGTAGCCAAGCGGTCCGAATACCTCCAGCACCTGCTCGGCGGTTTCCTCCATCTGGCGGAGGCGTTCAAAATACCCGACCGGGCGGTTGTAGTATTCGACACCGATGCCCAAAAGCGACAGCGGGGAGATGCTGAGCAATTCAGCGAGACGCTTGACCGTATCAAGCTTGATGACGTCGCCTTTTTCATAGCGATAGAGCGCAGCGCGTGAAACGCCGAGCCGGGCGGCGATTTCTTCGGCCCGAAGCCCCAGATTCGAGCCGATAGGCCCGAAGCTGCTGACCGATCTCGGTGAAGCGCATCGACATCAGTTCACCCCCAAGGCTCCGAATTGGCGACGGCGGTTTTCACAATTCATTGATGCCGCCAGCAACCCTAAGGCGAGAAGCCTAGCCTTTGCAACATCGGACCGCAGGTTCAGGCGCTTATTCCTGGACCCCGATCGCAGCTTGAGACGCGGATCACGGCTTCTGCCACAATCTCATACCACCGGGCTGGCGCCGCCATCCATGTTGATGGCCGTTCCGGTGGTAAACCCGGCATGATCGGAGGCGAGCAGGCAGGCCATGGCGGCGAATTCTTCGGGCCGGCCGAGCCGACCGAGGGGGATATTCGTCCCAAGGCGTGCAACGAAGTCCTCAAATGAGGTATTCGAGCCTGTCGTTTCACCTTGGGCCTGGTGGCGGCGGACCCATTGGTCCGAGACGATCTGGCCCACCAGCAAGGCGTTGACCAGCACATTGTGCGGCGCGCCCTCGGCCGAGAGGATTTTCGTCAGCGCCATCCCGGCGGCGCGGGAGACGGCGGTGGGAGCCCCGCCCGCGCGCGGCGCCTTGGCCCCGATGTTCAGGACGTTGATGATGCGACCCCAGCGCCGCTCTTTCATCCGCGGCATCGCCAACCGGCACAGCCGGATCGCGGCGAACAGTTTTAGATCGAGGTCCTCTTGCCAGATCGCGTCAGTGATCTGGTCGAACGGCATGGCGCGGGAGGTGCCGGCGTTGTTCACGAGGATATCGACCTGGCCGAGGGCGCTGACGGCCTCATGGAAGGCCCGCTCGCAGTCGGCGGCCTGGGAGACGTCAGCGCGGAGGGCGACCACTCGCCCCGGGGCGACGGCTTCGATTTGTGACTTGGCGTCGTCAAGCACATCCTGCCGGCGGGCCACGATGGCGACCCGGGCACCCGACTGGGCGAAGCGCCGGGCCATGGCGAAACCCAGGCCTTTGCTCGCGCCGGTGATGATCGCGGTGCGCCCTGCTAGACTGATTTCCATCCGCTTCTCCCCGGGTTTCCATGATGCTCACTGACGACCAGCGGCGCTTTCTGGATCGCTGCCGGATTGGCCGCTTGGCCACCGCGGACCGGACGGGGCGACCGCATGCGGTGCCGGTCTGCTTCGTCGTCCACGACGAAGCTTTGTACATCACGATTGACGAAAAGCCGAAACGGCGGGGCGTCATGCCCCGGCGGTTGCGCAATCTTATGGAGAATCCAGCCGTTGCGGTGATCGTGGACCACTATGAGGAGGACTGGTCAGGACTGGGCTGGATCATGCTGCGTGGCCGGGCGGACATTCTTGGCGCCGGCGAGGAGCATGACGCGGCCCAGATGCTGTTGCGGGAGCGCTATCCGCAGTACAGAGAGATGAACCTTGCCCCCCTGCCGGTGATTGCGGTGCGCATCGCACGAGTGACGGCCTGGGGCAGGCTGGCCTGATCATGCCGCCGCTGCCAGGCGGCCCTGCTTTACTCCGCGGCCGCCAAATAGGTTTCCTGCTGGGGCGAATCGGCACTTCTCAACCCAGGCGCGGCCGATCGCCACCGCCTCTTCCACGGTCAGCCAGGACCATTCCGCGCCGCGCGCACGAATCGCCACCCACCGTGTTTCCCCATGCACGTGGTGTTCCTCGACCGAGTAGGGGCCAACTGCGTGAGACATCAGACGACCTCATGGAATGAGAGAGGCAGCGTGGAAAACCGCTGCGAGTTGGGCAACTGATTTCGCCCTGAACCTGCCCTGATCTTGCCACTATGTTCGATCCGTGTCAAGAAAATTCGGCACGTCTCGTATAATGTGATATAAGCCACCTGCTGGGACAACCATCCCGAGCATTCGCCGGCTGCGCGGAGGCTAATGCGTTCGCCCCGGCGCATGCAACTGCTGTAATTATTCAGTGACCTCCGCGTGGCCGCCTTGCGCCATCCCGCTCAAGCGTTCGGCCACAGTCCGGGGGTGGCGATTTCCACCGAGTGCCCGTCCGGATCACGGAAATAAAGGCTGGTTCCGCCCCTCGGCCACGCCACCCGGCTCTCCACGTGTACCTGCTCCCGGCGCAGATGTTCGTCCCACGCGGCGAGTTCGCCAAACGGAATCGCGAAGCAGAGGTGCAGGGCGCCTTGGCCGTGGTGCGGCGGGATGACGCCTCCGGGCGTGGAGGCCGGGTTGCCGGTGCTGCCGTGCTTGAAAAGCAGCAGCACCTGGGTCCCCGGCACCCCCATCGCACACATCCGTCCGTCGTGAACGAAGGTCTCGAAGCCGAACAGCCGGGTGTAGAAGGCCTGGGCGCGGTCGAGGTCTTCGACGTAGAGGGAGGTCTCGAGGATGCCGGTAAGGCGGGGCATCGGCGGCTTAGGCACGTCCGACACAGAGGGCCACAAGGGGAGGGCGGAGAGCCACAGAGGCTTGGACTGGCATCATCTCTGTGGCCCTGGGCTCAACCCCTAGCTGTTCGGCCCGCGCTCCATCGAATAGGGCTGCCAACGCCGGAGATTTGATTTCGCCAGCACTGCCGGGTTCACGCAACTCATGGGCCACCGGCCGGTGAGCGCGAGGCCCAGTTCGCGTCCGGCGTGCCGCTTGCGCGCCGGGTCGAAGCGCGCCGAGGCCGAGGCATTGTGCGGCGACAATGTCACATTGTTCATCGTCAGCAGCGGATTGTTGTGTCCCGGCGGCTCGGTCTCCAGCACATCGAGCGCGGCGTGGGCGATCCAGCCTTCCTCCAGCGCCTTGATCAGTCCGGCTTCCTGCACCGTCGGCCCGCGGCCGGTGTTGATGAAGACCGCCGTCTTTTTCATCTGCTTGAAGTGCTCTTCCCGGAGCAGGCCCTCGGCCTCGGGTGTGGCGGGGGCGTGCATGGAGACGAAATCGGATTCGCGCAGCACATCTTCCAGTGTCGCCGGGATCACCCCATGCTCGATCATCACCAGCTCTTCGATGAACGGGTCATAGGCCATCATGCGCAGCCCGAACGCCTTGGCCCGGCGGGACACCAGCCGCGCTACATGGCCGAAGGCGACGAAGCCCAAGGTCTGGCCCATCAGCCGGGGGATCTTGAGAAGCTGCGGGCGGCCTTCGGTCCACCGCCCTTCCCGCACCATCTTATCCTGCTCGATCACCCGGCGATGCCCGGCCAGCAGCAGCGCCATGGCGTGATCCGCCACCTCGTCGATGAAGGTGTCCGGGCAGTTGGTAACGGGAAGGCCGCGCGCAGTCGCGGCCGCGACATCCACGCTGTCCACACCGACGGAGCCCAGGGAGATGATGCAGGGCTTCTGCAGTCCGTCGATCACCTTTTTGGTGAACTTCATGCCCTTGGCGTACACCGCGTCCGCCTCGCGAGCGAAGTCGATGAAGCCCGCCTCGTTCGCCGGCCCCTCGACGATCTCCACATCCGTCACGCCCATGTCCTTGAGCCCGGCGAGTTCGTGGTCGTAGCCGCCGCCGGCCACCGTGAAACTCGCCCCCGCGGGGGTCGCAATCCTGTATTTCGCCACGCCGTTGTCTCCTTCGAATGCGGTGGATGCTATTTCGGCGGCCGCGCGCGAACGGCCTTTTCGTTCACGTCGATGCCCCAGCCCGGCGTCATGGGCAGGACGAATTCGCCGTTCTCGATCTTCGGTACCGTCGTGTAGAACTCGTCGCGCCACGGCGCGCTGTCGATGTCGATTTCCATGATGCGGAAATTCGGCACGGCGGCGCTGAAATGGGCGCTGATCGCGCTGCACAGGTGGCCGTAGAAGTTATGCGGTGCCACGTTCGTTTCATACACATCCGCCATTGACGCGATCTTCACCGACTCCGCGAGCCCGTTCCAGATCACATCGATGATCGCCACGTCCTGAGCGTAGTTTTCGAAATAGGGTTTGAACTCGCGCCGACCGTGCAGTGTCTCGCAGGACGCGATGGGACAGGGCGCGTCGCGCCGGATGAGCGCGAGCGATGGCGCATCATGGGTGTCCACCTCCAGCCAGGTGAGCCGGGCCGGCGCCACCGCTTCGGCGATGCGGCGGAAGCCTTCGGTCTTGAAATGGAAGTTGATGTCGAGCATCAGCCCCATCTCCGGACCGATGGCCTCACGGATCGTCATGAGCTGGCGTGTGGCCGTATCGCGAATCCGGTTGTCCCAGTTCAACTCCGGCCAGCCCGCAGTGCGTCCGAAGCCCGGATTGAAGCTGCCGAGCTTTTCGTTCTGGATCGGCAGCAGGTTGGTCTTGAGCGCACGGAAGCCGCGGGATTTCACGTCCTGCGCATGGCGGGCGAGGTCATCGTAGTTGTTCAGCGGCGGAACGCCCATCAACTGCGCGCTGCGCACGCGGTACGTGCCGAAATGCGACCAATAAACCGGAATGCGCTCGCGCACCGGGCCGCCGAACAGCATGCACACGGGCACGCCGTGCGCCTTGGCGGCGATGTCCAGCAGCGCGTTTTCAATGGCGGCGATGGCTTGTTGGTTGATGCCGCCGCGGGACTGGCGGGTCGCCACATGAAGCTGCGCCGTGATCGCCTCGAAGCGCCTTGGGTCCCTGCCGATGACGAGCGGCGAGAGCTTTTCGATCACCTCGGCGAGGCCGGCCGAACCGAAACTCTCGTTGAACTCCGACCAGCCGGTGATTCCGTCCGTTGTGGTGATCTTGAGGTAGGAGAACATCCGCCAGCCGGCATCGGCCCGCAGCGTCTCCATCCGCTCGACTTTCATGCTTCCTCCCGCGGATCGCGGGGCCGGAGACAACCACGATGGTCCGGTCAGGGCAAGGTCGTCAGCCCCGCTTGCGCCGCCGCACAGTCACGCGCCGACCCGCTCGGTGACTGAGAGGAAAAGGCGCAATGCATTGGCGAGCATGGCGGTCTGCCGCTGCTTGTCTTCGGCGAGATGGGGCAGCGTGGCGAGGCAGCGCAGGACGGCGCTCTCCCCGGCGCGGGCCTGTTCGGGGAGCAGACCGGCAAAGCGGTGGCGGCGGAACAGGGTGGCGATGGCGTCGAGCCGCGGCTCGCGCGGGAGATCGAGATCAAGGCCTGCGGCGCCGATGCGTTTGACCCGGCAATAGCCGGCCATGATGATGTCGTGCAGCCCGACCGCGGACTGGCACAGGGCGCCGATTTCCTGGCGGCGATCGCCGAAATCCGCTCAGCCGTCCCTGAGCATCTCGGCCGAGCGGGCGGATGACCCGAATCTTCGCGGCGCGCTGATCGAACAGGATATTGGAAAAGCGAAAATCCCCATGCACCCAGCCGAACAGGGTGCGCGGGACCGGACCGATCGCCTCGGCGCAGGCGGTTGCGATACGCCGCAGGCTGGGCGTCGGCCGCCCGTTGATGCGCCATTCGGCATCGAGGTCGAGCATGCAGGACCGGCCGGCCGCTTCCAGCGCCTCCAGCGTCGTTTCCCGCAGATGGGAAGCGTCGTCGGGCGGCGCGGGTGAGTGGACGTCCGGCCGCCGTCGCCATGAATTCCGCACAGCAGTCGAAAATACGCGTCCAGGCGGATGCGGGTGCCCGGCCGAACACGAAGAGATCGCTGAGCGCGGGAAGATGCAGGGTCTCGAGTGCGTAGCCGTCTGGCGTTCGTCCGCCATAGGCCGGAGCGAAGGTCCGCAAGGCCGATGGAAGCTGCTCGAACCATGCGGCCTCGGCCGACAGGGTCGCGCGATCCCGCCCGGTCTCGCGCGCCACGTGGTGACCCGGGTCGGCCCTGACCGCCTCCTGATCCTTCTCGGAGAGCCGCGCGTTGGCCCGGTGGAATGCGTTGACATGGCCAAGATCGATCCATCGGGCGGCGTGCACCGGCCGCGTCCGGCGATGCTGGTGATAACTGTCCAGCGCGGCGAGGAAGTCGCCATCGGCTCCGACCAGGCACCGGGTGAGCAGACGGCGGTCGGTCAGGTGAACATAGCCGGTCAGGATCTCGCGCGAAGGCACAGTCTCCTGGTTGCCCCGGACGAAGCCGGCAATGCCGCGGCCGCGCCGCATCACATAGCCCCAGGCGTGATTTTCCCACGCCCCTTCGTGGTCGATCGGCGCGACGGAGACGGCGTCCCGCGGTGCCTGTTCGATCCCGGTGAGCAGGGTGTCCCCTTGCAGGAGCGCGAGCGCACCCGTGCCGCCGACCCGGCTGAGACAATGCAGCAGCGAGTTGGCCGGCCGCAGGCCGGGGGGCACGGCAATGGTGCTGATGTCCAAGGCGCGAAGCAGCGCCTGGTCGCGGGCCGGAACAGTGAAGTCTGCCGGCAGGGACAGCACGATCCGGTCAAAATGCGGGTGCAGGGCCGCGTGCTGCCACCAGAACAGGCGCCGGTTGCCCAGCGGCAGGAAGGCGGGCGGCAGGCGGCCGAATTCCGCCGCCAGTTCCTGGTTCACCGGCGTGGCGGAGGTGATGAGGATCGTGCGGCCCGAAGCCGATAGCGACACCATGAACCACCAATGGCACAGCGGTCTTGCCGGGCGATTAACGTGCGGACGGCCGATGCGCTCGGCGTGCTGATTTGCTCACTCGCAAGTGTACCCCTAAATCCGCTCCATACCCTATGTGTCCGCGGTTGATAGCGGCGCGCCCGGTTTGTGAAGTCGGTGCCACGCATGTTCGGCGTGTCGGTCAGTTCTCTCCTTGCATACGCGCTGCATCACCCCGCGCTGCAGGCCGGCGCCATCATCCTGGCCACTTTCATCCTGGAAGACGCGGCCACGGTGCTGGCCGCCATGCAGGCCGCATCCGGCGACATCTCGATCCCGCTGGCGCTGGGCGCTCTGTATGTCGGGATCGTGCTGGGTGATGCCGGCCTGTATGGCCTCGGGCGACTGGCGCGGCTGATCCCCTACCTTGGACGGCTGTTGCCGCCCCGGCGGGAGGCGATGGTGCACGCCTGGGTGGATGACCGTGTGTTCAAGATCGTCGTGATCAGTCGTTTCCTGCCAGGGGTGCGGTTGCCCACCTACACGACGTGCGGCTATCTCGGCGTCAGCTTTCGCAAGTTCATTCTCGCCACCATGAGCGCCGCGGTCGTCTGGACGTCGGGGCTTTTCGTGGTTTCGATGAAGATCGGGAACGTGCTCATCGCGCATTTCGGGGTGTGGCGGTGGGCAGGCTTCGTGGCAATGGTGGTGTTCATGATTCTGGCTGGCCGGCTCGCGACGCAACTCTGGAACGAATGAAGCTGGAAGCCGCCCTGCGCGGGGCCGGATCCAGCGCTGCCCCTGCGCCCACTGTCTCCTACTTCGAATTCTGGCCGGGCTGGCTGTTCTACACACCGATCGTGGCGCACTGCATGCTGATGGGGCTGCGCTACGGCTCGCCCGCGGGACTGACCGCCGCCAACCCTTCCATTCCGGGCGGCGGTCTGTGCGGCGAGTCCAAGCTGGACATCCTGGACCAGATCGGGCCGGACGCCCGGCCCCTGGTTGCGCGCTACACAGCCTTCCGCACCCATGCGTGGAACGCGCAGGCCGATCTTCAGGAGGCGGAGAGCCGGCTGGCCGAGGCGCGGCTTGACTATCCCATCGTTGCCAAACCCGATATCGGCTGCAACGGGACCGGGGTGCGGCTGATGTCGGACCCGGCCGACCTGTTCCGCTATCTCTCCGCGTACCCGCGGGGCGAGCGGGTGATCCTGCAGGAATACATCCGCCATGAAAATGAGGCGGGATTGTTCTACATTCGCCATCCGGACGAAGCGCAGGGCCGGATCACCTCGATCACCCTGAAACAGGCCCCGTTCGTGACCGGCGATGGGCGTTCCACGTTGCGGGACCTGGTGCTGGCGGATCCGCGCGCCGGGCGCGTGCCGCATCTCTATTTGCCGCGGCTGGGCCGCCGGCTGCACGAGGTGCCTCCGGCCGGCCGAAAGGTCCGGCTGGTGTTCGTCGGCAACCACTGCAAAGGGTCGATCTTTCGCAACGGCACCGGTCATGCCACGCCGGAACTCACTGCGGCTGCGGATCGTATCGCCACCGCCATTCCGGACTTTCACTTCGGCCGCATCGACCTGCGCTTCACGTCGATCGGGGCGCTGCGCCGCGGCGAAGGGTTCCGGATCATCGAGGTCAACGGCGTCGGCTCGGAGGCCACGCATATCTGGGACCCGCGAACCCGATTGTGGGAGGCCTGGCGCGCCCAGTTCTTTCATTACGGACAGGCCTATCGCATCGGCGCCGCCAATCGCCGCAACGGCATTCGGCCCACGCCCGGTCCGCGACCTGCTGCGATTGTGGCGGTTGCAGCGCAGGTTGATGCGTCCTACCCGCTGAATGATTGAGTGGCGCGCCGGGTGGTCCGGCGGCTGCGCGCGAAATCCGATTGCGGCGAATCCCATCATCCGTCACTAAACGTCGATGGACACCGCCCAATCCATCATCATGGCCCTGCTTCAGGGCGCGACCGAGCTGTTCCCCGTCAGCAGCCTGGGCCATGCGGTGATATTGCCGGCGCTGTTGCACTGGCGGATCGACCAGCACGCCCCGTCCTTCCTGCCCTTTCTGGTCATGCTGCACCTGGGCACCGCGGCGGCGCTGCTTCTCTACTTCTGGCGAGACTGGTGGGCGCTGGCCCGCGGCGTCCTCGGCCTCGCGTCCGTGCACCAGACGCAGGAGGCCCGGCGCGTCTTCAAGCTGATCGTCATCGCGACCATCCCCGGCGTAATCGTCGGCTTCCTGCTCGAGCACTTCTTCCGCAGCCTGTTCGGTGCCCCGACCGTCGCGGCTGCCTTCCTCATCGTCAACGGCGTCCTCCTGCTGACCGGCGAGCGCCTGCGCGACCGCGGCATGCGCCCGCTGTCCAGCCTGACCATGGCCGACGCGCTGACTATCGGCTGCTGGCAATGCACCGCCCTGGTTCCCGGCATTTCGCGTTCCGGCGCAACCATCGTCGGTGGCCTGCTGCGCGGCATCACCCATGAAGGCGCCGCCCACTTCTCCTTTCTGATCGCCACGCCGATCATCCTCGGCGCCACGGTGCTGGAGGTGCCCAAGCTGCTCCACGCCGGCGTGCCCCACGCTGTCGCGCTCAATGCCGGCATCGCCGCGGTGATCGCCGGCATCACCGCCTTCGCCAGCACCGCCTTCCTGATGCGCTATTTCCGCGAGCATGAGGCCTGGGCACTCAACCCCTTCGCCTATTATTGCCTGCTCGCCGGCGCCGGCAGCCTGATCGCGCTACTGGTGATGTGATCGGCCCATCGTTGCAGCCATCACGCGCCCCGCTTCACTCTGCCGGCGCCGATCGATGGTTGGAAAACACGCCTGGTCCCTGGTGCGGGACACGCTGGTCAGCTTCTTCAATGATGACGCGCTGAGCCGCGGAGCCGCCATCGCGTACTATACGATCTTCTCCATCGCGCCGATCCTGCTGATCGCCACTCGCCGTCTCCGGCCTGGTGTTCGGTTATCAGGCCGCGCAGGGCGCCATCGTGGATCAGCTCAGCGGCCTCATGGGGCACGGCAGCGCCGCCGCGCTTCAGGCGCTGCTTCAGGGCGCCCGGTTCAAGAGCACCAGCCTGCTCGCCACGGCGATCGGCGTCGTGACGCTCCTGTTTACCGCTACGGGCGTGTTCACCGAGTTGCAAACTGGACTGAACGTCATCTGGCGCGCGCAGCCGAAAGGATCGGTGACCGGCGCCCTGTTGCGCGCCCGCCTGCTATCGCTCGGTCTGCTTGCTGCTCTGGGCTTCCTGCTGCTGGTCTCGCTGATCGTCAGTGCGGCGCTGGATGCTGTCTCGGGCTACCTCAGCGCCGAGTGGGAGGGGGTGGTGCCGACCCTGCGCGCCATCAATGGCGGCGTGTCCTTCCTGTTGATCACCGCTACTGTTTGCCGCGATCTACAAGGTGTTGCCGGACTGCAAGATCGCTTGGACCGATGTCGCACTCGGCGCGTTCGTCACGTCATTGTTGTTCCTGGCCGGGAAGTTCCTGATCGGACTTTATATCAGCAACAGCGCCTTCGCCTCGTCCTACGGGTCCATCGGCTCGTTGCTGGTGATCCTGCTCTGGATCTACTATTCGGCGGAGATATTCCTCCTCGGCGCCGAGTTCACCCGGGTGTTTGCCGAGCATCGGCGGGGGCGGCGACCGCCACCTCGCCGAGCCAACAACAAAAGACCGACCGGCCGGGACGGACCACCAACGACGATCAGGTGCGGCGCCGCTGCGGCAATCCGGATCGCCTGTTCCGCCTCGCTTTCGATGAAATGGGTGCAGCCCCAGCGCGTCGCCACCCGTGCCTTGTAGGCCGATACCGACGCAATATCGTCTGGAACATCATGCGGCCGGAATTCGACGGGCAGGCCGTCATGCCCGCAGCGCGCGAGCCATTCCAGCGTCAGGGCCCGGTCGTCGATGTGCCGCCCGGTGATGACCACCGCGCGATGCGGATCGAAGTCCGGCAGCACGGGACAGGGATCGAGCAAATGGCGACGCCGAAGGGTCGCGGAAAGGTCTGCATGATACTCCGAACGCGGCAGGTCGGGCAGGAAGATTCCGTCCAGATCAAGGCCGATGAACGGCGCCTCGGCGACACGCCGCTCGATCACCGCACCGCTGGCCCGCAACGCGCGGGCGCCCGGCGTGGCCTCGCCCCGCTCCCACGGTAGGCGGAACAGCGTGGTCATGGGTGGGACAGATCGGGCGCGAAGCCGCTGATCTCCGGGATCGTGCACGATGGTCAGGGTCAGGCATTGATAGCCCTGGGCGCGCAACGCCCCGGTGACGCGCAGACAATGTCTGCCCGGTGGAGCAACTGTCGTCCACCACGAGCACCCGCCGGCGGTCGGAGGTTCGCCGATCCAGGACACCGCGCCGGTTACACGGTCGCAGCCGATCATGAACAAGGGCAGCGCGAGCTCCGCCGCGGCAATCGTGGCAGGGATCAGCCCCCCGCGGGTGATGCCGGCAACGGCCTGCGGCTTCCAGTGCGCCGCGCGATCGAGCAACGCCAGCACCATACGCTCGGCCTGGTCATGACTGATGAAGACCGGAGCCTGTTCGGTGTTCGAGTCCCTTCCAGGATGGCGGTCGCGCTCAGCGACGTCATGAACCCTACAGTGCGCCGCCTCGGCGTCCGGCGCTGGCGCCGAGCCTCAACCGCAACGCATTCAGCTTGATGAAGCCTTGCGCGTCGAACTGATCGTAGGCGCCCTGATCTTCCTCGAACGTCACGGTCCGTTGCGAATACAGGCTGTTCGGTGATTCGCGTCCGATCACCGAAACGTTGCCCTTGTATAGTTTCAGTCGAACGCGGCCGTTCACCGATTTCTGGCTCTCATCGATCAGCGCCTGCAGCATGCGGCGTTCCGGGCTGAACCAGAACCCGTTGTAGATCAGCTCGGCGTATCGTGGCATCAGTTGGTCTTTCAGGTGGGCCGCCTCGCGATCCAGCGTGATGCTTTCGATGCCACGGTGCGCCGAGAGCAGAATGGTGCCGCCGGGGGTTTCGTAAACGCCGCGGGACTTCATGCCGACGAATCGGTTTTCCACGAGATCGAGCCGGCCGATCCCGTTCGCCTTGCCGAGCTCGTTCAGTCGCGTCAGCAGCGCCGCCGGCGAGAGCCGGTTGTCATCGATGGCGACCGGGTCACCGTGTTCGAAATCGATGCTGATCACCGTGGCCTTGTCCGGCGCGTCCTCCGGCCGGATGGTGCGCTGATAGACGATCTCGTCGGCTTCGATCGCGGGGTCCTCGAGGATCTTTCCTTCGGACGAGGAATGCAGCAGGTTGGCATCGACGCTGAACGGCGCTTCACCGCGCTTGTCCTTGGCGATGGGAATCTGGTGCTGCTCGGCGAATTTCAGCAGCTTCGTCCGGCTGGTGAGGTCCCATTCCCGCCATGGCGCGATGATCTTGATGTCCGGCTTCAGCGAATAGTAGCTGAGTTCGAACCGCACCTGGTCGTTGCCCTTGCCGGTCGCCCCGTGTGCCACTGCATCCGCGCCCACCTGCTCGGCGATTTCGATCTGGCGCTGCGCGATCAGCGGCCGGGCGATGGAGGTGCCGAGCAGGTATTGGCCTTCGTAGAGGGCGTTGGCGCGAAACATCGGAAAGACGAAATCCCGCACGAACGTCTCGCGCAGGTCGTCCATGAAGATCTCCTTCACGCCGAACATCTCCGCTTTGCGGCGCGCTGGTTCCAGTTCCTCCCCCTGGCCAAGGTCGGCGGTGAAGGTCACCACCTCACAGCGGTATGTCACCTGCAGCCAGCGCAGGATCACGCTGGTATCGAGCCCGCCCGAATAGGCGAGCACCACCTTCTTTACATCCTTCACCGGCATTTCCGGTTCCTGCTCCTTATCCCGCCGGCAGATCGCTGTTCAGAATGTCGGCCGCGGCACGCCAGCCTTCCTTCTGTTTCTTCCAAACCACGACATACTTTCCGCGGTCTTCCTTCCGGCCATCGTCCGAATCGAACCCCAGCGTGTAGGTGCCGATTTCGTAGGCCATGTCGCCGCTTGCGGCAGGCTCGATGACGGTTGGCCCAAAATGGAGCCGCACATTGGGCAACGAGAGAAGATGCGCCCAGGTTGCGGCGATCGCCTGCTCCCCTTGTGCGATGGGGACATTGGGCACCATGAAGCATCCGTCCGGCGTGTAGAGCTTGGCGATTGCCGCAAATCCTTACGTGAGACGGCGCCAAGCCAGTTGCCGATGACGACCTTGATCTCCTGTTCCTCAGACATTGCCGCTCTCCCTGTTCAGATGATCCGCTGCTGTTTCAACCGCGCTATTTCGCTTTGCCAGTACCCCAGTTCACGCAAGATCTGATCGGTGTGCTCGCCGGGTTCGGGCGTCGCACTTCGCACAGACCACGGCGTGCGGGAGAACTCCACCGCCTGCCCCACGACCTCGACTTCGCCCAACACGGGATGAACTGCCTTCCGTGTGATATTCAGATGCTTCACCTGCGGATCAGCGAACACCTCGTTCATGGCGTAGATCGGTCCGCACGGCACGCCGGCCGCGTTCAGGGCTTCGACCCATCCGGCCGACGGCCGGGTGCGCGTGATGTCGGCGATCGCCGCATTCAGTGCCGCCCGGTTCTGGGAACGCAGCTTGCCGGAGGCGAATTCGGCACGCTGCGCGAGTTCGGGCGCGCCGATGGCGTTGCAGAAGCGGCGATAGATTTCGTCGCCCGAGGCGGCGATGTTGATGTGCCCGTCGGCGGTCGGGAATACCCCGGTCGGGATGCTGGTGGGATGGTCGTTACCGGCCTGGCCCGGCACCTCGTGTCCGATCAGCCAGCGCGCCGCCTGGAAATCCAGCATGGCGATTTGCGCGCCCAGAAGCGAGCTCTGCACCCACTGTCCTTCATTCGATTGTTCGCGTTCGAGGAGTGCAACGAGGATTCCCATCGCCGCGAAGATGCCGGCGGTCAGATCGGCGACCGGGATGCCGACACGGACGGGCCCTTGGCCGGGCAAGCCGGTGATGGACATCAGGCCACCCATCCCTTGGGCGATCTGGTCGAAGCCCGGGCGGTCGCGATACGGGCCATCCTGCCCGAAGCCGGAGATCGAGGCGTAGATCAGCCGCGGATTGACCCGGCGCAGCGCTTCGTAATCGATTCCAAGGCGGAATTTCACGTCAGGACGGAAGTTCTCGATCACCACATCGGCATCGGCCACCAACTTTTGCAGGATCGCCTTTCCTTCCGCTGCCTTCAGGTTCAGCGTCAGACTGCGCTTGTTGCGATGCAGATTCTGAAAGTCCGGCCCGTGGCGTTCGCCGCCTAGTCCGGCATCCCCCTCGGGAGATTCGACCTTGATGACCTTGGCGCCCCAGTCGGCGAGATGGCGCACCGCCGTGGGGCCGGCGCGCACGCGCGTGAGATCGATAACGGTGAAACGCGAGAGCGGACCCGCCTTGGTTGTATCGGCACCGGACGTCACACCCAACCGCCCCTCCTTTGCCTGGGTCTCGCGGGTGACATGGCATGACTTCTCCGGTGCGTCGAGTTCCGCCGCGCTACTCCGGCGGTCGCCGAATCGTTACCTCACGTCCACATATTCCGCTCCCCCCTTCGGCCGGTGGTGATAACGGACCCCCGCTCGGTCTCACAGGGAGGTGATTTTTCCCTGGAATGGGGACTGATGGCCGAAGGAGGGGGCGTCGTTGCTCGCCGAAGTGTCCCGCATCGCCGAACCCCGTTCGGCGCGGCCGGCGATTGTCCTTGTTGTCGATGACGACGACGAGGTTCGCGAGATTGTCGCGGAGTTCCTGGTCGATTTTGGCCACCACGTCTTGCGGGCCACGGGCGGCGCGGATGCGATGCGCCAGATTCGCGCCAGCCCGGGACTTGATTTGCTGATCACCGATATCCGGATGCCGGACATGTCCGGCATCGATCTTGCTCAAGCGGTGAGTGAGACGCTTCCCAAGCTCAAGATCATCCTGATATCCGGATACTTCGTGGCGCAGGACGTGGGCTGGCCGGTCCTGCGCAAACCGTTCCGCATGCAGGAACTGGAGCAGGCGGTGAACGATGTCCTCCGGCTCTGATTCGCGCGTCTATGAGGGCGGCCGGGGCTTGGATGGCGCGGTGGTCACGGTTGACGGCGATGCTCTCGATCCGCGTTACGACGTGAAGACCTTTTGCCGGACCGGTTTCGAATGGACATATGTCGGCGATGGTCCGCGCCAGCTCGCACTGGCGCTGCTGGCGGATCACCTGGGGAATGCCGCGCGGGCACTCGGATCTCACGGAAGCATTCATGCGCACTGTGGTCGCGGAGCTGGACAATGCCTGGCGCATGACCAGCGCCGAGATTGACGAAGCGCTGGCCCGCCTGCCAGGAGGCACGACGGGCCAGCGGCCACGTGATTAGTTCGAACTGGCCATGAGGAACTGCGCGTTATTGGTCGGGTCGTAGTACAATCCGTCTCCGACAGACGGATCGAGCGTTGGGCCCTGCAGGATCATGAGTGCCCCTTGGTCGGTTACGAAATCCGAAGAGTCCATCCCGCTGCTCTGCGTCAGGTCGGTCCCATCACTGGCAGAGGCGCCGAGGAGATCGCTCGCGTCCGACGATGCGGAAACCTGACCCAGGATGGAGCCGCCAAGGAAGCCCAGAACTGGCTCGGTCGCGAGCGCGATATTGCCGAGCAGCGATCCGAGCCCGGTGAGCAGACCGTTGCTCGCCAGGCCGTAGGTGTCGTTGTCAGTGACCGAGGCTGGCGATCGAGGTATGGTTCCAAATGCCTTTGCCCCCTGACAAATCGTTCAACAGCACGTTGCCGGTGACGGTCAGGCTTCCGGGGCGCAGGCTTCCTCCTTCACCATAGTCGATCATCATGGGATTCTGGCTCTTGGGCCCCTGCTCGATCGTGTTGCCCTGGATGAGGGTGTTCCCGCCGTTCGGGACATCGATGTCATAGCTGGACGTTCCGGTCGGACCGTCCATGATCAGGTTATTTTCGATATCGTTGTTGAAGGCCCGCGTTTTCAGCTCATGCCCGACCACCGCATTTTCGCTCACGCTATCGGTCATGACGAAATCGGCGACGCCATTGATGTAAAGATTGTGGCCCAGCCCGGAGCCCATTCCGTTGTGATCGAACGTGCTGCCCTGGACGATGATGGTACCGGTGTTTTCCACGAACGGCGTTGCCAGGATGCCATCCTGGCTGTTGCGGAAGGTGTCGTTGATCAGGTTGAGGTTTCCGCTTTGATAGCGAATGCCCGTACCGTTGCTGCTCGGAGTTCTTGGCGTTCTGAAAGGTCAATCCCTGGACGGTGATGTCGGGCGTCGTGGATGAGGAGCCTGTGATGAACATGCCCTTCTTCATTGCGCCGCCCTGTTGCACGATCACCGGACCATTGCCCGCGGCGGTGATGGTCAGGTCTTTCGTGAGCAGGATGTCCCGCGCAGCGTAGGTTCCTGCATCGATCGAGATGGTGTCCCCCGAGTATGCAGATGACACAGCACTGGCAATGGACGTGTAGGTTTCTGTTGCACCCACGTTTAATGTCGTCATCGCGAAAAGTCCTTGTTCCCGGTTGGTTCTTTTGCCGGTTCAAAAACCGGCCCAGCCCCTTACTCGCGATTTGGTGAGCGGGCGATTAACAACCGAAAGGCTATCGAAATCTTAATACCGCGTATCGTTTCGTGCGGAAATATTCCCGATTTTTGGACTCGGCTCGGGAATCTCTGAAACGGGCAGCGACATGCTCACGTTTTCTGGAGCGCCGCGTCTCGCGGTTCATGAACTCGCGTCAGGGCGCTTGTTGCGCCTCGGACACGAGTTGCGCGGCCTGGGCGCCGCGAATGCGCGCAATATCGTCCTGGTATTTGAGCAAGGCTCCGAGCGTCTCGTCCACGACCTCTGGTTGCAGCTCGGTTTGATCGAGGTGATGCAGGGCGGTCGCCCAGTCGATCGTCTCGGCGACACCCGGAAGCTTGAACAAATCCTGCTTCCGCAAGCCCTGCACGAACGCCACCACCTGGGCGGATAAGCGGGCCGGAAGGCTTGGTGCGCGCACCTCCAGGATGGCCCGCTCCCGCGCCGCGCTGGGATAATCAACCCAGTGGTAGAGGCATCGCCGCCTGATGGCGTCGTGCACCTCACGCGTGCGGTTGGACGTCATAACCACAACCGGGATATCCCGTGCGCGCAGGGTACCGAACTCCGGCACACTGATCTGGAAGTCTGCCAGGAGCTCGAGCAGGAAGGCCTCGAACGGTTCATCGGCGCGATCGAGCTCGTCGATCAGCAGCACGGCGGCGGGGAGATCGGGATCGATGGCCGACAGCAGCGGGCGCGCGAGCAGGAACTCACGCGCGTAGATATCGTGCGAGAGACGGTCGCGATCAGTTTCGCCGGCCGCCTCGGCCAGCCTGATGGCCATGAGCTGGCGTGCGTGATCCCACTCATAGGCAGCCGCAGCGAGATCCATGCCATCATAGCACTGTAGCCGCACCAGCCTGCGGCCGAGTCCGGCGGCGAGCACCTTGGCGATTTCCGTCTTGCCGGTGCCAGGCTCACCTTCGAGGAACAGCGGCCGCCGCATCGACAGCGCGAGATGGACCGTGGTCGCCA
Source organism: uncultured Pseudomonadota bacterium (assembly GCA_963731335.1). GTDB lineage: Bacteria > Pseudomonadota > Alphaproteobacteria > Acetobacterales > Acetobacteraceae > CAVSUZ01. The sequence goes on along the minus strand of CAVSUZ010000011.1, from coordinate 46,044 downwards.
GGTCCGGATCGGCAATGTAGCCCTGTTCCGCCAGCAACCGAGCGGTATCTGAAACCGATCCTGGAAGGTTCACTAGATCAGGGGCGCCACGATGATGAAGAGGATGCACAACCAGATGGCGACGCCGATCCAGGCAACCAGGGGATAGCCCAGCGGCTCGCGAGGAATCATGTGCCACCAGTTGACGGCGGGACGCGGCACGGCGGCGGGCGAGACGGGGATGGCGGCCGCCGAGGGGGCGGAGGGGAACGCTCGGTCGGGGCTGGGACCCATTTTCGCAGTCAGCTCCTTGGTGAGGTTGTCGAAAAACGTGTCGGCCATGGATTTTGCCGAAGAATCGATCAGCCGCGCGCCGAGCTGGGCGATCTTTCCGCCGACCTGCGCCTGCACCGTGTAGTTGAGGAGGGTGACGACGGCGGATTCTTCGGCGAGGTGAACCCGCGCGCCCCCCTTGGCGAAGCCGGCCACACCGCCCTGCCCTTCCCCGCTGATCATGTAGCCGTTCGGCTCATCGATGTCGGTCAGATGCACCTTGCCGTTGAACCGGGCGGCAATCGGCCCGATCCGCACGGCTGCGGTGGCCCGCATGTCCTGGGGCGACTCCGCGACCAGGGTCTCGCATCCCGGAATGCAGGACCTGAGCACCTCGGGATCGTTCAACGCGTTCCAAACCATCTGCCGCGGCGCCGGAATCCGCCGCTCGCCGGTCATGTCCATCCGTTCATGGTCCTCGTTGCGCGCGCCGGAGGTTTACTTGCAGGGTCGCAGCCATGCAACCGAGTGAAATCCTCGCACCCGCCTTGCCCTGGGCGGCGCCGTTCTTCGGCGTCCTGCTGTCTATCGCGGTCGTCCCGGCGGTTGCACCGCGGTTCTGGCATCACCGGGTCTCCTGGATCAGCGCGTTCTGGGTTTTTGCGCTTCTGCTACCCTGGAGCGGGGGCTTCGGGCTCGGCGCGGCCACGGCTCTGGCCTGGCACGCGCTGCTGGTCGAGTACCTGCCGTTCATTGCACTGCTGCTGGCCCTGTATGTCGCAGGCGGCGGAATCATGGTGAGCGGCGGGTTGCCCGGCACGCCGTCCGGCAACACGACCCTGCTCGGGATCGGCATGCTGCTCGCCGGTGTCATGGGCACGACCGGCGCCGCGATGGTGCTGATCCACCCGCTGTTGCGGGCCAATGCCCATCGGCGCCGGAAAATGCATCTGGCGCTGTTCTTCATTCTCCTGGTCGCCAACGCGGGCGGCGCGTTGTCTCCGCTCGGAGACCCTCCGCTCTATCTCGGCTATTTGCGTGGGGTACCGTTCTTCTGGCCGCTGATCCATATCGGGCCGCTGCTGGTCGTGCTCGCCTTCGTGCTGCTGACCGCATTCTGGGCAGTGGACAAGGTCCTCGCCGCCCGGGAGCCGGCGCCCGAACCGGCGCAAAGGCTGCACATCCGGGGATGGAGGAACGCCGCACTGATCCTGCTGATCGGCGCTATCCTGTTCGGTTTGGATGTCGTCAATTTCGGATCGATCGGCATCGGCGGCGCGAAGGTCCCCCTCGACCGCCTGATCAGCAGCGGCGCTTTCCTGCTCATCGCCGCTGTCTCGACGCTCTGGACGCCCCGCTCCATACGACAATGGAACGAATTCGCCTGGCATCCGATCATCGAAGTGGCCGTCCTCTTCCTTGCGATTTTCATTACGATCGAGCCGGTGCTGAAGATGCTGCTGGCAGGACCGCACGGTCCGCTCGCGCCGCTTCTCCAGCTCACGATCGACGCGCGGGGCCATCCCCGCCCTGTCGAGTATTTCTGGCTTTCCGGCACGCTTTCCGCCTTCCTGGATAACGCACCGACCTACCTTGTCTTCTTCGACCTGGCGCATCTGCAACCCCCGAATCTGAGCGGCGAGCAGATCGTGACGCTCGAGGCGCTTTCTGCCGGCGCGGTCTTCTTTGGCGGTCTGACCTACATCGGCAACGCGCCAAACATGATGGTGCGAGGCATCGCGGCGCACCGCGGTGTCCACATGCCCGGATTTTTTACCTTCACCCTGATGGCGGCAGGGACCCTGCTGCCGGTGTTCGCCTTGCTGACCGTGCTGTTCTTCCGCTGAACCCTCCTGTATCGATTCGGCATGACCTATCTCGTCGCCGCCGACCTTCCCAGCGAAGCCGCCGGCGCGCGGTTCCGCGCGCTGCTCGGCCGCGCCGGCATCCTGCAGCTTCCCGGTGCGCACAACGGCATGGCCGCGCTGCAGGCCCGAGCCGCCGGATTCGGGCACTCTATCTGTCCGGCGCGGCCATGACCGCGCAGATGGGCTTGCCCGACCTTGGCGTGATCACGGTGGACGAGGTGTGCTTTTTCATCCGTCAGGTGGTGCGCGCCGCCGGTCTGCCGGTTCTGGTGGATGGCGACACCGGTTACGGCGAGGCGCTGAATGTCATGCACATGGTCCGCTGCTTCGAGGACGCGGGCGCCGCCGCGGTGCATATCGAGGATCAGTTGCTGCCGAAGAAGTGCGGCCATCTGAACGACAAGAAGCTGGCGGACCCGCGCGACATGGCCGCCAAGATTGCCGCCGCTGCGCGGGCACGGCGGCACTTGTTCATCATTGCCCGCACCGATGCCGCGGCGAGCGAAGGGCTGGACGGCGCCGCCGCCCGCGCCAAGCTGTATCTCGAAGCAGGCGCGGACGCGATTTTTCCGGAAGCGCTCACCAGCGCCGCGATGTTCACGGAATTCGCGCGTCGGGTGGATGCGCCGCTGCTGGCCAACATGACAGAGTTCGGCCGCACGCCGTTCTTCACCGCCGCGGAGTTCGAGGCCATGGGCTATCGCATGGTGATCTGGCCGGTGAGCGCGCTGCGTGTGGCGAACAAGGCACAGGAGGAACTCTACGCCGCCATCCGTCGCGACGGCGGCACACAGAACATGATCGATCGCATGCAGACCCGGGCCGAGCTGTACGCGACGATCGGCTACGAGGCATACGAAGCGCTGGATGCCTCGCTGATTAAGACCATCATTCCCCAAGGCGTGCCGCAGCGGAGCTGACCGGTGCCGGAAAGGAGACTGCCATGCGCCGACGCTTCGCGCTTCCGGTGGCGCTTGCACTGGCCGCCGCAGTTGTCGTTGGTCTGCCGGGAAACGCAGTGATGGCCGCGCCCGCGCTGACCTTCGGCCCCCCCGACAGCCTGCATCATGGCGATCGTCCGCCTTTGGTGCCTGACTTTCCGCAGCTTTTTTCCGATCCGGATGCCTGGGCCTCCGGCTGGTCCAAGCTGTCCGCCTTCAGCATCAACACCTATTTCGCGACGCTGGCACCGGAGGATGCGCTCCGCGAAGTGTTCGGCTTCCTGACTGCACGCAATATCACCCTGGAAGTGGCGTTGCAGGCGTTGCCGGTGGAGGATTGCGGGGTGGGCGTGGAGGGCCTGGTGCAAACGGTGCGACGCCCGGCCGGCACCGTCGAGCGGCTGAAAAAGTTCGATGCGCCGGTTGCGACATTCGGCCTCGATGAGCCATTGACCTTTGGCCACTTCTGGGATGGGCACAACGCCTGCCGCCTTCCGGTGGAGGAGGTCGCGGAACGGCTGGCGCGCACCATCGCCGCGGTGCATGCGATCTATCCGGACGCGCGCATCAACGATTACGAGGTGCCGACCGGCACGTCCTATCCGCAGTGGGAAACCGTCCTGCCGCAATGGCTGGACGCTTATCGCCGCCATACCGGCACGCCCTTGGACGCCATGACGCTGGACGCGGACTGGCGTGACCCGCACTGGCAGGATGCGGTGCGCCTGTCGGTTCGCATTCTGCACGCGCACGGGGTGAAGGCCGGCATCTTCCTGGACGCGACGGGCGGTCCGGACGTGACCGATGAGTCCTGGATGGCGGAGGCGCACCGCAATGGCGAAACCATCATCCGCGACAAGTTCGGACTGGACTTCGTGGTCATCGCAAGCTGGATGGGCCATCCGCGGCGGCTGCTGCCGGCGAGCGATGCGCTGAGCCTGACGTCGTTGATTCCGTGGTTCGCTGCGCAGTTCTGATCGCCCGGCCGACAATCTCCGCCGGCAATCCCTATTGGGTCGTCCGTGCCAGGCGGCGCGCGGTCCGCAGCAGAATCTGCCGGTCCTCCGGCTTGCAGGCGCGATACAGCCGGAGCATCGCCAGTTCATCCCCGGTCGCGGCGTTGGACGGGGCCCGTTTGTCGTGACCGTGTGTCAGGGTCTCGATGCCGACGCCAAGCGCCTGCGCGATGGCCGCCAGATTTGGAATGAGCTGACCGGCGCGTCCGGTCTCCCACTGGGCGACTGCGCTGCGCGAGACCCCGACCGCTTCCGCCAGGCCCAATTGGGTCAGCCCCATTTCCTTGCGAAGGGCGGCGATGCGGTGACCGATCTGCTCGTGGAGGGAGGAGCCTGAGGGCATCGCCCGAGGGTATAGTCATTTTTCCTAACCGACAACAGTTACTAATGCTTGACCGGGGGCTATCCGGACATTATGGTTAGTATTACTGACTTTACCCGTTAGACCATCCGAGGGTCCCGATGTCTCAGCAATTCACCTGGTCCAACGCCCAGGACACCCAGATCCGACGCCTTCGGGCTGAGGGAGCGACCTGGGACGGCATCGCGGCGGTGCTTGGGCGCGGTGTGGCGATGGTGCGGGAGCGGGGCCGCCGCATCGGCGCGCTCCGCCCTCCGCCCGATCACGAACTGCCGCCCGAAGATCCCACGCGCGAGCCCCTGCCCGCCGGGGACGAGCGAAGCTGGGGTGCGATCACCAAGGGCACGGTGCTGGAGGGCGAGCCCTATCCGCTGCCCGTGTTCCGCCGCTGAGCCAGAGCGCAACAGGAAAGACATCCATGCACAGGAACGAAGGCCCGATTGATGCCACGTCGATCACGGCGCGGCTGGAGCAGGCAGGAATGACGCTGCTGGCGCTGCCGGGAAGCGGGTGGTCCACGCGGTTGAAGAGTTCGAATTTGGAGATCGTGCGGACCGCGGCTGAGAGCTATGGCTGGAGCACGCAGCGGATCCGTCCGCCGGTGCCGTCCGCCGCGCGCATTTCGGAAATGGACGAGGTGCTGGGCTGGATCAGCCTGATCCCGCTGGAGCGGTACGTGCTGCGTCGGATCGTCGGCGCCCGCAGCCTGGTCAATCCGTTGACGGAGAAGCACCTGTTTCCGTGGCGCCGGCTGGGGGCGGTACTGGGCGCCGACCACAAGGCGGTGCAGCGTTGGCACCGGGAGGGCATCGGGCTGATCGTGAAGGCGCTGACCGCCTGATAGGTCGGGAGCGCGCGTCGCGCGCCAACCCGGCGCGCATACCAAGCCTCGCTGATCGCACGAGTTGCGGCGCGGGGCGTCAGTTCAGCGTCAGCAGCGCTGGGCTGCGCCAGGACGCGGGCTTGATCACCCGGGCCGACGCCACACGCACCGAGTGCACCGGCCCATCCAGTTCACGGGTCCAGAAGTCCAGGAACTTCCGCAGCACGGGGAATTCCGGGGCAAGGTCCATGTCCTGCCAGACGAAGCTTTGCAGGATTTCCGGATGGTCGGGCATGCGGTAAAGGATTTCCGCCGTGGTCAGCCGATAGTCCTTGAGTTGCAGGGCCAGGCTCATGTGAACAGCCTCATGGCGATGGCATCTCCGGTTCACCGAACAGGTGAAACGAAATGCTATCTACTTTGTCTCGCACCGCAAGCAAAAATGAAGCGAAATCAGTAACTTGGCACTCTCGCTGCGTTGATTGCTGCCGATCGCTTGACTTCACCTCCGGGTGATCCTAGATCGCTAGCACTCTCTAAGGGGGAGTGCTAGCAGTCCGCGGTCGCCTCTATCCAGGCCCCGGTCGCTGGCGTGTTTCACCATCCAAGTCATCACCAGGAGCGATCCGAATGAAGTTCCGTCCCCTGCATGACCGGGTCGTGGTCCGGCGTATCGAAGCCGAAGAAAAGACCACGGGCGGCATCATTATCCCCGACACTGCCAAGGAAAAGCCGATCGAGGGCGAGGTTATCGCCGCCGGCCCCGGCGCACGCAACGAGCAGGGCCAGATCGTGGCGCTGGACGTCAAGGCGGGCGACCGGATTCTGTTCGGCAAGTGGTCGGGCACCGAGGTCAAGATCGACGGCGAAGAGCTGCTGATCATGAAAGAGTCCGACATCATGGGCGTGGTCGAGCAGACCGCCGCTCGCAAGAAGGCCGCCTGAGCGGATCACCCGTCGTCAACTGTCTCATCCAGAGAGGAATAGGATAAACCATGGCTGCTAAGGACGTAAAATTCGGGGGTGACGCGCGCCAGCGCATGCTGCGCGGCGTGGACATCCTGGCCGATGCCGTGAAGGTCACGCTGGGCCCGAAGGGCCGCAACGTCGTGCTCGACAAGAGCTTCGGCGCGCCGCGCATCACCAAGGACGGTGTGACCGTGGCGAAGGAAATCGAACTTGCCGACAAGTTCGAGAACATGGGCGCCCAGATGGTGCGCGAGGTGGCGTCCAAGACCAACGACCTGGCCGGTGACGGCACCACCACCGCGACCGTGCTGGCCCAGGCGATCGTGCGCGAGGGCGCCAAGGCGGTTGCCGCCGGCATGAACCCGATGGACCTCAAGCGCGGCATTGATCGCGCGGTGAACTCGGTGGTCGAGGAGCTCAAGAAGAACACGCGCAAGATCACCACCCCGGCCGAGACGGCGCAGGTTGCGAGCCTCGCCGCCAATGGCGACTCCGAGATCGGCAAGATGATCTCCGAGGCCATGCAGAAGGTGGGCAACGAGGGCGTGATCACGGTCGAGGAAGCCAAGGGCATCCAGACCGAGCTCGATGTGGTCGAGGGCATGCAGTTCGACCGCGGCTACGTCTCGCCGTACTTCATCACCAATGCCGAGAAGATGGTGGCGGAGATGGATCAGCCCTACCTGCTGATCCACGAGAAGAAGCTCTCTGGCCTGCAGCCGATGCTGCCGCTGCTGGAAGCCGTGGTGCAGTCCGGCCGGCCGCTGCTGATCATCGCCGAGGATGTCGAGGGCGAGGCTCTTGCCACCCTGGTGGTGAACAAGCTGCGCGGCGGCCTGAAGGTTGCCGCGGTGAAGGCCCCGGGCTTCGGTGATCGGCGCAAGGCCATGCTGGAGGATATCGCGATTCTGACCGGCGGCCAGGTGATCAGCGAAGATCTCGGCATCAAGCTCGAGAACGTCACCCTGAACATGCTCGGCAAGGCGAAGAAGGTGCTCATCGAGAAGGAGAACACCACGATCGTCGAAGGCGTCGGCAAGAAGGAGGACATCAAGGGCCGCTGCAACCAGATCCGCGCCCAGATCGAGGAGACCACCTCCGACTACGACCGTGAGAAGCTGCAGGAGCGGCTGGCGAAGCTCGCCGGCGGCGTTGCGGTGATCCGGGTCGGCGGCGCCTCCGAGGTCGAGGTGAAGGAGCGCAAGGACCGTGTGGATGACGCGCTGCACGCCACGCGCGCCGCGGTCGAGGAAGGTATCGTTCCGGGCGGCGGCGTCGCCCTGGCGCGGGCCAGCCTCATTCTGGCTCAGCTCTCGACCGAGAACGACGACCAGCGCTTCGGCATCGATATCGTGCGCAAGGCGCTTCAGTCGCCGTTGCGCCAGATCGCCGAGAACTCGGGTGAGGACGGCGCCGTGGTGGCCGGCAAGGTGCTGGACAGGAACGAGTACGCCTGGGGCTTCGACGCGCAGAGCGGCGAGTTCAAGGATCTCGTGAAGGCCGGCATCATCGACCCGACCAAGGTGGTGCGCACTGCGCTGCAGGACGCTTCGTCCGTGGCCGGTCTGCTGGTGACGACCGAGGCCATGATCGCCGAGAAGCCGGAGAAGAAGTCTGCGCCGATGCCTCCGGGCGGCGGCGGCATGGGCGACATGGATTTCTGATCCGGCCGTTCATCAAACGTTGCGACAAGGGGCGGGCCGCGGGCCCGCCCTTTTTCGTTCGGCCGCCCCGTTGACCCGGCGCCCTGCTTGGCGTTGAACCGATGCTGGCGAGCCCGTAGCTCAGTCGGTAGAGCACGAGACTTTTAATCTTGGGGCCGAGGGTTCGAGTCCCTCCGGCTCATTCCCGTCGCCCTGTGTCCGATACGAGGACATGCGCGATACGCGCAATCCGCATCGCCGCCGTATCTCCCCAGAGTACGGTCACAAGGAATCGCCATGTCCATCATTTCGGTGCGGTCGGTCGCCAAAACCTACAAATCCGGCCAGATCGCACTGCAGCCGGTCGATCTGGAGATCGAAAAGGGCGAGATCTTCGCGCTGCTCGGCCCGAACGGTGCCGGCAAGACGACGCTCATCAGCATCATCTGCGGTACCGTGACGATGACCGCCGGCGCAGTCCAGGTCGCCGGCCATGACATCCTGCGCGACTATCGTGCTGCCCGCACGCTGATCGGCCTGGTGCCGCAGGAGATCGCGCTCGACATCTTCGCCACCGTCTGGAACACCGTTCGCTTCAGTCGCGGACTGTTCGGCCGCTCCCCCGACGCGGCTTATATCGAACAGCTCCTGCGCGACCTTTCGTTGTGGGACAAGCGGGACGCAAAGGTGATCGAACTCTCCGGCGGCATGAAGCGCCGCGTGATGATCGCCAAGGCGCTGAGCCACGAACCCGACATCCTGTTCCTCGACGAACCGACCGCGGGCGTCGATGTATCGCTCCGCCGCGACATGTGGGCGCTGGTGCGCCGGCTGCGCGAGCGTGGTGTGACCATCATCCTGACCACCCACTACATCGAGGAAGCCGAGGAAATGGCCGACCGTATCGGCGTCATCGACAGGGGCCGGCTTCTCTTGGTCGAGCGGAAGGCCGACCTCATGCGCCGGCTCGGCAAACGGCAACTGACGATCACATTGCGCGAGCCGCTCGGCGCCATCCCGCCCGCACTGGCGGCCTGGCCGCTCGAGCGAAGCGCGGATGGCACCACCCTGATTTACCGCTTCGACGCCACAACCAACGACACCGGCATGCCCGCCTTGCTGCGGGAACTCGACAAGCTTGGCGTCGCGATCGCCGATCTCGATACCGGACGCAGCTCACTCGAAGACATCTTCGTCGAACTGGTGGGGCAGGACGCATGAACCCGAGCCGCTTCAACGCCGCCGGAGTCTGGGCGATCTACCGCACCGAGATGGCGCGCATGGTCCGCACGGTGTGGCAGAGTGTCGCGACGCCGGTGATCACCACCGCGCTCTATTTCATCGTGTTCGGCGGCGCCATCGGCTCGCGCATGCAGAGTGTCGGCGGCGTCGGCTACGGCGCGTTCATCGTGCCTGGACTGATCATGCTGTCGCTGCTGACGCAGAGCCTGTCCAACGCCTCGATCGCCATTTACTTTCCGAAATTCACCCGCACCATCGCGGAGATTCTGTCCGCGCCGCTTTCGGCCGGCGAGGCTGTGCTCGCTTATGTCGGCGCGGCGGCCACGAAGTCGGTCGCCCTCGGCCTGATCATCCTGGTGACGGCCACACTCTTCGTGCGCATCGAGATCGACCATCCGGTGTGGATGGCCGCCTTCATGCTGCTGACGGCGCTCGCCTTCGCGCTGTTCGGCTTCATCATCGGCATCTGGGCCGAGAATTTCGAGCAACTGGCGATCGTGCCATCCCTCGTGATAACCCCACTGACATTCCTCGGCGGCGCGTTCTACTCGATCGACATGCTGCCGCAGCCCTGGCGCACCATCAGCTTGTTCAACCCGGTCGTCTATCTGGTCAGCGGCTTCCGCTGGAGTTTCTACAGCCGCGGCGACGTAAGCGTCGGCGCCAGCCTCGCCTGCACCCTGGTGTTCATCACGCTTTGCCTTGCCCTGCTCGTGTGGATTTTCCGCACGGGCTATCGGCTCAAGCCCTGAGGGCATGATCGGCAGGGGTCAATCGAATTGACCCCACCCCCCGCCCATCCGATGCTCCCGCCAGCAACACGGGGGGCACAGCGTGCGGGTCATCGTCATCGGGGCAGGAGTTGTGGGCGCCTCGGTCGCCTTTCGTCTGGCCCAGGCCGGCGCCGATGTGCTGGTCCTGGAGGCCGCCCGCGTGGGCGGCGGCACCTCCGGCATCAGCTTCGCCTGGACCAATGCGCACAACAAACCGCCCCGCCCCTACCATGACCTGAACGTCGCCGGCATGAAGGCGCACGCCGCCCTGCGCGACGAATTCGGCGCCACCCCCTGGTGGCACGGCGGCGGCAGCCTGGAGTGGAAGCCGGAGGAAGAGCGGGCCGCTCACGCGGAGACTGTCCAGCGTCTGCGCGACTGGGGCTATGCCGCCGAGTGGATCTCGCCCGAACGGCTGCACGAACTCGAACCCGATATCGACCGCGCGGCAGTGGGCGACGCCCCGGTCGCCTTCTTCCCGGAAGAAGGCTGGCTCGATCCCGTGCCATACGCCCAGGCGATGCTCTCGGCTGCCCGCCGGCACGGGGCGCGTCTGCTCTGTCCGGCGCGCGTGGTCGAAACGCTGATCACGGCAGATCGGGTCACCGGCGTCCGCACGGCTGATGGCGCGCGCCACGAGGCCGACATGGTGGTGAACTGCGCCGGACGGTGGGCCAACGATCCGATGCAGGATTCCGGACTACACCTGCCGCTGGCCCCCACCATCGGGTTCCTCGTGTTCACCCCTCCCGTGGCCACCACGCTCAGCCGGGTTGTGCATACCCCGGTCATCAATTTCCGCCCGGACGGCGCCGGACGGCTGATGCTGCACTGGGAACCGACGGACGAAACCATCCGGCCGGATACGCCGCTCGATCCCCTGATGCCCGAGGCGCGCGATTTGGTGGCCCGCGCGCGGCAGATCCTGCCCTCCATTGGCGAATTCGCGCCGGAGGCGGTGCGCCGCGCGGTTCGGCCCATTCCGGGCGACAGTTTCTCAGCCATCGGCCCGCTGCCGCGCGCGCAGGGCTACTACCTTGCGGTCACCCATAGCGGCGTCACGCTGTCGCCCTTCATCGGCCAGGCGGTTGCCGATGAAATCGTCCATGGCCGGCCCCGGCCCGAGCTGGCAACCTTCCGCCCTGCCCGATTCTTCAACTGACGCACCAGGACCGCGATGATCCGCACCGGCAGCGAGTACCGCAATTCCATCGGCGATGGGCGGGAGGTCTATATCAACGGCGAGCGCGTGGCCGACGTCACGCGCCATCCGATGTTCAAGCCGCTGGTGGATATCCGCGCCCGCATCTACGACATGGCGCACGAGCCGGCGACGCGCGACATCATGTCCTACGACGCCGATGGTGAGCGCAACGCCATCGGCAACAAGCTGCCCCGCACCCAGCAGGACTGGCACGACAAGCGCCGCGCCACCGACACGGTGATGGACGATATCGGCGGCATCGTCACCCGCGTGGGCGACGAAACGGTCGGCGAGATGTGGTCGCTGTATGACGGCACGGATGTGCTGAATGAGGTCGATCCGCAGTTTGCCCGCAACATCGAAACCCACATCCATCGGGTGCTGCACGCCGATCCGTTCCACGTTTCGGCGAACACAGACCCGAAAGGTGACCGCTCGCGTCCTCCGCAAGAGCAGGACCCGGACATGTTGTTGCATGTGGTGAAGGAGACGGACGCGGGGTTGGTGGTGCGCGGCGCGAAATACGAAACCGCCGCCGCTTACGCCAACCAGGCCTTCACCAAGCCCACTATCGCCAATTGGGGTGACGCAGCCTACTCCGACTACGCCGTCGGATTCATCTGCGACCTGGGTTCGCCGAACCTCAAGTTCATCTGCCGCACCGGATTCGCCGGCCGGGCACCGATCGAGGACTATCCGCTGGCGAACCGCTTCGACGAGATCGACACGCTGCTGGTGTTCGATAACGTGCTGATCCCGTGGGAGAACGTGCTGTTCTATCGGCACACCAAGGCGGCGGCGTTCATCCGCGCCACGCTTCACCGCTACTCTGCGTTCGCCTTCGTGCAACGCAATTTGCGCCTGGCCGATCTGCTGATCGGGGCTGCACTCTTCAACGCCCGCCAGACCGGGCTGGAAAAGCAGCAGGCGGTGCAGGAGAAACTGGCCGAGCTTGCGGTATATCGCGAGGGCATCAACGCCCACCTGACCGCGGCCATCGCGCTGGCCCAGCCCAGCCCGGCGGGCCTACTGATGCCCAACCAGTCCCTGCTCTATACCGGCCGGGTGCATGCGACGTCGCAGCTTCACCACATGATGCACATCGCGCGCGAGCTGTGCGGCGGGCAGATCTGCGTCACGCCGGACCACGCGGCGTTTGTTGCGCCGGGAACCAAGCCGTGGCTGGACAAGTACTACACGGTCAATGAAAACTGGATCGCCGAAGACCGCCGCAAGCTTCTGGCTTTTGCGCGCGACTTGCTGAACTCGGATTACGCGGGCCACCGGCTGACGTTCCAGTTGTTCGCGCAGTCACCGCCCTATGCGCACCTCGCAGCGGTCTGGCGCAATTTCGACTGGAACGAACCGCTTGAGTTCGTGCGCAAATCCGCCGGCTTGTCCGAGCGCGCAGCCGGATTGCCGGCCCGACGCTGAAAAGACGACAGGCAGGCGGCAGGAAGAAGCACAGTCCCCGCCGCCAGCCTGAAGGAGCCTCAGCTCTTCTTCGCCGTCGCCTTCGTCGCCTTCGATGGCCCCGGCATATGATACCCTGCCTGCTCCGCCGTGTTCTGGCACATATACGCGCCGCTCTTGGTCTTGCCGTAATACTTGTCGCCCGACGGGTGGATCACCTTGCTCGACTTGTTCACCCACACCACCGGGCTGCTGCCGCAGCTCTCCTTCGCCGTGCCTTCGCTGCTGAACTGACCGGCGGGCATATGCGCGGTCGAACTCGTGCTGGCGGCCGGCGCGGTGCTGGCGGCCGCGGTGGTGGTCTTGGCAGCGTGTGCCATGCCCGCTCCTGAAAGCAGCGCGAGCACCGAAAGACTGGTCAGCAACTTCATGATCTGAGTCCTTTCATTCTCATTCACAGGCCAGGCGCCCCGATGCACGATCGGGTTCGATCCCTCGCAGATGGCGCACATCGCCCTCGCGGCGGGTGAAATGAACGGCATCCAGGTACTCGAGTAAAGGGACGCTGTACTTCCGCGAGATTCCCAGCGCCGCACCGATCTCCGATACCGTCCGGCCGCACGGCTCCAGAACCAGCATCAGCCGGCGCCGCGCCACGTCGATCGCGTCGCGGTGAAACAGCACGTCGCGCTTCAGCGCCCGGTCATGGGTCCGCACCAGCACGCCGGCCCGTACCAGGGCCTCATACACCCTTCGGTCGGCTGCAACCTGGGATGGCAACGGGGGCATCAAGCCGGCACGGCGGAACTGTTCCGCGACGTCACCCGTCGCGCGTTCGACACTGGCCTGCTCCACCCGGCGCAGCCGAAGCCGGCCGGCTCGGAGCACCGCGCCGTCCGCGCCCAATCGCGTCATGACCAGGTCGGCGAGGGCCGGGGGCAGCCGGCGTAATGCCGTGCGCACCGCGTCGGCCGGCAGCCCCTCGGGATTGCCGGCCAGCCGCTGCATCAGCATCCGGGCGATGCGATCCAGCGCCTCGGTGCGGGCGGCGAACCCTCCGGCCAACGTGGCTCCGGCATCCCGCAACAGTCCTTCGGTGATCTCAACGGACACGCCGGCGAGGCGGGCCGCGTCGAGAACCCGCAGGCTCGGTGCGTCCAGCATGGCCCGGATGATCTCCGCCGGGCCGGATCGCACCAAAGTCTCCAGGCGGGTCAGCACCGCGGGCACATGCCGGCGCAGCCGCCGCGGCGCCGCTTCGATCACCACGCCGCCGGCGACGCTGCGCAGCGGCCCGGTGGTCCGCAGCACCACATGTTCGCCCACCGGGACGCCGACGCGATCGGAACAGCGGAGCTGGGCGAGGCAGATCTCCCCGGGCCGGAGCATGTCGCGGTCCAGCAGCCGCAGCACGACATCGGTCTCCCCGGTGCCGAACAGCAGCCGCAGCCGCTGGGCATTCTGCAGCGCCGGTGCGGAGGGGGTGGCCCGAAGCTGGACCGTCAGCCAGGCGGAAGGAGCCAGCAGCCCGGGCGTCGCCAGGGCCATGCCGCGGTCCACCTCGGTCACTGCCAGATCCCGCAGATTGACCGCGACCCGCCGTCCGGGGTCCGCCGTCACCACGGGAGCGCCGCGAACCTGGAGCCGGCGCACCCTGACCTCGCGCCCGTCGGGCAGCAGGACCGCCCGGTCTCCCGTGTTGATGCGGCCACGGCGCAGCGTTCCGGTCACCACGGTCCCGTGCCCCGCGACACTGAAGGCGCGATCGATCGGAAGAAAGAAGAAGCCGTCGTCGCGGACACTGGGCCGGACCTCGGCGATCAGCGCCGCCAGGGCCTGCTTCAGCTCCGGAATGCCCCGACCATCGGCGATGGAGGTCAGGACCGGAGCCGAGGGAACAAGGCCGCAACGCGCCGCCAGTTCGGCAGCCTCGACACCGGCGAGTTCGGCCTCGGCGGTTTCGGTCAGATCGGCCTTCGTGACGGCGACGAGCACCCGGCCAAGACCCAGCAAGCCGGCGATTTCCACGTGTTCCACGGTCTGCGGCATGACGCCCTCATTCGCCGCCACGACCAGCAGGGCCGCGTCGATTCCCGTGGCGCCGCCGATCATGGTGCGCACGAAGCGCTCGTGCCCCGGCATGTCGATCAGGTCCACGACCGTGCCGCCCAGCGCCAGGTGGGCGAAGCCGAGCGCGATGGAGATGCCCCGGCGCTTTTCCTCGGGCAGCCTGTCGGTTTCCATGCCGGTCAGGGCCTGGACGAGAGCCGTCTTCCCATGGTCCACATGGCCGATCACACCCAGGACGAAGGTCTCTGGGGTTGTCATTTCCTTGGGGTTGTCATTTCTTTGGGGCTGTCATGATGACAATCGCGGGAGTGGTGCTTTTCCTGGCCAGGACCACCCTAAACTAGCGCTCGTGCGATCGGGAGAACGTTGATGAACGATGCCGGCCCGGCGGTCGCCTCGCTCGACCCGGCCGCCCGATGTCGCATGGTCCGCGATCATACCGAGCGACTGTCCGCTGCCCTGACCCCGGAAGATCAATGCGTCCAGTCCATGCCGGATGCCAGTCCGGCGAAATGGCACCGGGCACACACGACGTGGTTCTTCGAGGAATTCGTCCTCACGCGGTTCCTGCCTAGTTATCAGGTGTTCGAGCCGGACTTTCGCTTCCTGTTCAACTCGTACTACGAGACGGTCGGCGCCCGGCATCCGCGGCCGATGCGCGGGCTGCTCACCCGGCCCAGTGCCGAGCAGGTGGGGGCGTTCCGTGGCGCGGTGAATGCCGGGCTGCAGACGTTGCTGCGTGATCCGCCACCGGCGGCGGTGCCGCTGATCGAACTCGGCCTGCACCACGAACAGCAGCACCAGGAACTGCTGATCACCGACATGCTGCACGCCTTCGCGCAGTCGCCGCTTTACCCGGCCGTTCTGCCCGGCTGGCAAGACGAGGACGCCGGCCCGGAGCAGGGGTTTGTCGGTTTCGACGGCGGGCTGGCGGATATCGGGCATGACGGACGAGGCTTCTGCTTCGACAACGAGGGGCCGCGCCATCGCGCTTACCTGGCGCCGTATTCCCTCGCGGTCAGCCTGGTGCGCAACCGGGACTGGCTCGGGATTCATGGCCGACGGCGGCTACCGTACACCGCTGCTGTGGATGTCGGACGGCTGGGCGCGCGCGCAGCAGGATGGGTGGGCCGCGCCGCTCCATTGGCGGGAACATGACGACGGTTGGTGGCAGATGGGGCCGGGCGGGCTTGCGCCGCTTCAGCCCGATGCGCCGGTGCGCCACATCAGTTGGTACGAGGCCGACGCCTTCGCGCGCTGGGCCGGCGCCCGCCTGCCGACCGAGGCCGAGTGGGAAGCCGCGTCGGCTGATCCACGCCTGCGGCACATGACCGGGCGGGTGTGGCAATGGACCAACAGCGCCTATCTTCCTTATCCCGGCTTTCACCCCGTGGAAGGCGCGGTCGGTGAATACAACGGCAAGTTCATGATCGGTCAAATGGTGCTGCGCGGCGGTTCCGTCGCGACCCCCGACGGTCACACACGGCCGAGCTATCGCAACTTCTTCCACCCCGACAAGCGCTGGCAGTTCTCCGGCGTGCGGCTCGCCCGCGACATCTGACCCACAGGAGACAGTGCGTATGCCTGAGGATAGCCTGCTTCTGGCAGCGGACAGTGAAGTCGTCCGCATGGCGCTGGACGGCCTGAGTGCGACGCCGAAGACCTTGCCGCCGCAACTGCTCTATGATCCGGCCGGCTGCGAGCTGTTTTACCGGATCACCCGGTTACCAGAGTACTATCTCACCCGCACCGAGATGGCGTTGCTGCCGAGCGTGGCCGCCGATCTGGTCCATCAGGTCCGGCCGCCTTCGGTGCTGGTGGAGTACGGGGCGTCGGACGAGACCAAGGCGCGGGTGCTGCTGGGGGCGCTGGAGCCGGGAGGCCGCGCGATCTTCGCGGCGTATGTGCCGGTGGATATTGCCGCGGAGGCGATGGGCGGGATCACGCATCGGCTGCGCGGCGCGGGCTTCCCGCACGTCTATCCGGTGGTCACGGATTTCACCCAGCCGCTGACCCTGCCCCGGGTGGTGAGCGATCTCGCGCGCTTCGGTTTCTTCCCCGGCTCCACCATCGGCAATCTCGATCCGGATGACGCGCGCCGCTTCCTGGCCCAGGCGCGGGCGACGCTGGGGCCGGACTCGCTGCTGCTGGTCGGCGCCGACCTGCGCAAGGACGCCGCGCCGCTGGTGGCGGCCTATGACGATGCGGCCGGCGTGACTGCGGCGTTCAACCGCAATCTGCTGGTCCGCCTGAACCGCGAGGCGGAGGCGGATTTCGATGTCGCGGCCTTCGCCCATCGCGCGGTGTGGAACGCCGCGGCGGGGCGGATCGAGATGCACCTGGTGAGTTTGCGCGACCAGACGGTCCGCGTCGCGGGCCGCGCGATCCGCTTCGCGCGTGACGAATTCATCCACACCGAGAACAGCTACAAATACACCGAGGCCGGTTTTGCCCGGCTGGCGCAATCGGCGGGATGGCGGGCCTCCCGCTGCTGGACGGACCCCGAGCGCCTGTTTTCCATCCATCTTCTATGCGCTAATTCCTGATCACTTCCAGACTGGAGAGCGTCCATGAGCAAGCCTGCGCAGTCCCAGCCCTTCCTGACCGACGTGAAGACCCTGCGCGAACGCGCCCGCCAGCATCTGGACAAGGGCGCGATCACGGAAACCTACGGCGGCGACGTGCAGCAGAGCATCGACATCCTGCAGACGGTGCTGGCAACCGAGATCGTATGCGTGCTGCGCTACACGATGCACGCGGTCGCGGCGACGGGCATCTCCAGCGACAGTGTCAAGGAAGAGTTCGCCGAGCATGCCAAGGAAGAGCAGCAGCACATGCTGGAAGTGGCGGAGCGTATCAACCAGCTCGGCGGCAAGCCGAACTTCAACCCGGAGGGCCTCACGACGCGGTCCGCCTCGCAGTACTCCGAGGGCGACAACCTGGTGGACATGATCCGCGAGAACCTGGTCGCCGAGCGCATCGCCGTTGACCATTACCGCGAACTGATCCGCTTCTTCGGCGACCGCGATCCGGCCACGCGCGTGATGCTGGAAGGCATCCTGCGCAACGAGGAAGAGCATGCCAACGACATGCACGATCTGCTGGTCGCGCATGAAGGCCGGCCGATGCTGCCGAAGTAAACTTGCCCACCCTGATGTCCGGGCCTACGCTTCCGGGCAAACAGAGCGAGATCGCGCGAGGCGGAAATGTCGGAGCGCGTGAATCCCGCTGCTAGATCGGGGGAAACGCCATGCAAGGGCCGGTCGGTCGCGCCGTGCCGCGTCGGCGATGGGGCATCGCTGTTCTGCTCGGCGCGAGCGTGCTGTTCAACTACTTCGATCGGCTCGCACTTTCGGTCGCCGGTCCGCCATTGCGGGTCGAATTGCATCTGGATGCGCTGACGCTCGGGGTGCTGTTCAGCGCGTTCAACTGGTCCTACGCCGTGCTGCAGATTCCCTCCGGCATGATCCTGGACCGCTTCGGTGTCACCCGGGTCGGGCGGGTCGGCATCTTCCTTTGGGGCGTCGCTTCGGCGATCACCGCCATGGCCGGCGGCTACGGCGGCATCATCATCGCGCGGCTTCTGCTCGGCGCCGCGGAGGCGCCCAGCTTCCCGCTGAACTCCAAGGCGGTCGGCCACTGGTTCCCCCGGTCGGAGCGCAGCACTGCCACCGCCATGTTCGACGGCATGGCCAAGTTCTCCCAGGTCGTCGGCGTGCCGCTGGTCGCCGTCGCGCTTGTCACGTTCGGCTGGCGTGGGGCGTTCTGGATGACCGCGCTGCTAAGCTTCATCTTCCTTGGCGTGTTCTGGGTGCGCTATCGCGACCCCAGCGAGGATTCCCGGCTCACGCCCCTGGAATACGACCATATCATCTCAGGCGGCGCGGTGCCCGAAGGTCCATCCTCGCACGGCAGCCTGCGCATGCTGCTCTACCTGCTCCGGCAGCGGAAGGTCTGGGGGCTGACGCTGGGCTTCGCCTGCTACGGCTACTCCAACTCGCTGTTCGCTTCCTGGCTGCCGACCTATTTCGTCCAGACGATGAACGTCTCGCTGCTGAAATCCGCGAGCTTCACCGTGCTGCCCTGGTTCGTCGCGACCGTGGCGCAGTTCATCATCGCCGGCTGGCTGGTCGATTGGCTGGTGAAACGCGGCCATGACGAAACCCTGGTCCGCAAGGCCACCATCGTCGCATGCCTGCTGGGCGGGCTGGCCATCCTGGGCGCCGCTTTCACCACCAGCATCGTCTGGGTGTTGGTGTGGATGACCATCTCGGTCAGCATGCTGACCAGCGCGTCTTCCATCGGCTGGTCCTTTCCATCCCTCGTCGCACCGCGCGGTGGCAGCGGCACGATCGGCGCCATCATGAACACCATGAACGCCGCGGTCGGCTCGGTCTCCGCCATCCTGACCGGCTACATCGTGAAAGTTTCCGGCTCCTTCAGCGGAGCCTTCATCGTCGCCGCCGCGGTGCTGGTGGTCGGCGTCTGTTTCTATACTCTTCTGATGGGGCGCATCGAACCCATCCCCGACCCGGAGCGACGCGCATGAAAATCGGCCGCATCGAGACCTTCCTGCTCCATC
The DNA here is from genome assembly GCA_963731335.1 of uncultured Pseudomonadota bacterium. Taxonomy (GTDB): domain Bacteria; phylum Pseudomonadota; class Alphaproteobacteria; order Acetobacterales; family Acetobacteraceae; genus CAVSUZ01. Next base: position 26,887 of record CAVSUZ010000011.1, on the reverse strand, counting down.
CCGGCAGCGGCAAGAACCTGCTGTTCTGCCGGGTGGAGACCGAGGACGGGCTGCACGGCTGGGGCGAAGCCTATGTGACCCGCGGCAAGGAGAAGGTGATCGAGGCCTGCATCCAGTGCATGGCGCCCTACGTCATTGGCCGCAGCGCCTTCAATATCCGCCACACCGGTGCGGTGCTGTTCAACGACTTCGCCATCCGGCGCAATTCCATGGAACTGCTGTCGGCCTGGAGCGCGATCGAGATCGCGCTGTGGGACATTCTCGGCAAACGCTGCGGCCAGCCGGTCTATAACCTGATCGGTGGGCGCTCCCGCGCCGAGGTGCGGGTCTATGCCAATGGCTGGTCGCACGGCAGCACAGTGGAAGCGAACATCGAGCGGGCGCTGAAACTGAAGGAAGAAGGGTTCACCGCGGCGAAGTTCGATCCGTTCCCCAATCCGTGGCGCAGCTTCGTCGATCCCAAGGACGAGGACTTTGCCATCGACTTCGTCCGTCGCATGCGCGAGGCGGTCGGGCCGGAGTTCGAACTGCTGATCGAGGCGCACCGGCGCTTCTCGCCCTCGCATGCCATCCGCATCGGCCAGCGGCTGACCGAGTTCGGCATCACCTGGTACGAGGAACCGTGCCCGCCCGATAACCTGGACCTGCTGGGCGAGGTGCGGCGGGCTGTGGCGATCCCGATCGTCACCGGCGAGGCGCTCTATTCAAAGGAGTCGTTCTTCCAGGCGCTGGAAAAGCGCGTGGCCGACATCCTGAACCCCGACATCTGCGCGATTGGCGGTATCACCGCGATGCTGGATATTGCCGCGATGGCGCAGCCCCAGGCGGTGGTGATGGCGCCGCACAACTATAACAGCGTGCTGGCGGGCTTTGCCGCCACGGTGCATGTCTGCGCCACGATCCCGAACTTCCGCATCGCCGAGTATTTCGTGAATTTCCGCGAGGCGTGCCACGCGATCGCGCCCACGCACATCACGGTCAAGGACGGCTGGGCCACACTGCCGGAAACGCCGGGCCTGGGTATCGAGATCGACGTGGAGCGTCTGCGGGCCCGGCCGTACAAGGAATTCAGCCACAAGGGACTGACCGAGTATTGGGAGGAGTATCCGCGGCGAAACTATGTGCCGAGCCTCGGGCGCGGCTGAGCGGTATCAGCCGAACAGGAACGCCGCCGCGATGCCGGCCACGGCGGCGTACTTCAGGCCGTAATAGACGCTGCGGTTCCACTTCTTCAGCCGCTTGCCGGCCAGCCGCACCTGGTAAACCCCGTGGAACGCCCTGTTCAGCACGCCCACCTTCTCGCCCGGCACGTTCTCGGTGGCCGTGGCCTTCACCAGGCGATGGATGACAAAGCGGTTGACTGCGGTCGGCACCGCCCCGCGCAGCGGCCGCTCCACATCGCAGAACAGGATCAGCCGGTTCGTTTCGGTCGTGTTCTCGGCGTAGTGGATGTAGGTTTCATCGAACAGCAACGGCTCGCCGTCGTGGAAGCTGCGGCGGATGCCGTCCACCTCGATGTAGCAGTCGTCACTGTTCGGGGTCCGCAGACCCAGGTGGAAGCGCAGGCTGCCGGCGAAGGGGTCGCGGTGGCGGACCAGCCGTGCGCCGGGGGGCAGCATGGCGAACATGGCGCCGTGGATCAGCGGCACCTGGTTCAGCAGCGCGACGGTTTGCGGGCAGAGCTGCTCGGCCGACTGCAGCGGCGCGTCGTACCATTTGAGGTAGAAGCGCTTCCATCCGGTGCGGAAGAACGAGTTGAAGCCGAGGTCGTTGTAGCCGCTCGCGGCCCGGACCATGCCTTCGTCGAGCAGACGCAGGCCCTCGGCGCGGATCATCTCCCAGTTGTCGATGAGCGGCCGGAGGTCGGGGAAATCGGCGGGGTCCAGGAAGGGCCGCGGGGGGACGCGCGAGAACAGGTACACCAGCGCGTTGTAGGGCGCGAGGAAGGTGGAATGGTCGGTAAGCTGCCGGGTGAAGGAATGGCGGACCCGGCCGCGGAAGTGCACGAAGCAGGCGGAGGCCAGGAAGCCGGCGATGAGCAGATAGCGGACGTGCAGGGCGGGGCCGAGCAGGGGCATGGGGTCTGTTCTGAGCGCGCCGGGGACAGAAGGCAATCGTGCCCGGGGGGAAGCCGAGCGGGACCGGTTCGGGGCTGGCCGTTAACCAAACGCGTTGAATCCCAGCCGCTCATCGCCCAAAACAGGGCGGTGCCCCACCTTGTCCTCCACAACACCCTGACGCGCCGGCGGGAGGCATTCAGCCCGCTCGATCCATCGCATGTCACGATGTACGTCTGCGGGCCGACGGTGTACGACCTGGCGCATCTGGGGAATGCCCGCCCGGTGGTGGTGTTCGACGTGCTGGCGCGGCTGCTGCGCCGGCTCTATCCGCGGGTGACCTATGTCCGCAACGTCACCGACGTGGAGGACAAGATCAACGCGCGGGCGGCCGAGACGGGCGAGTCGATCGCCTCGATCACCGCCCGGACCCTGGCCGATTTCCACACCGACATGGCCGCGCTCGGCGCGCTGGCGCCGGATCAGGAGCCGCGCGCGACCGGGCACATCCCCGAGATGATCGAGGTGATCGAGCGGCTGATCGAGCGCGGGCACGCTTACGAGGCCGAGGGCCACGTGCTGTTCGCGGTGAATACCGATCCCGATTACGGGCGGCTGTCCGGGCGCAGCCCCGACGAACTGCTGGCTGGGGCCCGCATCGACATCGCGCCGTACAAGCATGATCCGGGGGATTTCGTGCTGTGGAAGCCCTCGGGACCCGACCTGCCGGGCTGGGACAGCCCGTGGGGCCGCGGGCGGCCCGGCTGGCACATCGAATGCTCGGCCATGTCCTGGCGTTACCTGGGCGAGACGTTCGACATCCACGGCGGCGGTACCGACCTGATCTTCCCGCACCACGAGAACGAGCGGGCCCAGAGCCTGTGCGCGTTTCCCGGCAGTGGCTTCGCCCGGGTGTGGATGCACAACGGCATGCTGCTGGTGCACGGGGAGAAGATGTCGAAGTCGCTCGGCAACTTCTTCACGGTGCGGGACGTGCTGGCCAAGGCGCCGGGCGAGGCGATCCGGCTGCTGCTGCTGCGGACGCATTACCGGTCGGAACTCGATTTCACGGATGCGGGGCTGGAGGAGGCGCGCAGGGAGCTCGACCGGTTGTATCGCGCGGTGGAGCGCAGTCCGGCGGATCCTGCCCCCGAGCTGCCGGAACAGGTGCAAGCCGCGCTGTGCGACGATCTGAATACGCCGCTGGCGCTTGCCGGCATGCGCGCCCTGGCTGATGCCGCACTGGGGGGGACCGGGAGGCGGCGGCCGGCCTGCGCGCGGCCGGAGACGTGCTGGGATTGCTGCGGCAGACGCCGGAGGCGTGGTTTCATGGCGGTGCCGATTCGGCGGCCATCGAGGCGGCCATCGCCGAGCGTGTGGCCGCCCGCAAGGCCAGGGATTTTGCCCGGGCGGATGCGATCCGGGCCGGGCTTCTGGCGCAGGGCATCGTGCTGGAGGACTCGGCCGCCGGGACCACCTGGCGCCGGGAATGACCGGACGGGAACACGGGGCCGACCTCGCGCCGATCGGCAACTCGCCCGTGGTGATCCTGGTCCGCCCGCAGCTCGCGGACAACATCGGCGCCTGCGCTCGGGCGATGGCCAACGGGGGGCTGTTCCATCTTCGCCTGGTGTCGCCGCGTGACGGCTGGCCGCAGGAGAAGGCGTGGCGCAACGCCTCGGGCGCGCAGCGGCTGCTGGATGCCGCGACGGTGCACGGCTCGGTGGCCGAGGCGGTGGCCGACCTGCACCATGTGCTGGCGACGTGTCCCCGTCCGCGGCACATCATCAAGCCGGTGCTGACGGCTCGGGGCGCCGCGGCGGAGCTGCGTGCGATCTGCGCCCGGGAGCTGCGGGCGGGCCTGCTGTTCGGCCCGGAGCGTGCCGGGCTGGACAACGACGACATGGCGCAGGCCGAGGCGCTGATCCGCTATCCGCTCAATCCGGCATTCATGTCGCTGAACCTGTCCCAGGCGGTGATGGTGATGGCCTACGAGTGGTGGATGGCCGACGAGCCGACGCCGGCGCGGGCGCTGATGACGAACGAGACGCGAGTGGCGACGAAGGGCGAGTTGGAGAACTTCCTGGCGCACCTGACGGCGGAGCTGGACGCGTGCGGGTTCCTGGCGAACCTGCCGAAGCGGCCGGGCATGGTGCGCAACATCCGCCACTTGTTCGAGCGAGGCGAGGTGACGGAGCAGGAGCTGCGGACGCTGCATGGGATCGTGACCGAGCTGGCGCGGGGACGGGGGGAGCGTGGGCGCGATGTCTGATCACCTGTGGGACCGGTGCGGTGGGCAGCAAAGAAGGCGACCCGGCGGCGTCGGTACGTGAGGGGTTCGGGACGGGTCATGGCGCGGGGTCTTCCGGGTCGAGCGTTTTGCAGGTAGGCGCCGAGGCGATCGAGCCGCCGCTCCCATTCCATACGCCGGGCGGTGAGCGACCGTTCGGTGAAGGCTGAGAGTGTCGGGGCGGATGGCGCAGTGACGCACGGCGCTGGATCATGACGCGCTTCGGGAGAGGAGCGAGTTCGCGGTAGTCTCAATTTTTGAATTTCGGGACCAAAGATCGGAAAGAGAGACGGATTCTCTGTTTTGAGAACATGCAAACGGAGACGCAGCGCGTCCCGTTCGGCGGACGAGTATCGGCGAGTGGAAAGTTTGTCTCAAGGGAGTCTCAATTTTTTTGTTGTGAGGCATTCGATCATGACACGGGACGCTGATCGTCAGGCGTGAGACTCGTCCGGTTGCTTTTAGCGCGCACGAAGTCCGGCTCGACGATCATCCGAGACATGTCGTTAGTATGATTGACAAATCAATTCCCCCCCCTGGGTGTCCGACGAGAATTCGCTTCGGGGAGGCTGGGCGGTAACATTTCAGTGTAGTCATGAAGTGCTCAGGGGCCACGGATCGGGAACGGCACCGCCACAACCCGGGGATTCACGAACCAGACCAGGCTCAGGCATGGCCAAAAGCTTGCTACATCGCAGGTTCGCGAAGGCGGAGGCGAGGGGCACCGGGGGCGCAAAATTGCAGGTCCTTTGGGCGTTAGTCCGCTGCCACCCTCAATGGTTGCCGAAAGATTGCTGTAGCGAACCTCATCAACCGGCTGTAATGTAACAGTCATGGAGGGGAGGATCCCTTCATAATCGAGGAGGGATATCAATGCGCAAAGCACTATTCCTCGGCGCCAGCGCGCTCGCGCTGGGATTCGGGTTCGGAGGTTTCTCCAGCTCGGCCGAGGCAGGTAACATTCTTCTCACCGGCCATGACAACGATCTTCACTGCTACTTCGGAAATGCGGGCAATGCATGTGGAGCCTCGGGGGCCGAGGTATCGTACGTCAAAGCCGGCTCGTCTTTGCCGGTTCTGGCGATCGATGATCTGACCAGCGGCCGCCAGGAACTGGATAGCGCGCTCACGACCCTTGGCGTTGCCCACACGACGGTCACAGTCGGAGCTGTCACCGCGGGCATGTTCAATCACAGCCTGTACAGCGCGTTCGCTGTCGCGTCAGTGACGACCTGCGGCGGTTGCGACAACCCGGTCGGCACCGGAACGCACTTGGCGGCATTCAGCTCCGCGATCATCTCGTTCTTCAACGCGGGTGGTGGCATCCTGGGTCTGGCTGGTGCGACCGATCCGAATGCGTATGCCTACATCCCGGATTCGGCCGGCAATCCGACGCCGATCTTTGCTTCCAGCGGGTTCGTGACAACTCCGGCGGGCACGACGATCCCGGGCTTCTTCGCGGTGAACGGTGACGAGACCCACAACACGTTCGACAATCCCGGCACCGGCGGCGTTTCACCGGTTATCATCGTCGCGGAGCGCTTCGGCGGCACGGCTTCAAGCGATCCGGCGGTGACACTGTTCGTCTCACGGCACGATCCACTGCACCGGGCCTCACTGCACCATCGTGCCGGTGTCGGAACCGCTCGGCCTGCCCTTGCTGGGCGTCGGCCTGTTCGGGCTGGCGGCTGCAAGGCGGAAATTCCGCGGCTAAAGACGGGAACCAACTCACTCCAGGGCGGCACCAAAATGGTGCCGCCCTTTGCTTTTGCGGTGAAAGGCGAGCTGGGCATCGGCAAGGAGGCTCGGTCCTCCGCTGGGTTCCCGCCTGCGCGAACCTTAGCGAATCGCGGGCTTGGTGGAGGAGCGGGACGGGCGACGCCAGTAACTGTTTGACATAACTCTGGACTCCCGCTTTCCGCGGGAATGACAAGCGGTTAGAGACGCATCGTGGCTGATCCCTTGCAGACGTTCTCGACGTCCCATCTGCGCCGCATGCAGCAGGCGCATTCACGGGCCGACGGTTATGGGCGGCACCGGCATCTCTATTTGCACGCGACCATGCGTCATCTGCATGCTGGGTTGGCGCAAATCCGCGGCGGAGCGCCTGTTACGTGGCTGGATTACGGCTGCGGCAAGGGCGCGTTCATGGAGGAGGTCCGTGCGCTCGGACTGTTCGGGACGATTGCGGGATACGACCCGGCAGTGGGGCAATTCGCGGCCCAGCCCGAGGGGCCGTTCGACCTGGTGACCTGCCTGGACGTGATCGACGTGACGGAGGAGCGGTTCCGGCCGGCGCTGATAAGAACGGTGGGGCAGTTGACGCGCGGGGTCAGCCTGTTCGACTGCATCACGCGCCACAAGCCGGAGAGCCCGCTGCGGTCACATCCGCCGTTCTTTTGGACTTACCAAGTGACACAGGAGATGCGGGTGCTGGAGACGCGGACGGAGTTCCCGGGGATGGCGGGATTCGAACGGGTCGTGATCCTCGCCGCGCCGCGGGGGAGCGAGGTCGCACTCCGATTTAATTAGCGAGCGCGTCCGGCTCCATTGCGGGCGCCGCCGCAATCGCCGCCACTCTGGGCCGCCGCTCCCTCGGTCCAGAATGCGTCATCAAGCACCTGCTCTGCCGCCCATGGGCAAGCCGGCGGCAGGTCGGAAATGCCGGTATCGACCTCCGCTCTTTCCCGTCCTCGACGATACGCCGCACCCAGCACGCTCGCCGGATAGGCTGTAAGGGAGGGGCTCTCCTCAATGAGGTCAGCGATCTGGCCGCGGGCTTCGATAATGGAACCGCGCCAATTGTTCGAACGACGCTCGGGCTGAAACCGCCATTTCAACAGATGCTCGCAGATGACCGCGAGCCGGCTCCGAATTTCTCGCCTGTCGCTGCGGCCCAAGCTCTCGATCTCCTCCGCGACGTTTTCCCAATCGATTTCGTTGGCAGCCCGTCGGCGCAGCGCCTCGGCTTGCCGCTCTGACCACTCCGCGAAGTCCCTCTCGTAAAGACCGGTGTTGTCGCTCATTCAGCCGCCCAAAGAACTGTAATATACCCAACTTCCGCAGGAAGTTGGGTTGACTCTTGTTTCGCGCGCAGCCGCCACGCCAACCCTGCGAGCTGGTATACCCAGAATCCTGCGGATTCTGGGTATATCAAGCGGCATTGGAGATGACTCATGTTGCCGATGCACGGACGAACCGCGCGGTGGGTGAGAAAGTCGTGGATGGCCGGCACAAGCAAGGCCGGCCATGACGATGGGGGCGGCCGGGCGGAGAGGGTCAAGGTCAGCGCCGGTTGGCATAATACCAGCCGGCCGAATGTTTGACTCTTCGATCTGTTGTCGGCCGGCTGGTATCCCTTTGATTTCGCGCGCGGCCGCCCCACCAACCCCGCGCGCATACCAGTCGACCTCTCGGTCGACTGGTATAAGAGAAGCGCCGTCAAGATCAGGTTTCATAGGACGCTTCGGCTTCACGGCGTCTCGTTCCCCGTCGGCCCGTCACTCACCATCATTCTTGCGCGCTCCGCTTCGCCGTGCGGGTGTATCAGATGTGCCCTTCCACCCAGCACTTTCAACGACAGGTCGGCGTCAGGATTTTCGCTCGTTCGGCTCCGCGAAGATGATCGTGCGCTCAGGGCAGGCGCCGGCGGCGAGTTCGTCGGGGGTGGCGGGGCGGATTTGGGTGCGGGTGACGCGCATATGGCGGCCGATCAGCGTTTCCCACGTCTCCGCCGATTTCGGATTGAGATGGGCGAGCGCCGGGGTCTGCACGGTGATCACGTCAAACAGGGCGATGCGGCCGGCGAATTGCGCGACGTCGGCGATCAACGCATCGACGTAGGCGTCCTCGGTCTGATCGAGCACGTCGAGGCAGATCACCATGTCGTAGCGTTGGGCGGGGCGTACCTTGAAGGCATCCACGGCGGGATCGTAGCCGCGGACAAAGCGGAACCAGCCGGTGTTCATCATGGCGCGAAGGAAGACGCCTTTGCCGCAGCCGTAATCGAGCAGGGCCGGCTTCTCGGCGGCGGTGAGTTCGACGGCGAGGGATCGGATTGTGTCGTGCAGATAGGGGTGCCGGTGGGTGCCGAAGACGGGCTGGTTGGCGTGCGTGCGGCGGTGGCGGTCGAGCCACTCGGGCGAGGCGGTGAGGATAGGACGGATCATGGGGGGCGGATCACGGCGCAAGGCTGCGCAGTTCGCCGAGCCAGGGTTCGAAGCGCTGCCAGCGGGCGACGGAGCTGCGATAGACGGGCTGGCGGGCCTGCCACAGGCTGGCGGTGCGGATGGCGCGGGTGTTGTTCTGGGGCGTGAGGCACGCATCGTCCCACGGCAGGCCGACGAAATCGATCAGGGAGCGGATGGCGGGTTCCGGGTCGGCGACCAGGGTTTCGTAGTCGATTTCCAGCAGACGGTGCCGGCGGGCAGCGTGGCGCGCCAGTGGTCCATCAGGCGGCGTACTGGCGGTAATGGAAGGCGATGTCCCCACGATCGTAGGCGAAGGGCTGGGGCCTGGTGAAGCGGGTGAAGTAGATCGACAGGCAGGTGTCGATCGGATTGCGGCGGCAGTGGACGAAGCGCGCGTTGGGCAAGCAGGTGTGGATCAAGCCGAGGTTGAGGAAATTGAACGGGTTCTTGTCGGTCACGCGATCGGCGTCGGGAGCGATGTTTGCGAGGCGGTCGAGGTAGACGGCGGCTGCGCCGTTGACCGGGACGGGTGCCGTCTCGGCCACTTCGGGCCAGAAGATGAGTTCGCCCGCGCCGGCGATGCGCGGGTGGGATGACAGAATCTGTTCGGTCAGGGTCGTGCCGGACCGCGGCATGCCGATGATGAAGACGGGCCGATCGCTGGGCGCCGCGTCGGGGGCGGATGTCGGCTGGGCGTAGCGGGCGATGATGCTGTCGATCATGCGGGCGTGGGCATCGCGATCGAAGGGCTGGCGTGCATGTTCCTGTGCGTTACCGGCATCGTAGAAGCGGATCGCGCGGGCGGGTTCGTTCAGATCGTCATACGCCTTGCCGAGGGCGAAATTGAGCAGGGTCTTTTCGATTTCGGTGCGGGTCGGCATGGACAGGAGCGACTCCATGCGGGCGATCAGCGGCCGATCTTCCTCCGTGAGCTTCTTGAAGATGGCGATATTGAACAGCACGGTGACGCGGTCGGGGTCGAGTTCCGCGGCGCGCCGCAGATGGGCCTGGGCTTCATCGAAGCGGCCGGCCTCGCTGAGAATGTCCCCCAGCATGGCGTGGGCCATCGGGTTGTCGGGGGCCAGCGCGACGACCCGGTTGAGCTTCGCCTCGGCCTGTTGGTCGCGGTCTTCGCCACGCAGGATCTTGGCTTCCTCGAGTTCCTGCTCGGCGGGGTTGGGCAGGAGCGTCTGCGCGTGGCGGAAGCATTCGAGGGCTTCGGCGGTTTGGCCTTGCGCGTGGAGCAGGTTGCCGAGCCGGCTCCATGCGCCGCCGAGACGGGGATCGAGCGCGAGGGTTCGGCGGTGATAGGCGATAGCGGCATCCGCGCTGCCCTGGCGTTCATGCACGACGGCCAGGTTGTAGTGGGCGACGGCAAAATTGGGATTGAGGCCGATCGCGCGTTCGAAGCACTCCCTGGCTTCCGGCAGACTGCCGGCCTCGAGGAACAGCGTGCCGAGTTCGTTGTAGAGCACTTCATCGTTTGCTTCGGCCCGCAGTGCGGCCTGGACGGCGGCGATCGCCTCATCGGGGCGGTTTTCGCGCCGCAAGGTGCGAGCGCGTGCAATGGCGGGGTTGGCGGTCTGCGGCGACACATCGCCATCGAAATCGGGATTGCGCAGCAGGGCCTTGAGTGCGCCGAGGCCTGCTTCGTAGCGGCGCCAGCGATCGACCGAGCCGCGGTTGGTCGGCTGGCGCACCTGCCATTGGCTGGCGGTGCGCACGGTGCGGGTGTTGTCCTGGGGGCGGAGGCAGGCGTCGTCCCAGGGCAGACCGACGAAATCGATCATGCGCCTGGTCCAAGGCTCGGGGTCGGTGACCAGCGCCTCGTAATCGACATCGAGGAGGATTTCGGGCGGCAGGACCGTGCGCCAGTGCGCCATGAGCCGGCGGTAGGTGCGATAGTAGAAGACCAGATGCTCCTTGCTGTAGGTGTAGGACATCGGGGCCATGAAATTGACGAAGTAGTTGGATAGGCAAGTATCCACGGCACTACGACGCAGATGGATGATGCGGCCGTGCGGGAATGCCAAGTGAAACAGCCCGAGCAGGAGGAAGTTTCCTGGTGTCTTGTCGGTGACACGCAATGCGTCAGGGCCGATCTTGCGCAGTATTGCTTCGTAGTCTTTTGCCACGGACTGAAGGTATTCGGCGGAGAGATCGGTTCGGCCGGTCAGCGCAAGCTTTTCCCAAATGTTATTCCAGAAGGGGAGCTCGCCACCTGCTTCAACGTCGCGGTGGCTGGAGAGGATCTGCTCCACGAGCGTGGTGCCGGATCGCGGCATGCCGACGATCAGGAGGGGCAGCTCCAAGGATGAGCCGCGGTCATTGTTCTGGTCGAAGAGCTGCTTGCTGGTGTTGGCGATCAGGCGCTCGACCCCAGCGCCGAAGCGCGGTCTATCGAACGGACGGCGGCGGGTCTGCAGCGCGTTGCCGGCGTCGTAGTAGCGCATTGCGTCATCGTATCGGCCGAGGTCGTTGTGTGCCTTGCCGAGCGAGAAATTGAGCCATACGCGGGCAGCTTCGGGCAGCGGGCCATAATCCATCAGTTTCAGCATCTGATCGACCAGCACCTGGTCGTCTTGTGTGATGCGCTTGGAATTCACCAGGTCGGAATAGGCGGTCGCGGCCTCGAGGGGCGTGCCCTCGGTCGCTTCCTCCAGCAAGGGAATGGCTTCGTCGAACCGGCCATGCTCGCGCATCAGCGCGGCGAGCATGCGTTTGGCCTCGGCGCTGGCGGGGAAGTTCGTGACGGTTTCACGGAGCAGCGGCTCGAGCTGATCGACATCATGCTCACCGCGCATCTGCCGCGCGCGGACGCGATTCAGGGGACCTTCGGCGCTATCGGGATCGGCGTCGGCGGCACGCTCGTAACAGTCGGCGGCGAGTTCGAAGCGTTCGTGGGCACGGAGCAGGTCGGCAAGGCGCATATGGACGCGGGCGTTCTGCGGGTCGAGTTTAGCGGTGGCACGGAAGGCGCTGATGGCCTCGCTGTCGCGTCCCAGCATGACGAGCGCGATGCCGGCATGTTCATGGTAACGTGGCGGTGCGGGGGGAGAGGCGCACGGCACGCAAGAGGCTGGTGATCGCCGCGTCGGCATTGCCGGCGTGGAGGTGGACCAGGCCGAGTTCGGCGTGGGCCTGATGATCGGCGCCGTGGCGGGTGACGTAGTCGTGGGCGAGGCGGGTGGCCTCGAGGAAGCGGCCGGCATCGCGGAGTGAGCGGATTCGCTCGAGCGTGGATTCGGACGGGGCGGCGGGTGCAGGTGCGGCGATTTGCGGCGTGGGCGGCTGACGCAGGGCACAGCACTGCTTGAACTTTCGGCCGCTGCCGCAGGGGCACGGGTCATTGCGGCCGGGACGCTCCTGCGCGTTGCGCGGGCCGTTCCTGTTCCAGAAGGGTAGCAGCCCGCTCGGCATGGATGATCACTTTCGGCTTCAGCCTGGTTGGTTCGGGCGGGAACCAACCCGCTCCAGGGCCGCGCTGTGGCCCCGGGGCGATTCTGTACGATCGTTCAGAGGACGGGAACCGGTTTTTACGGGGGCTTATTCTTCTTGCTTTCGGCACGATCATATGTTAGTAATAGTGACATAGCGTTATCCGGTGAGATGCAGAATGCCTGGCTCCGCACTGGGGCGATTTGCCGTGCTGGTCCCGTTGCTGCTGATACTTGGGGCGTGCACCAGGGCTCAATTCCAAAGCCTGCGTGACGGGGAGCCGAATTTCAACACGGCGCTGTTGCTGCCCTCGGTGGCCGGCAAGCCGATCGAATCGCGCGACAGCAGGACGCTGCGGCCGATGCTGCCCGCGGATCTTTCCCAGCTTCCGGGCATCGACACGCTTGGGACCGATTGCCCGGACGAGGATTCGGCGAACCAGGCGACGATCAACAGATGCATTTACGCGTTGAAGCGGATTATTGACGATCAATACCGTGAATATCGTATCGCGCTTCACGGCGTCGCTTCCGGCGGCAATGCGGGGTTCGACATTGCGGGACTGGCGTTCAGCATGGCGGCGACTGCCTCGCCGGCGCATGCGGCGACGACCGTTCTTGCCGCCCTGGCGGCCGGTGCGCTCGGCCTGAAGACCGCGCTGAACGAAGACGTGCTGTACAAGCAGGCGATCGAGACGGTGCTCAATCAGATGGACAGCGACCGGGACAAGCAGTTCGCGATCATGCTTGCGCAGATGACGGCCGGGCTGCGGCCCGGGGGCGGAACCTACACGATGGGGGCGGCGAAGGACGATCTGCTGATCTATTTCCAGGCGGGCACGTTCGATCACGGGATCACGTCGCTGCAGGTCGCCGCCGCGGCGAACAAGGCGAACTGCCAGGCACAACTCGACAACACCAAGGTGGCGATGGGGGCCACGGCTGTGCCCCGCAGCGGCACCGGCTGTGCTGCGCCGGCCGGCAAACCGGCGGCTTAGGCCGGCGTCAGCGGCCCGGGGGCCTGACGCGGCACAACGTAACGGCGTACTGGCAATGTCAAGCAAGCAGTCCAGGGTTGTTTGGTGGTTACTCCTGCTCCGGATCGAGCAGCCAATCCAGATTGACCGGACATTCTTCGGGCGGTTCCTGTTGCCGCGGAGCTCCGTCGTTTGTGGGCTCTAACGCCTTCGCAGCCCGCCGGTACAGCTTGGCCAGATCGAGCCGCTGCCGCATTGAAGGGCTGTAAGCGTCCGCAGCATCACCCCGGCGGCTGGCTAATTCTTCGCGCCAGTGCCCCACATCCCGAGCATCCGGCCAGGCTCTGATCTTTAACAGGTGCAGCATGGCCAGCCGGAGATGCGACTGCACCGCGTTAAACTGGGAGCGACCCACGTCCTCGATTTCCTCGGCTATGTGCTCCCAATCGGGGATTTCGTTGGATGACTGACCGGCGCCGATCCGGCGCAGCAAATCGGCCTGATGTTCCGACCAGATAAGGATGTCCTCGTTATAGAGGTCACTCATACCCACTCACTCCAGCGATGGGTTAGTTTATGGCGCAGAATACGAAGAAGGGACCGCCGGCTTGCTGGATTTCGACTTTGGCGTCGCTGGCCCCCCCGCCGGATCCGATGGCCCGGAGTTCCCCACCCTTACCTTCGGCACCGGCACCGCCGTCGTATCCCGCCGCAGCCGGCCTTCGCCGAGCAGGAGCAGGATGGGGGCGGCGATGAAGATGGAGGAGGAGGTGCCGACCACGATGCCGAACAGCATGACCCAGGCGAAGTCGGAGATCGAGCGCGGGCCGAAGAGTGCGAGGGGAAGGGCGGCGAGGAACAGCGTCATGGACGTGCCCAAGGTCCGGCTGAGGGTTTCGTTGATCGAAAGGTCGATCAAGTCCCGGAGGTGCATGGTCTTGTATTTGCGGAGGTTTTCCCGCACCCGGTCGTACACGACCACCTTGTCGTTGGTGGAATAGCCGAGGATCGTCAGGATGGCGGCGACCATCACCAGGTCGAAGTCGAAGCGGGTCAGGACCAGGAATCCCGACGGCCTTGGTGATGTCGAGGATGAGCGTAACGACGGCGCCGACCGCGAACTCCCACTCGAAGCGGAACCAGATATAGACAAGGATCATCCCCAGGCTGACGACCAGGGCCAGGACGCCGTTGCGGAGGAGCTGGGCGGAGACCGAGGCGCCGATGGCGTCGGTGCGGAGCACCTTGCTGCCCGGTTCGGCCTTGTTCAGGGCGGTCTGGACCTTGTTGACCATGGCGTCGGTCGCGGCAGCGGACGGTTGGGCGCCGAGGCGGATCAGCACCTCATCCGGGGCGCCGAAGCGCTGCACGCCCTGCTGGGGGATGTTCTCGCCGGCCAGGGCGTCGCGGATCTTGCCGAAATCGGCGGGGCCCTGGGTGCGGACCTCCATGACGATGCCGCCTGAGAAGTCGATGCCGAGGTGCAGGCCGGGGTGGAAGAACAGGATGATCGAGGCGGTGGAGAGCACGGCCGAGGTGAGCAGCCCCAGGAAGCGGCCCTTCATGAACTGGATGCGGGTGCCGTCGGGGACCAGGCGGAAGTGGGGGCGGAGGAACGCGTTGAACATGACGGATCAGACCGGAAGCAGGCGGGGCCGGGTGGCGATATACCACCGGGAGACGAGCAGGCGCGTCAGCATCCAGGCGGTGAACAGGCTGGTGGCGATGCCGACGGTGATGGTGACGGCGAAGCCTCGGACCGGGCCGGAGCCGAAGATGAACAGCATGACGTGGGCGAGGAAGGCGGTGGCGTTGGAATCGAAGATGGTGCGGTAGGCGCGCTGGAAGCCGTGTTCGAGGGCGGAGAGCGGCGGCCGGCCGTTCCTCTGTTCCTCGCGGATGCGTTCGTTGATCAGGATGTTGGCGTCCACGGCCATGCCGAGCGTGAGCAGGATGCCGGCCATGCCGGGGAGGGTCAGGGTGGCCTGAAGCAGGGACATGATGGCGAGCATCAGGATGAGGTTCACGACGAGGCAGACGTTCGCGACCCAACCGAGCAGTCCGTAGAAGAAGCCCATGAAGGCGACGACGAGGAGGAAGCCGACGCCGAGGGCGATGGCGCCGGCGCGGATGGAATTGGCGCCGAGTTCGGGCCCGACGCTATTCTGTTCCACCACCGTCAACGGGGCCGGCAGGGCGCCGGCGCGGAGCAGCAGCGCGAGGTCCGAGGCGGAGGAGGCGGTGAAGTTGCCGCTGATCTGACCGCGGCCGCCGAGGATCGGCTCGCGGATCACCGGGGCGCTGATCACCTTGTTATCCAGCACGATGGCGAAGCGACGGCCGACATTGGCGCGGGTGATGTCACCGAAGCGGCGGGCGCCGACCGAATTGAAGGTGAAGTTCACCACCCATTGGCCGGTCTGCGAGTTGTTGCCGGCGCGGGCGTCGGTGAGGTCTCCGCCGTCCACATCGACGCGGTCGAACACGGCGATCTTCTGGTTCGGCGTTTCCTCCATGGGGAGGAAGCTGACGCCGGGGGGCGGGGGCGTTCCGGCCTCCGGGTTGGCGCTTTCATCCACAAGCTGGAAGGTCATGTGGGCGGTGGTGCCGAGGAGCTGCTTGATACGCTCCGGGTCGCCGACGCCGGGAAGCTGGACGACGATGCGGGAGTCGCCTTCGGGGCTGACCTGGGCGTCGGCGACGCCGGTGGCATCGATGCGGCGGCGGACGATGTCGATGGATTGCTGGACCGCGGCGAGTGCCCGGTCGTGCAGGGCGACCGGCGAGAGGGTGAGGGTGACGGTGCCGGGGGCGCTGGATGCGATGTCGAGGTCCGGGGTGTTCATCGCGCCCTCGGGCGAGATGAGGGGTTTTAGGGCGGCGATGGCGTCCTGGGTGCGGGCGGGATCGCGGATTTCGATGAGCAGGCGGTTCTGGTCGGTCTGGGCTTGGAGGCGCCGGTAGAAGATCTGGCGCTGGACCAGGGCCTGGCGGGCTGAATCGACCAGGCCATTGAGGCGCTGCTTGATCACTGCGGACATATCGACCTGCATGAGCAGGTAGGAGCCACCCTGGAGGTCGAGGCCGAGATGGACCTGGCGCCAGGGGAGCCAGGCGTTCGGGCTGGGGCCAATGTTGGGGAGGCAGAGGAGCACGCCAAGCAGGCATAGCCCCACGATCAGGGTCGCCTTGGCGCGGCTGAAATACATCATCGGGTTGGGACGGAGTCGTTCACGGGCCCGGCTTATACGCAAGCGGGGCGGGGAAACAGAGGGCGAATCAGATCGGGCCGAGGAGCGCTGGGGGACACTGCGCTCCGCGGTGATCCGGCGCCCCAAGGGCGCCTCTGACTTGCCGGAGCGCATTCCCAAACGGTCACTCGGGCGAAGTGACAAGAGGAAGGCGCTAACCTCGTCGGAGAAGCGCCTGTCTTATCCCTCGGTCCGGGCCCTGGCGATTTCGTGGGCTTCGCGAAGAATGCCATCCACTGTGCGGTCGCTGAGGCCGCTCCCTCTGGACGCAGCCAATTTCCGGCGAAGCCCCTCAAGGCTGAGTTCCTGCTCGCGCCTGGCGCGGTCGCGCCGGATAAGATCACGCACGTAATCGCTGGCGCTGGCGTATTCCCCCTGTTTACCTGGCCTCGATCCAGTCCTTCATAGGATCGGGGAGGGACACGGTCATCGTGGCCATGGACGGCACCTCCTGCCTCACAGGATAGGACAATAAGAAAAAATCACAATCATTCTTATCCCGCGCCCGAGGGCTGACGCGCCGAGCGGCTGAAATCAGGGGATCCTTAACCGGCTCGGGTGAATGCTGGGGCATGAGCGGTTCCCTGGCTGGTGCATTGGCGGCGTTGGAGTGTGGCGATTTCGCGGCGGTGGGGCGGGCGTGGGAGGCAGCGGCGGAGGCGGAGCGGGTACCGGCGCTGCGGTTGATCCGGGCCTTGGCGCTGGGCGGGTCCGGGCGATGCGACGACGCGGGGCGGTTGCTGGACGGGCTGGCGGTGGCCGGGCATGGGCATCCGCGGCGGGATCTGGGCGATTTGCTGGCGCGGCTGGGCCGGCACGACGAGGCAGCGGCACAGTATGGGGCGGCCGCGGCGGCGCTGCCCGGGGATGTTCAGGCGTGGCATGGGCTGGGGTTGAGTCTGGCCTCGGCGGGAGATTTTCGGGGCGCGGAGGCGGCCTTCCGGCAGGCGATCGCGCTGGATTGTGCGAGGGCGGCGCCGTGGTCGAACCTCGGGATGGTGCTGAAGACGCTGGGTCGGTTCGATGAGGCGGTCGCGGCGCATGACGAGGCGGTGCGTCGGGCGCCGGAGGATGCGCGGGTCCGGGTGAACCGCGCGGTGGCGCTGCTGCATGCCGGGCGGCTGACCGAGGCGTGGGGGGATTACGAGGTACCGGCTGGTGCTGGCGGAGCGGCCGGTGCTGCCCGCGGGTCGGTTGCTGCCGGGGGTGGAGGGGCTGGCCGGGCGGACCGTGCTGGTGTGGCACGAGGAGGGGTTCGGCGACACGATCCAGTTCGCCCGGTACGCGCCGATGCTGGCGGAGCGGGGTGCCCGGGTGGTGCTGGCGGTGCCGGAGGCGCTGCGGCGGTTGATGGGGACGTTGCGGGACGTAGGCAGGTGGTGCGATCGAGGGCGCCTGGCCGGCGTACGATTTCCACTGCCCGGTGTTCAGCCTGCCTCGGGCGTTCGGGACGACGATGGCGAGCATTCCGGCGGAGGTTCCGTATCTGCGGGCGGATCCGGCGTTGGTCTCGCGGTGGGGGACGCGTGTTGCCGGAGGGGCGGCGGATCGGGTGCGTGTGGACGGGGCAGGCTCGGCCGTGGGCGCCAGGGTTTGACGTGCTGCAGGCAAGGCGAAGTTTGGACCCGGCGTGGTTTCGAGGGCTGGCACGGCGGGGTGTTTCGCTCGTCAGTTTGCAGTTCGGGCATCCGGCCCCGGATTTCATGGCCAATCCGATGCCGGGGGTGGGGGATTTCGCGGATACCGCCGCGATTGTCGCGAACCTGGACCTGGTGGTGAGCGTGGATACCTCGGTGGTGCACCTGGCGGGGGCGATGGGAAAGCCGGTGGTGCTGCTGGACCGGTACGACAATTGCTGGCGGTGGTTCAGCGGGCGGACGGACAGCCCGTGGTATCCGAGCCTACGGATTTTGCGGCAGCGGCGGATGGGGGAGTGGGGGGAGGTGCTGGGGCGGCTGGATGGGCTGGTTGAGGGGTGTGTGTTGGGATTTGGTGAGGCGAGGTCTGGCGTCAGTCGCTGATTTCGTTGGGTCCCGCGTTGGCAGGGATGACGGCGGGATTCGCGGGGATGACGGATGGGTCGGCGCGTTGCGAGCTACAGGTGCGCCCCGCCGGTGGCCTGGAGATTGGCGCCGGTGATGAAGCTGCCGGCGTCGGAGCAGAACAGCAGGGCGGCGCCGACCATTTCCTCCGGCCGGCCGGCGCGGTGCATGGGGTTGGCGCGGTGCTGGATCTGCTCCCACTCGGCGATGTCCTGACGGCGCCAGCGGTTGCGCTCGGTGGCGACCAGGCCGGGGGCGAGGGTGTTCAGCAGGACGCCTCGGCCGGCGTATTCGCGGGCGAGATTGATGATCAGGTTGTGCTGGGCGGATTTGAGCGCGGCGTAGATGCCGAGGGTGTGGTCGGGGCGGGTTTCGTTGATGCTGCCGAAGGAGAGGACGCGGCCCCAGCCTTGCTCGGCCATCGGGGGGATGGCGGCCTGGAGCAGCTCGACCGTGGCGGCGAAGTTGATGGCGACCTGGCGGTGGAGTTCGGTCTCGGTGATGTCGGCCAGGGCCTCGCGCTGCTGGACCGAGGCGGCGATGACCAGGATGTCGATGTGGCCGAGGGCGGCGCGGGCGTCGGCGACGGTGCGGCGGGCTTCGCCTTGGGTGGCGAAGTCGGCTTCGATGGTGGTGCAGCGGCGGCCGAGGGCGGTGATGGCGGCGCGGGTTTCGGCCGCGGCGTCGGGGCGGCCGACCGCGGCGTCTGACTCGGGCGGCGGATTGGATGGCGATGTCGGCGCCGGCGGTGGCGAGGGCGAGCGCGACGGCTCGGCCCATGCTGACGGAGCCGCCGGTGACGAGGGCGGTGCGGCCGGTGAGGGAGAAGACGCGGTTGGGGGTGTAGTCGGGGTCGGAGGGCATGCGGCGGGGTGCGTCCTATCGGGCGGGCGGGATGTCGGTTTTGGTGAAGTCGTCGCCTTTGAACAGGAGGGCGGCCTGGTTGGCCTTCGCGCAGGCATAGGCGAAGCAGTCGCCCATGTTGAGGGAGGCCGGGTGCCGGCCTTTACCGAACTGCGCGTAGGCCTGGAGCGCCAGGTCATGCTCGTGCTGGCCGATGGCGATGAGTTCCAGGCCGAAAAGGGCGCAAAGAGCGCTCACGCGGTCGCGGGCTGATTCACGGAGAACATGTGGCTGCGGCACAGGCCGGCCGTGGTCTCCCAGAGGGAGATGGCGGAGCAAAGCCGGTTCGGTGTGCGCTCCAGGATGGCAGCCAGGGTCAAGGCATCAGGTTCCTGCGCGGCGATCGAGACCAGGGCGGAGGCATCAACGAAGACCGTCAAAGGTCACCGGAGAGATCGTCGAAGAACGGCTTGTCGGCGGTCTGGCCGGTTGGGGGCGGCAGGGGATGCGCGGCCCAGAAGGCTTTCAGCCGCTCGGTCAGGGGAATGGCTTGCGCGATGCGGTCGAGCTCGGCCTGGACTGCATGTTTGACCGCGTCCTGCTTGCTGACGCCGCGTTGGCGGGCGAGCTGGGTGACGAGGGCAGCGGTGATGTCGTCTTTGATGTAGAGGGGCATGCCGGCGGGCTATATGGATATCCTACTGTGGATATCCAATATTCCAAACCAGCAGGGTTGGCAGAACTGTTCCTCACAGTTGAGTCCCCGAGAGGGCCTGACTGGCCACCTCAGACGGCGATGGACCGGCTCATTCGGCAGCCGGGCGGCTGAGTTCGCCGGCGGCGGTCATTTCCTGATGGAGCTGGATTGGGTCCAGATCGAGACCGTCGGGCCAGGCGAGAACTGCCGGCCTCGATGAAGGCCTGAGCAAACAGGGCGGGGTCTTGGAGCGGCATGGTCATGGGACCAGGGTGATCAAGCAGCGGCGCGAAATCGTGGACGCCGGCGGAGCCATCCGAGAAGCGGAGGAAGAGCCGGTAGTCTCGTTGAGGGCGGACCTCGGTGATGTCGATCAGGGGTATCATTCCAAGTCGGCTCCGGGGACCTGATGAAGCGGCAGCATCTGGCGGGCGCGGTGTCAGTTATCCATCAAGGCCTCCTGGCGCGAAAGGACCCACTCACGGACGATGGCCTCGGCCCGAGCCGGCAGACGACCACCAATCAAGGCTCCAGTCGCGATCGCTACCAGCGCATGATGGCCCTGGTAGTAGGCGTGGATATGAGGCGGAGGGTGCTCACACCAATACATGCGGATCATGATTCCGAAGAAGACCGAGATCGTTGGCATAACCGCCCTTGGTTGCAGCCTGTGCAGTGAGACTCGGTCGGGTGAAGAGACGGTTACGGTGAGGCTGGGGGCGGTCAATCAGCCTGATTTCGGGTCGGGGGCGAGGATGGATCAAGCGCAGGCCGCATGCTTTTGCCGTTCTTTAGCCCGACTTCGCGGATTGGGGGATTTTGCTGAACCACTGCCATTTCCGATCAACGGGTTAGCCGAAAAGGTCTTCACTACGGCAGACGTCGAGGAACGGTGCCGTTGGCGATGCGCGGCGGTGGCTGCGGCGGCAAACTGAGCTTAAGCTGCTGGATCAGAAGCTGAAGTTCCGGCTCCGGTTGAGTGTAGCGGGTCAGCATCAACTCCCGCCCGTCGGTGGTCGGCAGATGGAGATCGATCATCTGGACGGCAGCGAACTTCTCGAGAACACTCCGTGCGGTGAGGCCTGGCGCCAACGCATGCAGGCGTCGCTGCAGCGTGATCTGCAGGCAGTAGGCCAGGAACGCGATGAAGATGTGGGCTTCGACCCGACGTTCTTCCTGATGGAAGATCGGCCGTATCGCCAGATCGCCCTTCAGGTTCTTGAACGCCTCTTCCACGGCCACAAGCTGGGTATAGTATTGCCACAACAGCGCGGGATCGTTCTCGGTGAGGTTGGTGCGCAGCAGATAGCGTCCTTCCCGCCGTCGGATCCGCCGCAGTTTCTGGCGGTTGAGGATATAACTGAATCGGGCGCCTGCTGTGTCCATCGCGATATCGACCAGGCGCCACGCGGTGGGAGCGCGGGCCCTTGCGGCGCCCAGCTTCATCAGCATTTCCTCGCGCGGAACCTCCATCGCAGCCAACTCTCGCAGCCGTTTCCACAACCACTTGAGCTGCCGCCTGCGCATCGCACGCTCTTTGCTGACGCGATCGGCACTCTCGGCGAACACATAGAGTTCGCCGTCCTCGGCCAGCAGTTTCACCGAGACGCCCGGTCGGGCTTCCTGCCAAGGTCTGGCGAGGAGCTGTTTCTCAAGCCGCGAGAGGCGGCCTTTCGGGGTTCCCACCAGATACTGCACCGGCGGATCGCTGGCGCGCATCTCCGCCAGCACCGCTTCGGTGGGGATGCCGCGATCCATCACCCAGACGCGCCGGGCGCGGCCGTACTGCTGCTCGATCCGGGCGAGGAACATCGGCAGCGTCGTGCAGTCCGCGGTGTTGCCGGGCAGCACCTCATAGGCCAAGGGCAGGCCATCCGGAGTGGCCACCAAGGCGATCACCAGCTGCGGGCAGTCCGGCCGCTTGTCGCGGCTATAGCCGTGGCGCCGCTTGTCACCCTCCGCCACATCCGAGGCATTGATCTCGAAATACGTGCTGGTCAGATCGTAGAGCAGCACATCGAAATTCGCGTTGAACAGGTCACGCCAGCGCGCCGTGAGATGGGAGAACAACGCATCTTTGTGTTGCAGCAGAAGGTCATGGCAGGCGTACAGCTTGTGCGCCTCGGCCAGTCCGAAGTCCGCCCCCAGCAGGTCGGCCATGGCGCTCTTGCCGAACCAGTCGCGGTGCAGCTTCCATTCGCTGCCCGGCGCGATCAGCCGGTAGGCCACCAGCACCTGGAGGATCTGATCCCATCGCGTGCCCTTGCGGCTCGGCGGCAGCCGGTCAGTCCAGAATTGATCCAGCTGCAACGCCTGCCATAGCTGCCCAGCCAGCCAACAGGCGCCCCACTGGCGCGGACGGCAAAGCCGCATCTGCGACAGACGAAGCTGGACCACCGACGCGTCAGGTGCGAGGCCGGTGCAGCGATCTTCGGCGAACAGCGCCATCGTTCGGGCATGCCCCGCGTCCTCGTCGAGCACCTCGATCGCCTTGCGCCACACCGCGGCCTGTGACGCGTTGATCTCGCCCAAATACAGCACGTGACGCTGGACGACGCGGCCGCCCACGACACGCTTGTTCTCGACGACGCTCCAATACTCGTGCGTCTTGCCGTCCTTCTTGCGCTGGGTCTTCCGCAGAAACATGACAAAGCGAATCTAGCTGCACGAATCTGATGCTGGGAACAGGGTAGGTCTTCACTACAGCCGATTCAGCCGTGGCCGCGGTAATACTTGTCACAGCTATCAAATACTTATCGTTCCCCACCCATCCGAAAATCGTGATTCTGGCGCGCGAATCCGCGAAGACGGGTTAGCCGAGTGAGCCGGCTGGGATTGTTAAGGTGCGGTCGAGCGCCCTCATATGCCCGCTGCTCGTGCCATGGCGTCGCAGTCAGGAGAATGCCGGGGCGACTTCCTCGGTGGTGGCTGATTTCGTGCCTTCAGGGCGAACCACACGAAGAGCGCGCCGGCTTCCGGATCCGTAGCTGGCGCGGATCAACGGCGGGCTCCTCAATCGAAAGAGGTGGTTAAGACGATAACGGGCCGTGTCCTGGTCGGAAAATAGCGAAGGTGCGTCTGCCTAGATCTTAGGATTATTTGAAGCGTGGAGGCGATCAGGCTGGCGAGGATCGATGCCCAGTTCGGCTTCGAGAAAGCACAACTCCCGAACCACCGGAAAGCCGCCTTGACCTCGCGATTTCGTTGCAAGGGATCATCGTGATTCGAGTATGGGCGGTTAGGGTCCAGCGGCAAGGAGGCCGATTTTTTCGGCAGAAGCATTGCATATTGGTCTGCCTCCGTCTCTACGAGATGGACATGCCAATAGGTGCGACCGTCTTTGGTTGTGGTAGTGTTTAAGGCGTCTCGATGGTCGTCAAGTCTTCCAGGGGACTGCAAATGCCAACGTGAGATCCATGCACCCGAAGATCGCGTACGATTCGGAACCTTGCTCGAGGAATTCGTCCCACTCGGGGTGATAAGCATACCAATCGGGATCAGAAGATCGCTTTGTATACCGCTTAGAGATTGTACCAAAATTCGACGCTTTTGATGGCTTACATCCCAGATTACGATGTCACACGACTATTCTTTACGAATGCTGCTCCTATGTTTTTGCTGAATCGGGCGACTATCTCTTCGCGTTTGGCCTGCAATAAATGGCTATCCGTGAACTGCCAATTTCCCTTTGATTTGTCCTGGGCCGGGAGGGCCTCGGCTTCGTCGTCCTTTTCGGCCATTTCAGTTGCTGTCTCGACGTCCTTCGCAGTCTCGACATCCTTCGCAGTGGTGAAGACCACGTCGATCACATCATCGAGGCGCGTATATTCTATGGGGGTCAACAAACGTCGAGTGCTTCTTGCCGGTATCCGACCCTTCGGCATTCTCCTTCAGCTGCACAAGCTTGATCAGGGAGTCGGCGCTGATCAAACGCATATCCCAAGCGTGACGTGATCCCCTGACTTGGGCTTCAAGCTCTCCCGTTTCCTTACGGCCGACGATGATCAAAATTGATGACGGCTCGGTGATCTGGTCTGACTTCAGAAGCTTCGCTCTGTAGCCGGCAATTGTCTCCAATGATATCTGGTATGCCTCGGTCGTTTTCACCTCTGCGACGATGGTGTGCCCCTCTGGAGAGATCCATTGCCATCAAATCCAATCTGTTTAGCCGTTCCCTGATATCGGCCATGAGTTACTTTGTAGTCGAGCCGACGTCCGACCTGATTGATGAGATCCTGAAGGACCATCCCGCTCTTGTTGAAAGCAGAGGACAAGCAATGATCCACGTACACTGCGATCTTGCTGCTCGAGATTTGGGCGAGATAGTCTCGAATTTCGTGGGGAGCAGATAGAAGAATCATCCTTAAGCATTCCATCGCCAGCCGATACGACGACCTGCTCCAGGTTCATTTTTTCAACCGCGGTCGGATTGGAGGTCCAAAACTCAAGTAGCGGCACGAGGCGCTCCAATCATCTTTTCGGCCAGCTTACCCGCACGAACAGTGCGTATAAATGGTTCCGAGCAAGGCAGTGCACTTTCAAGAAGTAGCCCCCGTTAGTCGGACAAGATTCTTGCGATAACGCAAGCCGGCACCTGTACCAGCCTATGTCAACAAGGCCTGGGCGCAGGCGTCGAGGATCGCGTCGGTGTCCATGCGGTATTCGCGGTAGAGGTCGGGGATGTCGCCGGACTGGCCGAAATGGTCGGGGCCGAGGGGGATGACGCGCTGGCCGCGGACGGCGCCGAGCCAGGAGTGGGTGGCGGGGTGGCCGTCGAGCACGGTGACCAGGGCGGCGCCGGGCGCCAGCGGGGCGAGGATGCGCTCGATGTGGGAGGCGGCGCTGCGTCGCCCTCGCGCCGGGCGCGGGCGGCGGCGGTCCAGCCGGCATGGAGCCGGTCGGGGCTGGTGATGGCGAGCAGGCCGGCGGCGGGGTCCTCGGCGTGGAGTTCGGCGAAGGCGGCTTCGGCCTCGGGGGCGACGGGGCCCTGGTAGGCGATGGCGATGCGGGCGCCGGGGGCCGGGGGCGTGACCCAGTGGGCGCCGGCGATCACGGAAGCCGGGTCGAGGGTGCGGTTGGGCTGGTCGAGCTGGCGGGTGGAGAGGCGGAGCCAGGCGGACGACCCGTCGGGCCGCTGCATCAGATCGAAAGCGTGGCGCATGAGGATGGCGAGTTCGTCCACATGGGCGGGTTCGAAGCTGGCGAGCCGGTCGGCGGCCATGCCGATCAGCGGGGTGTTGACGGATTGGTGCTGGCCGCCCTCGGGGGCCAGGGTCAGGCCCGACGGGGTGGAGACGAGCAGGAACCGGGCGTCCTGGTAGCAGGCGTAGATCAGGGCATCGAGGCCGCGGTTCACGAACGGGTCGTACACCGGTGCCGATGGGGAGCAGGCGGGCGCCGGTCAGGGCGTGGGTCAGGCCGGCGGCGCCGAGGACCAGGAACAGGTTCTGCTCGGCGATGCCGAGTTCGATGTGCTGGCCTTTCGGGGACATGCCCCAGCGCTGGGCGGAGGCGAGCTTGGCGTCGCGGAAGACGTCGTTGCGGGTGTGGCGGTCGAAGACGCCTCGGCGGTTCACCCAGGGGCCGAGATTGGTGGAGACGGTGACGTCGGGGCTGGTGGTGAGGATGTGGGCCGCGAGGTCGGCGTATTCGCCTTGGCCGCGGCCGATCTCGGCCAGGATGTCGCCGAAGCCGGATTGGGTGGAGAGCTTGCGGCCGGCGGTTTTCGGGGCCGGCAGGGTGGCGGGGATGTGGACCGTGGGGGCGCTGAGGTAGCGGCCTTGCGGGGTGAGGGGGGTGGCGAAGGGGCAGTCGTTGAGGAAGGCTTCGAGGTCCTGTTCGGGGATGTCGAGGCCCTCGAAGCGGTCCCATTCGTGGCCGGGGCGGATGTTCAGGGCGGCGCGGAAGATCTCCATCTGGTCCTTGGTCATCATGCCGGCGTGGTTGTCCTTATGGCCGGCGAAGGGCAGGCCCATGCCCTTGATGGTGTAGGCGATGAAGCAGGTGGGGTGGTCGCCGGCGGCCTCGGCCTGACGGAAGATGTCGATCAGGGTTTCGATGTCGTGGCCGCCGAGGTTGGTCATCAGGGCGGCGAGGTCGTCGTCGGACAGCGGGTCGATGAGGGCGCGGAGGCTGCGGGAGCGGCCGAGATCGGCGAGCACGGCCTGGCGCCAGGCGGCTCCGCCCTGGAAGGTCAGGGCCGAGTAGAGCGAGTTGGGGCAGTCGTCGATCCAGTGGCGGAGGGCTTCGCCGCCGGGTTTGGCGAAGGCTTGCTGGAGCTTGCGGCCGTATTTGATGGTCACG
Source organism: uncultured Pseudomonadota bacterium (assembly GCA_963731335.1). Classification (GTDB taxonomy): domain Bacteria; phylum Pseudomonadota; class Alphaproteobacteria; order Acetobacterales; family Acetobacteraceae; genus CAVSUZ01. The sequence continues at coordinate 800 of CAVSUZ010000011.1, read as the reverse complement.
ACGCTCCAGTTCATGTCGCGGAACAGGCCCTCGATGCGGCCGAACAGGCGGTCGGGGACGACGGAATCGAGGGACTGGCGGTTGTAGTCGATGACCCACCAGACGTTGCGGACGTCGTGTTTCCAGCCCTCGAGCAGGGCTTCGTAGATGTTGCCTTCGTCGAGTTCGGCGTCGCCGGCGATGGCGATGTGGCGGCCGGGGGGAAGCGTCGTGTCGGCCAGGTTGTGGAGGCGGACGTAGTCCTGGATCGAGCGCGGAGAAGGTGGTCATGGCGACGCCGAGGCCGACGGAGCCGGTGGAGAAATCGACCTCGGGGCCGTCCTTCACGCGGGAGGGGTAGGGCTGGACGCCGCCGAGGGCGCGGAGTTCTCCATCTTGGGCACGGATTGGCGGCCGAAGAGGTAGTTGACGGCGTGGAACACGGGGCCGGCGTGGGGTTTGACGGCGATACGGTCCTGGGGCCGGGCGATTTCGAAGTAGAGCGCGGCCATGATGGAGATGCAGGAGGCGCAGGAGGCCTGGTGGCCGCCGACCTTCAGGCCGTCCCGGTTGGGGCGGAGGTGGTTGGCGTTGTGGACCATCCAGGCGGAGAGCCAGAGGAGCTTGCGTTCGAGGGCGTGGAGGGTGGCGAGGCGGTTGTCGGTGAGGGGGGGTGCGACGGCGAGGTCCATCGGGGGGTCTCGGGCGGGGGGCGGGGAGTTTAGGGCGTGCGCGGATGGGGGGGGAGTCTTGTGAAGATGCCCGGATTTGGGGTGCAGTCCACCCCCGGGCAAAACCCAAGTTTTCTACAAAACTCCCCA